>NZ_CM132207.1:3056274-3667529 GCF_053667775.1 Cerasibacillus sp. JNUCC 74 | reverse complement strand
GGTGAGGTTATGCTAGTAATTGTCAGATTAACCCAACTAACCATCCATAAGAAATAAGGACATATTTTAAAAAAACTTCTTTGATAAGACTAATACTAATTATATAAAAGTATAAGATGAATTGCTAATTGCGAACGTAAGATAATCAACATATATCTTTTCAAATAATCTAAACTAATTTGTTGAAAACAGTCGGAGGATTCCATTTTTTACTTTACAATTAATACCATCGTTGTTAAGCTAAAAATAGCTAAAAAATTGAAACTGAACCTTTAAACACTAGGGGAGCTAGAGAATAGCTGAGAAGAACATGTATGTTTTGACCCTTCGTACCCGAACAGGATAATGCCTGCGTGGGAAAGTGTAGTCATATTTGGCTGCATTCACGTGGTGGATGCAGCTTATTTTATACGTTAAGAGGGATAAAATTTTTTAAGGGGAACATTCTTTAACCGTGAAAATTTGTAATGGCATTTGTACAAGATGCTATAGCTTACGATACGTAAAGAGCGACTAATCCTTTTACTTTAAGCGGCAAGAAAATAGGAATAATCGAGCTTAAACAACGATTAGTCAGCCCATAGCAACTAAACTTAGTTTCACTTATAGACGATGTGCAAAAATGCTAATAAAAAGACACATCGAGTTTTTATCGTTGGTTTGTTTTCTTAAAATGATCCCATCTTAAAATCAGCTTTATTGCATTCCGATCAAGTTTAACTGCTGATTTATCCCGAATGTAAGGTGCCGTAAGACTCCCACTTAAGAGTGTAGGAGATTTGAAGAAGTCAAAGTGGTAGATAACGGCACCGATAGCGTATAAAAACGTTCCAATTCTATGACTAACTGCTTACCTCTATGCAATATTTAATCTAAATATTGCATTAATAGGCGGACTTGTTCCTTTTTTAAAGAATGATTTCAATTTTAGAGGGGTCTCTCACAGAAAAGAAGGTTAGGGACACGTCTTTTTTCTAACCTCTTATGTATGAATGTTCAATTTACCATGCTTCTCGCTCCCTCATAAACAAATATGAAAGTTTTAAAGGTTCTCTTATTCTGGAGGCGATTTTTCATGAAAGAACAATGGGGGCTTTTAGAAAATGTTCCTCATGATGCAGCGATTAATATGGCTTTAGATGAAGCATTACTAAATTGGCATCATGAAGGAGAAATACCGCCAACATTACGTTTCTATCAGTGGATTGCTCCTACTCTGTCTGTAGGGTATTTTCAAAAAATAGATGGAAAAATTAATTTGGATGGTATACGTAAGCATCAATGTCAATTTGTACGTAGGATGACAGGGGGAAGTGCTGTCTTACATGATGATGAATTAACGTATAGCATCGTTATTTCCGAAGATCATCCATCCATTGCTACTTCTATTCGCCAAGCGTATTATGATTTATCGAAAGGAATTCTTCAGGGGTATAAAAATTTGGGGATTGAAGCAATGTATGCAGATTCACTTTCTAAAGAAAGAAGCAGTATATGTTTTGAACGGCCAGCATTTTATGAATTAGTTGTTGATGGAAAAAAACTATCCGGAAATGCACAAACTAGAAAGAAAGGTATATTGCTTCAGCATGGGTCCATTCCGATATCAATGAATATCGATATGTTATTTGATTTATTTGTATTCCCAAATGAGAGAATAAAGCAAAGAAAAAAACAGGCTTTTTGGAATAAGGCAACAACCATTAGTCAGCTATTACAGGAGCATGTTTCCTATGAAATAGTAAAAGAAGCATTTAAGAAAGGTTTTTCAGATACGTTAGATATTGAACTTAAAGCTTTCTCTTTAACAAAGAGTCAGTGGAGTGAAGTTTATGAGTTAGCTGAAGTAAAGTATGCAAATACACCATTAAAAGGAGCGGTTTCTCATGTCTAAAGAAGCAACATATATAAGAAAGCCGGAGTGGTTAAAAACGAAAATTAATACGAATAAATCGTATCGGGGTCTAAAAAAATTAATGCGCGATAATCGATTAAACACGGTATGTGAAGAGGCGCGTTGTCCTAATTTACATGAGTGCTGGAGTGAAAGAAAGACAGCTACCTTTATGATTTTAGGTGATACATGTACAAGAGGTTGCCGCTTTTGTGCCGTAAAAACAGGGTTGCCAAATGAATTAGATTGGGGCGAGCCGGAACGAGTAGCTGATTCCGTTAAAATAATGGGGCTGAAGCATGTTGTAGTAACAGCTGTTGCACGTGATGACCTAAATGATGGCGGTGCAGCTGTTTTTGCGGAAACAGTTCGGGCAATAAGAAGGAAAAATCCAGGTTGTACGATTGAAATTCTTCCTTCTGATATGAAGGGGGATTATGAAAGCTTACATATGCTTATGGATAGTAAGCCGGATATCTTTAACCATAATATCGAGACAGTGCGTCGTTTAACAAAACGAGTACGTGCAAAAGCTACCTATGATCGTTCATTACAATTACTACAGCGTGTAAAGGAAATTGCTCCACATACACCAACAAAATCGAGTATTATGGTCGGGCTAGGAGAAGAAAAAGAAGAAATTATCCAAGCAATGGATGATCTTTTAGCCCATCAAGTAGATATTATGACAATCGGACAGTATTTGCAGCCAACGAAAAAGCATTTAAAAGTTGAGCGTTACTATCACCCAGATGAGTTTGAAGAATTAAAGGAAATTGCATTACAAAAAGGATTTAAGCATTGTGAATCAGGGCCATTAGTTCGTTCTTCTTATCATGCTGATGAACAGGTAAGTCAAACAGCTGCACAAAGAAGAATTAATTATATGAAAGGCTACGAAGAACAAGAAAACAAAGTAGTTGATTTTAAATTTACTAAGTAAAAGGAAGCTGCATTTATCGTGGACCTCATCACTAAAAATAAGTATAAAAATTGGATAGACATGAGACTATACATTTTAGGGCACCCCCGTTTTGGAGGGTGTTCCTTTTATCCATATGCATGAACAGCATGTGTAAAATAAAAAAGAGACTCCCGGTTGGTAACAATCAGCATGGACGTAATGAACTATTTACGCAGTTTCGTAGCTAATAAAGTTTATCCCGCATGTAAGGTGCCGTAAGACTCCCACTTCAAGAGCCTTGAGTTAATACAAAAGGGTCTAAGTGGGAGAAAACGGCACCTAAATGCCCGATTCGTTCAAGCTAACATTCAGTAGGAGATGGAAGAAAACTCCTACTGAATGAAGTTTCACTTTATACTTCCGATACGAACTCTCTATTTCGGGTTTATTCTTATTAACATGTATAATAGGGTTAAGTTTATCCCGCATGTAAGGTGCCGTAAGACTCTCTCTTCAAGACCTGAGTTGGTACAAAAGGGTCTAACTTGGGAGAAAACGGCACCTAAATGCCCGATTGGTTTAAGGGCCTTTAGGTCATACCCTTGTGGTACTAACATTCCGTGTAAAAAGAGTTCCACGGAATGAAGTTTCACTTTATAGGATTTTAAGGTGTTCAAATAGTTAAGAAAAATTGATGAAAATGCCCATAAAATTTATACTTTATCGTACGTCTCATAAGTAACCGCAGAAGTTTGAGGCATCGCCGTTTCGGAAAGATGCCACGTTCATGGGAACAAGTTAATAAAGAAAATGTCTAGCGTCAAGTCTTTTAGAGAGATGACTGCCTAGTTATACGGATGCGTTGGACATTAGCATTTCCACTTGCGTTACCTTTAACTTCAGCATGTAAAAAAATCATCCATTCTAACATAGGCAGAAAATTCAACGTGTTATTTTTAAGCAACTTTTGAACAATCTCTTATAGGTAAAAGAAATGGAGCGTATAACTATGAAGTCCGTCACCGTTCAAGATTTGGCACAACAATTTGATTTGGAAGTACTGGTGGGAGAGGATAAACTACATCGGAGAATAACGAAGCCAAGAACCCATCGCCCAGGACTGGAATTTATCGGATATTTTGACTTTTTTCCAATGGAGCATGTTCAAGTACTCGGTAAAAAGGAGATAACTTATTTACACCAGTTGACCCATAAACAGCGGCGTCTACGAATTGGTAATATTGTAAAATACCATCCGCCTTGTTTTATTGTAACTTCTGACCAGGGGGGGCTGCAATATCTGACTCAATTTTGCAAGGAAGAGGGAATACCGCTACTTCGTACGAAAGAGCCTACTTCGACGTTTATTGAAAAGTATGATGCTTATATGATCAAAGCATTAGCACCAGAGACAGCAATTCACGCTGTATGTGTAAATATTTTTGGGCTTGGGGTATTACTCCGTGGGAAATCAGGAATTGGTAAAAGTGAAGTAGCTCACACACTAATTGGCAGAGGACATCGATTAGTTGCTGATGATATTGTCGTTTTAAAAAAATTAGGTCCTGATACATTGCTTGGTACACATAACCGGACGAATAAAGAGTTCCTTGCCTTACGCAGTGTTGGACTATTAAATGTCGTTCGATTATATGGACGAAAAGCATTTCAAGAGGAAACAAGAATTGCATTAGATATTCATTTAACCGAATGGGAAAAGGATGCACTAAATAATGAATTGGAATTAGAAACTCAGACTTGTAATTATATGGGTGTAACGATTCCGAGTATTGAAATTCAATTACAACCAGGACGTGACGTGGTTGGGTTAATAGAAGCAGCGGCTAATAATTGGTATTTACAACAGCAGGGCTATAGTGCGGCCGAAGAATTTATTCAACGATTAGAATCGGATATGGAAAAAAAGGAAAAGGGAGCCCCTTAATGCAAGGGACTTCCCTACATCGGCGAACTCCAGTTAGTACGGCGTGCTTTTCCACTTTTGTTCTACAAGAATACTATTAAAAATTATCGATAGATACAATAAAATTTGCTAAAAACTGCTAGGGTTCGATATAATTTAAGACGATTACATGTTAACGAAAAGCAAGGAGAAATACAGCTAAGAATCTTAGGAGAATGATATGTTAAATTATGTGGATTTAATTATAGCCTTTAGTATCGCCGTGATAACATCTTTTCTACTTACCTATCCAGTAAAGAAATTGGCCTTTTTTATCGGTGCTGTTGATTTTCCTAACTATCGAAAAATACATACAAAAGTCACCCCTCGTCTGGGGGGATTAGCCATTTTTTTGGGAACAGTAGCTGGATTACTTTATCTGCAGCCATACCATCCACATTTGCCTGAAATAGCTGCTGGAGCAGTTGTTATTATTATAACTGGTGCACTAGATGATCGATTTAGTATTCAGCCGATGGTTAAACTAACGGGACAATTAATTGCAGCTTCATTTTTAGTTTCATCAGGGCTGATTATTGAAAAATTAACTCTTCCACTTTTCGGAACCGTTGAACTGGGATTTATTAGTGTGATGATTACAGTTTTATGGGTAGTCGGAATTACAAATGCGATTAATTTAATTGATGGCTTAGATGGTCTAGCAACAGGTGTAACGACGATCGCATTGATTAGTATCTGTATTATGGCATTTATAGATATGCAAATTATTGTTGCTTATCTTTGTATTGTATTAATTGGGAGTAATCTTGGCTTTTTGTATCATAATTTTTACCCTGCAAAAATTTATATGGGAGACACAGGATCAAACTTTCTTGGGTATATGATCGCAGTTGTTTCCATGCTGGGTTTATTTAAAAATGTTGCTTTATTTAGCTTTATTATTCCAATCATTGTCTTAGCTGTTCCAATATTTGATACATTGTTTGCCATTGCCCGCAGAGCTTATAATAAAGAAAATATTATGATGCCGGATAATAAACATATCCATTACCAGCTTTTACAGGCAGGCTATAGCCATCGTAAAACAGTGTTAATTATATATGGATTTAGCGCATTGTTTGGAACTTTAGCTATATTATTTTCCAATGCAAGTATCACCGTTTCATTTATTATTACGATTATCGTACTGGTTCTCCTCCATCTTTTTGCGGAAATGGCAGGGATTGTTATGGGAGGGAAACGGCCTGTATTGCGCATGCTTCGTTTAATAGTTACAAGACAAATAAGGCGAAAAGGTGAAGATAAAACAAAAACAAAATAAATCGTCAAAATGATTAAAGTCTACTATAATAAAAAAGAAGTAAATGAGGTATATACAGTTTAAAGTTGGAAAGGAATGATATACAAACATGGGTAAACAACAAATTGGTGTAATTGGCTTAGCAGTTATGGGAAAGAACCTTGCATTAAATATTGAAAGTCGCGGCTATTCCGTCGCTGTTTATAATCGATCCAGTGATAAAACCGAAGCTTTTTTACAAAACGAAGCAAAGGATAAAAATTTTAAAGGTGCTTTTTCCCTTGAAGAATTTGTTCAGTTACTGGAAAAACCACGTAAAATTCTATTGATGGTAAAAGCAGGGGCGGCTACCGACGCAACCATTGAAGCACTCCGCCCGTATTTAGAAAAAGGCGATATTTTAATTGATGGTGGAAATACATTATTTGAAGATACGATTCGTAGAAATAAAGATCTTGAGAAAGCTGGTATTCATTTTATCGGTACTGGTGTATCCGGTGGAGAAGAGGGTGCGTTAAAAGGACCATCCATCATGCCTGGAGGCCAAAAAGAAGCTCATACACTCGTTGCTCCAATTTTCGAAGCTATCGCAGCTAAGGTAAAGGGTGAGGCATGTACAACGTATATCGGACCGGATGGTGCAGGTCATTATGTGAAAATGGTTCATAATGGTATTGAATATGGAGATATGCAGCTTATTTCAGAAGCATACTTTATTTTAAAGCATGTACTTGGTTTAAATGCAGACGAGCTTCATGAGGTGTTTGCAGAATGGAATAAAGGTGAGCTCGATAGCTATCTTATTGAAATTACAGCAGATATTTTTACGAAAAAAGACGAAGAAACGAATCAACCATTAGTTGAAGTTATTTTAGATACTGCAGGTCAAAAAGGTACTGGAAAATGGACGAGCAAAAATGCATTAGACTTAGGGGTTCCGTTACCACTGATTACGGAGTCGGTATTTGCGCGCTTTATTTCAGCAATGAAAGAAGAACGTGTATTAGCAAGTAAACAATTAAAAGGGCCAGAGTCTACAGCATTTACAGGAGATAAACAAGCATTAATTGAAGCAGTTCGTAAAGCATTATATATGAGTAAAATCTGTTCGTATGCCCAAGGTTTTGCGCAAATGCGTGCACAATCAGAAGAATTTAATTGGAACTTAAATTATGGAGAAATTGCCATGATTTGGCGTGGTGGCTGTATTATCCGTGCTCAGTTCCTACAAAAAATTAAAGATGCGTATGATCATAATCCTGAATTAGCTAATTTACTGCTTGATCCTTACTTTAAAGAAATTGTTGAGACTTATCAAGGAGCACTGCGTGAAGTTGTTGCTGTTGCCATTAAGCATGGTATTGCTGTACCAGCATTTTCAAGCGCCATTGCTTATTATGACAGCTACCGTTCTGCTGAATTACCTGCGAATTTAGTTCAAGCACAACGTGATTACTTTGGCGCACATACGTATCAACGAAAGGATAAAGAAGGCGTCTTCCATACGCAATGGTTTTAAGTAAAATAAGCTCTCTTCAGATAGTCTGAAGGAGCTTTTTTATTGGAAAGAAAACCATATCTGTTTGTTCGTCACTAACCTAGCACTTGCGCTTTTGTGACCAGCTTTCGCGCTCGTGCTGCCAGCCCAAACTGTACGATAAGTCAACATCGGCTTCATCATCAATGTACTTCCTTTATCCACCAGTTAAGATTTTCGTATTTCTCTCATTTACATAATTTGCTTCTTATTTATAAACCTTGATTCGAGATACCATTACCTATTATAAATGTGCATAATTTGACGAAAAAATAATCTATATTACCTATGGGTTTTGTCGAAATATCAAAAAGTTATTTCATATATTAGAGATTTTCAATAAGCTATCTTCTTAAACATGATAAGTAAAAGAATGGAGGAAAAAGGGAAGAATATAATTTTGTTCACAACATGTTTATACATGCGAAGATAATTAAGCAAAAGCTTCTATATATCATAAATACGTATAATTCCCTTATCATCTGTTCCACAATCTATTTATAAAACGTATCTCTGCTAAAAAACAATTGCTAGATAACTTCAAATTATCACTCTAGAAATAACCATAATAATTCTTTTTAAATATATTTTTCTTGTAGTTATTTGTCGATTAATACACAGACTTCATTTGTATACGGGACTATTAGCACTTCTTTAATAATCCAAATTTTACTATTATTAAATCTATCAGAATATTATGTCTAAAGGAAGGAGGCAAATGTAGCAAACGGTAAATGATTAATAAAAATAAAGGGGGAATATGTATGAAGTCTCATTCGACACGAAAACGTTCTTTTATTGTTTTATTTGTCTTTTTGCTCATATTTAGTAATTTTTCTACGGTGCAAGCAATGAAACAATTACCTCAACCAGCAAAAAAGTCAGATTTGTTATCAGATAAGTTAATGGAAACAGAGAATTCTGATCAAGAAGTTCGTGTTATTGTGGAGCTAGAAGATCAACCTACGATTGAAATAGCAACAAAGAAAGGTATAACATTTAATAGCATGCCGGAAAAGGAAAAAAAGAAGCTGGATAAAGCTGTAAAGACAAAGCAAAAGTCGATTAAAGATGAGATCAAGCAAAAAAAAGTAACAGCAAAATATCTGCAGGAATTTACCACTGTCGTAAATGGTTTTAGTGCAGAGGTAAAGGAGAAAGACATTGGAAAAATTCAGGAAATTCGCAGTGTAAAAAAAGTGCATATCGTAAATGAATACGAGCGCCCAATTGCCAAACCAGAAATGAAATATAGTAAAGAACTAGTAGAGGCCCAAACGGCTTGGCGAGAATACCAGTTCAAAGGTGAAGGGATGCTAATTGGTATTATTGATACAGGTATTGATCCGAATCACCAGGATATGAAAATATCGGATACAAAAACTGCTGCATTAACTAAAGAAGTAGTTCAATCAGTCATTAAAGAAGAGTCACTTCCAGGTAAGTTTTATTCAGATAAAGTACCTTATGGCTATAATTATATGGATAAAAATGAGGAGATAAGAGAGATTCATTCCAAAGCAAGTTACCATGGAATGCATGTAGCGGGTACAGTAGGGGCGAACGGAGATGAGGAGAATAAAGGAATACTTGGAATCGCACCAGAAGCTCAATTACTTGCTTTAAAGGTATTTGGAAATGATCCTCAGATGCAATCAACATTTGGAGATGTTTATATAAAAGCGATTGATGATGCGATTAAATTAGGGGTAGATGCTCTAAACTTAAGTCTAGGTTCACCTGCAGGCTATGTGAGTAAAGATTCACCAGAGCAACAAGCAGTCTCACGCGCTGTTGAGAATGGAGTGTTAATGTCCATATCCGGTGGCAACTCAGCCTTATTTGGAGATGGATTTTCTTTCCCATTTGCTACTAACCCAGATTATGGGTTAGTCGGTTCTCCAGGTGTTGCTACAGAATCATTGCAAGTTGCTTCTTTTGAAAATACATTTATGGAAGTAGATGAATTAACGCATAAAATTGACGGTGAGGAGGACACGGCTGCTTTCCTCTCAGCAGGTAATACAAGTCCACCAACAGATGGTAGTGAATTTACTGTCTTTGATGCTGGGCTAGGCCTTCCAGAAGATTTTAAAGGAATAGATGTGGAAGGGAAATATGCATTGATTCAGCGTGGAGAAATTACGTTTACAGATAAAGCGTTAAATGCACAAGCTGCAGGCGCTGCCGGGGTTATTATTTATAATAATACAGATGGTGTCGTTAGTATGGCGACAGATTCAGAAATTACAATTCCTCAGTTGTTCATGTTAAAAAGCGATGGAGATAAATTAGTTGAGGCAATTAGGAAGGATCAATCTGTATCCATTGCCTTTTTTGGAGAATCGGGAACGATGGACAATCCTGATGCAGGTAAAATGAGTGCTTTTTCTTCTTGGGGTTTAACACCGAATCTTGACTTTAAACCGGAAATTACTGCTCCTGGTGGACAAATTTATTCCACTTTAAACGATAATCAATATGGATTGATGAGCGGAACTTCCATGGCAGCCCCACATGTTGCGGGAGGTGGAGCATTAGTTTTACAACGTGTGGATAAGGAATTCGGTTATGAACAAGCTGAACGGATCAAGCTAGCTAAAAATTTATTAATGAATACATCTAAACAAGTGACATTTGAAGATGAGCTTGTTTCTCCTCGCCGTCAGGGTTCTGGTTTGATGCAATTGCATGCGGCACTGGCTACTCCAGTAATGGTAACAGAAGCAAAAACGAAAGAAGCGAAAGTAGCGTTAAAAGAAGTTTCTGCTGATCGAGTTTCCTTTGAATTAACAGCAGAAAACTTTAGTGATGAACCGATCCAATATGAAGTGGAAGCCAATGCTCAAACAGATACAACAGCAATTAGCAATGACAAGATTGTAACGGCTCCAAACGTTTTAGCAACAAATGATCTAGGTGACATTGTTAAAATTAATGGTAAGGACAAAGCTTCTATCGAAGTGCCGGCAAACGAGGCGGTAACCTTTACCGTAACGATTGATGTAAGCTCTGTAGACGATTCTTTAATAAAACAGTTTACAAATGGTTACTGGCTGGAAGGTTTCGTCACATTGACAGATCCGACAGACACACATCCGAAATTAACAGTTCCTTATGCAGGCTTTAAAGGTGATTGGAATCGTGCACCAATTTTTGACCAGCCTATGTGGGAGGATGACTCTTTTTATGGTATGACAGGTGTTATTACATCGGCTGGAAAAGACGCGGATGGTGAGATACAATATGACTTTTTAGGCAAGGACTTGGTAACTGGTAAAATGAACCCGGAAAAAATTGCATTCTCCCCAAATGATGATGGCGTTCAAGATGATGCATTAATGATATTATCATTTTTAAGAAATGCTAAAGATGCAAGATTTACTGTCTTAAATGAAAAAGGGGAAAAAATACGTACAATTCGCTTGGAGTCTAATATTAGGAAAGATTTCTATGATTCTGGTATTGGAACCTCTTATTCTATTTCGAGTGCAAGGGCATGGGATGGTAAAATCAAAGGTAAGCCTGCGCCGGAAGGTAAATACTATTTACAAGCAGAAGGGATCATTGATTATGAAGGAGCAAAATGGCAGGCTCTAAAGCTCCCAGTTATTTTAGATAAGACGCCTCCAAAGCTTGAAGCTTCCTATAGCTTTGATAAAGAGTTGCTTACGGTTCATGTGGAAGACACAGAAGTTGGAAGTGGTGTTGCTTCCTGGGATGTATTGATAGATGGTGAATCGGTATTAAAGGAGCCTTATGTAAATGGTGAGACAGAACACTCCTTGCCAAATATGGACTCAGAATCAACTATTACGGTTGTTGCTACCGATTATGCCGGAAATAAAGTAGAAGCAGAAGCGGAAATGGTGAAGCCAGATACAACCGTACCTGATCTTCGTTTACAATCTCCAGAATCATTGAGTGTAAGCGATAGTAAGGAAGTTGTATTCTCAGGCTATGTAACAGATGAATCGGAAGTAAAGGAAGTAACCATTAATGGTGAGAAGGCAGAATTAACTTTTAATAAAGAGAAAAACCGCTATAATTTTTCCTTACCGGTAACACATAAAAAAGACGACTATCATTTTGCCAAAATAAAGGCAATTGATAAACGTGACAATGAGACGGAAATTGGCCGCCGCTATTTCGTTGATAGCCAACCTGCTAAGTTAAGTGTAAAAGGAAAAAAGAAAACGAAAGCAAATACGATCACAGTGAAAGCAAAAGTCAGAGATAATTTTGATGCCATCCATTTATTTGTCGATGGTGATCATGTATATAGACATGACCTATCTCAACCATATGGGAAAAATCGTTTTCATGAAGAAATTGAGGTAGAGCTCGATCTAACAGAAGGAAAAAATAAATTTGAATTTAAAGCAGTCGATTTAGCTGGACATGAAACAATTACAACCTATACAGTTACTAAATTAGTGGATAAAAATGAAGATAAGAACAAGGATAGTGAAGAAGACAGCTTGTTCAGCTATATTTTTACTAAATTAGCATTATTATTTGGGTGGTTTTGGGAAATTTTCGCTTAAATAAAGGAAATATTCAGTATTTTATGCACCTCAAACGTTAGAGTGAAATTAGACTTTTGAGGTGCTTATTTATATTAAATTTCGTTTTTAAATGATTCGAGCAGAACCACTGTTAGTAATAGATGCAATTGAGAGGCAGCTTGCCCACTATTCTGGTCATATTGGTCAATTGTATATATCGGAAAACAGCTAAAAGGAGATAAATGGAAGAGTTTAAGCATTCCAAAAGGAACATCGAAAGAATATTTACAAAATATGAAAGATAAATATGAGGGAGGAGGTGGATAAATACGGGGGTTAAATAGTAAGAAATGCAGTTGACAAGAAAAGAGAGCCGGATGACTTACAAGCACTAGCTTTAAATAAGAAAGTTTAAATATTTAGTAGGATGTCGTAGAACTTATGATATCTTGCTAAATATTTATCATTTAATAAGCGGTATAAAAATATTTTTAAAATAATATTTGTTAAAATTTACAAGAAATTTACCTTTGCCTAATATTTAATTAATATACAATGTTTACACTAATAAGTATATCAAAAATAATTTTGAAGTCCCCCAGTCATAGTAGGGTGAAGTATGTTTTTAGGATACCCTCTTTTTTGGTGCAATTGAAAATGAATATAGCGATTAAAACAAGTGAATAATAATTACGAAATCACCATTTAATCTTGTACTATAGGAAAGTATAAAACCTGAGGCTTTATCCCGCATGTAAGGTGCCGTAAGTTTCCCACTTCAAGTCCTAAATTTGATACAAAAGAGTCTAAATGGGAGAAAACGGCACCTAAATGCCCGATTGGTTCAACTAACATTCCGTGTAAAAAGCATTTCACGGAATGAAGTTTCACTTTATCCCGCATGTAAGGTGCCGTAAGTTTCCCACTTCAAGTCCTAAATTTGATACAAAAGAGTCTAAATGGGAGAAAACAGCACCTAAATGCCCGATTGGTTCAACTAACATTCCGTGTAAAAAGCATTTCACGGAATGAAGTTTCACTTTATCCCGCATGTAAGGTGCCGTAAGTTTCCCACTTCAAGTCCTAAATTGATACAAAAGAATCTAAATGGGAGAAAACGGCACCTAAATGCCCGATTGGTTCAAGGGCCTTTAGGTCATACCCTTGTGGTACTAACATTCAGTAGGAGAGGGGAAGATAACTCTTACTGAATGAAGTTTCACTTTATCGTATAAGAAAAACGATAGCTTTCGCCATAAAGACTTGGTAATAAGCCAAGTCTTTCTAAGAGAGGGGTGGGAAGATGGTTATAAAAGTACCAAAAACATTGATTATCGTTCCAGCTTACAATGAAGAAGCGAGTATTGCTTCTACATTGAACAGTCTAATGAAATTAAAAAGTAACATAAAAAGCTTGGAAATATGTGTCGTAAATGATGGATCCACTGACAAAACTGCAGACATTGTAGCAAGTTTTGATGTTGTACTGTTAAATCTTCCAATGAATCTGGGAATAGGCGGGGCAGTTCAAACAGGATATAAATATGCTTATAACCATGGATATGAGATTGCAGTTCAGTTTGATGCAGATGGTCAGCACAATACCAATGATTTTCTAGAGTTAATTAAGCCAATCATAAAGAATGAAGAAGATATGGTTG
Organism: Cerasibacillus sp. JNUCC 74; assembly: GCF_053667775.1. The sequence continues at coordinate 3,653,801 of NZ_CM132207.1, read as the reverse complement.
TTGGTTCAAGATTTTTACAAAAGACGAGCTATAGTGGAAGTAAGACAAGAAGAATAGGGATTTACTATTTTTATTTAATTTTAAAATTACTGACTAACAAAAGTTATACAGATCCAACTTCAGGTTATCGTGCTATAAACAGACGAGTAATTTGTTTATTTGCACATGATTATCCTAAAGACTATCCTGAGCCTGAGGTTCTTATGCATCTGAACAGAAAAAATATGCGAATTAGAGAAGTAACCGCAAATATGGCAGCTCGGCAAGGTGGAGAGTCTTCAATAACATTTTGGAAAAGTGTTTACTATATGGGGAAAGTAACACTATCCATATTGATGCAATCAATTGTTAAGGAGTAAGTTGTTCTATGGATATTACGTTTTTTAGTTTTATTATCGTATTCGCTCTCTTTATTTTAGTAATAGAATCGGTTCGTAGAGGGATCTTAGAAACGAGGGACTCCATAATTTGGATCTTTACCTGTGTTCTGTTAGGAATATTAAGTTTATCTAGAGGCTTGTTAGAATTTTTAGCTGATTTATTAAATATAGTATACGCTCCAAGTTTACTGTTTTTGTTTGGATTACTAAGTATTATTGTGATGATATTTGATTTAACAAAGCGAATATCGAAATTGAACAATAAAGTATTTGTTTTGACTCAAGAATTTGCGTTACTTAAAGAAGAGTATCAAAAACAAGTTTCTAATCAGAGGAATAAACAACCATGAATTACTTATTGTTAATTATAAATATTATATTATTAGTAAGCGGGCAAATGTTATGGAAAGTTGGAGTATCGAAAATTGGAATAATGGGGTTGGGAAATATTATTTCAATTATAAAATCTCCGTATTTTATTGGTGGGGGCATTATTTATGTATTTGCAACAGGTCTATGGCTTTATATACTTTCAAGAATGCCATTTAGCATTGCCTACCCATTTCAGAGTTTAGCATATGTACTAGGTGTTTTTATTGGTTTTTTTATATTTAAAGAGGTTGTGACGCCAATCCAATGGGTTGGAGCAGTAGTAATTGTATTCGGGGTGTATTTAATTGCAAGATAAATTTAATCACATACAAAAAAAATTAACCTTATATATACTTGTAGCCATTTTAATTGGATCAACTTTATTACATATTTATTATTTGATAGAGCATCCAGGAAGTAATTTCATAAAACCATCAAAAGAGGAAATTGAAGAGCAATTAGAAAATGGAGAAATAAGTGAACAGGTAGCTAAACTTAAGGAGCATACTTGGAAATATGGCAGCAGAGATGCTTATTTATATACTAAAATGGCAAACCAAATCATTGAAGATGGTATATATGGCTACAATACAGATTTAAAAAGTAATGCGTTTGTAACACCCGGTTTTCCGATGTTACTCGTTGCCTTATTTCAAATTGCAAATTTATTGAATATGGAACAGATGACAATAGTAAAGGTATTTAATTTATTATTAAGCGTAGGGACAATATGGTTAGTTTATTTAATTGCAAAAAACGTCGTTAAAAGCCGTTGGGCAGGAGTTATTGCAAGCGGACTGTATGCAACTTATTTTACACCGCTTCATTTTTTTCGAACCGCTTTAACCGAAATACCAGCGATTTTCTTTTTTTGTTTAGCAACTTATATATTTATTCTTGCAATCAAAACAGACAAAAAATATCTCCATTTATTGTTTGCAGTTATTTTCTGTTACAGTGTTATGATTAGACCAGTTATTGCACCTTTAGTTTTGATTGGATTTTTAATAATATCTATGAAGTATCGGTCCAATCTAAAGCAATGGTTAATTACGAGTGGAATTTGGGCTTTAGGAGCTTTTATTGTAATTGGCCCTTGGGTTATTAGAAACTTTATTCTTTTCCATGAATTCATCCTTTTTTCTACTCATTCTGGCAATAGTTGGTTTGCCGGTAGTAATCCATTTAATATGTATGATTTCTCTGATTATTTTAAGGAACAAGAGAAATTAGGGGTGGACAGTAAAGAATATGCTTTGATGAAAATCAAAGAAGGTTTCCAAACTAACTTTGGATTATGGTTCGCTTGGTTTACTGTAGGGAAGACTTATGAATTGTTTAAGCTGCCGGATGCCATTTACTTTTATCCAGCATCTAATATTACTTTATATTTTAAAATTGTACATACTATTATTGTTAATACAGCCTTTGTATCATTATTTATTTCTATGTTTATTCGCAATAAAAGAATAGTTGCAATTTCTGGAATGATTATCATGTATATTGCATTATCTAATTTGTTTTTAACGATCCCACGTTATGGATTTTTTATAATTCCAATGATGTGTGTATTAAATGGCTGTGTAGCAGTAACTATTGTAAAGAAATTAATGAGTGCTGTTACGAATAGCAAATCGAATTATCAAATTTCATGAGATGGATTACTTATATTAGGTAAGGCTTCCTTATAAGGATCTTATTTTGTTGGCTAAGAGTTTATTCTAAAAGGCCTTTAATATGGTTTCTTGATTTTCCTATTATGATTTAGTAATACCTTTAGCCTAAAAGGAAGTTAAAATTTACAAATAATTTACTTTTTTCTAATATAATTTTAATAGTCTAAGTTTATAATGAAATAAACAAATGACATAAATTTTATTCTCAAATCTAGGAAGGAGAATTCATTTGCATATTAGAGGAATTGGTCATAGAGGCTATCCAGTTAAGTATCCAGAAAATACATTGTCTTCTTTTCAAGCCGCTATTGAACTAGGCTTTACGCACATTGAATTAGATGTGCATTTAAGTAAAGATGGTATTCCTGTTGTTATGCATGACCATAAGATCGATAGAATGACTAATGGGAGTGGAGAAATACGTCATTATACGCTATCAGAACTAGTACATTTTACAGTAGGAGAGTTTGAGAGGATCCCCACTCTAGAGGAAGTACTTCGATTAGCTAAAAATAAAGTGATTGTTTCTATAGAAATGAAAAATACGAAATTATATAATTGTATGGAAGAAAAAGTTTTTGCAATTATAAAGAAGCTTGATATGTTAGATCAAGTTTATGTTATATCATTTGACCATCAATCATTAGCAAAATTAAGAAAAATTTCTAGCGATATAAAAATAGGGCCACTCGTAAATAAGTTAAAACGGTCCCATTTTAGATTAATAGAAAAGCTTCATGCAACTTATATTGCTGTTAAGTATGATGGTTTAAAAGAAAAATATATTCATAAATGTGATAAATTAGGAATTCAAGTTGTAGCCTGGACGGTCAATAGCGTTGACCAAATGAAACGCTTTAGAAAATACCCATCCGTACTTATAACCACAGATGAATTGGAAAAATATAAAATATATGCTTATTCCACTGAAATTAACAGGGCAATTGTTTAGCAAAATATAGTACAGTGTATGTACAAATAGAGGATGAAAAAGCTTAATATCGATTAATTCGTAATGTCCTTGAAAAAAACACTTTTTCTTCTTGTGATGTATCGCTGTCAAAGTCTTACTCCTAAAAAACGCGATATATCATGCTAGCTTTCCTTTTCTGTAACAACGCTGACATACCAACACGTCCTGTGTGTTAAAGTTCTGAGTGGTGCAGTGCACCTAGTTACGAAGCATGAGCAACAAGAAACAAGCCAATGAAAAAATGGATGTGTCATTTTTACCGGACTTTTTGAACAGCTTCCTAAAAGTAGAGATTGTGCTTCGATGTTCTTTTGCGCATTTTATTTTAAAAAGGGAAGGTTATAAACTATTGCCTAAGTAGGAGGATCTCCGTGAACTACAGTAGTATTATTATATGCTTTATTGCAGCAATTGTTTTAACACCACTTGTAAAAAGACTGGCTATTAAATTAGGTGCTGTTGATAAACCAAACCATCGTAAAGTTCATAAAAAGCTTATGCCTAGACTTGGAGGATTATCTATTTATGTTAGCTTTTTTATTGGTTTTTTGTTATTTCTTCCAAGTACGGCTTCTTTTTGGCCAATTGTTGTAGGATCAACCATCATTTTATTTGTGGGAATAATGGATGACTTGTTCCAGCTTTCCGCAAAAATCAAGTTAATTGGTCAAGTTATTTCAGCGATGGTCCCTGTCTTTGGAGGATATAGCATAGAATTTATAACGGTGCCTTTTGGAGATAAAATAGAATTTGGTGCAGCATCAATACCTCTCACTATACTTTGGGTTGTTGCGATTACAAATGCAATTAATCTTATTGATGGTTTAGATGGATTAGCTGCAGGAGTATCTTCTATTGCATTATTAACGATATCTGGTTTAGCAATTTCAATGGGGAATTTCCCTATAGCTTTAATTTCTTTAATGTTATTAGGAAGCACTTTGGGATTTCTAGTATATAATTTTCATCCTGCAAAGATTTTTATGGGCGATACAGGATCTTTGTTTCTTGGATATATGATCAGTGTAATAGCAGTTATTGGTCTGTTTAAAAATGTAGCTATATTTTCATTAATGGTGCCAATTATTATCTTAGCTATTCCAATACTAGATACGTTATTTGCGATTATTCGTAGAATTATTCATAAGAAACCATTGTCCTCACCGGATAAATCCCACTTACATCACTGTATCATAAAAATGGGATATACACATAGGCAAACAGTGATTTTACTATATGTTATGAGCGGCTTCTTTAGTTTAGCAGGGATTATCTTGACGCGATCAGCGATGTGGGGATCAGTCATTATATTAGTTTTGGTATTAATTATGGTAGAGTTACTAGTAGAATTAACAGGTATTATTAGTGTAAAATATCGACCGGTTTTAAATTGGCTTGAGGGAGCTAAGATAAAATTGAAATGAATGATGGCATCTAAGTAAAATTTTGTTTTTCAACTACAGTTATCTTGAATTTAAGGTGACATATGATTCTACTTCTGAGTCATTGAGAATACGCAAAAGTCTAAGTAGGAGGTAACGATACGTAAATACCTAATTTGTTTGGAGCAGCAGAACAAGGAAAGCTACGACAGCGATACACCGCGGTTTTTCAAGGATAAGGAAAACTACTTGAATTGCCATCGTGGTTTTCAAGGATGCCGAAATTTTAGCTTTTGTTCTACTTTAATCAACAGGAGATGAAGCCCACTGCATAAAGTTTTATTTTATAGTCGGCAATCCTGTATAAGTAAATTATATTAGTTTGGGTGATATTTGTGAATACAGTAAAAAGGCCATCATTAGATGAAATACAGCTTGCTAGAGCATTTGCCATTTTAGCAGTGGTGGTAGTTCATGCCTCATCAAGCGGGGTAACAAATATTCCTACAGATTCAGTGCTATTTCCAATATATAACTTTTTTAATATAGCTGGTAAATTAGGAACACCAACATTTATTATGTTAAGCAGTTTTGTATTGTTTTACAATTATTACCCTAGAAAATGGAGTATGGGATTAATGAAGCGGTTTTATATGAAGAGGCTGAAGTTCATTTTAATTCCATATTTTATTTTTTCTTTCATCTATTTTATCGTAAAAATGTATGTATATTATGATTATTCTAGTATCTCCTATGCAGTTAGTAGGTTTTTTACTTTATTAGCTTTAGGAAAGGCGCATACACACTTATACTTTGTCTTTATCAGTGTTCAACTTTATTTGTTATTTCCACTGTTTTTAATACTGTTTAAAAAATCTTCATTTCTAAGAAAGCATGCTATCTGGATTGGGTTATTATTACAATGGGCATGGGTCATATTAAATAAAAGTTATTTTCATATTCCATGGAAAAATTCTGTTTCACTTTCTTACCTTTCTTTTTATTTTATTGGAGCTTATCTTGGTATATATTATAATGAAATTAAACTTAAATTAAGAAAATCTACCTTCAGAGATCGTATCTTAATAGTGATAGGTACTGGATACGGTGGATTATTAATTCTCTATACCAGTTATATGTATGCTGTGCGCACGAATATATTTTCTTCTGTTTCAAATAACATTCCAACAATGGTAAGTAATTATCTTGGAGAGTTCGCCTGGGCGACTCACGCGTTATTTGCTGGATTGTTACTGTTTTATTTAGCACATATAGCAAATAAAACATTTAGTTTAAAAACTAAATTAATTTTTATGGAGATTGGTGCAACTTCATTTGGAATCTATTTAGTACATCCATTATTTCTAATGATTTTTAGAGGATTAATTAGTTCGGGAGCTCCGATAATCTATCACAGTTGGCAATTGGTTACTTTCGTGCTTGTAAGCTTACTTAGCTGGTTAACCGTTAGGCTTGTATATAAGTTTATACCATTCTATTGGTCTATCTTTGGAAAAATGGATCCGTTTCATTTGAGTTTAAATCGTGCTAAGAAAGAAAATATCTTGTTAAGAGATATAAAATAAAATGCGAACAAAGCTTCAAGTTTTGTTCGCATTTTATTTATGTCTTTAATCAGAGAGTTTGGTTGGCATGCAATACAAAAATACGGACCTGTTATATGGTGTATATTCTCAATAAGGATATTTTAAAAGAATAGGAGATGAAAATTCCAAATAACGTGAATAATTTGGAACACTAATTATGTAAAAATTTGTTCATATCTGTAAATCTAAATCCGTTTCGTCCAGCAGGCGGCAGCAGCTAGCAAACTTCGAACTTTTTCCTTCGATAAGTTAACATCAGTTCGGTTGGAATCCAAAGGAAGGGATTGGGACATAAGCAAATACTAAATAGCAAAAACCGAACAATTCACTTAGGTGCCGACCCCCGAAAGTTAGAGTAGAAAATCTAATTTTCGGGGGTGTTTTTATGGCTAAATATAGTGAAGAATTTAAAATAAATCTTGTCACCGAGTATTTATATGGCAACCTAGGATATAAATTATTGGCAAAAAAATATAATATGGGTAGCGCAACACCAATATTTGAATGGGTGAAAGTCTATAAGTCTCAGGGAATGGATGGGTTAAAAAGAAAAAAAGCTAGGAAGTTTTATCCTGTTCGATTTAAATTAAATACGATACAATTTGTGTTAAAGACAGGTGCTACTTTTTTAGAAACTGCTGTTCAATTTAAATTGAACAACCCTTCCTTAATTAGACGCTGGATGAAAGAATTTAAGGAACAAGGAGTAGAAGGCCTGAAACCAAAGGGGGAGTCTTCTATGTCTAAGAAACCCAATAAACGGAAGAAAAAGGAAGAAAAAAAGTTAACACGTGAAGAAATATTAGAACGAGAGAATGAACTATTAAGGCTAGAAAATGCGTACCTAAAAAAGCTACGAGCTTTTCGGGAGAATCCAAATGCCTTCCACGAAAAGCACAGGCAAAGGTGGCATTTGGACTTAAAGAAGAAGGATTCCGATTAAAAGATATTCTCCTTATTGTGGGCATACCTGAAGCAACCTATCACTATCATGTGAAAAATTTTGGCAGAGAAGATTCAGACAAAGTACTAAAAAAAATCATTATCGATTTATTTAAAAAGTTCCATGAACGTTATGGCTATAAACGTATTACTAGAGAACTAAATAAATTAGGATACGTTATCAACCATAAAAAAGTATATCGCATTATGTGCGAATTGGGATTGAAATGTGTGAAATTTATGCGAAAATCCCGTAAATACAATTCCTATAAGGGAAACGTTGGAAAAGTGGCGAAAAACCGATTGTCTCGCCGTTTTAACACGCCAATTCCTCTTCAAAAATTAGTAACCGATATTACAGAATTCAAATGTCTAAGTGAAGAGAAGTTATATTTAAATCCGATTCTTGACCTTTATAACGGAGAAATTATTGCGTATAAAATCAAGGAACGTCCAACGTTAGATCTTGTCATAGAACCTTTAAAAGAAACGATAGAGATAATAAAGAATCATGCAACCTATCGCACCACCATCCATTCTGACCAAGGCTTTCATTACCAACACAACCAATGGGTGAGAACATTAAAAGAGAATAAAGTATTCCAAAGCATGTCTAGAAAAGCAACCTGTGCGGATAATGCTTCCATGGAGAATTTTTTTGGCATTTTAAAACAAGAAATGTATTATGGAGAAAAATTAGTAAGCTATGAAGAATTAAAAAGTCGGATTGAAGAATATATCTATTGGTATAATCATGAACGAATAAAAGAAAAATTGGCCGGGCTGAGCCCAGTCGAGTATCGAACGCAATCCAGCCAATCAACTGTATAATAAAACTCTAACTTTTGGGGGTAATCACATTATAATTGTTCGGTTTGTTTGTGTTAAAAAATCCTATCCTCGCTACGTCAACATATTTCGCTTTCCGCGGGCCCGGCCTCAGCTTCCTCGGAAAGCAAAAATCGCTTTCCTGAGGGATCTTCAGCTCGAGCTATTCCCGCAGGAGTCTACATATGTTGACTACGCTAAACTTACGTATACATTAGAAAAGCTTGGCTTATCGCCAATTCCTTAGCGAAAGCCGTAGTTTTTCTTATACGATAAACCATAAAATTTTATACTTTCCTATAGTACAAGGACGATTTATTGTTCGTCTTTTAATCAGCTGTTTTAGTTTTGTCCAAGTCTCTTCCTTTATCCCGGATGTAAGGATCCGTATTTTTCTCCATTCAAAAATGAGCGAATGATGTTGCGAACAAGTTGAGAAAAACGGATCCTAAATCCCCGATTGGTTTAACTAACATTTCTTGGGGAAAAGCGTTCCAAGAAATGAAGTTTCACTTTATCCCGTTAGAAGATCTTGAGTTTGTACATGTACATTGCTAACTGAGCACTTGGCTTTTGTTCTTGCTGAAAAACAAAAGCCAGTATTCTAATACGCTCTGGTTAAGAAAGCCTTCGTTATTAATATGCCTTTTTTGAAAAAACACTTAATGCTAGCTCTGGTGTCTTACGAGCCAGATGTTGTAAAATCTGGACTTTTTCTTTAAGTATGTCAGTGTTTCGCTCATAATTGGATAGCATATTTTTTACTTGTTGATATAATGTTTGACCATTCCAGTTATCTGACTCTACATTTCCACCTATTGGTTGCTCACATAGCGAAGCAAAAGCATCTATTTTTGGATCATAAGATATTGCTACAAAAGGAGTATAGTTTATTGCTGCGAAAATTAATGAATGTAGACGTAGCCCAATTAAGAGTTTAGAATCCCCAATCAGTGAAATTTTAGATTGTAAAGGCGTGTCAGCAGGTGATATATAGCTTTTTTCTTGCATTATTTTAGCAATCTCCTGCGATTTTATTTTATCATGTTTGCCATGCATCGGTACAAAAACAATTCCATAACCATCTTTAACAAGTAGATCTAGACAATGAGCAAGCTTTTCGTTAAATGGATATTTAGTATGCCAATTACGCACACTTACAGTAATAAATTCTTCTTGGTTAAGTTCATTGATTGGTTGCCAATTATGTTTATAATCATGCGGATTTAACCCTAAAACAGGATCAGGTACAATTTTTGCCGGCTGTTTAATTCCGATATCCTTTAATAAATGTTGGGAGGCTTCATCACGAACGGTAATTTGGTCAACTTTATTTAGAGTTGCTTTAACTAGCAACTCACTTAAGAATCCATTTATTGGTCCCATTCCCTGAGCGTAAATAAAAACAGGTTTATTTAAAAGTTTTGCTAGCTTTATAATTCCTAAATAATAAGGAATTGTAAAGTGCCCTGTTTTGTCTTGTAATAAGCTCCCTCCACCACTAATTAATCCATCAGACTTTTTAAGCGCTTGGATAATTTTATTTATGTTATTACGACTAACGGACTTAACATCATAAATTTCTGATGTTTTTTTAGGATGATGCGATAAAACAGTGAGTTCTATATCCGGCTGTAATTTTCTTAATGCCTGAATAATCGAAAATAGTATTGCTTCATCTCCAACATTGTCAAACCCATAATATCCAGAAAGTACGATATGCATTATGCCCACCTCTTGCTAATCCATTTTTCAACTACAGGTGCACATTTTTTATATAAGAATATAAATAGCAGCCCAATAACATAACCAATTATTATACTATAAGCTGACCTTAATAATGAAATATGCAAGGGAATATGAATATGCGTAAAAGTATTCATAATTGATAAAAACCCAATTACACCAGGTATTAATAGTAACTTTCCTAATAGGCTTTTGAAGTTAATTACATAAATAGCTAGCAGATAAAGTGGAAAACCTATTAAAAATTCCTTCGTTCTTGGTCGGACATATAATAATTCTTCTAACGAGCTTCTAACCATTAGCTCAATGCTGCTTACTGCAGCATTATTACCTGTACGAGTAATATAATATAATCCAACTATGCCAATTAGAGATAATAAGGCAAGATGCCAGTATTTCACAGATTGGTTTAAAAGCTTCAAACCTTCTCTCCAAAGCAAATATACGCTTATGAAAACAATCGGGACTATATATACTAATTTAACCCCTCTAAATATTTCAAATCCCGTAATAAATTCGTTTCCATTTAATAATCCGATGACAATTAATATCCCTACAAAGGTAATACTGAGAGCTTTTAAATATTGTAACGATATATAGCGTATGGTAGTTCTCTGCAACGTCATTGTAGACAATATACTAAAAATTGGCGCTACTATACCTATGATTAGTGCAAATCCTTGCAGTAATAATAATTTTTGGCTAACTAGATATAAAATAGCTAAACAGGTCATAAATATACTAGCAGCAATAACAAGCATTCTACTTCTAAGTGTTGATACTCCTAATCCGGTGAAGAGGATACCTGAAATTAAAATAACAATTTGGGTCCATTTTGGTATATTTATTTCCTTAAAAGTTGATGGAGAACCACTATGGTAATTTGGCGATAATTTTGTATGGACATTTTTAATAAAATGTTTAGCACTTTCTATACTCGCAATAGCATCACCATCTTCAAAACGAAAGAAAATAGAACGTATTTTTCTTTCTTTTACTGCTCTTGCAGCTTGGTCGATGTTTTGTTCCATTGTTTTATTGTTCAAATTAATACTATGGAGCTTAATCATATCATAATTGGTTTGGCGAGCAACGGTCTGTATTCCTCTTTGAAGACTAAATTCGATAGCATAAAAATGATACCCTACTTTAGATAATTGGTTTGTCCATTTTTTTAAGTTATTAATATTCGGGTAACCGATAACTTCTTGGCCCGAAAATAAAATGTTAGCATTATATTTATTTTTTACATTAATAAGTTGATTTATTACTATTTGGTTTAATGGTTTCGTTGAATTTTCAATTCTAAAAATGGGATTTAAGTCATATTCATGTACTTTATCAATGATTTTTTGATTATATGCAAAGTTATGCGATAAAATATCTTCTTCTTTTTTTAAAAAGTAGAAGTTTTGATTTTTTATCGAAATTGTAGCTGGTTGTAAAAGTTTTTCGATTAAATTTTTAAAATAGGGGTCTTGCGGTGGTGTAATATAATAGCCTTGTTGCTTTACATTAATAGCGCCTTTTTGCTCGCTAAACAGTAATGCACTAGCTAGCTCCTGTTCACTAAAAATGTTAATTATACCTTGATCCTCCATCCAATTTAATGAGATTGGCGTTATGCTGACGGAGTTTAAACCAGCTTTTTTTAAAGAAGTAAGAATAGAGTCGATTGTTAATCTTTCATCTTCAATGGCCAGCTTCTCAATTTCTTCATATGGGACAACTATTTCATATGTATTATTTTCAGATTCTACGTTTATTCTCTCCATGGTCTTTGGCAAAGTGATTACTAATAATACAGTTAAGATCATCCATATCCATTTACGTTTAAACATATTTTTATTATCCTTTCCAGCTGGTTTATGAGCCATTTTAAAGATGGATTTTATTGTTTCTTTTATAATTGAACTATCAACGACCTTGAATATAAGTAATTGCAATGTATATAATCCAGCCCCGGCTAAAATTGCAAAGATTAGATATAGTAAAGCTTGCAGGCGTGACCAGTTTTCTATATTTATATATAGAAATGGTAATGCTATAACCAGTCCCATTATAATTGAAGAGCAGATTATTTTTACTACGGTTAATTTCATGAAAGAAAAAGGTTGATTTTTATAAATAAAAAAGGAGTTTATTAAAAATAAGCATAAGTAAACAATTAAAGTTGATAGAGCGGCACCGGTTAAGCCAAAAAGCTGAATGAAATAAATATTTGCTATGGATTTTATTAGTACACCAAATATAATAATGGTGGCTGCTAATTTAGCTAAGTTCATTCCTTGCAAAATTCCTGTACTTAAAATAGTTAAGGAAGTAAATACAGAGCTGAAACCAATAATAGCTAACACCCAGCTTCCTTGTAAGTCCGTAAACAAAGCAATATTTATAGGGAGTGTCAAACTAAAAAGTCCCAATGCTGCTGGCCATGAAATAATATGTGTTACTCGTTGAGTTTTCTCAATAATGTTTTGAGCGCCGTCCCGATCCCCTTGTGCTACCTTTTTTGTTAATAAAGGTATTAGTGGTAATACAATGGATGTTGAAAAGACGGTTGCTATTTGAACGATTGAGAGGCCTCGTCCATAAATTCCATATAAATAGTTAATATTTTTTTCACTTACTCCTATACTCCGTAATCCATAGGGGATAGTGAACGAATCAATAAAATTTATTAAAGCCATCGTTATAGCACCAATAGCAATAGGAATGGAAAGCTTTAGTATTTTTTTACTCCATTTTGAAAATAACAGAAGAGTGTATTTTCTATTAGAAGACTGGCTTAAGTTAAAACGTTTATATCTGATCTTTAAATAAAAAAGGGAAATAAACGCACCTGCAACGGAACCAGTCATAATCCATCCACCTATAGTTTCATCCGAAGCCTCTTTTTGCACGAAGTAAAATGCTGTAATAAGAATTAATCCTACTCGTACCAACTGTTCAATAACCTGTGAAATTGCTGTTGGCCTCATATCCCCAAATCCTTGGAAGTATCCTCTATAAACAGCCATGTACGGTGCTATTAGTAACGTTGCAGTTACGACTAGTAAAGCTGGCTTAATAGAAGTACCTCCTAATGCATTAGAAATCGGAGTCGAAAAGATATAAATAAGGATAAAACTGCTGATTCCAAAAAGTAAAGCAAGTATACTTGCTGTCATGTAGATTTCTTTAATATATGTAAAGTTATTTTTTGCTCTTGCATCGGCAATTAGTTTTGAAATTGCGATTGGTATTCCTGCCACAGAAAGGGTAAGAGAAACCATGTAGACTGGATAAACAAGACTAAAAATACCTAATACCGTATCACCAGCTATATTTTGTAAAGGTATTCGAAAAATACTGCCTAGAGCCTTTGAAATGAATGTAGCAATCGTTAGTAAAATTGTGCTCTTTACAAAGGCTGATTTACTCATGAAGTTTTCCCCTTTAGTTTCTGTTTAAAAATTTTAATAGCAAATTGCGGCAGAACAAGCATCCGTTTCCATCGACTAGGTTGCTTAATTAGGCGATAAAGCCATTCTAAGTTTAATTTTTGAAATAATACAGGTGCACGCTTCACTGTTCCGGAGATTACATCAAAAGAACCGCCAACTCCTATGAAAATTCCATGTTTAAAATAAGAAATATTGTTAGCAATCCATTTTTCCTGTTTTGGAGAACCTAATGCAACAAAAGTTATATCTGGCTGTAATTGCATGATTCGTTCGGATATATCATTGTCCTCCCAATTAAAGTAGCCATCTTGGGAACCAACTATTTTAATATTCGGATAATCCGTATTTATCTTTTCAATTGCTTTTTTTAATGTTTTCTGTTTCGCACCAATTAGAAAAATTTTATACGAATTTTTGTTGGCAATTTTTAGTAATTGGATCATTGTATCGTAACCTGTAACTCGTTCTGGTAGAGGTTGTTTTAATATTTTAGCCGCTTTAACAATTCCTATTCCATCAGCAACGACAAAAGTAGCCAGTTGAATATGTTGCATTAGTTCCCTGCTTTTATTAGCTCTCATTACAATTTCAGGATTAGCCGTAATAACAAAAGTTTTTTGCTTTTTTTCAATACGTTCTTGCAATAACAAAACGAAAGATCGTTGATTAGTATTTAAAAAAGGTACATTCATAATGGTTACAAATTTCATATTTATTAAACTCCTTTATGCTTAAGCAAAAGTTGGCTCAAATTCAGTCTAAATATTATCTTATGCATGATGAAGCCATCCATACATATATTAAAACGCAGTGATTTTGAACTTGTGTTTAATTGTAATTTATTTATCCCCGTATCTAAGAGGCAACAAGACTTCTATCAAAGGTTTTAGATAATACAAAGAAGTCTGAATGGGAGATAACAGAACCTAAAAGCCTGATTTGTTCGGGTGCCAGGTCAAGAAAAAATCACGGCAGCGATACTTCACGATTTTTAAAGGATAAGGAATGCTTCTTGAATGAACGTCGCGATTTTTCAAGGACATGGAAAGCTACGATAGCAATACATTGCTGTTTTCCAAGGATGTTGATCGCAAAAGCGTTTGTAACAAGATGTCACGATCTTAGCCTCTTTATTATGCTTCTATCAGTAGGGGAGAAAGAAAGCCCCCCTAATGAATGAAGATTCACTTTATCAGTTTAACTTCTAAGCAGTCGAATTAAGATAATTTTGATTTGTAATCTCCGTTTAATTTTTAATCAGTAATAATTGATCTGTATTAAATATACAATAAGAATCTAAAACCTTTATTACCTTAAACTTTTGGTATAAGTATAGTGCATTTGAACACATGCTTCTTGTTGTCTTCTAATAGTATGTATTTAGGTGAATTGAATGTTTTTTAAGTGGCTAAAGCTATTAAATCTTATTGTATCTTATTTGTCTTTTGCTTTCTATGAGTAGATAACTCAATTAAAATGATTTACTTTTGCGCTTAATAGAGCTATCCATTCGAAAATATGATACAGCTTTCAAACCATATAACAAGAGCATCATTTGCTGTTCTACAGTAAGAAGTCGGGTATTAATAATTCTTGCTTCTTCTTTTGCCGTTATTGCTAATGATCATGGGTATCTGAATTACCCGCAATACTCTTCATTCATCCATGAGGTTGCTGTTTTGAGTAGTGCCCTTGTTCTAACTAATACGTACATAATCTATTAAAGAATATTATTTGTTTAAACAAAACAATAGTAGTATATTTTAGAAAGAATTTCAGTAAAGTTTACAGATAATTTACATTTTTTACGAAAACTTAACAGTAGAAGGGGGGGTTATATGGTATTCTATTAATGAACTTAAATAAAAGCGGGGATAAAAATTGCATATACATGTAACTGCCTTTCATCTTTTTAAACATTAAAAAAGCACCCTGATTAACGAAGGTGCTAGATAATAACTTTTTCTTTCTTTGTTTCTTCTGTACGTGTAATGTATTTTGCTAAGTGAATACTAGAATTTCCTTTTGAATATTCATTCCATGTATTTGCAAATTCTTGAATTCTTTTATAATCGAACTTATTGTTTTTAATTGCCAAGATAATAGCTTCTGTTGAAAATACTACGGGACCAGGGACTTGATGTTCATAATCGCTAATTAGCCCACTTTTAATTCTGTATTCTTCCATATCATACGCGAAAAAGACCATTGGCTTTTGCAGCAATGCAAATTCAAATGGGATGGAAGAATAATCTGTGATTAATAGATCTACAATCAGCAAGAGCTGATTCGTATCATAGAAATCCGATACATCATATACAAAGCCTTCATATTGTTCACTAATTTTATAGGTTATTGCAGGATGTGGTTTTATAAAAAGAACATATTCATCTGAAAGTTCACGATACAATTTATCTATATTTAATTGCGATTGGTAATTGGACAGTTGATTACTGCGAAATGTAGGTGCGTATAATATAATTTTCTTATCTTTAATGCTTGGATGTTTTTCTACCATTTCATTGTAAACATGTTCCTTCATTGAATAATCAAATAAAACATCAGACCGCGGTATTCCAGTTCGAAGGATGCGGTTATCAGTCAGACCAAAGCTTTCTTTAAAAGTCTTAGCCATCATTTCGGAACCTACTACAGTATAATCAAATTTACTGTATACTTGTTTAAAACGTTTAATTGCTTTTTGGGATCTAACCTTATTACTAGGATCCAATAAGCCAAATTGCTTTATGGCTCCACCTGCATGCCATAGTTGAATACATGTCACATCTTGTCTAAAATTGCTAGCAGCCAAAAAACCGTAATACGTATCTACTAAAATTGTAGTAGCTGTTGCAAGATGATAGATCGATTGAATATAGGCAATTGGATGACGTAAAGTAAAAGGAATGACGGTTGTATTTAGTCCGTTAAAGCGATATTTACATGAAGCCGTTTTTAGTATAACCATTTCTTCATTGGATAATTTCGTCATTGCTTCCATTGTATAGAAAATATTATCTCCAAAAGTAGCCACACCAACAGTCTTTCTTTTCAGTGGAAATATCTTAAAGAAATTAAAGAGTATACGGAAAACAAATAAGTATACGCTTATAATAATTTCTTTAGCCATTTTTCGCCATGTTCAAATCAGTTTTAATTTTAGTTGTTGAGATTCCGACTGTTCTTGGTAAATAAATGACTTCACAGTACTCCTTTAAAAAGTCAAATTTACCTGTCCAGTCATCCCCCATAACAAATACATCAATATCGTGTTTTTTAACATCTTCTATTTTTTGTTCCCACGTATACTCCGGGATAACCTCATCTACATAGCGAATGGCTTCTAAGATAGCCTTTCTTTGTTCAAAAGTGTAGTATGCTTTCTTTCCTTTTAGAGCATTAAACTCATCTGCTGAAATGGCAACCACCAAGTAGTCCCCATACTCCTTTGCGCGACGTAGTAAATTTATATGACCTATATGCAGTAAATCAAAAGTTCCGTAAGTAATTACTTTCTTCATTTTAAAACCTCCATATCATAAACATGATAAATATATTATACTATAATTAATTTACTTTGTATTTACAATTAGTTAACAATAGCTTAATAAGCAAGACCTTTAAAATTAAGCGAACCGTAGTTAAGTATTCGTTCGTTTTGACTGTTTAGTTTGAAAAATATGACAATATTTTTTTAAAATAAACTTTACAATTAACTCTATCAAAAATATTGAAACAAATCAAAGTAAAATGTGAATAAAATGTTAAATATCTATGAAATTTGTAGAATAAAATAAAACAATATTTCGTAGAATTTAATGTTTTTGATACTTTCTACATTTGTATGCTTTAAGAAAGCTAAAGCTTCTTAAATGGAACGAAAGTTGATAGTATGTAACTTCAGATGGACTGTGCAAAACAGATCTTTTCTATCGTAGGAAAAGAAGGATATAATCATATTTCAAAAAAGTGAATGGCGCCAAAGTTCAGTCAATAATTTCAAAATACTAAAAGTCTGAACTTATATATAAAAAAAATATGTTATTATATAATTGTTTAGTTTGCTCTTAATAAGTTATTAGACTAACCGATATAAGATGTAAACCCGAGCAAATAATATAGGGGGGAGTAGAATGAGGAAACTATCGGTTTTATTAATTGTTGCACTCATATTGTGGAGCTTTATTAGTCCACAACATTTTGCGGGCGCAACCAGTGAAGTAGAGGTTCAAGACTCTTCACAAGTACCAGATAAACAGGAGGTGAATATACAATCAGATGATAAGGCTAATGAGGATACCTTAATCGAAAGTGAAGATGCAAAAAAAGATGAAATTGATAGTGTAGAAGAAAGCGTAAGAGAAAGTAAAAGTCAAGCAGAAGAAATACATGAAGAAAATGAAGTAACTGTTAATAAAGAAGAGTTACAAAATGGAAAAACTATTGACAAGGAAGAACCGCAAAAAAATAATATTGAAACAGAGTCTGTTTCTAACAAATTGAATTTGTCGTTAGTAAATAAAAGTAAAACTAGTAGATTAGGGCATATTAGACATGAAAATGTAAAAATTTATCCAAATGCTGATAATGCTGAAGCCTTTAGAGCTGGTAGTACATATACCAATGCTGTATACTACATTAAGTTGCAGGCAAAAGTAAACAATGAAATCTATTACTTAATTAGTAAACAACCAAGTTCTATAAAAGGCGTTGTAGGTTGGGTAAAGGCATCCGACCTTTCCACTCACAATCATACCGGAGTAGATAGGAAAGCAAAGACGCTTTATTTTAAAGGAACCGGAAGTGCGTACGACACGGCATGGGGAGGCAGTAAAAATCTAGTATATAAAGATATGTCACCATATGCGGGTATGCAATTTAAAGTAGACTTAACCGAAAAAGTAGGAAACAATATCTGGTATCGCGGACAGCTTAATGGTAAGACCATCTGGCTACATTCTTCTTATCTAAAAGAAGTAGCTGAAGTAGATAAAAAAGCTACAAGTAAATTAGGACATATTCGAAGCAATAAAGTAAAAATATATAGCGACGATTTCTCTGGATCCAAGCAAGCAGGAACCACGTATACCAATGCGGTTTACTATATTAAAGCACAGACAACCTATCAGGGTGATACTTACTATTTAATTAGTAAACAGCCAAGTTCTACCAAAGGTGTAGTAGGCTGGGTAAAGGCATCCGACCTTTCCACTCACAATCATACCGGAGTAGATAGGAAAGCAAAGACGCTTTATTTTAAAGGAACCGGAAGTGCGTACGACACGGCATGGGGAGGCAGTAAAAATCTAGTATATAAAGATATGTCACCATATGCGGGTATGCAATTTAAAGTAGACTTAACCGAAAAAGTAGGAAACAATATCTGGTATCGCGGACAGCTTAATGGTAAGACCATCTGGCTACATTCTTCTTATCTAAAAGAAGTAGCTGAAGTAGATAAAAAAGCTACAAGTAAATTAGGACATATTCGAAGCAATAAAGTAAAAATATATAGCGACGATTTCTCTGGATCCAAGCAAGCAGGAACCACGTATACCAATGCGGTTTACTATATTAAAGCACAGACAACCTATCAGGGTGATACTTACTATTTAATTAGTAAACAGCCAAGTTCTACCAAAGGTGTAGTAGGCTGGGTAAAGGCATCCGACCTTTCCACTCACAATCATACCGGAGTAGATAGGAAAGCAAAGACGCTTTATTTTAAAGGAACCGGAAGTGCGTACGACACAGCATGGGGAGGCAGTAAAAATCTAGTATATAAAGATATGTCACCATATGCGGGTATGCAATTTAAAGTAGACCTAACCGAAAAAGTAGGAAACAATACCTGGTATCGCGGACAGCTTAATGGTAAGACAATTTGGTTACATTCTTCTTACCTCAGATCAGAAATTACCATAAGTAAATTAGGACATATTCGAAGCAGTAAGGTAAAAATATATAATGATAATTTTTCTTCTTCCAAGCAAGCAGGATCCACGTATACCAATGCGGTTTACTATATTAAAGCACAGACAACCTATCAGGGTAATACTTACTATTTAATTAGTAAACAGCCAAGTTCTACCAAAGGTGTAGTAGGCTGGGTAAAGGCATCCGACCTTTCCACTCACAATCATACCGGAGTAGATAGGAAAGCAAAGACGCTTTATTTTAAAGGAACCGGAAGTGCGTACGACACAGCATGGGGAGGTAGCAAAAATCTAGTATATAAAGATATGTCACCATATGCGGGTATGCAATTTAAAGTAGACTTAACCGAAAAAGTAGGAAACAATATCTGGTATCGCGGACAGCTTAATGGTAAGACAGTATGGTTGCATAAATCATTTATAGCTGCTGACAGTATATATTATTCGAGATATAATCTTACATTGGAAGAAGCAGTTAAAATGCAAATGGCATTATCAACTCCGCCGCAAACTGATAAACCATATGCTTATGTTTCAGCAAAGTATATAAATAATAAGAATGAAGTAACTGCTGATGTTTTAAATGTAAGAACAGGTCCTGCCACATCAAAAAAAGTTGTCGGTAAACTTACTCGTGGGACAAAGGTTAAGGTGTTAAGTAAAATAGGTGATTGGTATCAAATTGAATTTCAAGGTGCTGGTTGGGTAGACGCTAGTAAAAATGATGTGTTGTACTACCTTAACCCTAATAACTTTATAAATGACACGATACTTAGATTTCAGTTTTTAGATCTCTCAAAAACAAGTAATGCATCAGTTACTCTTTTAAATAATTATTTAAAAGGGAAAGGAATATTAGAAGGAAAAGGGCAAGCCTTTATAGATGCAAGTAGAACACATGGAATAAGCGATATTTATTTATTGTCACATGCTTTGTTAGAAACAGGAAACGGTCGTTCGGATTTAGCAAATGGGATTGAAGTAGGAAAGAATAAAAATGGTAATCTAGTGTTGGTTACATCAAAAAATAGGAAAGAACTAACTCAAATAAAAACAACATATAATATGTATGGATATGGGGCTGTAGATGGCGATGCTCTAAAGGGAGGCGCGTTTACAGCATATAGAGAGGGTTGGTTTACACCAGAGAAAGCGATTATTGGTGGTGCTAAATTTATAGGTAATAGCTACGTGAAATCTGGTCAAAATACTTTATATAAAATGCGTTGGAATCCTTCCGCAATGGTAGCAGGAAAACCTTCACATCAATATGCTACAGATGTCGGCTGGGCAGTGAAGCAAGTATATACGATGTACAATTTATATAAAGATTTAGGAATAATAAATGTTCGTTTAGATGTTCCTTCTTATTCTTCTAAATAGTTATCGCAGTGTTCTAATAAACTATTTGCAAAAAATTACTAAATGAACCCTGAAAAGAGCTCTGTAATTCTTTGAAAGGGTTCATTTTTTTATTACAAAATATAATAAGATTTTTTAATAAAACCTTAATAATTCTCCATTAAAAACAGCACTACAGTTGATAATTTTTAAAAATAAGAATCTCGATGCTTTAAACATTTTAAGTTAAGTGCAATAGTTAGAAATTAGTAGGAATATTTATTTCAAAATAAAATACATTCTGAAAACAGAACTATTTAATATGCTTTGAAAAAAAGTACTAAAAAAAGGAGAAGAATGGTTTATTAGAAAAAAGATATATAGTAAAATTAATTTTTAGGTATTTATGTTTTAATAGGGAAGCAGCAAGGTAATTTTATATTTCAGAAAACTAATCTTTAATTCTATTGTTTATAACTTCCTTAATTCAATAAAATCCAATTTATGAAGGAGTGAATGAAATTGAAAAAAATTACACCTGTAATAATCGTTAATTCATTGAATGTTCAACGGGGAGGAATTACAAAAGCTACAATAAAGCGTGCTAATTTTTTGGCAGAACATTACAATGAGGTTCTTATCATAACGTTTCTTTATCAACAATATCATAATCAAATAATACAGCAGCTATACAATCAAAAAATATTAAGCAAGAAAGTAAAAGTATACAACTTTTTTGAAAATATAAAACCGAATAAAAATATTAGAAAGAATAAAAAAGTTCAACAAATAGAAGAGAGGGGATTTGTAGTTCTTCCAGTAGAAAAACTACAAAAGGAACCCTCATATCGATACTATAAAGATGGTTTATATGTCAAATATAAAAGGTTTAACTCAAATGGGTCTTTAAAGTTTATTGACTATATGGACGAAAGCGGAAGGAGGAAACGGCGAGAAGAATTTAATGAACATGGTATTTTGGTTAGAACACGGCATATGGATATCTTAAATAACAAACCTAAATATGATCAATACTTTGATAATAAAGGAAAGTGTTTTTTAAGTGTGCATATAAATTCAGAGACAGGAAAAGAAGGAAGAGTGGCAACTTTCCTAAATAAAGCGAAAGAATATCCAGAGTTTTATCATTGTCAATTAGAATGGGTGAATCATATTTTAAGTGAAATTGAATATCCCGTAGTATCTAACGAACTAAGGAGGTTCTCTAAGTTACTTATTAATGTTAAACATAAGAATATCAAAAAAATAGAAGTATTTCATTCAAGTCATCTCTCTGAACCTTTCAATGATATTAACAAAATAAAACCAGGTAGTCACTATGTTTTTGAAAATGCAAAGTACTTTGATAAAATAGTATTTTTGACAAATGAACAGAAAAGTGATGTAGAAAATGTGTACGGAAAAAACAATAATTTTACAGTAATTCCACATTCGACTTATATAAATAAGGAAAAAGAGTATGCTGTCAAGCGTAATCAGAAGCTTGCAGTAACTTTAGCACGGTATCATGATGTAAAAAGATTAGACGAAGCAATCAAAGCATTTAAACATGTCGTTGCAAAGATCCCGGAAGCAAAGTATTATATCTACGGATATGGTGAAATGAAAGAAAAACTTCAATCATTAATTAAGGAGCTAGGCTTAGAGGATAATATTTATTTAAAACCATTTACCAGTACACCTCAAAAATCATACAAAGAGGCAAGCTGTTCAATTTTAACTTCTCGACAAGAAGGATTTGCGATGGTTATTACAGAAAGCATGGCTGCAGGTACACCAGTTATTGCATATGCTTTTAAATATGGGCCAAAAGATATAATTTCAGATGGCGTTAATGGCTATATAGTTGAAGAAAATAATAGAGAAGAACTATCACAAAAAATAATAAGAGTAATGGAGGATAAAAATCTTAGTAAATCTTTATCTGCAAGTGCATTGAAAGTAAAGGAAACCTTTAGTGAGGAAAGGTATAGAAGAAATTGGCTTGAAATATATCAGTAGGGAAGATTACAATTAAATTAATATCTTTTAATTAAAAGTCTGTATGTTTCTTAAAGTGAACTATTTAGTTATTTATTGATGGATTATTAAAGATTCTTAGATATTGGATGAATAGAAGTATAGAAATAAAAAGTATTTCCTGGTAAATTGAAGAATAGATGTTGTTAAACAGATAATCGTCTCATAATGTTATAGCTAAGTAATTAAATTAGTCTACAAATTTTTGTTATATTACTTTGATTGGTTTATAGCTTAAGAATTAATTTTTAAGAGAAGATAGTGAACGTTTTATTTTTTGCAGTAGATCGAGATAGACCTTCCGATTTTATTTATAGGGGGTACTTTCTGTACGTACCCTTTATTGGGCTGTTTGTCCAACTTTAATTTTTTATAACCATATTACATGTAACTTATAAGTTTATAGCTTGATACTAGTATACCCCTTCATGGACACATCTTAGTTTTAAGTATTACAATCAATCTTAGGAGAAGGATGTGTCCAAATAAACATAAAAAATGGAAGGATATAAAGATGTTTTGTAAAATGGTTATTAAATTATATCACTCTAGTTATTAGTTAGAGATCTAAGTTGCGAATATGTTCTTTCGAAGTATCGATTTATAATTGGATTAAGGATTTTACTCGAGTTTGATGGTATTGATAAAAATTTACTTTCCACTAAAAGAAGTAGCTGAAATTCAGAAAAAAATCTAAAGCTAAAAGAAACTCAATATATAAATCCATTGAATTTTTCCAATACAGCTTAGGCTGGTATAATTGTAAAAGCATTCATGGTAGCATTTGGCTAAAACGACTTAAAAAATGGAAAATCTACATACTTGACTTTTTCGCGCCTGAAATATTGACGTTGATCCAATATATACCGTTTCCGGCTTTTTACTTATAAGTTTAAAAAGAGAAAAAAAGATAAGAGTTTGCTAATTAAAAAAAACCACCATATAATATTGATAGATATGCAATAGAGAGGAGCCTTATTTGTAACATGGATTTAGAGAACATAAGGGATAACCAAATTTTGGATATTACCCTTAAAAATTATACTTATGACTTTTCGGTTTCTATAAAAGATAGCTTTCTTCATGAAATAGAAGAGTGTTTTTTTATATTAGAAGAACGTTATAATAGTAATCAGTTGTCTTTAAACTATACTAAAATTCAAGAGGTACAAGAATATCAAATTTTCCGATGTGAAATTCCTTTTAATGATTATAAACAAATCTTTTTAGAAAATACTATTTGGGATTTATACCTTGTTCGAAAAAAAAACAGCGGGGACGTTTATAAAAGTAGAATAAAAAGTAATTATGATAATATTCGCTTTTTAACAATTATATATGAAAAAGAAAAGAAAATGTTTTATCCTTACACTACTAGAAACGGGAATATATCCTTTAGACTAAATGATTATTTCTTATGTTCTAAATTTGAAACAGTTGATTTAGAGAATGATAACTTTTCCTTTTCCGGGTATTTTAATTTCCCCCCATACTATAAAACAAATAAAGTACAAGT
This sequence comes from Cerasibacillus sp. JNUCC 74, assembly GCF_053667775.1. Next base: position 3,629,616 of record NZ_CM132207.1, on the reverse strand, counting down.
GAATGAATTAAAATTAGTAGTGGCTAATAATTTTAATGAACATGAAATTGAATTGCCTGTAAGGAGATATGAAAGAGAGGATTTAGCAAAAAATTACTATTGTAATACGAATATTTTGGATATAGGAATAAAAGGAGAAGTTAACTTAAAGAAACTCATAAATGAAATTAACCAATTAGATAACAAAGTTTATTTTAAATTTTATCTAATTATGTATTATCAGTATGAAGATCAAATGGATGTATTAAGAAGTACTAGAATACGTTTACACCATTTATCGAAATTTCCCAAAAAGAAAATTATCGAGTTTAATAATCATAAGATAAAGTTTTTAGTAAAGCCTACTAAAAAGTCGAAATATCTTTCCGTTCAAGCATCGAAATATAATTTTAAGAATGAAGTGGTTAGATCCATGAGGAAAAAGTGGATAAAAATTAGAAGAAGTAAAGAGTTAAGAAGAGTTTATAAAGCTGTTTTTTCATTATTATCTAAACTGCCGAGAAAGAAAAACACAATTATGTTTGAAAGCTTCCATGGTAAACAATTTAGTGATAGCCCTAGAGCAATTTATGAATATATGATGAATAATAAGATGAATTTTGATATGTATTGGAGTATGGATAGAAGACATACACATGTTTTTAAAGATAAAAATGTTAAAGCGGTAAGACGATTTTCTGTAAAATGGCTTCTTCTTATGGCTCGAGCTGAATTTTGGGTTTCTAATAGTCGATTACCATTGTGGATACCTAAGCCAAAGCATACGAAATATTTGCAAACATGGCATGGTACTCCTTTAAAAAGATTGGCAGCCGATATGGATGAAGTTCATATGCCGGGAACAAATACCACAAAATACAAGGAAAATTTTATAAAAGAATCGAGCAAATGGGATTTCCTTATATCCCCAAATGCATATTCAACAGAAATATTTAAAAGAGCGTTTCAGTTTGAACGAAAGATAATAGAATCTGGTTATCCACGAAACGATTTTCTAATTAATTCGAATAACCAAGAAAGCATAAATAATATAAAAAAATCTAACAACCTACCATTAGATAAAAAGATTATCTTATATGCTCCTACTTGGAGGGATAATCAATTTTATGCAAAGGGGAAATATAAGTTTAATCTACGAATGGATTTAGATCTAATGAAAGAAAAGCTAGATGAAAAATATATACTTGTATTAAGACTTCATTATTTAGTAGCTGAAAATTTAGACCTTACAGGATATGAAGATTTTGTTTATGATTTTTCAACGTATGAGGATATTCGGGAATTATATTTAATAGCTGATTTGTTAATTACCGATTATTCATCTGTGTTCTTTGATTACGCTAACTTAAAAAGACCAATGCTTTTTTATGTCTACGATATAGAAGAGTATAGGGATAATCTTCGTGGTTTCTATTTTGATTTTGAGAAAAAAGCCCCTGGACCTTTAGTAAAAACAACTGAAGAAATAATTAGGGAAGTACTGGAAATAGAAAGGCAAGGATTTAAGCCTTCCACAAATACAGAAGAATTCTATCGGAAATTTTGTTACTTAGAAGATGGCAGTGCTAGTGAACGAGTAGTAAATGAAGTATTTCTGAAATAGATATAAAAATCAGGCCTTAAGAGCACGGGTCTGATTTTTATATCTATAAATTTAATTGTATTTTATTACTTTTGCTTGTATAATTTAATAGCGTTAGAGAAAGTATATTTTATACTTGAAAGGGTTTATATAGATGAAATCTGCATTAAAGGTTATAAAAGAACAAGTAGATCATTTTTATTTAGTAAGAAGACTTTCCATGTATGAACTAAGAAGTAATAATAAGAGTAACTATTTAGGAATACTATGGGAAGTATTAAATCCGTCAATACAGATAGCTATTTATTGGTTTGTTTTTGCTACCCTTAGGTCTAGAAAGCCGATTATTATGAATGGAGAAGAAATAGAATTTTTTAGTTGGTTATTGGCAGCTTTTTTCCTTTGGACATTTTTTTACCAAGGTATAATACAAGGTTCTAAATCCATTTATACTCGATTAAAAATGCTATCAAAGATGAACTTTCCAATGAGTATTATACCAGGTTATGTTATCTTTTCTCAATTTTACATTCATTTAATCATGCTAGCTATATCTATTGTTATTTTAAATTTGAGTGGATACCTTGTATCTATTTATTATTTACAGTTAATCTACTATATAATTGCAGCCTTATCCCTGATATTTTCACTTTCATTAATTACTTCAACACTATCAACAATTATTAGGGATGTGCATATGTTATTAAACTCAGCATTAAGAATGCTTTTATACTTATCTGGTCTGTTATGGCCGTTATCGTTATTGGCCAACCAATTCCCTGATATATTTAAGATTTTGCAGTTAAATCCACTTTATTATTTGATTGAAGGTTATCGAGCTGCACTGTTTGGCACTGAATGGCATTTTATTACTCATTGGGAGTATACTTTAATTTTTTGGGGAATTGTAATTGTACTATTCCTATTTGGATCTATGTTACATGTGAAATTCCGTAGGCATTTTATTGACTACTTATAAAGGCTTGTGATGAAAATGGAGAAAGCTATTATTGCAAAGAATCTATCAAAAAAATATAAATTATATAAAGATGCGAAGGAACGTTTACTAGATTTAATTATGCCTAAAAGCTACGGTAAAGATTTTTATGCGCTAGCTGATGTCAGCTTTGAGGCTGAAAAAGGAGACATTATTGGATTTGTAGGTATAAATGGATCAGGAAAGTCTACCTTATCAAATATCATTGCCGGTATTGTTCCGGAAACAACAGGTAGTGTAGAAATAAATGGACAGGCATCTCTTATTGCGGTAGCCGCAGGATTAAAAAATGACTTGACAGGAAGAGATAATATTGAATTAAAGTTACTTATGTTAGGTTTTAATAAAGGAGAAATAAGAAAATTAGAACCAGAAATTATTGAGTTCGCAGAATTAGAAGAGTTTATCGATCAACCTGTTAAGTCATATTCCAGTGGAATGAGGTCAAGACTTGGTTTTGCTATTTCCGTTAATGTTGATCCTGATATTTTGATTATAGACGAAGCCCTATCAGTAGGAGATAAGGCATTTGCTGAAAAAAGTTTAAACAAAATGATGGAATTTAAAGAAAAAGGAAAAACAATGATTTTTGTTAGTCATTCTATAGGACAAATGAGGCAGTTTTGTGAAAAAATATTGTGGTTGGAGTACGGTATGGTGAAAGATTTTGGTTCCGTGGAAGATGTTTTACCAAAATATGAGAAGTTTTTAAAAGATTATAGAAAGATGTCCAAGCAGGAGAAAAAAGCCTATCGAGATGAGGCGTATAAAAAACAGCAGGAAGCCCTTAAATCTCTTCAATTATAATTTTTTGTCTTGGAGTATAACTTATGGAATAAACATCAAATCCTTATAGAGTAATATAAAAACTGAAGTATTCGTGTTTATACTTCATTTAAATTACCCAAAATCAAGCAATTGAATTCTCGAAATTCATTGCTTGATTTTCTTTATATGTTAAGGTATTTATGGTTTATAGTATAAGAAAAAAGATAGCTTTTTAATAGTATATGTGAAACAAGCTTTATATCACGCTCATCATATATCGTTTAATTACTTATTCAACTGGAAACAAAAATAACAAGTCTATCTTGGCATTACGTGTTGGTTGATGAATACATCATTTATATTTGTTTTCATCGCTTTGAATACATAAATAAATAAAAAAATAAAACAAATGATATCAGTACATTAAATGTAAAATATTGATCAAATGGATAGGTGTCTTTATTGAGTACTTATTTTTCACAAAAATTATCTTGAAAAGACAATGATGCTGGCGATTATTTTATATAATTACTGGAAATTTTTAGATGAAACTATTCGTACATTTTTATTAAATATAAGGGTACATTACTACTATTGAGGATAAGTTTTTTATCCGAAATTTTGATGATAATATTTGCCATGTTTATCGGATCTAAAATTGATATTTTATATGATAGGGGATGAGGTAGGCTCTATGCTAAAAATAGCTTTGCTCGCCGGAGTAACCCTGTTATTTTCGCTTATTATAACCCCTTTTATTATAGCAATTTCAAAATTCTTGGATGTTAAAGATAGGCCGAATAACAGAAAAGTTCATAAAGACCCTGTTCCTACTTTAGGTGGGTTGAGTATATTTATAAGTTTTTTATTGGGAATAACCATCTTACAACCCCAAAGTGATTATCATCTAGCCATTATGTTAGGGGCAACATTAGTTATTATTTTAGGGTTCCTTGATGATATTTTTGATTTACCGCCAAAATTCAAGTTTGTTGCTCAAATTTTTATAGCTTCATTTGTCGTTTTTGGGGGAGGATTACAGGTGGAATTTGTTAACCTTCCTTTTGGGGGACAGATTGAATTTGGGCTACTGAGTTCAGTAATAACCATATTTTGGATTGTAGGCGTTACCAATGCAATGAATTTAATTGATGGACTAGACGGGCTTGCTGCAGGAGTATCTGCAATAGCTTTGTTTACAATTGCCGGAATAGCGGTAAGTATGGGAAATGTATACGTAGTTACTCTCGCGTTCGTGCTATTTTTTAGTACACTTGGGTTTTTGCGATATAATTTTTTCCCCGCAAAAATATTTATGGGAGATACGGGATCTTTATTTTTGGGTTACATGATTTCGGTGTTGGCATTATTAGGTTTTAAAAGTGTAACGATTGTCTCTTTTCTTATTCCAGTATTTATCCTGGCTGTACCTATATCGGATACATTAATTGCAATGGTAAGAAGGTATGTGAATAGTCAACCATTATCAAGCCCAGACAGTTCTCATTTGCATCATCGATTATTGCAGATGGGTTTTTCGCATAAGCAGACAGTATTATTAATTTATGCACTAAGCACTATGTTCAGCGCTGCCGGTATTTTATTTTCAATGGCAACATTGTGGGGGGGAATAGTTATTTTTGTTATTTCAATGGTGTCCCTGCAATTGCTAATTGAAAATCTCGAGTTGATTAGTAGCAATTATAAGCCATTGACCAATTTTTTAAAAGCATTAAAACATAAATTGTAAAGTCCAGCTCAAGTAGTTAGAAGCTTTAAAGGTAAGAACAATGTTAGAACATAAATAACTTTTCTGTAAATAAAAATAGGTTCGTTAATCTTTGACTTATAAAACCAAAGATTAACGAACCTTAAACTTTTATCTTTTTAGAAAGTAAAAATAAAATGGGAATGTACGATTTTCTTATATCTTTATCTTATTAATTTTTGTTTTCTCATATCGACACACAGTAACCGTGAATTTTGTACACATATGTGTGGCTTTTATTGAATATCAAGATGACGTTTAAGCATATTTTGAGTTTCACTTAAGGCAGTATCATCAAGCTGCCAGTAATAAGATCCGTTTTGCTGATAATCTGCTCCTTCAAGTGTATAGGTTTCAAAGTCAAGACGTTTTCCTTCTGTACCATAAGCAATGAAACTTTTCATTTCACTAAAAGTCATATTCGTTGTCATATTGCTACCGATAGCTTCTAGAATATCATCATATTTCAATACTGAATTAACCGAAACGGCTTTTTTTACTATAGCTTTAATAATTTCCTGTTGCCTTTTTCCGCGCTCAATATCATTATCGAGCTTACGAGTTCGAGCTAGGGCTAGAGCTTCTTCACCGTTTAATTCTTGTTTGCCCGGTAGAAGGTGAACAGCATTAGCTTGATCTTTTGAATTTTGTTCTCTTAGTTCATATGGAACGTCAACGGTTATACCATTTACTGCATCGACTACCTCAATAAAAGCTTCAAAATTTACTTTTACATAATAGTCAATAGGTATATCTAATAACCTTTCTACTGTTTCTCTAGTGGCCTGAGTTCCTCCATAGGCATGAGCATGATTTATTTTACTCTCATATCCAACCTCTGGAATATAGACATACGAATCACGTGGGATACTGACTAATTTTATACTTTTGTCTTTTTTGTTTAAAGTAGCTACCATTAAAGTATCTGTTCTAGCGTTATCTTCATTTTTTCGCAGATCGCTAGAGTCAACTCCCATAATGAGCACAGAAACATTATCTACTGATGGATCTACTGTTGATTCTCTAAGAGCAGACTTATCCATCCCATCATCTTCATAAGAATTTGACAAGACACTATCTGCTTTAATATATAAATATGAAGCGTAAATTACTACCGAAAAAAATCCAAGGATTAGTGGAATTAATATAAAATACGCCCTTTTCCTTAACTTTCTTTTTTTTCTTTTTACTATCCTGGTTTGTGTAGGCATTTTTGACATCGGACTCCATCCTTAAAAAATTAGATATCGAATTGTAGATTTTTGTCGAATTATAGACATGGTAAGGTTTCAATATAATTAATCTTACTATGAATAACCATATTAGTAAATAACATATCTGCAGATTTAAGAAATGTCTAGGAAAACGAAGGAATAGAAAACCGTAATTTTATAGGTTTAACCGCTTGTCTAGGGTTGACTTTTATATTTAGACAATATCATACATTTTATGGTGAAATTTAGATAATTTTTTTCTTATACTATAAAACTTTAGGTTTTATAGTATAAGAAAAACGATAGCTTTCGCCATAAAGACTTGGCGGAAAGCCAGGTTTTTCTAATATGAAATTACAAATTTTCACTAGTTTCTTGCGTATATTCTTGCCCATTAGGAGTGGTTGTTTGAAAATTAAGGTGATCTCTTAATTGATTCTCCGCTGCACTCCTACTTTGTTCGTCTACCTGATAATACCATAATCCGTCATTTAATTTGGTTCCTGTTCCTTCTAAATTTATCGTGTTTATTGCCAAACTGTTATTTAAACCATAACTAATGAAGCTTTTCATTTCATTGAAGGATAAATTGGTGCTCATGTTATCACCAACAGCTTTAATTAGTTCATCTACTTTTAATATCGAAGAAGCTGTGGCAGCTTCTTTGCTATCGTACTTTCTTGTTCTAGCTAATGCTAATGCTTCTTCGCCATTTAATGTCTGATATCCGGGATTTAATTGGACGGCATTTGGATTATCGTTAGAATCCAATTCATTTATCGCAAACGGTACATCATATTGAATTCCGCCAATTGTATCAATAATTTCAATAAAAGCTTCAAAATTCAGACGTACATAATAATCAACAGGTACATTTAAAAAGTTTTCAACTGTTTCTATTGTTTTTTTTGGTCCGCCATAAAAGTAGGCATGGTTAATCTTTGTAAAACCATAGTCGGGTACATTTACATACGAATCTCTAGGGATACTTAAAATATTTACATCTTTCTGTTGTTTGTTAAAGGTGGCAAGCATTAGTGCATCAGATCGACTTTTCCCTTTAAAATCACGTTTTACGGTGTCGTCTACGCCGATGATAAGGACAGAAACATTATCCTCAATAGGAGTGACTGCTTCGTCTCTTAATTTAGATTTTTCACCATTTCTTCCTATTCCTTCATAAGAATCATCAGCTGCTTCTTGAGCAGTGTTATATACATAAATTCCATAGGAAGCAGCCCCAATTAAAAGAAGGGATAATGGAATGATTAAAAAAAGCAAGCGTTTTTTACGCTTTTTTTTCTTATGATTCCTCACTCTATATATATTTTCACGGTTTTTCGACATAAATACACCTCATTAAAAACCTAACTATTCACTATTTTACTACTATATTTGTCGAACGTAAATTACAATTAGGTTACATTGTTGTAAGGCTAGATATATAATTATACTTATTATGAAGTTTGCATAAGACAATTATGCAATAATATCCAGAATATGTATGAATCTGCTAGGAAGTATTGTTATTATACATAATATAGAGCAGATTTACATTTATGCGAAATAGTAAAACGTAACTTGAAGATTTTTTGAAAACGTTACAATATGTACATATACTATATTTTGTATTTTGGATTAAGAATCAAATAGGATTGGAAGGTTATGTAGTGACAATTAAGAAAAGAATGATTTTAGCTGAGAGAGAAATAGGCAGATCCGTTGTTACGTTAAACCCATCTTTAAAATTACGCGTAAAGGATAAACATCCATTATTGTTTTACGGAATTAAAGACACAAATTAAATACCAAAGCAAGTGTTGGTTAGATTAACTCTGAAAATCACAAATGGTGTTCTTAACAATAGATAAAGCAGCCCATCTTGGAAGAGCTATTGATCCTGATTTGAATAACCCTATAACCTACAGAGAAATGACAGGATCTACTAGTGGTAGTCCGATAAATATTTTAAGAGGATTAAACGACTTTGCCATAGGAACAGATGGCGGTGGTTCTTGCACCTATGAGCTGTCAATTGCCTTCTGTAATAGGAGCTGGGCTTGCATGTAAGGTGCCGTTATCTCCCACTTAGACCCTGTTGTATCAACTCAGGTCTTGAAGTGGGATTCTTACGGCACCTAAATGCTCGATTCGTTTAAGGGCCTTTAGGTCATACCCTTGCGGTACTAACATTCAGTAGGAGATGAAAAAAAACTCCAACTGAATGAAGTTTCACTTTATTTACGAAGAACAAAAGCATTTCAACAGATGGAATTGAATTTAATGCGAGTGTGGGCGTTATTGCAAAGAACATATCTATGCTGAATAACATAATGGGGGGTTATAACAGCCAAAAAGCTTACTGGAAATATGGTCGAAAAGTTAAGCATAGTAATCCCAAAGAAAAGTACAGTAAATTGCCCAGTAAGTGGATATGAATGACAAAGTAATGCATTGCTGTCAAAAATTGATCAAAGACTGTTCGATTGTAGAGAAGTAGATATGACCGGAATAGAAGATCGAAAAATTGGAATGAAGTTAATTCAGGGCATTCTAGAAAAAAATAAGCAGGAATTAATTATAACCTGTGAAGGGCCTATAGATGTTTTTGGATACGGAGAAACAATAGCTCGGAATTTTGGAAAAGTAGGCGAAAAAATTACTGAGAATAGTGGAAAATATTTAGTGCGCTCTGCAAATATTTATCAAACAACTGCTATTACGGTTCCAACAAATAACTTGGCAACTGGTTTATTAATCATTGCTAAAAAAGGTTTTGAAAATGCTAAAAAGCATTGTTTTTGCCAAAAAATTAGAAGAAGCATTTCACTTCCCGCTGTTTGGAAAAGGTATTTTTTTACATCAGGAAAAGAAGTTGACAGATTTACATTTTACTAACCGATGGTTTTGAAGAAATAAATAATTAAAATTATCATATAAACGGTTGCAAAGATAAATGAAAACGTTATAATATAATTATACAAAATATAGTATATTGATTTAAGGATGATAATAATGTGGGAAAAGTTTTACTCTAAAAATGGGCTAACTGCTAAAAATATTGCCAAGGAGTTAATACAATTAGAAACAGGAAATAAAATACCGCGAGTTTCTGATTATAGTAAAAAATTATCAATAGGTAGAGGAACTGTACAGAGTGCACTTAGTTTATTAGAAGAATTAAGAGCAATTAAGTTAGAAGCTCGAGGTCATCTTGGTACATTCTTAACAAATAAAGATAATGATTTATTACTAGAGATTGCAGGAATTGCACCTTTAGCTGGGTCAATGCCACTGCCATACTCTAGAAAATATGAAGGTTTAGCTACAGGCTTAGTAGAAGTGTTTGAATCAGCAGGAAAGAAAGTAAACTTAATGTACATGAGAGGCGGTTTAAATCGAATAGAGACTGTGCGAACTAAAAGAAGTGATTTTGCGATTGTTTCAAAATTGACAGCAAAAAGCGTACTATCTAAATATTCTAATCTAAAAGTCTTCAAGGAATTTGGTGCTAATAGTTACGTTTCTACTCATAAAATTTTTTTGGCTGATCCAAACCAAAGTAAGGTTCAGGATGGAATGAAAATTGGCGTTGATATGGAATCTCCAGACCAAATGAAGTTGACATTTGCAGAATTTGAACATAGAAATGTGGAATATGTTAATACCAATTATATGCAATTATTTGATATGTTAATGTCTCTCCAAATTGATGCTACCATTTGGAATGCAGACGAAAGTAAAATGAGTCAAACGTTTAGATCAACAAGCTTTCAATCACCAAAAGCGATAGAGATATCAAAAGATACTTCAGAAGCAGTGATTGTAATTGATGGTGATAGAGAAAAGGAAATTATCGAAAAATGGCCTTTGGTTGAAACTAGCCAAATATTAAACATACAAAAAGAGGTTGAAAAAGGTATAAAAATACCAAGCTATTAAAAGTTTAATTTTTAAATTCAAAATACTAAATACTGTACATTGGAGGTTGGTGTGGTGGAAAGGTTAGAAATCCAGGAGAAATTAAATATTTTGCTAACTAATCAAGTCATTATACAAAATGCATCTGATATAACTTTAAGCACATACGACTTTTTAACAAAGAAATTTAATGTAAAGATCATACAAGATTCTGAGATGTTCTGGACGCATTTGTGTATGGCTTTAACAAGAATGGAAAGGGGGGAACAAATTGAAGGACCTCCAGCAGCAATACTTAAGGAAATAGATACAATGCCACATAAAGAAGCCATCGATGAGATTATCACCTATGTTAACTCACAAATAAATAAAAAGTTACCAAACGAAGAAAGAAACTATTTTTACCTTCACCTTCATCGAGTAATAGAATCAAATAAATAATTAGGAGGTTTTTAAGATGTTAAAGATTGTTATTGGTGGACAGCTGAATAAGCAGGCAATTGAAAAACAGGTTAAAGAATTGGGGGGAAGCAATCTTGAAGTGACGGTAAAAACCGATCTAAATGCTGTTATGGATTTAAAGAATAATAAGGCGGATTACTATATCGGCGCCTGTGAAACTGGTTCAGGTGGAGCGTTAGCCATGGCAATTGCATTATTAGGTAAAGACAGATGTGTTTCGTTAGCTTCACCAACTTCCATAATGAAGGAAGAAGATATTTGTAAACAAGTAAATGAAGGTAAAATTGCATTTGGTTTTACTGCTCCATCTACAACAAATGTTTTAAATATATTAATCCCTGCACTATTAAATAAGGAATAGAAAGAAGAGGTAGAGAATATGGACTTTAATCTGATTCAAATTATTGTCATAGCTGCTCTAGGTGCATTAGGTTCTATACTTGTGAATCGTGGTGTTGCAGTATTTAACGATGGTCTTCGTCCCATTATGCCTGAGTATTTAGAAGGAAGAATTACAAGGGGGGAACTTGCAGCAACTAGTTTTGCATTAAGCTTTGGTTTAATCATCGGTTTTGGTATCCCACTTTCTATAGGGGCTACAATTATTATCGGGCACAGCATTTTACTAGCATGTGACATAATTGGTATTTGGACTCCTTACAATAAAATAGGAATGGCCCTTGCGGGTATTATTGGTGCTGTCTATAGTATTGGCATCGTTTTAGGACTACAATTCGTAGTTGATATATTTAATCAGTTGCCTGTTAACTTCTTGGATTCCTTAAGTCTTATTGGCAATCCGATTATTATTGCGTTTACAGTATTTCCGGCGGTTGCAGTTGGGTATCAACACGGTTTAAAGAAAGCTGCTGTGACTGCCCTTATAACATTGGCTTCTTACTTGCTTTTAGCAAAATACGGAACATTTACTTTAGCAGGCTATGACGTTTCTCTAAGTCCTGAAGGCATTTCTCTATTAGTAGGTATGCTAATGATGGTTTACTTAGCATCACGAATTAAAGACGATGAAGAAACAACAAATGCAGATTTAGTAAATATTTTTGAAGAACGTGTCAATCGGATTCGGAAAAATCGATGGTTATTAGCTTTAATGGGAGGTCTTGTTGCTTTGGCCTCGGCAATGTTGATTCTAGCAGTTGATGCAATGCCTCAAGCGTTAATTAATGATGGAAAGATAACAGAGGCAGCTATTACTACGTTTGCTAGAGCAATAGGTTTTATACCTCTAGTATTTTCTACTGCTATTGTTACCGGGGTTTATGGATTAGCAGGAACTACACTTATTTTTGCGGTTGGTCTTATTTTTAGAGATATTCCGATTTTGGCATTTGTATTGGGAGCGCTTGTAATGTATGTAGAGGTAATTTCTCTATCAGCAGTTTCAAAGGGAATGGATAAACTACCTGGTATTCGTGAAATGGGAGAGCATATTCGTACGTCTCTTACAGATGTTCTTGGGATCGCTATTTTAATTGGTAGTGCGATGGCAGGTGAAAAAATTGCTCCTGGGATCGGGTTTTTCTGGGTGATTGGTTTCTATTTAATCAATCGTATCTCCAAAAAGCCACTTGTTGAGTTAGCTGTTGGTCCGATAGCAGTAATTCTATTAGGTATTTTAGTAAATATTCTACATTTAGTTGGCTTGTGGTAAATCTATATTCGTCAATCAATCTCTCCAATTAAATAAAACTAGTTGGAGAGATATTACTCCAAGAAGAAAGAAGGTAATTTTTTTGTTAGAAAGCGGTATTACTTATATGCATGAGCATACGACGATTGATTTGTCAGAAGTAAAAAATAATGAAGATTGTCATTTAGATGTATTTCCGGAAACGGTTAGAGAGTTTAAAAAGCTATACCAAAAGGGAGTTAGAAATATTATTGATGTGACTAATTTTGGAATGGGAAGGAATATCCCATATGTACAAAAAGTTTCCAAAGCAAGTGGAATAAATATCATATTTTCTACTGGGTTCTATCAAGAGGCATTCTATCCCATTTTAGTATTTCGAGAAACAAGGGAACAACTTGCGAAAAGAATGATGAAGGAGATCGATGAAGGAATTAAGGGGACGAAGATGAAAGCAGAAATAATTGGAGAAATAGGTACTAGTTATAACAAATGGACAGAAGCAGAAAAAAGAGTGTTTGAAGCAGCTGTAATTGCTCATAAAGAAACAAAAAAACCAATAACAACTCATACTTCAATTGGAACACTGGGTCATGAACAGGTTGAATTCTTTAAGAAACATCACGTCGATTTAAGTCGCGTCATTATAGGGCATGTTGATTTAACTGGTGATGCAGATTATGTCTTAAACATGTTAAGAGAAGGTGTCAATGTAGAGTTTGATACAGTTGGAAAGGAAAATTATATGCCTGATAGTGTTCGTGCAAAGATGTTAAAAAAAATACAGGATGAAGGATATATAGAACAAGTGTTTTTATCCATGGATATTACAAGAAAATCCCATTTAGAATATAAAGGTGGTTTAGGCTATTCCTATTTATTAGATACTTTTGTGCCTCTTTTACAAAAGTATGGCATTACGGAGGAAAGTATTGAGAGAATGCTCGTTAAAAATCCAGCTATATTTATGAGGGGGTAAGCTGAAATGCAAACTTTTCCTTTAGAGAATATTTCAATTGATGAAGCCCAGCAAAGACAATTTACATTAATAGATGTAGTTACTAGACATTTTCGTGGAGATGAATTGCTTACATTAGGCGATTTAGGGGTTACAAAAGGTATCAATAAACCAACTTTTACAAAAAAAGTAGAAGAAACATTAGCAGATTTTTTTAATGCAGAGCGAGCAGTATTAGTACGTGGAGCAGGTACTGGTGCATTGAGAATGGGATTTTTCTCTTTTTTAAAGGCTGGTGATCGACTGCTTGTTCATGATGCGCCAATCTATCCAACAAGTAAAACTACCTTAGAAATGATGGGGATTGAACTTGTATACGTTGATTTCCATGACTCCAAGGAACTAAATCGTATTATTTTACAAACTCCAAATTTAAAGGGTGTTTTAATTCAGCACACGAGACAGATAATAGATGATCATTATGATTTGTCTGAAGTTATCCAAATCATCCAATCGCTAAGTCCAAATCTAACCATTATTACGGATGATAACTACGCTGCCATGAAGGTGAAACAAATTGGAGTACAGGCTGGAGCTGATTTATCAACATTTTCATTATTTAAATTAATGGGACCAGAAGGGGTTGGATTAGTTCTAGGGAAAAAGGAATTAATTAATAAAATTGAACAGGTAAATTATTCTGGAGGCAGTCAAGTACAAGGGTATGAAGCGCTTGAGGCTTTAAGAGGTCTTGTCTATGCTCCTGTTATGTTAGCTATACAGGCAAAAGTTAATGAACAATTACTGCTATTCCTTAATAGTGGAGCTGTAAAAGGAGTGAAAAATGCTTACTTGGTAAACGCACAATCAAAAGTGATTTTGGTTGAGTTTTCTAAACCAATTGCAAAAAAAGTTCTTTTATATGCGAATGAGTTTGGAGCCACTCCTAATCCAGTAGGTGCAGAGTCAAGATATGAATTTGCACCGATGTTTTATCGTGTGTCAGGAACTTTTTTAGCGGCTAATCCATCGCTTGAAAATAGCATGATACGAATTAATCCTCTGCGCAGCGGTTCCGAAACAATCATTAGAATATTGAAGAGTTCAATTGAGCGAGCCTTAGAAAGATAAAAGGAAAGAAGGATATCATCATGGAAAGAAGAGTCATCATCATCATATTAGATAGTTTGGGTGTAGGATATATGGAGGATGCAAAATATTATCATCCTCAAGATGTAGGTGCAAATACGTTTAAACATATAATCGACAAAGTGCCTTCTATAAAAATACCCACCTTTCAAAGACTAGGTATAAATAAGATTTTACATCACCCAAATCTAAACAATGTGTCTAATATAGCAAGCTTCGGTGTTTTAAGACTGATGCACCATGGGGCGGATAGTTTCGAGGGGCATAACGAAATTATGGGAACTAAACCAAAGAAAGCCTATTTAGCTCCATTTATTAAAAACATGAACCACGTAAAAGCTGCACTCGAACAAGCAGGCTACACGGTAACTATACCAAATCCTGATTTGCCTTATTTGTTGGTTAATCATCTTGTAATTGTAGCGGATAATATTGAAACCGATTATGGACAAATATATAATGTAAGTGCCCCTTTAGACTATATCACGTTTGAGGAAGTGCTAAAAGTTGGTAAATGTGTACGTGATCATGTAAGAGTAAATCGAGTGATCGCTTTAGGAGGTGAAAATGTTACTGCTGAAGAATTACAAAACTCAGTAGAAAGAAGGAAAGATGGTTTAGTAGGAGTGAATTCTCCTAAATCTAAGGTATATAACCAGGGGTATCAAGTCCGACACTTAGGGTTTGGTATTTCACCAGAATATCAGTTGCCAACATTAGCAACAACATCGGGTCTCGAAGTATCTCTCGTCGGAAAGATGCAAGATGTCATTTATTGTGAAAAAGCAAAGAAGTTTCCTGGTGTGGATACCGAACAAGTAATGAAAGATATTCTACATGAAATGAACAGTTTAAATCATGGCGTTATTGCTGCAACAGTTCAGGAAACCGACTTAGCAGGGCATGCACAAAACCCAGAACGATATGCTGATCGTATTGAAATAGTGGATCGATATTTATCAGATATACTACAGAATATGAGAGAAGAGGACCTATTAATGTTAAGTGCTGATCATGGCAATGATCCTACCATTGGTCATAGTCAGCATACGAGGGAGAAAACTTACTTGTTGGTTTATAATAAGCAATTCTCACCAGTTCGTATTGGTGAAAGAACAACATTATCTGATATTGCTGCAACTGCAGCAAATTATCTGGGATTAAACAAAACAGAAAATGGAACATCTTTTCTTCCGTTATTACAAGACATGTAGAGAGGGGATACAATTATGTTTTTAGAAGCTGTAAAAAAATACAACAGAAAATTAATAGATGTCTCATTAGAACTTCATCAACAAGGAAGTATCTCCCCAAATACGTATGTACTTGATTTAGATATGATACGAAAAAATGCAGTAGCTTTAATTAAAGAAGCCAAAAAACAGGATATTGAACTACTCTTAATGACAAAACAAATTGGTCGTAATCCTGTAGTGACAGAAGCGATTGTTGAAGCTGGAATTAAAAAAGCAGTTGCTGTTGATCCTTGGGAAGCAATTACACTAAGCAAAACGTCAGTTAAATTAGGACATGTTGGTCATTTAGTACAAATACCAAAACAAATAATATCACAAATATTAGACCTTTCCCCTGAATTTGTTACAGTTTTCAGCTATGAAAATGCCAAAAATATTAGTGATATAGCATCGCAAAAAGGAATAAAACAAAAAATATTTTTGCGTATAGCTAATAAAGGCGATTTTGTTTTTAATGGGCAGGAAGGCGGATTTACGTTAGCTCAATTAGCCGAAGACTTCAAAAGGATAGAACATTTAGAAGGGATTGAACTAGCAGGATTAACAAGTTTTCCTTGTATAATAATTGAAAATGATGTTCCTATGGTTACTGCAAATGTTACGTCAATGCAAAAAGCCAAGGAATTCTTAATGGCTAATGGACATACCAATCTGGAAATGAATATGCCCAGTGGTACATCTGTTGCAACAATGGATATATTGAAAAAAAACGGGGCAACACAAGGGGAGCCAGGACATGCACTAACGGGAACAACACCACTTCATGCCTCAAAAGAATTAGCTGAGAAACCAGCAATAGTTTATGTGACCGAAGTTTCTCATATTTATAACAATCATGGATACGTATTTGGAGGAGGATTTTACCCCCGCTCACATATGAAAAACGCGCTCGTAGGGACAAGCAAAGATAACTTAAGAGAAGTTAGGATTATTGAAAATGATCCGACCAATATTGATTATTATGGGAAGTTGGCTACGGATAATGTAGAAGTTGGAGATACTGCCCTTTATGCATTTCGTACCCAAATTTTTGTTACAAATGCTCAAATTGCTGTTGTAGAAGGAATCTCTTCCAAGCCTAAGCTAATAGGTATTTATGATTCTATGGGCCGACTAATCCGTTGAGATGTTTAATTTACTAATATATTCTCTTATTTTCCTATATGGATATCTTTATTTACTAATGGGCTTATATTAAGTTAAACATTTTTAGGTACGGGCACACATTTAGCAATGTACAAACTGGGAGAACTTTTAACGAAATAAAGTGAAAACTTCATTCATGGAGCGCTTTCTTCCTTGAAAACCGCGATGTTTATTTAAGAAGCTTCTACTTCCTAGAAAAAGAAAATCACTTTTTCGTCGTGCAATGTGTCGCTGTCGTAGTCTTTTCTTGTCCTGCCGACCGTAACGAATCGGGATTTAGAAGCCGTTTTTCTCATCGCAGCATCATAAGCAGATTTTTGACATAAGAAAAATAAGGCTTCTTACATCCAGGATAAAGAAAAACATGCCTCTAAAACAGGGAGGGCCGACGCCTGAGCGACTAGCCCGCTTTCAGTCGCACTTTCTTTAGATTCGACGAGATTGACTACTTATCGTAGGAAGAAGATCGAAGTTTGCTAGTCACTGAGCACCTGATTTAGATGAACAAAAAATCCACAGTGCATAAATGGATAAAATGCAAAAAGACAAAGCAACAATTTGTTTTGCTTTTTTCACTTTGATAATACGTATTTTAAATTATAATAGGAGTTCTTTTTGCCACCTTTTTGATGCTACATTCGAATGTTAGGTCAGAAGGAGGTGATCAAATGGCTTTGGCAACAATTACAGATTCATCATTACGTTTGGAGTTTAATAGCGGATTGGATGAAGGATCAGGGAAGCCGCTAGTAAAAGCCAAGAGCTTTAACAATATTAAAATCGATGCTACCCCTGATCAGCTTTACGCTGTTGCACAAGTGCTTGCAGGATTGCAACAACATTCATTAAAGAAAATTGAACGTAAAGACACTTCGAGTATTGTTTAATAATACGTTTAGAAACATATGGAGAAGGAGGGATAATGTGAAAAGGCTAGAATTAAAGTTTACGAATGAGGAAGGAAAAGTAGTTACTTATTCGATTGACAATCCAATAGAACCAGCTAATCCATCGAAAATTAATGCCGCAATGGATGAAATTCTGAAACAAAATGTATTTACCACAGGTGGCGGAGATCTTACAGCCAAGAAAAGTGCAATGATTGTAGAAAGGGTTGTTGAAGAAATTGAAATGAATTAACCCGTAGCGACCAGTTAACATTTCAGGTTAACTGGTCGCTTTTTTATAAGCTATAGACAAAAAAGTAGACGGATGGGGAACTTTTATCCAGCATGTAACTTACAGTAAAGATCCCACTTCCATGCTACGAAATGAACCCTGGGAGAGTATAGTCGAGGAATCAAACTTGCAAGCCAAATGCTCGATTCTGTTCGTTCTAACAGTCAGTGGGGGACAGAGAAAAATTCCACTATTGAAGATTCACTTAATAATGGAGATCGGGTTTTTATTGCGGTAACCTTTATTTGCTTAATCACATTAAAGGAAAGTTAAATATTTTAATTATATCTATCTCTGGTTGCCAAGTAAAATGAAGAATTAATCCTAATAGCAGTTATAGACTATCTAGTATAAAAGGTGCCGTAACACCACCTTAAATCGGTTAAAAGTTAAAGTGATGGATATTACGGCACCTCATGCTCAATTGATTTAGTGGAAGAAAAGAGCTTCACTAACTGGAGGTTTACTTCATCATTGTCCTTCTTTAAATAAAGATAAGTAATAAATTAATATTCCATTTCCTTTAACTTAAGTCACTTGGGCGATATTTGTCAAAAGTCTTATTCATTTCCCGGGAAATATCGACAGCTTGCTTAATAATTTTCTCCTGCATGTAACTGGTAGTTAAGATCTCCACTTCAACACTACGAGATGAACACTAGGAGGATAAGTGGAGGATAAAAGAAAAAACACGGATTGAAGATTCACTTTATTAAACAGTTCTATATATAATAGGCATAAATGGATTTAATATGTGAATATTGTTCAATTGGAGATGACAACGATATAATAGATTGTGGCTGGTTATGTCGTCGGAGGTGATAAGGTGAATGCGACTAAGGTAATAGCAAAATTAAGGGATCGTAAGCCAACTATTTTAGGACGTGAACACTTTCGAGAATTTGGTATATTTATTCCTATGGTAGAAATTAAAAATGAAACGCACTTGTTATTCGAAGTACGCTCATTAAAAATGCGCAATCAGCCTGGCGATATTTGTTTTCCGGGCGGGAGAGTAGAAAAAGATGACGAAAGTGAACTGCATTGTGCGTTACGGGAAACATCAGAGGAAATAGGTGTAGATATTACGAATATAAGTGATGTTGTTCCACTAGATTATATTGTATCTGATTTTGGAAGAATCATATTTCCATTTGTTGGAGTGCTTCATCATCCAGAAAAAATTGTACCAAATCGTGCAGAAGTAGATGAGGTATTCACAGTCCCTTTACAATTTTTCCTAGAAACAAAGCCTGAAGCATATAAGGTGAATTTTAAAGTCATTCCTGAAGTTAATTTTCCATATGAACATATTCAAGGTGGGAAAAAATATGAATGGAGTGTGCGAGCAGCAGATGAATTATTTTATTACTATAAAGGAAAGGTGATTTGGGGACTAACTGCAAGGATAATTGCTCATTTTGTCGAGCTAATAAAACAGTGACGAGTAATTTGAACTACGCTTCTATTAATTAATAAGAGCCGAGTGTTTTATAGCATATGCTTAAACGAATTTTTGCAATTATAGATAAAGAATTTTGTTTCGTTAGCCCGATACTGGAAGACTTCAGTTTATGTGCTGGAAATAATTGTATAACAGTGCACTATTAATTTGTCATCAGTGGGGCATAGAAAATCCCACTGAATGATTTCTCTATCCATAACAGATAAGCAAGAATGGCAGATTAATTTTCCGATTAACCTACCATAAAGAAATACAAGTATTGCAATAACGATAACTTTGTAAATCCTCTCCATTAACTTTTTTATACTATAGGAAAATATAAAACTTTAGGCTCTATAGTATAGGAAAAAGGATAGCTTTCACCATAAAGACGTGGCGACAAGCCAAGTTTTTGTAATAGTAACCGATCTTTACATATGGAAACTGAAACGCGCCTCCTCTAGCTTACATAAGGCGTCTATTGTTCAGCCAATATGAAAGCGTTCTTTAGGTGCATGTACAGACCTTACTCTTTCTTATCCACGAGCATGAAAAAGTAATACATTAACTAAGTGAGAGTATTGCAAGATATTTAACTCATTGTAACATGTACGGAAAAATGAGCATGCTATCCTTTTTAAATTCTGTTTATAGTTGGCTTCTTCGTTAATATTTCTGCTCAAAGAGACTTTGTGTCAAGTTGCAACATTCTCAATTTACAATTGCATTTCTCTTGTAAAATACATCTCTGTCTGAATTCTAGTATATGATTATTTTACTAAGACATGATAGAATACTCCTTAGTGTATAAGTATGTTCTTAGAAACAAAAAAGCGTTCGTTTAAACTAGCAATTAGTGAAGAACACAGCATGGGAGATGACATGAAGTGAATCAGGTTTTAAAAAATAAATGGGTTGTCGTAGGCATAGCTGTTTTCTGCTCCATTTTATGGGGCAGTGCATTTCCTGTGTTAAAAGTGAGCTATGAGGAATTGCAAATGGCTGCAGATGATACAATTGCTAAAATTGTGTTAGCAGGAATGAGATTTTTGCTAGCTGGAATCATGATCCTAGTCGGTTTACTAATAGTAAATCGAAAGTACTTAATGGTAACAAAACGACAACTGTTTTTTCTTACCATATTTGGGTTCATCCAAACAGGATTACAATATTTCTTTTTTTATAATGGATTGGCCAATGTTTCCGGTATGCAAGGAGCAATTTTAATATCTAGTGGAACGTTTTTTACCGTTGTACTAGCGCATTTTTTCTATACAAATGACCGCTTGAATTGGAACAAAGCAATTGGCTTAGTAGCAGGATTTACCGGAATTATTGTGGCTAATTGGGGACAGGAACTACAGCTCAGCTTCCAGTTAACCGGTGAGGGGTACATGATTTTATCAGGACTAACAGGGGCTATCGGTACCATTATGGCAAAGGAACTAGCAGTTGGTATCCACCCATTTGCTCTCACTGGATGGCAATTAACTATTGGATCCGGAATAATGTTAATCGTAGGGGTGCCTCAGCTGAGTGATCATGCAATGACTTTTACGACTTTGGGTTGGTGGTTATTTATTTATTCAGCAGTATTATCGGCAGCTGCTTTTGCTTTGTGGTACTCTATTTTAAAATATAACAAAGCTGGGGAAATTAGCATGTATAAATTTTTAACACCTGTTTCTGGCGCAGTGTTATCAGCAGTCTTTATTCCTGAGGAAAAACTAACGATCTTTATTATTAGTGCACTCGTTTTGGTAGCAATGGGTATTATCTCTGTGAATTACAAAAAGAAAGTGCAAGGGAAAGAAATGCAAACTTAGTGAGCAGAGATTGTAGATTGTCTTGAAGGATACATGAAATAAAATTGAAAGAAAATATTTATAAAAGACGGAATAGTGTGTTGTGAAAATTATAATAGAGCTTACTGGAAAAGAACGATATTCTGGTAAGCTCTTTTGTTGAAAAAAGCTTTTAGAGCGGTTGTTGTCTGTGAAGAGTACGTAAAGAAAGGTTAAAATGCGGAATAAATGATTTTTGTTTGGTGAAGACTTTTTTATTTGCCCAAACGTCATCACGGAGGACTGAAAAATTCAAGTTTACATTGTTCAGCTCTTTTTTTATATGATCGAATTCTTTAGCATTGTCCATACGCATTCCATCAATTTCTGCTTTTAGATGTTCCTGTCCGGAACGAAGGGCAACTAGAATAGATTGTTGTTCCTCGAATCTTTTTCCGTGCTCATCCAGTTTTAAGTTGTCTTCATCTAATTTTCTGCCTTGCTCATCCAATTTATCGTTGATTTGTTCAAGTGTCGTTAATATTTTTTCTTTCTGTTTCATATAATTCACCTCCTAATATAACAAGAGTATATCATAAATAATACATCAAATACTTCATGTAAAAAGAAACAAGCTCTTTCATAAGATCCACATAATTTCCACATAAATTCTTCATCTGTTATGTGTATGATTTACCAGTAAGGGAATAGTATCTAAAAATTGATTTTTATTCTAGGGCTGTTTAGCTTCGCCTTGCTATGACGCTCATAAATATTCAAAACAATCAAGATTCATTAATAGTATGAGCAGTGGAAGGAACGATAAAAAGGACCTAGACTCTATGCGTCCTTTGTTTCAGGGAGAAGAATATGTACAATTACATACATGGACACCAACAAAACAAGTCGCATCCATTGTAACGAACTTTTTTGAACAGACTCTAATAGCAATTTGAAAGGAAGTTCAAGATGAATAAACAAACAGAAACGATTAAAAAAAGATACAATCGTATATCAGGTGTTTTTGATTTAATGGAGCATATCATGAAAGAAGAGTGGCGAAAGGAATTGATTCAACAAGCAGATGGAAGTGTACTAGAAGTTGGTGTAGGTACAGGAACTAATTTAAAGTACTATTCTAAAGAAGTTCAAGTGACGGGGATAGATTTTAGCCCGAACATGCTTAAAAGAGCAAGGGAAAAAGCAAATCGACTTCCTGTAGATATTCAATTACTCGAAATGGATATTCAAAACTTGGAATTTCCCGATAATACATTTGATACGGTTATTTCTACATGTGTCTTCTGCTCTGTTCCAGATCCTGTTCAAGGACTTAAAGAGATTCGACGTGTTACGAAATCAAACGGAAAGATTATCATGCTTGAGCATATGCGAAGCGAAAACCAAATCATCGGAAAGTTTATGGATATTCTTAATCCAATTGGTCTGTATTTTATTGGTGCTAATATTAATCGGAGAACAATAGACAATATCCATTCTTCCAATATGAAAATAGTAAAACAAGAATTTTTTCTATCATCTATCTTAAGAAAGCTAGTCCTCTCACCGAATAAAAACGAACTTTAGTCCTTGGCTTTTTTACCCTTGGATGATGAGGTCAACCCCCTTAATATATTATTGCCTCTGCAAGTGGAGATTTCTATGAGCGGAACTCTTTCGTAACCTCTACTAATAGAAGGACAATAGCTCAGTTAGCAGCAGCTTACAAACGGGAACCTTCTGATGAGATAAATAATATAAGAAAGTTAGCTACTTTCGAATATAGCGATAGTTGGTAACTTGATTCAATTATTAGAGGATTAGTTTTTTTATGTATCTCATGTTTGGCAATTGGACCAACATGAACTATTCATGGTATCGAACGAAACAGGCTCTAATTTGTAGCACTTAGATATATGTAGAAAAATAACAGTATATAGAATATTTTTCTCTATGTTCAAAAATTTGTCCTGTAACCTTGATAAAAAATGGACAGTTATGGATTATGATTCAATTTGAAAAATAATTGAAAGGGGATTTGGCTTTGAAAAAAGTTTTACTATCAGCTGTTTTATTGTTTCTTTTCTTTCTTGCTGCTTGTGGTGATGAAGATGATTCTGAGCAAGCTAACGGAACGGATGCTACGGAGAGTAATGCAACGAACCAAATCGATATGACTGCTACAAACTTTACATTTGATAAGCCTGAGTATGTTGTGAATGCTGGTGAAGAAATTACAATATCGCTAACTAATGAAGAAGGACAGCATGGGATTGGGATTAATGAGTTTGATGTTAACATTCAAGGAAATGGAAAAGTAACTTTTACACCTAATGAACCAGGAGAATATACAATTTATTGTAATGTACCGTGTGGAGAAGGTCATGCCGATATGAAATCAACATTAACTGTTCAATAAAAAAACGGGCTGGGATAAAACGAAAACATGGATTAAAAAACGAACAAAAAATTGTCCTAGTACTATAGTAAAGTATAAAATTTTATGGTTTATAGTATAAGAAAAACTATGGCGTTCGCTAAAGACTTGGCGACAAGCCAAGTTTTTCTAAACGCAAACAAACCGAACAATAATAAATGAATTGTTCGGTTTTGCTATTTCGTATTTGCTTATGTCCCAGCTTCGGTTCATTTCATGTCTAATCAAAAATTTTCTGATGTTAAAGGTAAGATACTAAAGGGCGGTATCGATTCGATGTTTTCGGTATTGACCTGGAGTAACACCTACTGATTTTTTAAACTTTCTAGTAAAATTAGCCACATCATAATAGCCAATCTGGGCAACGATATCTTTGATAGGAATGGAAGTATCTAATAGAAGTCGTTTGCATTCTTTCATTCTCATTTCCCAGATAATTTGTGTAAAGGTATATCCTGTTTGTTCTTTAATAAAGCGACTAGCATAGGGAACAGATAAGTTAAAATAATCCGCTAGTTTTTCCAAGCTTAGCTCAGGATTAGTAAATTCCTTTTGCAAGTACTTCATCAACTTATGACAGAGATGATTATTTTTATTGCGCTTCTTTTGATTCATTTCCTTGCAAATATAAACAGCAATTTTATCAAGAGTATTATACAATTCATCTATCGTTTGAAACTTGAAAAGCTGTTTAATATAAGCAACATCATATAGTAAATTTTGTTCTGCAATGACTTTTAAGATAGAATTAATAAGATCATATGCCATAGCTTTGGTCATATAGATAGAAGTTTGAATAGAAGTAGTATGGTTTAAAATTTCTTTTAATGTTTCATTAGCAACAACGTAATCTCCTTGTTTTAAACTTTGCGAAAGTTTAACTTGTAATTGTAATGGAAACCAAGAGGCGGGAGTCATATTTAAAATTCGATAAAAAGTAAGTCTAGGACGAAACATGATTGTCCGTTATCGTTTTAATAAATTTTTCAAAATGAAGTAATGTAACCCCTTTACATATGAAGCTAAATGTTCTATACTAAAGACAACTGGTTATAACCACTTAGTAAGAGAGGTAGGAGGAAGGCTTGGATAAAAATAGTAAGGTGCCCTTATATTTACAATTAATGGAAGAAATCATTCAAAAAATAGAAAATAAAACATATACAGAGCATCAAAAGTTGCCATCTGAACGTGAACTTTGCAGTATGTATAATCTTAGTCGAATAACTGTTAGACAGGCGCTTCAAGAGTTAGAAAGAGAAGGTTATATTTATAAATTACATGGTAAAGGTACCTTTGTTGCAGCGGCAACATTTGAGCAAAATTTAGTCAAATTATATAGTTTTACAGAGGAAATGAAAAAATTGGGGAAAACTCCAATGACACAAGTAATATCGTTTGAAGAAATTGCGGTTGAAAAGCGGTTGGCAGAAAAGATGAATTTACAACCACTTGATGAAGTATTTCAAGTTGTACGGTTACGATTAGCAGATAACGAACCGCTCATGTATGAAACATCGTATTTACCAAAGAGAATATTTCCTAAGCTGACTAAATTACAGCTAATGGAAAAACCGATGTACGATGTCTTTTATCAAGATTATCAAATTACTGTAACAAGAGCTGTTGAGAAGTTTTCAGCAACTCATTTACGTGACGCAGAAGCCGATTATTTAAACGCAACCGTACAGCAGCCGGCAATGCTTATTAAACGATTTGCATTTCACCAAGACCAATTAATTGAATATACGGTAAGCGTAGCCAGAGGAGATAAATTTGATTATACAGTTGAATTAACGTAAAACAGCTCTATTGGGCAAACAAAAAGCAATAGAGCTTTTCCACAGACTAACTGGTTATGTCAACATGACCACATGATAAAAGGAGGAATAACATGTTTCACTTAACAGAGAAAGAATTACAAAAAAATTTGGCTGGGCACACGGCACAGGAGATTTATCAACAACCTGAAATTTGGCAGGATACTATCAACATCGTAGTAGAAAACCAAACAAAAATTGAACGTTTTTTAACAGCTATTTATGATCAGCATGAACAAGTACGAGTCGTAATGACGGGAGCAGGAACATCGGCTTTTGCTGGAGATATACTCGTTCCTGAACTGCAAAAGCAGCATCAAGGTAAGATACAATTTGAAGCAATTGCAACAACAGATATCGTATCTAATCCTACCCATTATCTATTTAAAGAGATACCAACTATTTTAGTATCCTTCGCAAGATCAGGTAATAGTCCAGAAAGTGTGGCAGCAGTAAAACTAGCAAAGGACATCATTGATGATTTTTATCAAGTAAATATTACCTGTAATCCGAATGGTCAACTAGCTGAAAATACGGAGCATGATGAAAACAGTTTAACGATACTTACACCAGAAAAGGCGCATGATCAAGCTTTTGCAATGACTAGTAGCTTTACGAGTATGATTTTAGCATGTTATATGATTTTTTCTAAACACTCTATTTCCCATAATACAATAGAAGGAATAATAGCGAATGGTAAGCGGCTTGTTAAGCAAGTAGTAGAAGTTGTTGAAGAAGTAATCGCTCATGATATGGAACGAATTGTCTATTTAGGCTCAGGATCGCTTGGCCAATTAGCTCATGAAGCAGCGTTGAAAATGCTTGAACTCACGGCAGGAAAGGTAGTAGCAGTTCATGAGTCATCACTTGGTTTCCGACATGGTCCTAAGTCAATTTTAAATGATCAGTCTGTAGTAGTCCTATTTTTGTCTCAAGATGCGTATACAAGAAAATACGATCTGGATATGTTAAGAGAGCTATCTGGTGAGACGACTGCAATCAAGACGATAGCGCTAACAGAAAGGCAAGATGAAGAAGTAAGTAAATTAGCAGACTGGGCCATTTCTGTAAATCCTGAAGGAAAAACGTTAGGGAATGATTTTTACTTAGCCATACTTTACATCCTATTTGCTCAAGTCCTTGCATTGAAAAAGTCGATTCAGTTAGGAATTACACCTGATAATCCAAGTCCAGACGGATCGGTTAATCGGGTCGTAAAAGGTGTAACGATTTACGACTATGAAGAGAAATAGTAGCTGTTTTAATGTATGTTCAAAAAGAAATTGAAAAGGAATAGGTCGGCTAAATCTTAGGCCCCCTTGTTGCAAAGCTATCACGAGTACGTCACGTGTGTTGAAGCACGAGACGATGTCATTTCAAGGAGTAGCATGATGCATGAAGTACATGTGCATTTGGGAAGGCTTCATTGAAAACACCATCCCAAGCGCGAAAAAATAGCTTTCTTTTTAATGGAACAAAGGATCAAGCCAATGATGAAATTGGATGTGTTATTTTTGCCGACCTTTTAATCCATCTCTTTTAAGGTCTTTAATTGAAGCTGTATTGGTAGCGCTTATATAAATTTGAATTATAGAAAGGATGAATAAAATGACAACACCAAATATTTTATTAACAAGGATTGATAATCGATTAATTCATGGACAAGTAGGGGTAACATGGGTAAATCATTTAGGAGCGAATTTAGTATTAGTTGCCAATGATAAGGCAGCAAAAGATAAAGTACAACAAAGTTTAATGGACATGGTCCTTCCAGATGTTATTCAAGCGAGATACTTTTCGTTACAAAAAACCATTGACGTCATTCATAAAGCATCACCAAGGCAAAAAATATTCCTCGTCGTAAAAGATGTACATGATGCCCTTACATTAAAGGAAGGAGGAGTGCCGATAGATCATATTAACATAGGAAATATGCATTATGAAGAAGGAAAAAAACAGATCTCTGCAACGGTTTCTGTAGATGAAAAGGATATAGAAGCATTTAAACGGCTTGATGAATTAGGTGTAACTCTGGATGTAAGAGGAGTTCCTAATGAAAAAGGTCAAAATATAATGGATCTAATTTGATTTGTGGAAGGAGGAAATTAAATGTTACTAGAAGCCATTTTAATAGCTATCTGGGCAGGAATTATTGGCATTGATTTATATGTTGGATTAACGCATGCGCATCGTCCTGTTGTTACTGGGCTTGTTGTTGGTTTAATTTTAGGTGATGTTACTACCGGATTAATAGTTGGAGGTACGTTGGAATTAATTTGGATGGGAATGGTTCCGTTAGCAGGAGCTCAACCCCCAAATGTGGTTATTGGTGGTGTGATTGGTACGGCATTTGGCGTTATAGCTGGTCAAGATCCTAAGGTTGCGGTTGGGGTAGCCATACCTTTTGCGGTAGCTGTTCAAGGTTTAATTACTCTATTTTTCACTATTTTTGCACCAGTAATGCACAAAGCTGATCAATATGCATTAGATGCAAATGCTAGAGGTATTGAAAGAATAAATTATTTAGGTATAGCCATTCTGTTTACGTTTAATGCTCTCATTGCATTTCTTCCTATTTATTTTGGAGCAGAGAAAGCAGCAGCCTTTGTAGAAACAGTTCCGCAATGGATTATTGATGGATTGTCGATTGCTGGTGGCATTATGCCTGCTATAGGCTTTGCAATGTTATTACGGATCATGATGAAGGTCGAATATATTATGTTTTTCATTGTTGGATTTATTTTAGCAGCATATTTAGAATTACCAATCTTAGCCATAGCTTTAATTGGTCTAGCCATAGCACTATATGATTATTACCAAAATAAACACAAGCAATCCCCAGCCCTAGAGGAGGAGATAACCGATGGTATCTAATAGTTATCAATATGAAGATATTACTCCTGCACAAGACTTACAGCCAAAACAAATTAGAAAATTAGCTTGGAGATCATTGTTGTTACAAGCATCCTTTAATTATGAACGTATGCAAGCAGCTGGTTGGTTGTATGCTATACTCCCTGGTTTAAGGGCAGTTCATAAGAATAAAAAAGATTTGAGCAAGGCAATGAAGGATCATATGGAGTTCTTTAATACGCATCCTTTCTTAGTTACCTTTATCATGGGAGTTATTTTAGCCATGGAGCAAAAAAAGGAAGATAGAGAAGCCATTCGTGGAATAAAAGTAGCTACAATGGGCCCATTAGGCGGTATAGGCGATGCATTATTTTACTTGACCTTACTACCAATTACTGCAAGTATAGGTGCTTCGTTGGCAGTAAATGGTAATATGTTTGGGCCGTTTGTATTTTTGATCCTATTCAATATTATTCATTTTGGTGTACGATTTGGTCTCATGAGTTACGGTTATAAAACAGGCGTTAGAGCTATTAGTAAGTTGAAAGAAGGTACCAAACACGTTTCACGCGCCGCTTCGATCGTAGGCTTAACAGTAGTTGGTGGATTAATTGCAACCTATGTTGCTTTCAAAATTGATTATACATGGGTACAGGGAGAAGCAAAATTAAATGTGCAAACTGATATTTTAGATCAAATCATGCCAGCTTTGTTGCCTTTGGCGTATACGCTTTTAGTTTATTGGTTATTAAAAAAAGGACGTTCACCATTAGTATTGATAGGACTTACAGTAGTTGTCGGACTGGTTGGTTCGTATTTTGGAATCATGTAAATAAAAAAGCAAGAAAACAAAAGTTTAATTTTAAAGGGGAATTCAGAATGATTGGAATAGTAATAACAGGACATGGATCATTTCCAAAGGGAATATTAGAGTCACTCCATTTAATTGCAGGAGATGTAGAAAATTTAGTGATGGTTCCCTTTGAAGATGATCCAGTCGAATTAGAAACATCTTTACAGCAAGCTATTGAACAAGTGGATTCAGATAGTGGAGTGGTTTGCTTTGCTGATCTAGCTGGGGGTACACCTTTCAATGTAAGCTCTCGGATCGCAGCGTATAAGGACGATCTTCGGGTAATTGGCGGGACAAATCTACCAATGATACTAAGTTGTTTGTTTAAGAGAAATCAACCTTTAGATGATTTTGTAAAAACTGCTTTAAATGAAGGGAAAGAAAACATAAAAGCTTTTGAAATTAAAAAGAGTGAACGTGTAGATGAAAATCTAACGATGGATGGTATTTAACAAATTTTAAAATTTAATTTCAATTCTTAATAAATAAAGGAAGTATATGAATGAATTATTATATCAAAGCAGATCAGTTTATGTTAGAAGATCGAATGCTAGAAGCAGGTTATCTCGCAATTACAGACGGTCGATTTGGAGAATGGAGTCCATCATTGCCGGAAGAGGCGGAAGTTGTCGACTGGAGTGGATATACAATTGCTCCCGGATTGTTCGATACACATATTCACGGAATAAACGGCTATGACGTGATGGACGGGACGAAGGAAGCAGTCCATCAAATTTCTAAAGCGTTATTGCCCTTAGGAGTTACCAGGTTTTTACCAACCACCTTAACTTCTTCAACTGAGGCACTGGAACAAGCCATATCTGTTATTGTAGAAGCAACAAACGAGGGTCTGTTAGGTGCTTTATCGGAAGGGATTTACCTTGAGGGCCCTTTTTTTACCGAGCGTTATAAAGGAGCGCAAAATCCAAAGTACTTTCGTGATCCAGATATCGATTTGTTCCAACAATGGCAACAGCTTAGCAATCATACAATTGTAAAAATAGCCCTTGCACCAGAGCGAAAAGGTGCCATTGATTTTATGAAGGAATTGAGTAATTACAATATTTTAGTAAGTATTGGTCATAGTGATGCAAGCTATGACTGTTCCAAACAAGCAGTTCAGGCAGGTGCAAGAAATTTTGTTCATTTGTTTAACGGCATGTCTGGATTGCATCATCGGAACCCGGGTGTTGCTGGTACAGCTTTGATGACAAACGATACATTTGCTGAATTGATTTGCGACGGTCACCATGTTCATCCTGATGTAGCCAATTTTGCTTGGCAGGTGAAAGGCGAGAAGATTGTACTGATTACAGATTGTATGCGTGCAGGTTTAATGCCAGATGGACATTATTATTTAGGTGAATTTCCTGTAGTAATGCAGGATGGAATTGCTAGGACAGAAACAGGTTCACTAGCAGGAAGTACCTTGAAACTGATTGATGGAGTTATACATCTACAAAGCTGGTCACATCGCCCTTTACATGAAGTTTGGCATTTAGCAAGTTTAAGTCCTGCTAAAAGCATCGGACGTGACCACGAGCTTGGCAGCATCCATCCAGGAAAATATGCGGATTATGTAGTAGTTGATAATGAACTGAAGATACATGCTGTAGCAGTAAATGGCGAAGTGAAATTTCAAAGGAAAGCAACTGAATAGAGGAGGAATAAAGATGGGTCATGTACAAAACACAAAAGACATGTTAATAAAAGCTAGAAAAGAAGGGTATGCGGTACCTGCATTTAATATTCATAACTTGGAAACCATTCAAACCGTTGTTGAAACAGCTAGTGATATGGAATCACCAGTGATTTTAGCTGCAACTCCAGGAACAATGAATTATGCAGGTCGGGCATATATTCAAGCAATGATTGAAGTTGCTGCTAAACAGCATGATATTCCAATCGCATTACATCTTGATCATCATGAGACGTATGAATCGATTGTCGAATCGTTAGAACTAGGTACCAAATCAGTAATGATTGATGGTTCACATTATCCATTTGAGGAAAATATTGCGCTTACTAAGAAAGTAGTAGAGAAAGCTCATTCTTATGGTGCGACAGTAGAAGCAGAACTGGGTAAATTAGTCGGTCAAGAAGATGATTTGATTGTAGAAGCAAAAGATGCCGCCTATACAGATCCGGATACAGTAGTAGAATTTGTCGAACGCACCGGAGTGGACTCATTAGCAGTAGCAATTGGTACAGGACACGGCTTATACGAAACCGAGCCTAATCTTGATTTTGACCGGTTAGAAAAAATTAAAAACTTAACATCTCTTCCAATTGTTTTACATGGGGCTTCAGGTATTTCTAAAGAAGATATTCAAAAATGCATTTCGTTAGGCTGTGCAAAAGTAAATATTTCTACGGAATTAAAAATCCCATTTTCACAAGGACTGCGTGAACACTTAGTTGCACACCCAAACGAGACAGATCCACGAAAATATATGGCACCAGCAAAGGCTAAAATGCGAGAAGCAGTAATCGATAAAATAAACATTTGTATGAGTAATGGGAAAGCATAATAGGGGTTGAAACTATTATTTAAATACATGGTACATGAATGTGCTTATAAAAAAAGATTCCATGGTTTAAAGAAGGAAATCGACTAAAAATGACATGCGATAAGCTGAAAGAGGATAAGGAGGTAAGACATTGATTTTAACGATAACGTTGAACCCTTCTGTTGATATTCAATATCGGCTTCCAGATTACCAAGAAAATGCCGTAAATCGGGTTTCAGATGTTAGTAAAACAGCTGGTGGCAAAGGGTTAAATGTAGCAAGAGTTTTGAAGCAACTTGGAGAAGATGTGGCTGCCTCGGGTTTTCTTGGTGGCAGCTTAGGAAATTTTATTGGCTCAGAGTTAATGCGATTGGGAATTCAAAACTCTTTTGTGCCAATAAGTGGTGAAACACGTAATTGTATTGCTATTATTCACAATGGAAAACAAACGGAAATACTAGAAAGCGGACCAGAGATTAGCCAAGAAGAAGCAAACAAATTTCTTGCTGCGTTTCGTAATTATGCTAAACAGGCAAAAGTAATTACAATTTCTGGGAGCTTACCGAAAGGGCTTATGAACGATTATTATGCTAAAATGCTGCAAATTGCTGCCGAAGAAGAAACACCTGTCCTGTTGGATACAAAAGGGGACACGCTAAGACAAACCTTACAAAATAACCAAAAACCATATTTAATTAAGCCAAATCAAGAGGAGATAGCAGATCTGCTTGGGGAACGCAATCTCTCTATAGATTCTATAAGACAAGCACTTAAGTCCTCTATTTTTAAGGGGATCACGTGGGTTGTCGTTACGTTAGGAGAAGCAGGAGCATTAGTAAGATACAAAGATAACGTATACCGTGTTCTTTCTCCAGAAGTTCAGGTAATTAATCCGGTTGGTTCAGGGGATTCTGTTATAGCAGGATTTGCAAGTGGAATATCACGCGAGTTAGATGGAACGGATTTGATTAAATTTGGTTTAACCATGGGTGTTTTAAATGTAATGGAACAGCAAACGGGCTATATTAACCCGGCTAATATTGACTGGTGTGTCCATGAAATAAAGATTACGGATTACTAATCATCGCCATCTTTTAATCAACACAATACAAACAATCCGAGTATTTAGGTTTACTCGGATTGTTTTTCGTAAAATAAAATACTGGCCGATATACCTATTATAAATAAAATAATGACAAATACGGCTATCTTCATGACAAAAATGAATGTTGAACATTACCAAGACTTTTAAAACTTACTTGGATACACTTTGAAACGGACTTGTTTTTTTACAATGCATCCTATAATAGGAGCTCATGTTTTTAAGGAAATAAGTTAGATCAAAGCGAAAGTTTTTACATAATTAAACAAGAAAAGGATAAGGTTTTTTGACTTTGATGGGACATTGTCGGATTCTAAACGGTGTAGATATATCAAGAAAAATAATACCTAAAATCAAAAAAAGGAGGTATTCTTATGCTTTCTGATGTGATGTGGACAGGGTTTAACAGGTATATTGGTGATTACTTTTTCTGTCGCCGTTAGAAAGAGAAAGCGGGCTGGGATTAGTGGGTTAAAAAGTACAATTCCTTCTATTGCACTATTCTTAATAGTGTTAATCCATATCATCGCTTATTGGTTTCAATTTTTTGGCTTCTTTAGTTTGACAATAACTGTCGGTCTAATAATAGTGGCTGCTTATTTTACAACATACATTCCTAGCAAAAAAGCAAAAGAACCTCTTGAAATTCCTCCTTAAAATAAAATTCGCGAAACATAAATAACAGCTGTTACCGTAATCGTACTAAATAAGGTAGAAAATAAGACGATTTGAGCTGCAAATTCTGGATGATTATTGTATTCTTGTGCGATGACGGAGCTGTTAACAGCTGTTGGCATAGCTGCAGCAATAAACAATGCCTGTGCAATTATTCCATTGATTTGCAATAAGTAAATAATACCCAAAGCAATTACTGGACCAAGGATTAAACGAATAACTAAGCTTACATATACAGTGGAAAGACTTTTACTCAATTGTAGCTGTGCAACTTGTGCGCCTAATGTAAGCAAGGCCATAGCGACCATGGCATCGGCAATATAGTTAGCTGGAACCCAAATAAAAGAGGGAATCGCCACATTAAAAATATTTAATAGAATACCTGCTAACATAGCATATAAGACTGGCATTTTAAAATAGCTTAGTATCGCTCTAAGCTTGCCGATTTTAATCACTTGCAGAGAGAAAATTCCATACGAGAACAGCAAAATATTTTGCATTGTCAGTATCATTACTTGAACGGACATGGCCAATGGATCACTTTTAAATACGAGATCATTTACGGGAACGCCGTAATTTCCCGAGTTGAAAAATATCGTGCTGTTGGAAAAAGTCGTTGCTTTTCCTTTATCAAATCCAATCATTCTTGCAACAATGGATGATACGATATAAAGCACGATAATTAAAAGGAAAAAGAAAACAACTATGTTAAGGAGCAATCGACCGGAAAATTGTGTATCATATAATTTAACAAAAATAAAACCAGGAACAAGAAAGAAAATATTAAGTCTGGCAAGTGTTTGTAGCTCAAGCTGAAATTTTTTCTGTAAAAAGAAACCGATCCCCATGATAATAAATACAGGTAAAATAATATCTTTTAAAATGATTAAAAATGCTTGCAATCCTCTTCCCCTTTCTGTCCTAATAACGTAAATAAATAACCTTTTTGTCGATTGTAGTGATTACCTGTTAATGGATATCTCTCTGAGTATATGTACTCCCCATCCTCTGAAGGAGGCGTCTTACCGCCGCGTTAGATGTGTGAAATAAGCAAACGCTTACTATTTTAGTATAGCATGAATGATTTTCTTCCTTGTCTAATCTTATTTTCCACCATCGTAAAGATTTGCGAATTTAAAAAAATAAAAAGCTCATTTCGTGCCCTTCCCTATTTAAGGATTAAAAAATTTCTTTACAAATCTTCTGTCAATATTTAATATATTTAACAAATACAATTAAACAGGGGATGAATAGGTGCACCAATTTCCTATTTCACAACTGTTAGAACGTTTACCGCAGTAATTTTTTGCCTAAATTTGCGTAAAAAGTGCAATGGGTTATAGGATAAAGGGTATGATCAACTTGGATCAAGTAAATTCAGATTTACCAACACTCTGGCACTTTGGCTAGGAATTAAAGAAGGCTCTAGCTAGTCCATCACATCATAAATATTCGCTATTTCTGGGCAGGCTGTCTTGAAAGCAGTAGTTTCTCGCGAGGTATGGAGTAAATGACCCGGAAACAGATGTGGCGATTTTTGGAACAAAAACAAGATGGATAGAGATTAGCCCAATGATATTGTTTTGTTACCTGATTCCGGATATCAGAATTATATGTCAGAAATTAGAGAAAATCAATTTTTCCCAGATTTTACAAGAAGCTATTTGTTCATCCGGAAAGCTTATGCTCTTTAATTATTCGAATAAACTGATCTATAGTGTTGCAACACCCCTTTTTTCCAGCCGGTAGCTTTTGCAAAAAATAACACATATATGTTGTGCATGATTTTGCCTAAGGTGCAATTGGCTTTCGTGGTAAAAAACCGTTAAGCTTTTTGTATAGTCTTAAAACAATCGTTGTATTAAATGCAGTATTTCAGTTCCCGTTTATGACGGGGCGGTGCTAAAGATATTGGGGTAGAATTATATATACATCAATATAATATGGCGGGCTGGCATATTGGCTTTGCAGTTGATAACGCTTTTATGAAAAGCTTGAAATTGTTACAGGATCATTTATACGTAAGCCTATGTCGTGCTATACAGCAAGCAGATGAAAAAGCGTTGCTTGGAGATCCATCAGTAGTGGGGAAATCTTGTTAAAATGTATAAATGAACAAGAAATGTTTACATTAACATCTTATTGTCATGAAATGGAATGTTACGTCGTCCAAAGGTACATTTTTCTCATTGTTATCTGTTCCAAAAGGTTATTCTCCGGAATTTTGCCGAACGATATTAAACGAAGCACATGTGGAAGTAGTTTTGGGTATTGGTTCCTGAGAATATTGAGGAAGGGTATGTACGAGTTGGACTGTTAGCGAGCGAAGAGGGCTAAACGAAGCTGCAGCAAGAATTGACGCTTTGGGGTTATTGACATATAGCTTGAATAAAATAGGTTTTTAATGAAAGTGGGAGGAAGTTTATGATAAATTTTAATTGGAGTAAAGAAGCGGCACAGGAGTGGGATAAACGAGCAAGCGATTGGAGTGAACGAAGCCAGCACATGTGGGATACTGGAAGTAGAAAGCAAATCATCCCTTTGATAAACAAGTACATCAAAAAGAATCAATACGTGTTAGATATCGGTTGTGGTGATGGCTATGGTACATACAAACTATATCAACAAGAATATCAAGTTACTGCCATTGACCTTTCTCAAGAAATGGTTCGTTATGCAAAACAACGACTTCCTGCTTCCGTAACTGTCATCCAAGGTGATGTTAATCATCTGCCGTTTGATAATGGTACTTTTGGTGGGCTGATGGCAATAAATGTTTTAGAATGGACGGAAAGCCCGAAAAACGCACTCAAAGAATTAAAGCGTGTTGTAAAACCAAGGGGATTTTTATGCGCAAGTATATTAGGTCCGACTGCGGGACCGCGGATAAATAGTTATCCGCGGCTTCATGAACAGAAAATAATTTGTAATACAATGATGCCTTGGGAATTTCACAAGCTTTGTTTAGAGCTCGATTTAGCATATATAGATGGGCTCGGTGTATTTAAACAAGGGGTGAAACAAAAGAATTACGAGAATTTATCACTGGAGTTACAGCAGGCTTTATCATTCTCATGGATATTTATGTTAAGAAATGGTGATTCAAATGAACAATAAAGATAAACGGATTATTGAAAAGTATCAACAAGATGAAAAAGCAATGATTTTGGCATTTGCTCAGTGGTGCATTAATCATAATTTAGACCCGATGAAGGTCTACCAACGAGCCTATCCGCAACAAAAGGAAAATAAAGCTCTCTTAGAAGCCATAGAATTAACTGTACCAAAGGAAGAAGGCGAAGTTATTTCAACGGAGATGGTTTTACAAATCCTTCAGTTATTTGGTAATAATGACTTAGCATTTATCGTACAGGAGGAAGCAGATAAAGATAAGCTTTAATCAGTGGGGATTACTGTCCATTCCCCACCGAATATACTAACTTATCGTGCTAAGTTCGAAGTATTGTAGTTTCGATGAAGCAAGTGTATGCATATTAAAAATAGGAATAGAAAGAAGCCAATGATGAAAATTCACTGTGTCATCATTGGTGAACTTTTGGAAAAATCCGCTTATGCGGTGAATAACTTGATTAATGCTTGAGTTCCACTATTTGCTTCTCCTTGTTCTTCCATCTCCTGATATAGCTTTAAAGATAAGGATAACCCGGGTGTAGAGAGTCCTAGTTCTTCTGCGGATTCGAGTGCGATTTTCATATCTTTAATAAAATGCTTTACATAAAATCCAGGCTCATAATCCCCTCGGATCATTCTTGGGGCTAGATTAGAAAGGGACCAGCTTCCAGCGGCGCCGGCTGTTATACTGTCCAAAACACGTTCAGGATTGAGACCTGCCTTTAGCGCATAAGCAATAGCTTCACAAACGCCGATCATGTTCGAGGCAATCGTTATTTGATTAGCAAGTTTTGTATGTTGGCCAGCACCTGCATCCCCTTGTAAAATAATATTTTCTCCCATTGCTTTCAATATTTCTAAAACATCTTCGTATACTTGTTTTTCACCACCTACCATAATGGTTAATGTTCCATTTTTTGCTCCAATATCGCCGCCTGAAACAGGAGCGTCTAAAGCATAGCAATGATTGGCTTTAGCCATGTCGGCAATTTTAACTGCCAGGCTTGGTTTGGATGTAGTCATATCAATTAAATATGTTCCTTGTTTAACGTTTTGTAATAGTCCATCTTCGTCAAAATACACTTCTTCTACATCATGAGGATAACCGACCATGGTAATAATCACTTTAGCTGATTTTGCTAGTTCAGTAACAGATGCTTTCCATTCTGCTCCAGCTTCGATTAAAGGTTTAGCTTTAGCTTTTGTTCTTGTGAAAATTGCTAAACTATACCCTGTTTGTAATAAATTTAACGCCATTTTAGTACCCATGACACCAGTTCCAATAAAGCCAATTTTATCTGCTTTAGTAATCATATTAAAAACTCTCCCTTATACTCTTTTATTATCAAAGTGCAGAAGTTTTTCCACTTCAACATTCACATACTATAGGAAGATGATACCAAATATATATTCATTATTTACATTAAATAAAACTATTCTACTCAATGAATGTTACATGATAGAAGATGTTCAACATGTTCGGTAAAATGATGGTTCTCCTTCTCATTTCAACATACGTTAGAATGAATAAAATATTCACGCTGAAGTTAAGATACGAAGCGAGTGGAGATGTAATGGTCTAAATATCATGTTAATTAGCCGATTTTTAGTTCTGAGTCTTTTTTAACTACGTTTTCTTTAGACGTTAAGAATGGATATGATTTTTCATAGAAGTTAAAAAAGTTTTATTTATAGCTTCGACTAGCAGAAAGTATCTGTTCAATACTTCTAAGTTAGCCAAGTTTTCTTTTGGATTGGTTCTTCGGTTCGCAAAAATTATTGACTACACTCCGTTATTTAACGACACCGGACTATTTATCCTCTATAGCTTTCTTTCGACATGAGGTTATAAAAATCCTGTTATACTGAAAAGAAAAAAGAAACCATTTGGAGGTTGCAATATGGAGTGGGTAGTTAAATCATTTCGAGAGCTTGAAAAAGATGAATGATTTCACTTGTTAAAAACAAGAATTGATGTGTTTGTAGTAGAACAGCAATGTGCTTATTCAGAAATCGATGAATTTGATTTACAAGCTACCCCTATTTTTTTGCAAATGAATCAGAAAATAGCTGCATATGTGCGGAATTTTACCACCGGGAAGTAAGTATACAGAAGCTTCTATCGGCCGTATCTTGGTCGTTAAAAGGACAACGACTTGGAAAGATAAAAATGCAAGCACAGCAGTACTTAATTCATTTTTATGAAAGTTTTGGATTCCGCCAAATTTCGCCAGCCTATTTGGATGATGGAATTTGGCATATTGACATGAAATAGTTGCTAACAATGGACGATTAAGCTGCCACGACGGTGAATTTAATATTGATGAGGTAGACGATTACTTAGCAGAAAGTTTTTTAACTCTACTAGATTGAGTAGAAGCACTCCGGTTGGGATGCTTCTTTAATTTTACAATATAACAACCAATTAGTTAAACGGCTAGTCCAATAGGGTAGTCCGTTTTTAAATATTTTTCAAGTAGGAATCTTTATGAAAATCAATTGGAAAGTAAAGCAAAGAAGAAATCATTTTGGTTGATCTTAGTTCCTGCGATTGTATTGTTGGTACGCTCTGGAACACGGTATCTAAGCTTGTGCGGATTAACGGAATTAAAAACCCGAATATTATTTATGTGGTCAGAACATCAAGATAACAGGTTCTCCTGCCAAAAAATCCAGCAAAAAATATCACACGTTTAAAAGTGTTGATACGGTCAGTGAGCTAGCTGTTAAATATGGTAGCACACAGAAACAACTTCAAAAATGGAATAACCTTTTTAATCCAAATAAGATTTATGTTGGACAGCAATTGCGGGTGAAATAACATAAAACCCCTCAACTGAGAGGGGTTTGTAAGAATATCCTATAGGAGGTTGAAGGAGAATTTTTTTCATAATATAATAATGAATAAACTAAAAAATCGTGTATTAAATCGCAATCGTTGACTATAGATTAAAAAGCCTTCACTTATTATGAATAATATCTATTCAATGTATTGTATTCCTGCAACTAGAATAGTTAGTAAGTATTTTGTTTGTGTTTAGATTTATAAAAGATAATAGCTAAAGCCTATTCCTTTTATGAGGGGAGTAGGCTTTTTTCCAAAACGATTCCTACAGGAGGATAAAGCAAATAGTTACAGTATAAGGTGTTTGCAATTTTAATATATGAATAAACTACAAAACTGTGTAATGATTTTAAGGCCTAAGATGTTCGCTCAATCATATCGGATACCGTTATACATTGAAAGTTATTTTCCTTTAAAAACTTAAGAATCTTTGAAAGTGCTTCTACTGTCTGTCTTCTGTTACGCCTGAATCGTGGAAAAGAATAATGTCTTCAGGAGAAATATTAGAAATATTACATCTTAATTATATGATTAGTCCCTGGACGACTCCAATCTTGTGTATCTTGAGCGCAAGACCATAGAACGATAGTATAACCTTTCTTCAGTATAAGCATGTAAATTTCCATCAGTTGGAATGATCAATACTGCAGCATAACAGAATAGTAAAACTCACCTTATCATTCAATCTTGTTTTAATTATCTGTTAAAGGAATGGTCTCATTAAAAAAGATGTAGCTTTTGTTTTCAAAAGTTGTGATGATTTTATATTCTTTGCGTTAGAAATATTTTTATACATAATTATTATTTAACTATGCAGCATAAGATAGCTATCTGCTTTCTTGATTTTAAAGGAAAATAGTGGAATTTTTTAATGTCTACTAAGAATCAACTAATCATGGCGTTTTTTACGTTTTTTACGTTTTTCTTCATCAATATCAACATCAACACGTTCTTTTTCATCAATATCAACATCAACATTAGAATTACCGCTTCTAATAACTTTAGCAATATTAACATTGCGATTTTTATTTTTTAGATCGTTATCGTTATCATTATCATTGTCATTATCTACTCGGATGTCGCTATCAAAATCTACGTCCGCTCTTGCATCAGCATCGGCGTCAGCTTTAGCGTCTGAAAAACTGAACTCCTCTTCTCTACGCTTGTTTCTTTTCTTCTTATTTACTTTCCTCCACATATAGATTTACCTCCTTCATTATTTTCGTTCTAATTTATCTTATTCGTTATTTACTTTTTGGAGTTGGCTTTTATCTTGAGTAAATAGTCTCTTTTAGTCACATAATAAAAAAAGTTAACTTCCATAGACAATTCAATAAATTTTGCACTTTTAGTATAATGCAAATAGGTTGGCAATGGAATTTCAATTAAGATGGGAGGAGATGGCCATTAAGGCACTTTATGTAGGGGAATGTCATAGCTTTATCGACAAAACATTAGCCCAGCTAGAACAACTACATAATCAGATTAAAAACGTCCAGAAAAGCGTAGAAAGCATTATCGCCTTAGAGGAAGCTTTTAAAGGGAAGACAGCAAGTCTATTCGAAACTTTTATTAGGAGGTACACATGCAGTTCCTATTGTTCTTGGAGGGTTTTAATACCAATTACTCGGATACGTTACGCGAAATAAAACAATCCCCTCATTCAACAAAGAAGAGGCGATTTTTAAATGTTGTGATGCTTTTAAAAATTAGGTAATCACTTAAGACGTTTGTTCCTGTCGAATTATATAATGTAACTTTTTTAAAAAATGTTTCACAGGAATGTAACGGCAAAAAATAAAAAAACGAAAATAAGCGACATAATATATATACAATGCTCAGAAACGTGCTATATATACCAAAAAACAATGAAAAGAATCAAGAAAATACCTATATTCTTATTGACATGATTTGGGAACAAAAATAAAGCATGATCCCGTCCTTTTCTGTGCATAGTATAGATACATAATTCGTGTTAAGAGAGGACGTATCGTTTTATGATTACAAATCAGCAAATAGCAGCATGTAAACAAGCTTTATTACAACGACAATCAGAATTAATATCACTAATCCAAAATCATTTAGGGCTCACTTTAGAATCAGTACAACAGTCAACCGGAGAGCTTTCCAATTATGATAATCACCCTGCAGATACAGGTTCTGAACTATTTGAAAGATCAAAAGATGTGGCACTTAATGAGCATGCTGAAAAAGAGCTAGAAGCGATTAATAAAGCATTGCATGCCATTGAAGAAGGAACATATGGCATCTGTCGTGAATGTGGGGGAGATATTCCTTATGAACGACTTGCCGCTATACCAACTGCAGATCGTTGCATGCAACATGCGATTAAGAATTCATTTAATCAGAATCGAACGATAGAAGAAAAGATCTTTAGTCCCAATATAAACCCTGATGAAGTTACCGAGGAAGTGCAGGTTGGGTATGATGCAGAAGATGCGTGGCAGGAGGTAAGCGCTTACGGGACGTCTGAATCAGCTTCTGATTTTTTCGGGGATAAAAAAAGTTATTATGAAATGTATCCAAATAGTAAGGAAGCAGTTGGTTCGGTAGAAGATGTTGAAGCCTTTTTAGCAGCAGATCTGCACGGTAAATATATCGAGCCAGCACCTAATCACAAAGATTATGAAGAAAGTTCCGATTAAATGTTAAACATGTGAAACCTTCTTTCTGTTAAGACGTATAAAAAGGAAAGAGGTGAAGACATATGGAACAAAAAGGTTGCATTAAATGTGGAAGTAGAGATGCGGATAAAAAAGAAGTTGCGATGACAGGAACAGGATTATCGAAAATGCTTGATATACAAAATAATCAATTTTTAGTTGTCTACTGTAAAAATTGTGGTTACTCAGAATTTTATAATAAGCGCAGCTCGAAAGGAAGCAATATACTTGATTTGTTTTTTGGCTAAGCATAAAAATCAGTACTATTTGACAATGACGTAATAAAGAGAGATCAGCGATATGATACTGATCTTTTCTTTTTTTGGAGAGAGCACATTGGGACGAGGTAAGCACAGCGCAAAATCGTTCTAGTACGCTAAACGCTGCAGCAAAGGTTTAAACGGAAACTCCGTAAGTCGAAACAGAATGCCTTCAAACCGAACCAAAGCGTAGCCCAATTATCCAAAAAGTGGTAGTGCTGAACAAGCTAATTTTTAAATCAAAATCAATAAAAGATAATAAAAAACTCCCCCAAGCAGCAGCTTGGAGGAAGGGTTCTTTTATTGTTCGGTGTTTTCTTCAGGGTTATCTCTTGCTTCAAGAGTTATGCTTGTTGTCTTTTTCTTTCCATCTCGATAGTATTCAATTTCAACTTTATCACCAATGGAAGCTTCA
The DNA here is from genome assembly GCF_053667775.1 of Cerasibacillus sp. JNUCC 74. The sequence continues at coordinate 3,586,751 of NZ_CM132207.1, read as the reverse complement.
GAGTAAAGAAGCTTACGTAGTTCTAAGATGGATGTAACTTCTTTTCCGTTAATTTTAGTAATGACATCAAATTTTTGAAGGCCAGCCTTAGCTGCAGGTGAACCTTCTTGCACCTCTGCAATTACCATGCCGCCTTTTACACCTTCAGGGAGTGGGAAATTCATGCGGTATTGAGGCGGAACTTGATTAATAGCTGCAGTTGTAATACCGATCATTGGCCGCTTAATTTCTCCTTCTTTCTCCAATTTTTCAGCTATTGGTAATGCAGCGTCTACAGGAATGGCAAAACCAATTCCCTCTACTTCTTGGCGAGCAACTTTCATAGAATTAATCCCTACAACAGCACCGTTGCCATTAACCAGTGCTCCGCCACTGTTACCGGGGTTAATAGCAGCATCGGTTTGAATGACTTCTGTTATCCAATCAGGTTGCCCATCTCCATTTGTATCGATTGGCACAGAACGATCTAAACCGCTTACTACACCTTTTGTAACAGTATTAGCAAATTCCATACCTAATGGGTTACCAATTGCCATCACATTTTCACCTACTTTAAGATCTTTGGAAGATCCCATATTAGCAACGGTAGTAATTTTATCTCCATTAACCTGTAAAACAGCTAAATCAGTTAATTCATCTGTTCCTAATACTTTTGCTTTTAAGCGCTCGTCTGAATAATTAACCGCTACCTCCACTTCCTCTGCACCATCTACCACATGGTGGTTGGTAATTACATAAGCTTTACCATTTTCCTTTTTATAGATAATCCCAGAACCAGTTCCTGCTTCTTCACTTTCCATCCAAATATTTTGTTGTTGCATATTAATGACACCAACCACTGCTTTGGATGTTTCCTCAATATTTGTCGCAACATCTGCGTCCTCTGAGGCAAGTGTCTCAATCACTTCAGGAGATTTATCTTCTTCTGCAGAAGAGGATCCCTTATTACTTCCATTGTTTAGGGGAATAACATTTGTAAAAACTAATGCTATAATTAAAATAATAGATACAATACCACCGGAGATTCCCCCTAAAACAAAATGCAGCAAGGATTTATTTTTAGGATTTTTTGTTTTTGAGGTTGAATGGTTATCAGCAAAAGTATCATTATTTTCTGTTTCTTCGGTGAAGTGCTGATCGGAAGCCTGGTTGGTTACTTTATTTTTTTCAAGTTCTTCTGTATTTTTATTTAGCGTGTTGTGCTGATTTTCATCTTTGTAATCCATTTACCTCACACCCTTTTAGAAAATTAGAGTACAGGCCTATAAGCAAACATCCGAAGCGCCGAGGGGAGTCAGGGGGACGCGGAATAGATGCTTGTTACGGCCTGATATAATGAAACGGTCACTTCAATAGTAAAAGATGCTTTTGATGAAGTTCCCATTGTTACTTTATAGTATACCCACTTACTTTGGTAAACATTTGGTATAAATGTGGAATAAATGTGTAAAACCGTTTTAGCTGTAACATCGTATACTTTATGTAAAAATAGAAATAAATATTGGAGAAAAGGTGAAGCTATATGAATAATCATATCGGTATTGTCGAAGATGATGCAAATATACGTAATATAGTATCAGCATATTTAAAAAACGAAGGGTTTAAGGTTAGTTTACTGGAGTCCGCTGAGGAGGCTTGGGAGTTATGGCAAACGAGTCCTCCGAATATGTGGATATTAGATATTATGCTTCCGGGAATGGATGGTTACGAATTTTGTAAAAGAATTCGAAAAGAAAGTGAAGTCCCGATCATTATTATTTCTGCAAAAGATGAAGAAATTGATAAGATCCTTGGTTTGGAGCTTGGTAGCGACGATTATTTAACAAAGCCATTTAGCCCTAGAGAGTTGGTTGCAAGAGTAAAAAGACTATTTAAACGTTCCAGTGCAACTTTTAAAACGTTAGAAGCAAACGATGGAAGAATCACTGTCGATAAGCTAACGATCGATAGAGAAGAACGTCGAATATTTTTTAATAATGAAGAATGTGAAGTAACAACCAAAGAATTCGATATGTTGTTAATTCTTGTAGAAAATGTTAACCGTGCCTTTTCAAGAGAGGAGCTACTAGTTAAAATTTGGGGAGATAATTATTTCGGAAGTGACCGTGCGGTGGATGATTTAGTAAAACGAATTCGCAAAAAATTACCTGATTTACCATTAGAAACAGTATGGGGATATGGTTACCGGCTTCGTCATGAAGGAGATACAACATGAGACTACAATCTCAATTAAATTCCGCTTTTACCACGTTATTGCTAGTGATTCTGGCAATAACAGGTTATGTTATATACTCGCTGATTTTAGATATGCTTATTCAAGATGAACAGCGACAATTACGACAAAAAGGAGACTTAATCGTCGATGTTTTAAACAATCAATATGAAGGTACAAACCTTAGTAATTTAAATAATTTACTGGAAGATCAAGGTTTGCAAATGTTTATTTATGATAGAAATCAAAATGTCGCTGTATCCCCGACACTTCCGGAAAATGTTGTTGCTGGTTTTTTTAAAAAAAATGATTTTTCCGATAAAAATAAGACTTTATGGGAATATAAGGGAGATAAATTTGTTACATCACGCATCATTTTTGCACCAGAAAGCACTGGGGTTGAATTGATTCTCTTAACACCATTGAGTGATCTTGAATCCGTCCAACAAAGCTTTATTTTTCGATTAATGATCGTGTTTTTATTAGGTGGTGCTATCGCGATTATTTTAAGTTACTTTTTAACTCGTAAGCTTGTGACGCCACTTTCCCAATTAAAAAAGCAATTAAAGAAAATAGAAAAAAGACAGTTTAATGCCGTTGAGAGAATTAAAGCAACTGGGGAAATCAAAGAGGTTGAGCAAAGTGTATATGATATGGCAAAGGAACTGGAACGTTACATTAATTCTCAGCAGACCTTTTTCCAAAATGCTAGTCATGAGTTAAAAACACCACTGATGACTATCCAAGGTTATGCAGAAGGGATACGCGATAAGATTTTTGATGAGCAAGAAGAAGAAAAAGGTCTTGAAATGATGGTAACAGAAGTAAATCGGTTAAAGAAAATCATCAATGAAATGATTTTATTAGCGAAATTGGATAGTGAACCTGACGTCTATACTCCTGAAAACTTGCAGCTTTCGCAAATTTTGGAACAGGTGATTGATCGGACACTTCCAATTGTGAATGAAAAAGGAATCGAATTAAAACATATGATCGATGGTTCTCCACAATTATATGCCGATGGAGAAAAGTTATTACGTGCAATATTAAATTTAACGTTTAATGCGATCCGTCACGCGAAGTCAAAAGTACATCTCCATATTTTCGAACAAAATAAGAATATTTTGATCACCATTGAAGATGATGGGGAAGGAGTATCGGAAGAATTAATACCGCATATTTTTCACCGATTTGTAAAGGGAAAAGGCGGCGAGACAGGACTAGGTCTTGCAATTGCCAGAGCGATTATTGAACAATCGAATGGAAAGATCCGTGTTAAACGTTCGGACTTAGGAGGAGCGAAATTTGAAATTGTGTTTACCGGATGACAATTATGAATCCTTTTACTTTTCATAGGTGATTGTGTTATAATTGAATGGTTTTCTTATTCCCTACAAAATAGAGGAGAGTACGTATGCAATTAAGAGAAGATATTCGTAACATCGCTATTATCGCCCATGTTGATCATGGGAAAACAACTTTAGTTGATCAGCTGTTGAAGTATTCAGGCACTTTTCGTGAGAATGAACAAGTGCATGAACGAGCGATGGATTCTGGAGATATTGAACGAGAACGTGGGATTACAATTCTGGCTAAAAATACAGCCATAAAATATAAGCATACAGTAATAAATATTTTAGATACCCCTGGTCATGCGGATTTTGGCGGAGAAGTAGAACGGATTATGAAGATGGTCGATGGCGTTATCTTGGTAGTTGATGCTTTTGAGGGAACGATGCCGCAAACACGATTCGTTTTGAAAAAAGCTTTAGAGCAAAAGCTCACACCAATCGTTGTGTTAAATAAAATTGACCGTCCAAATGCCAGACCGAATGAAGTAATTGATGAAGTATTGGATTTATTTATTGAACTTGGAGCGGATGATGATCAATTAGAGTTTCCAGTTGTCTATGCTTCTGCACTAAATGGTACGTCTGGATATGAAGCCGATGACCAGAAAGCTACTATGGATCCCGTGTTTTCAACTATCTTAGAGTATATTCCTGCCCCAGTGGATAATCGACAAGAGCCACTACAATTTCAGATTACATTACTTGATTATAATGACTATGTTGGCAGGATCGGTATTGGTAGAGTAGTCCGCGGAACCATGAGCGTTGGCCAGCGTGTTGTGGTGTTGAAAAAAGATGGAACACAAAAATCATTCCGTATTACGAAATTGTTTGGTTTTATTGGTTTGAAACGAATTGAAATAAAAGAAGCAGTTGCCGGAGATATTGTAGCAGTAGCTGGAATGGAAGATTTAAATGTAGGAGAAACGGTTTGTCCAGAAGATCATCCTGAGGCGCTTCCTTGGTTGCGAATTGATGAACCCACATTACAGATGACTTTTCATGTCAATAATAGTCCATTTGCCGGAAAAGAGGGTAAATATATTACGTCACGGAAAATTGAAGAACGCTTATATAAACAGTTAGAGACAGATGTCAGTCTCCGAGTAGATTCTACAGACTCTAAGGATGCATGGACTGTCTCTGGTCGTGGCGAATTACATTTATCCATTTTAGTTGAAAACATGCGACGTGAAGGTTATGAATTACAATTATCTAAGCCAAAAGTTATCATTAAAGAAATTGATGGAGTTAAATGCGAGCCTGTGGAGCGTGTCCAAATAGATGTGCCTGAAGAATATACAGGGGCTGTGATGGAATCACTTGGTGCAAGAAAAGGCGAAATGCTCAACATGGTAAACCAAGGGAATGGACAAGTTCGACTTGAATTTAAGGTACCATCTCGGGGCTTGTTAGGTTATTCAACGGAATTTATGTCGCAAACACATGGATATGGAATTCTAAATCATACGTTTGAGGGGTATGAACCTGTAGTTAAAGGACAAGTTGGCGGAAGAAGGGAAGGCGTACTTGTTGCTTTAGAAAATGGGAAAGTATCAAGCTATGGGATTATGCAGTTAGAGGATCGTGGAGTTATCTTTGTTACTCCTGGGACTGAAGTATATGCGGGTATGATTGTTGGAGAACATAATCGTGATAATGACTTGACTGTAAATATTACGAAAGAAAAACATTTGACAAATGTTCGTTCAGCAACAAAAGATCAAACGATAACGATTCGTAAGTCACGTCATATGTCTTTGGAAGAAGCTTTACAATATATAAATGAGGATGAATACTGTGAAGTCACACCGGAGTCTATTCGTCTACGGAAAAAGATTTTAAATAAGAGCGAACGTGAAAAAGCAGCGAAAAAAAATAAGTAGAAATTTACCCCAGCGATAGGAAAGTGATATCTCCCCTTAAGGTAGACAGATTAAAAAACAAAAATCTGTTTTCCTTAAGGGGAGTTTTTGGGATGTTAACAGTGTAAAATACTGTAGTACCATGCTGTGAATAGATAGCGCTTGGGCTCAAAAAAAGTTAAAGTTCAAGATAGTGTAGTTTACTGTAAAGAAAAATCGGTTTAAATAGAAACCATGCCCAAACAACTTAGTGGAGGAATGTTCAGGGACAAAAACTCCGTACAAATTAGACAAGAAATTTTTGTACTTCCTTCTTGGAGTTTTTATGGCACTTACTTACCTTTCTCTTGGAATTAATAATTTTAAAAAGTACATCGTTTTTTGTCCTTTTACAAGGAAATTCGCCATGTTTTATACCCAGACTTCATCAAAAAGAAAAGATAAATTTGCTACTATTATAATTTGCTATCCCTTATTTTTACAAGTATTTGTTAAATCATATATAAACTGGTCTAATGGTCAAGCTTGTTAACAAACAGATCGTGATTGGGCAAGAAGTAACGATAATGGTAAAGTGAACAAGCTTTTTAATTGAGCTACGGGAGTTAGGTATGTTATGCTTTTTCATACAATTTATTCTTTATGATAAAGTTGTTTAGAAGTCTAGAGATTAAAGGTGTTTATAGATGAGAAAAATATGGTCGAGAATCCGTTTTTTGTTTACATTTCATAAGTCAATTCCTTTTGTAAAAGATTTCTTTTTATCAAAGGAAGTTAGTAAATCCAAAAAGCTTCTATTTGTAGCTGTCATCACCGGTTATTTTCTGTTTCCTTTTGATATAATTCCCGACTTCTTACTTGGTTTTGGTATGGTGGATGATGTTACACTGTTACTATTTATCCTGCAGTGGATGGTTAAAATAGCACCCGAAGATATAAAAGATAAGTATTCCTTTTAATCGGCAATAGTGCTGAAAGTTTTTTGCTTGTTCTATATAGAAATATTTAAAAAAGTGATCTTTGCTTTTCGTTGTGCAAAGATCACTTTTCTTGACAGTACTTTTTCTTGGGGTGTGAAAACGTTTATCCCGCATGTAACTTGTGGTAAGGCCTCTATTCCAGGCTACGAGGCGAACCCGAGGGTGGAGGATCCAACTGCAAGTCAAATGCCGATGCTGTTCATTCTAACAATCAGAGAGGGATAAAAGAACCCTCTCCTGATTCCATGATTCACTTTATTTTCCTTCATCTTCGTTTGAAATATATTTTGTAAAATATGCAGCGCATATTAAGAATATAAAGGATAATCCCCAGGAAACAATACCGCTCCATTGAGTATTTGTACGTAACCCAATTACTAAAATAACTGCGCTTAAGCCAATGAAAAATATTGTTAAGTACCGCTTCACTGAAAACACCTCAATTGCAAAGGTCGATAACTTTAGGGTATAGTTATGCATCTATTATAATACGCTACTTTAAAAATTAATACTCCCATGTTGCTTATAGCCAGCTGTTATTGACCAGCGACATCTCTTTTTGTGAAAACAATCCATGACAAAAGCATGAATATAACATAGTAAACGATCAGTACAGTGATTGAAAAGCCAAGTGTCATCCCTTCAATAATCGGTTCATTTCCTTCAGCATACTGACTTAAATCAGTATGGACAAATAGAATATATTTTGCCCATTCTTTATCGAGGAAGAAACTTACAATGGTGCTGGACCCCATCATCAAGAAAATGGCGACACCAATTGCTAACGAGCCGTTACGGAATACCGCTGAAATAGTAAAAGCAAAAGTAGCCATTACTACAAGCCCCACCAATTGATAACCATAATTAATAAAAATTTGCGGCACAACTGCGAGTTCTTTAAAGCCATTCGCTGTTTCTGCTACTATGGAAGGATTTAAGCCATTAACCCCGAAAAAGATAGCTCCTAATATCCAGCTAAAAATAAGACCAAAAATAAGGGTATATAACGCAAATAACAAAATAGCGATATATTTAGATAATAGTATGCTGCTTCTAGAAATTGGTCGAATTAACAGGAGTTTGATCGTCCCCCAATTAAATTCGTTAGCTACAATTCCTGCAGCAATAACTATAGTAAAGAGACCAGCAAGAGAGCTGACTGTTAAAACTGCATCTTTCGTAAATTGCCAAGCATCATAGGGCTCTGGTTGAATGTCGTTTTCCAAATAATAATTATTTTTAGCAATAGTTGAAGGATTCATTTCTGCTGCAAATTCATCTTTTTTCATTTCTTTCTCTAGTTTTTTATTCTCATCTTCCAAAACTTGACGCCAATCATCACTTTGATATTCCGTATTTAAATCAGCAAAGTTTTTCTGTATAAAGACAAACCCTATAAGAATGGCGGCTAAAATAATATACATCACCCAAGATGACTTACGGATATATATTTTTGCTTGTTCATTTTGAATTAATTTTAACATTCTACTCAATCGTATTCTCTCCAATCAGTTCAAAAAATTGATCCTCTAGTGTACCGTTTGCTACATTTACTTGATAAATAGCACAATCATTTTCTACTAAACTTTTAATAATCGAAGGCACTTGCTCTTTTTCGCAACGGAAAGATAAGTTACCATCTAATTCAACCGCTTCTATTTGATATTGATCTTTTAATAATTGGATTGCTTTATCTAGTGGTTTTATTTCAATGTGGTGGATGAGGTTATCTGTTGTTTCACCACCAACGTTTTGAATTTTAATCAGTTTTCCATTTTTAATGACGCCAATACGATCACACATCTGTTCAATTTCGGACAACAAGTGACTAGAAATAATAATCGCTACATTTTCATCAGTGGCTAACTTTCGAATATGTTGCCGTATTTCCCGAATTCCGGCGGGATCTAATCCATTAGTTGGTTCATCAAGTATTAATACAGACGGTCTATGTAACAATGCTTGGGCAATCCCTAATCGTTGGCGCATCCCTAACGAATATCTTCCAACCTTTTCATTAATCGCTTTTTCAAGTCCTATCAGTTTAACTACCTCGTGAATGCGTTCATTCGTAACTCCCGGGACCATACGAGCATAATGTTTTAAATTTTGCAGTCCAGTCATAAATGGATACATTTCCGGATTTTCTACGATAGCTCCAACTTCACGAATAGCCTGTTTAAAATTCGTCTTGATACTATTTCCTTGAATTAAAATATCTCCATCCGTTAACTTCATTAGACCAACTATCATCCGGATCGTCGTTGTTTTACCAGCACCATTTGGCCCGATAAAGCCAAATACTTCTCCTTTTGGAATTGAAAAAGAGAGACCTTTAATAATTTCTTTTTTGCCGATTGTTTTTTTGACATCGACTAACTCAATTGCTGTTAAAGACATTCAGTAAACCTCCTGGTTATTTTGTTAGTAGGTAGTACGATATAAGTGACAAATTTGTTTCAAAAAAACTCCCAATTTGTAAAAAACTTTACAAATTGGGAGTTCATAATAGGGGAAAACTATGCTTACAGTATGAAGTTGTTTAATTTTGATTAGGATTTTCTTTATTTGCTTGTTTCACACGTGGTTTACGAAAGCCACCAGCAATATCTGCTTGCTTAAATGCTTTAGCATAGAGCACTTCTTGAGCAGCGGTCAGCTGCTTGTTTTTGGTAGGCTGATATGGTGTGTGTTGCATTATCAAAAATCCTTTCATAAGTAATATGGTTATATTTCTCATATTCCCTTAAGGAAAAAAAATAAACATAGAATTCTAAAAAATTACTGTTGTAACGGAGTATTTTAAAGCAAAACGAGAAAATGCGTAATAATCGGGAATGATAGTTCACAAATTAAGCTGTGAGCATATAGTTAATTTTAATATTTATGCCACATCTAACGAAGGGTTCCCACTGCAAGAGTTATGAAAAATTTGAAGAAGCCTAATGGGAAATAACGGCACCTAATGTTGCCCAAAAAATAATATACATTAATCACCATCTATCCTAGTATTAATGAAGTTAATATATATAGTAAATAAATAAGGAGGATAAAAGGTAGAAATGAGGGGAAAAAATTAAAGAATATATTATTAATATTACTTGTTTTGATAGGCAGTTTCTTTACTTACGTTAGCTACAAAAAAAAGTCTAGAGAATAATGTGATTGAATATGTAACAACTAAACAAAACGTTCCCAAAAATGATATTCTCTCCAGTGAACCATTTATCTCTAATTTAAAAGGCGATAAAAATTGTATGGTAAGTATCAAATTGAAAAACGATAATAAAATCTACTTTTACTATCAAAATAATGACAATAAAATAATTTTAGAATCTTACACTGAAGATGGAGTAGAACACATAATAGACAAACAGGAATAATATGTAGGAAATTATGGTTTTGGTCGATAAGGAGTTCGATCATAATAGCGTGTAATCAACAAAAAAACTTCGGCAGCGATATATCGCATTTTTCAAGGACGTTGTGTCATCTTTATTTATTCAAGGATAACAGCAATCCGTGAATGAAGTGTTACTTTATACTTGAACAGGTAATTTTTTTCGTTCTAAACATGTGCATTAGTACTTCCGATATGATAAAAAAGTACAGCTACGATAAGGAGCAGACAAAATGGTTAAACGAATTGTAAAAGCAATTATTGTCATTTCTTGTTTTTTGATCATTATTGGTTGTAGCAATGACCGACAATTGGAAGTAAATAATCATCAGGAAAAAAAGCTAATGATAGAGAAAAAAGACCAGCTAAAACAACAAATTTCAATAGCTGCAGTTGGTGATATGCTCATTCATAGTGAGGTATATGAGGATGCAAAAACGAAAAACGGTTATGATTTTACGCCGATGCTCAAAGACGTAAAACCATTTCTTAAAGATGCAACCATAACTACAGCTAATCAGGAAACAGTGATTGGTGGACAAGCTCTTGGATTATCCTCATATCCTTCTTTTAATAGCCCCTTTGAAGTTGGTGATGCATTAAAAGATGCTGGTGTCGATATTGTAACACTAGCGAACAATCATACGCTTGATCGTGGAGAAAAAGCTATCCAACAAGCAATTAAGCATTGGGAAAAAATTGATATGATGTATACTGGTGCTTATAAAAGTAAGAAAGATCAACAGAGGATACGCGTTTATAAAACAGAAGCAGGAATTGATGTCGCTTTTCTAGCTTATACGTACGGTACAAATGGTATACCTGTTCCAAAGGGAAAGGACTATTTAGTGAACTTAATCGACAAGGAGAAAATAGCAAAAGATGTTGCACAGGCAAAAAAACAAGCTGATGCTGTTATTCTCCAATTGCATGTTGGCACAGAATATAAGATGTTACCAAATCAAGAACAGAAAGATTTAGTACAATTTGCTGCGGATCAAGGGGTTCATGCTGTTATTGGTCATCATCCGCATGTTCTTCAGCCATTTAATTGGGTAAAAGGAAAAAATGGAAATAAAATGTTTGTAGCCTATTCCTTAGGAAATTTTTTATCCGGACAAGATGAATTATATCGTCGTTTTGGCGGGATCGTAAAATTTCAGATTACAAAGTCAGAAAAAGACGGAAAAACGACCATTGAAGTTAATCACCCTGCATTTTTACCTACCTTTGTAAAATTCAAACAGGAAGCTGATTTTCAAGTGTTGCCGTTAGCTAAAGTGACGAATAAAGATTTAAAAGGTGCAAAGGAATACTACCATGAAATAAAGGAACATGTATCTCAGTGGATGCCTGAATTAAAAATTATGGAGCCATAATTTACTAAAAAAGGAAAGGCAAGCGAATTAAATTTGCCTTTCTTTTTTCGATAGCGAAATAACCGACTAGTCACGTCCGGCTCCATCGCCCAGCAACGATGCGACTTCACGAAATCGCCCTACGATAAGTCATCATCGGTTCGTCAACTCACCGTGATTCCTTTATCTCGGTTGATTCATTCCATTCACTACGTTGCTAAACGGGCGCTTGCGCCTTTGTTCTTAACAGATACGAAACAATATATAAAGTGAGACCTATCCCGATCAGTACAAGTGTTGGTATTTGAATTGTTGGTCCAAATTCAGGAATTAAATACACAATTGCTAAGAATAGTAAAATAAAGATGGTGGAACCGATCCAAGCTTGGAGAAATTCTACCCATTTTTTAGTTCGTTTTCCTGCGAAGGTGGAACGTTTTAACCACCAAAAAACTAATTTAATAAAGATATAGAGTAGAAGTAAAAAACCTATAAAAGAAATCAAGGAGGAGCCGAGGTACAAGGTAGTCGTATTCTCGCCTTTATGAAAGAAATAATAAAGAGCAGAGCTAATTACTCCATCGACGATCGAGAAAATAGCTGCAACTTGGATAATGATTCTCGTTGCAAATAAAAGATTATATTTGCGTTTTTCTTTAGGGAGCTCATTAATTAGTTCTTCGCAATAAACCCTCGGATCAGGACCAAATATATTTGCTGCTGTTTTCCCCTCGGATTGGGCTTCAATTAAATGCTCCAACAATTCCAATAAAATTTCTTCCGTTTGTTGTTCAGATTTATTACTAGCTGTTCGCATATAAACAAGCATATCTTCATAGAAAGCTAAATTCTCTTCGTTTAGTTGGTTGCGCTTTTCGTTATTTATGGAGATTAATTCGTTTGCATTCATTATCTATTCCCTCCCGATTTTAAAATTCGATCGACCGGATGCTTTATCAATTCCCATTGCTGATTAAACTCAGCTAATGCTTCTTTTCCTTTAGCAGTCAATTGATAATATTTTCGTTTTGGTCCAGCTTCTGATTTTTTCATTTCTCCGCTGATCAGTTTTTCTTTTTGCAATCGCAGTAAAATTGGATAGATGGAACCCTCACTAATATTGGTTAGTCCAAATTCTTTTAAGACAACGGAAAGCTCATAGCCGTATATAGGTCTTTTATTCATAATTGCTAAAATACATCCTTCCAAAATCCCCTTTAGCAATTGACTTCGTAACGACATTTGTTCACCTACCTTGCATAACAATATAGCGTTTTTAAAAAACAGCTACCTTGTTATACAAAGTAGCCTGTGGACTTATTTTACAATTTACTGCTATAAAAAGCAAGGATTATTTGATATGATAATTTTATGTATTCTGGTTCATGTTCCTAAAAGGATGGGCGAGTTCGATGTGACTTGGAATAGTGCAATTACTTTGAACTGTAAGAAGCTAGTCTATGAAGAAGTTAGCTACGTTGTGTTACTAGACTTTTAGCACATCATTTATAGCAATTGACATGAATTTGTGAATGACTAATCGACGATTGATAATATAAACTTGACTTTGATCTGAAGGGTGATTGATCAACATGGAATGGAAAAATATTTATCGGGGAATTTTAATGGGAGCAAGTGACGTTATCCCAGGAGTAAGTGGAGGGACAATTGCAGTATTATTAGGAATATATGATAGATTAATAGCGGCCATCAATGGTTTGCTAAGTAAGGATTGGAAGAAACAATTAGGCTTTTTAATACCGCTTGGTATCGGTGTTGTAACTGCGATATTAGTGCTGAGCCGTGTTATTGAGTGGTTATTTGATCATTACCCAGCACCAACTCAATTTTTCTTTTTAGGCCTAATAATCGGTATCTTGCCATACTTGTTTTATAAAGCAGATGCTAAGAAAACATTTAAGTTAAACCATGTTTTATTATTGCTCATTGGTGCTATTATTGTAGGATCAATGGTTTTTCTAAATGAAGGAAAGGCTGCGGTCATTACACATATAGATACTTCTACGTATATTTTGCTGTTTTTTTCCGGTATGATTGCCAGTGCTGCAATGATTTTACCTGGGATCAGCGGGTCGTTTTTATTACTTGTTATCGGTGTTTACCCAACGGTTATTAGTGCAATAAGTAATTTTCAACTCGATATTATTGCAGTTACCGGCGTTGGTATTGTGATTGGGATCATTTTTATGAGTAAGGTGGTTAATTATTTTTTAACCCATTTCACCACCGCCACATTAGCCATAATAATCGGTATGGTTATTGGATCTATTTTTGTTGTGTTTCCCGGCTGGCCAACATCTGTGAATATCGGGCTGCTTAGTATTGGCTCATTTACGGTTGGATTAGCAGCAGCTTATATTTTAGGAAGAGTAGAGTATGTATAGTTCAATCTAACAGCAAAAAGCAAATGGTAAGACAAACGATATAAAAATGGTTACAATAAAGGCTAGTAGAGGAGGAATTGGTATGGAACGATTAAGTACAGAGCAAGCTTTCAATCAAGTTATCCAAAGCGAGAAGCCTGTAATCATTAAATTTTTTGCCGACTGGTGTCCGGATTGTAAACGACTGGATATGTTTATTGGCGATATTATTAATGAATATAACAATTATAAATGGTATGAAATAAATACGGATGACGTGAAAGGTATTGCTGAAAAATATGAGGTTATGGGAATTCCAAGCATTTTGATTTTCCAAGCTGGTAAGAAAAAAGCACATCAACATAGTGCTTACACAAAAACTCCTGAATCGGTAAAGGATTTTCTGCACCAACATTTAGCATAAATATTAGGGTTTGCTGATGGTTATCGGCAAACCCTTTTTTATGTGTAGGCAGGTTGGTGCTTAAAAGAAGCACCCAATGTAAAACAACAAGCTTCTAAAATAACATCTTTAATTTATTGTAAAGGATAGACCTTTTTCACTTTCTAGTTGTAATTGAGTATTTTGTAACCGGATGTTTTTCTTAGCTGGAACTTGATAAAGCGCCGAAATCGTACTAACTGGTAAGTTGGAGGTAATTTCGGTAATTGCTTGTGGATTAATCGAATGAGGATTATCTGGCAAGTTTATTTCCTCTTTCCATTCAATTAGAAACGGAACAGAATCATCTGCATGGGGAAACAGCATGTTCCATGATAGGGATGACCCGTTTGGTTTTATTCGATTTCCTGGGATTGGCCCCGTTACCTGTATGGAGGCTTGTAAATAATAATCGGCAAAGTAGGCAAGTTCATTTGTTCTTAATGCAAATTGTATTGGCCCTTCCTGTGATGTTTCTAATGAATGAACAAGTTGGATAATAAGCGGATTTTTAGCCTGTGCTGCAACTTCTTTATTTACGACTCCAAGCCATTCAATATAACAATCATTAGCAAAGTATGCTAAATAATTATACGTTCCCCAGTTTCCATGCTCTCCACCAGCAACTATTTTTACATGATGATTTTGGCTAAATTGTCTCGCTGCTTCTTTTGGATTGTGTGTGGCGATTACAATATGATCAAGTGCTAACATGATCATTCCCCCTTTTAACGTTTTTACCTTGCAATTTAAGGTATTGGTTACTCCCAGTTTCAAGAATTGTATAGGTATGATCAGCCTTTTTATTTAAACGTTGCCAGTGTTTCTTCAGAGAAAACTTTATACGGAGTGGCAGGCATAATAACCTCGTTGGTTTAGTCAAAGGCTTCTTTTCTTATTTACTTTCCAGATTACATCTTATAGAACAAATAGTTTAACTTAACCAGTAAAACAAGCAAGTTCCGTTAAACTAACAGCATGGCACCTCTTTTCATCTTTCTTATTACTAAGTATAATAGATAAAAATTATTCGTGAAAGGAAGAGAGCGATGGTAAATCCAGTTTTAAAGGAGTTCCCCCATGAAATTCATACCGAAAGATTACTGATTCGTCTACCACTTCCCGGAGATGGAAAAGCTGTTCATGAAGCAATTAAGGCAAGTCGACCAGAGTTAAAAAAATGGTTACCGTTTGCAAAGCAAGAGCAAACGCTTGAAGAGACAGAGGCAAATGTTCGTGAAGCGCAGATCCAATTTTTGCAAAGGGAAGATTTACGCCTCCATATATTTCATAAGCAATCAAAAGCATTTCTCGGCTGTACTGGACTGCATCGGATTAATTGGCAAGTACCAAAGTTTGAAATAGGTTACTGGATTGATACGAGATACGAAGGGCAAGGTTTTATGTCCGAAGCGGTAACTGGATTGACGGATTTTGCATTTCAAGAGCTAGAAGCAAATCGAGTGGAGATACGTTGTGATGAACAAAATAATCGTAGCAGGGCAATACCAGAAAGGCTAGGGTTTGTATTAGAAGGCATTTTTTATAATGACGCTAGATCAGTAGAAGGGGATGAACTGCGGAATACATGTATATACGCTAAGATCCAACGATAGCAGACTTTTTTCCAATTATTTGTTATGTTTAAGATAAGCCAAAATACGGTTGAAACCTATTATCTATAAAACATTTTATTAAATTTAAAGAGATACTTTTTTACAAATACAAGAACTATTATTTAATGTAATGATTTGCGTCATTATTATTTTTCAATAATCGACGGTAAAGTAAATTTGTTTTTAGAAGCTATAGATTTTATCCCGCATGTAAGGTGCCGTAAGACTCCCACTTCAAGAGCCTTGAGTTGATACAAAAGGTATAAGCGGGAGAAAACGGCACCTAAATGCCCGATTCGTTCAAGGGCCTTTAGGTCATACCCTTGTGGTACTAACATTCAGTAGGAGATGGAAGAAAACTCCTACTGAGTGAAGGTTCATTTTATCCCAGCAGTTCGTCAGCTATTGCTTTGATAACTAATCTAATTGCTATTATATTTTTAAGTAAACACGCTATATCCTATGACATTTAGGTAGCCTACTATTTCACAAGTCCATAAGTGCAGAGAATGAAACAGGTGAAAAAAAGATAAAATATACTAACTTAGGTAATAATATACAGCAAATGAATGAGTTAGCACTATATAAAAAGCAGGTGTAAACATGGAGAAACCCAAAATATTGATTGTGGAAGATGAAAAAAAATTAAGCAGAGTACTTCAGTTAGAGTTGGAATATGAAAATTACGAGACAGAAATAGCTGAAGACGGTAAAATCGCGTTAGCGGAGATGGAACAGAAAAAATGGGATCTCGTGCTACTTGATATTATGTTACCAAAATTAAGCGGATTGGAGGTTCTACGGAGGGTTAGAAGATTCGATGAAACAACTCCAATTCTATTGTTAACAGCACGTGATCAAGTACACGATAAAGTTAGTGGTCTTGATTTAGGGGCAAATGATTATATAACAAAGCCGTTTCAAATTGAAGAGTTACTAGCCAGGATCCGTGTGCACTTACGTAATCCGATTAGTAAACGAGAAAATGGGGATGTTTTTACAGTCGGTGATTTGTATGTGAATGTCAGCAGCAGAGAAGTAAAACGCAACGAAAAACAGATTGAATTAACACCTCGAGAGTTTGATTTACTCGTTTGTCTATTAAAAAATAAAAATATCGTGTTAACTAGAGAACAGCTTATCGAAGACGTCTGGGGATTTGATTATTATGGAGATACAAATGTTGTTGATGTTTACATCCGTTATTTGCGACAGAAAATAGATAAAGGTTATGATCAGACATATATTCAAACGGTTCGAGGAGTAGGCTATACAATAAAAGATAAGGATATGGAAACATGAAGCTAAAGACAAAAATCCAATTATACTCCAGCTTGTTTATGCTAATTGTAATATTAATTATTAATACAGCAATCTACATGTTGTTTTATAAAATTTCTACAGATGGTTACTTAGAGGATTTAGCACATCAAACGGAAAGATTAGTTGAGACGATTAAAAAACAGCCTGATGTCGCGTCGAAAGAGTTATTTCGCTCCTTCTCTCCACAGCAAGGGATGATTCGTGTAGTTAATCAAGCTGGCAAGGTATTTATTTCTGGTGGGCAGGCAGTTAAGTATGATGTACCATTAGATTTTTCCACGAAAGAAACACAGCAAATTATCAAACAAAAGGATGCGCCCAATGTTGCAGTTATAAATAAACCAGTTATTTGGGGGGCCGGTAGACATGCAGGTGAAGTAGTTACGCTTCAGGTATCGAATCAGTTAACAACCTTGGATAGTACGATGACAACTTTATTTTATGTGTTACTTGTCTCGTCTGGAATTATATTAGTTCCAATTATATTTGGTGGAAATATATTGAGTCGATTTTTATTAAATCCAATTAAAATGTTAATTCAAACGATGCAAGAAAATATGAAAAAGGGCAATTGGAAAAAAATTAATGTAGAAAACCGTTCCCGTGATGAATTATATGAAATGGAAATGACATTTAATGAAATGATTGATTATTTAAAAGATAACTTTGAAAAACAGGAGATTTTTGTTTCCGATGCTTCCCATGAATTAAAAACACCAATCTCAATTGTAAAAAGCTATGCACAGCTTCTAAAGCGTAGAGGAATAGACAACCCAAAACTTGTTAAGGAAGCAATGGAAGCAATTGACTCGGAAGCAGATCGCATGAGTAAATTAGTAGAGCAAATGCTCGTATTAGCAAAAAATAAACATGCTGCTAGTATGGAACAGGTTGATCTTGTTACTTTAATAGAGGAAACGGTAAAGACTTTTCAAGGTGCGTACGGAAGAGAGGTACTATTTCATAAATCGGAAAGTTCCATTATTCTTACTGGAAATAAAGATCAGTTGGAACAAGTTATCTATATATTGATTGATAATGCTTTAAAGTATAGCAACGATCGCGTAGAGATTCGTTTATCAGAAAAAAATAAGCAGGCTATCATCATCGTAAGAGATTACGGATCGGGTATTCCAGAACGAGAACAGAATCGTATTTTTGAACGCTTTTACCGGGTGGATAAAGCGAGAAGTCGGGATACTGGTGGAACTGGACTGGGCTTAGCAATAGCTAGGACGATTGTAAAAGAACATCAAGGTGAGATTAGGGTGAAAAGTAAGATGGGGGAGGGGTCAACGTTTATCGTTACACTTCCTATCGAAATTCTTAGCAAATTTTAATGTCATTAACATTTACTTCTCAGCTAGCTATTGTATGCTATAAGAGGATAAGTTGAAACAGAACACCGTATAATCGAACACTTCGAAGTTCTTCTTTTGCACATACATGATAAGAAAAAAGCAAGGGGTGATGAACATTGAATAAAAAAACAGGAGTTATCCTTGCATGTATTATTGGTTTAGCTTTAATTGGTTTTAGTGTATTTTATTTTGGTTCCACATCTTCAAGCGCAGAAATAACAAAAGTAGAAGCTAAGAATATTATTTCAAACCAGTATCCTGGTAAAATTAAAGGTGATGTGGAAAAGGATGAAAAAAGCGGCTATTATTATGCCCTTATCGATCATGAGGGAAAGATTTTCGAAATAAAAATAAATGAGAAAACGGGAGAAGTTATGAATTTAAGAGAACGGAGTACTCCCGATAAAAAGAAGGATAATCAAAAAAAACAAGATAATCAACCGAAAGATGTACAAGATTCTACAGAAAAAGATAATATGATTAAAGATAAAGACAAAAGCAATTCTGAAGAACGTAAAGTAGTTGTTCATGAGGAGCAAGCCAAGGAAGTTGCCCTTGAAAAATTTGCAGGAACGATTGAAGATTTTGAACTAGAGGAGGAAGAAGGTAGTTTTGTGTATGAAGTAAAAGTTGTTAATGGGGAAGATGAAGCAGAGATAACGATTGATGCTTTTACTGGCGAAATTTTATTTACAAAAATTGAAAGAGAAGATGATGATTAGCTTCTGGTGAAAAATGACCAGAAGTTTTTTTCCTTTTTTAGGAAATTATCTCCGTTTTTACAGGTGGAATTAATTTCGCATCAATTAGTAGGTTAGCGACACTAATGCTAGCTGTATAGCAACATTTCTAAATATACTTACCGAAAATCCTTCTATTTCTCATTGAATTCTAATCTTATTCACACAGTGTTCTTATTCCCTATGGTTATGATATAAATAACAACAAACAAGGAGTGAAGAAAAATGAAAAAAAAGCTAGGTATTATTATTGGAGTTGTAGCAGGAGCGGTTATATTAGGGTCAGGTGTTTACTATACAAATGCTGATGAAGTAAATCCAAAACTTGATAGTGAGAAAATAAGAAGTATGGTTCAGGAACAATATGACGGAACCATTACAGAGTTTGAGTTAGATAAAGATCAAAACAAAGCGGTATATGAAGTCGAAGTGCAAAATAGCAATACCGAATATGATTTAAAATTAGATGGAGATACAGGAGAAGTTTTGCATGAAAGTAAAAAAGAAATAAAACAGGATAGAACCAAAGAGGATCACGATGATGACGTTGCTTTGGAAAATATGGATAAAAAGAACTCTATTTCTGTAGAAGAAGCTAAGAAAATTGCTAATAAGCAATTTGACGGTGATGTTATAAGTGTTGAATTAGATAAAGACGATAATCAGTTAATTTATGAAGTAGAGTTAAGGAATGGCAAGAAAGAAGCAGACTTTGAAATTAATGCAGAAACAGGAGATATCTTAGAGCAAGATATTGAAACGGAAGCATATGATGATTAATTTAGTGTAGAAGGGTATAAAAAACCAAGAAGTTTGGGATGGCATAGTTTTGTCGAGTGAACAATTTGTATTTAAAAAGGAGCCGTATTTCTCTCATTTGAAAAATTGCTTATAATTTTGCGAAGATGAGAGAAAAGGCTCCTATTTTTGTACTATAGGAAAGTATAAAACTTTAGGCTTTATTTTTCTCATTTCAAAAAAGTTGCTTATGATGTTGCAAACATGATGAGAAAAACGGCCGAACGGTGATTGTGATCTGCTCATTTAAGTAGAAAAGTATCTTTTGAATGAAGTTTTACATTATTTCTGCAGAAGCTTCCAGTTTGTACGTCACTGACCAAGCATTTCTAGCTTCAGCGCTCGGCTTCTAGTAAACCGAGCTCTTTAAGCTTTTGTTCAGTCTCTTACTTAGCCACGACGGAAAAGTTTTCCGTTACTGTTGCTTCTACGGTTGTATATTTTTCAAAATACGCTCGTATCAATTCAACCGCATCTTTTTGAATTTCTTTAACAATCGGTTTATTTTGAAACATGGTGTAATCTCCTCCACCACTTGCTCTATAGTTATTTAATACCACATGATAGCGCTCATGTTCTATAATTGGTTGATCATGATAACACAATTTCTCGATTCGTTCGCCAATTGGCTTTGCAACATTTATGGTGTAGGTAATTCCTTCCCACATATCATAATTATAATGCTGGGGTTTTGGTTGCTCATAACTAGGATTAACCATAATGTTTCCTTCTTCATCCAGCATAAAGTAAGCTGCACTTTTTTCTAGAGCTGCTTTCATGTCTTTTCCTTGCAACTCTAAAACGACGAGCGTATTCGGATACATATAGTTAGCGACAACGTCTCGCATAGTAACTGTAGACTTAAAGCCTTTGGAGTTGTTATTTAATAATGACGTAACCGATATATCCACACCACTTGCCTCCATTTGTACCTTTTGGATAAATTCAATAAATGGATGTTTTTTTATTCTAGCAAGAAAAGGATCATCAATCGTCATATCACCCTTAATATAACCAACCGGTTGATCAAGCCATTTTTGGGTAGACTGTTCAATCTCTTCCGTTTCTAATAATATTTCTTTGTCAGGTGGTATATCCGATAAAAGTTGAACAGAAGCCTGCTTGTCCCTCACTTTCCAACCCGTTCTGCTGTTTTCAAATACTACTTCAATCTCTCCATAGGCGATCCCATTATTTCCAGGTTGGATAACTAATACATTATTAATATAACCGGTTAATTGCCGGTGTTGGTGACCAGTGAGGAGTATATCAATGCCATCAATCTGACATATTTCGTATCCTTGATTTTCACCCGTTAATGGTTCTGTTACTTCGTGAGTTTCAATATCTCGCTCGAACCCACCGTGATAAGCAACGATTACTAAATCAGGTTGCTCCATTTTACGAACAAAAGGAACTAATTCCTTTACAGTAGTAAGGGCATCAGCAAAATGAAGACCAGCAATATGTTCTTTTGACTCCCAATTGGGTATGTAATGGGTAGTCAGACCAATAATAGCGACTTTTATACTTTTATTGATTATTTTAATAATATAAGGTGGTCCGTATTTGGGCTTGTTTGTATTTTTATCAATAATATTAGCTGAAATCCATGGATAGTTTGACTGATCAATGGCCGCCTGTAAAATTTGTTGACCAAAATTAAATTCGTGATTCCCGATCACTCCGGCATCAACGTTGATCCTATTCATTGCTTTTATCATAGGATTAGGTTTGTTACTGTGTTGCTTTATATAATGGGTCATCAATGGTGTGCCTTGAATCAGATCTCCATTGTCAATAACAAGGACATGATCAGATTTACTGCGAATCTCTTCTACTACAGTACTAAATCTTGCCAAGCCGCCAGCAGCTTCTTGTTTTGTTCCATAATTTATTGGCATTATATGACCATGAACATCACTTGTGTATAAAATTAACAGCTTTGTATTATCGTTTTTCAACATAAGCATCCTTTCTTATCGTTATGAAGTTTAGCGAGAGAAGTGGATTTCGCATAAATGTTTATAGAGTCAGTACATGTTCGGAAAGAGGATAAAAAGATCATGAAGTCAAAAGTCAACATTTTACCAGTTTTTTGAATGTTTTCCGTATAATGCAATCTCGACTTTACTTGGTTAAGAAGCAAAGTTAGTCATCCGTGGAATGAAACCACGGATGCCCCTTTTTTTTAGATAATTTTTCGCCGAATCCGTGCAGAGATAAAGTCAATGATGGTGACAACGATAATAATAGCTAATAAAATTAATCCCATTTCGTTCCAATTACGGTTACTGGAAGCGAAAATAATCATTGTACCGATCCCGCCAGCACCAACAATACCTAAAATGGATGAAGCCCTAATATCTACTTCAAAGCGGTAGATCGCATAGGATAAAAACTCAGGAATAATTTGTGGGATAACGCCATAAAAAAGAACTTGAATTTTGTTTGCACCATTTGCTTCGATTGCTTCAATAACTTTCATATCAATCGATTCAATGGCTTCTGAATAAAGCTTACCCAGCATTCCAGTTGAGCCAATTGCAATCGCCAGAACACCTGCAAAAGCATTGGGACCAACAGCTACAACAAATAAAATAGCAAGAATAATATCTGGGAATGCACGTACTGCTGATAAAATCCATTTACCAATGGTAGCAAGGATTTTACTGCCTGTCATATTTTTTGCAGCTAGAAAGCCTAATGGAATAGCTAATATTGCTGCCATTAGTGATCCAGCAAAGGCAATAAGCACCGTCTCCCAAATCTTTAAAGCAACTTCTTCTGTAGCTGACCAATCCGGACTAAATAGTCTAGGTATAACACGGTCAAAATTACTTAGCATCCGTTCAAATGATCTCCCCCAGTCAATTTCAATCCCTAAGAACGTCCAAATATAAATGGAAATTAAAGCTAAAGCGATGAGGATATACTTTATTTTCTTAAACACAGACTTTGGTTGCTTTGGAGGTAATGAATAAGAGCTCATTAAATCAATGCCTCCCTTAATTTAGTACTTATATATTCAATCACAATGACGACAATAAAAATTAAAATAATGATTGCCATCGCATTTGGATAATTATAAAAACCAAGCTGTTGATCAAGTATTAAACCAATTCCACCAGCACCAACGAGTCCTAATACAACAGAAGCTCGCACGTTAATTTCAAATACATACAGTACAAATGATGTAAACTGTGGTAATACTTGCGGGATAAGCCCATAAAAAATGACCTGAAAAATATTTCCTCCTGAAGCGCGCATAGCTTCAAGTGGATCCATATCAACTGCTTCAATTGTTTCACTAATCAGTTTTGCTAAAATGCCTAATGAAAAAATAAACAACGCTAAAATGCCTGGCAGAATCCCAACACCAAATAAACCTACAAATACAACTGCTAATACTAAATCAGGAATGGTACGTAAAATATTTAAAAAGGTGCGAGTAATGACATACAATGGCTTAAAGGTTGTAATATTTTGTGCCGATAAAATAGCTAATGGCACTGTTAAAATCGCGGCTAATGTAGTTGCAATAATTGCCATTTGAACAGTTTGAGCCATCTCTTTCCAGACTTTAGGTATTACTTCAAAATTAGGTGGAAAAAACTTTTCAATAACGACATACATATTACTTACTGCATTACCAAAGTCACCAACCATCTCTTGTTGTGTCCAGTACATACTAAATAAATAAAAGCCGAGTACGAAAAAGAATACAATGGTAATTTGCAATTTTGTTTTGACTGGATATATAGATGGTGCTTTTCCCGCCGGCGAATGATGGGTTTGTTTTATCACGATTCTTTCGCTCCCCCACGCAAGTCATCTTCACGTATTGCTCGACCGTAGATCTCTTCGAACGTTTTTTCTGTTACTTTAGACACCGGTCCGTCAAATACTATTTCACCTGCTCGCATGCCAATGATCCGATCTGCATATTCCATCGCCATATCAATAAAATGGAGATTGACAATCGTTGTGATGTTGTCTTCTTTATTTATTTTTTTTAAATAGGTCATTACTTGGTGAGATGTCGGTGGATCCAGTGAAGCAACGGGTTCATCCGCTAAAATATATTTTGGCTGTTGGGTAAGTACACGGGCAATACTGACACGTTGCTGCTGTCCGCCACTTAGCTCATCAGCTCGATTGTATATTTTTTCTCCTATATTTACACGCTTCAGGCTTTCATATGCCAACGCGATATCTGCTTTTTTATACAAATTTAAAATAGAACGTAATGTACCTGTATGACCTAAACGGCCTGCCAACACATTTTTTAGCACATTGGTTCTGTTAACAAGGTTATAGTTTTGGAAAATCATACCAACTTTTGTCCGCAACTTTCGCAGTTCTCTACCTCGGTAATGAAGAATATTTTCATTGTCAACGGATAATGTCCCGCTTGTCGGCGTGACAAGACGATTAATACTGCGAATTAAGGTGGATTTTCCAGCACCTGATAGTCCGACAATAACGACAAATTCACCGTCATTGATAGTTAAATTAATATTTTTTAACCCTTCTGTCCCATTTGGATAGACGAGCCCAACATCTTTAAATTGAATCATATATGTATAGCCCCCTATTATAGAAATAAATTGTTTAAAAATTGGGAAAAAAGGGACAGATTGAGCTCTCCCTTTTTACAATGATTTTAAAAAATATATCATGTTTTGTTTTAAATAAGTTTGTTGTTTACAACTCTATATCGTCTTTGAATTTTTGGTACGTATCTTTAACGATTTGATATTCTTCGTCCGTTGCTTCATCGATGCCATCCCAATTATACACGTTGTTCATAATTTTAATCATTTCTTTATCGTCATTAAAAGAAAGGAATGTTTCTTTAATTTTTTTCACTAATTCATCATCCAGATCTTTGGTTACAGATATGGTATCGTTAGGAATTTCGTCTGTGTAGCCAATAACTTTTAATTTTTTCATGACATCAGGATACTCTTCTTCCAGCTCTGTACGGGCATCAACAAAAGTTGTAGCTACATCAGCGTCCCCTTCATAAACAGAAATGGCTGCATTATCATGCGCACCGGTGGCAGTAGTACTTGCGAAAAAGTCACTCTCTAATTCTGTGCCAGAATCATAGCCGAATTCTTCCATCATTTGATAGGCAGGGAATAAGTAACCGGATGTAGATCCTTTATCCGCGTATGCCCATACCTTCCCTTCTAAATCTTTTAAGGATTCAATATCAGAGTCAGAACGAACAACGTATTGCGCTTTGTATGTACCAGAACCATGTCTGATGGATTTAAGAATTACTTCTACGTTATACTGTTCGTTGGCAAGGACATAACCAAATGCCGGGATAAAACCGATATGCACCTGATTAGCACCCATTGCTTCCACTAGGGCATTGTAATTGGTCATTACTTCTCCTTTTACCTCTATATCTAACTCTTTACTTAAGCGTTTTGCTAATGGTTCTACTGTATCAGCGATTGTGTCAGAATCTTGTGAAGGAACAAATCCCATAACTAATTGATCCGGTTTTCCTGCTTGCTCATCGACATCACTTGCTTTGTCTTCTTCCTTGGAATCATTAGAACTTCCACAGGAAGCCAGTAAGAAAGCTAAAAAAAGTATAATAAATAGGCTGTACCACTTTTTCATGTAGACCCTCCTAGAAAAGATATAATTTAAAAAGCGTTTCTCTCTTATTAAATACTATTTTAGTTAAAAATTCTATAACAACTTTATAATTTTTATGTTGCTTTAATATAAAACCGCTAAAAATCAATGATCTAACGGTTAAGTTTTTTTAAATAAAATTTTAAGGTAATAAATCTAAGGTATTACCCCCTAAAAAGACAGGAAGTATGATATGTTTCAAAATAGGAAACAATAATCGCTTTCAGTGAAAGAAATATCAGCTATGCAGTGTTAAGATTACTATTTGAGCAGAAAATAACAACAAGAAAGCCAGCCTAGCCAAGCTTAACAATCAGTTTATGGCAGAGAAAATCTTATCATTAAAATTTTGTTTCGCATTTAAGGTACCGTAAGACCCCTGCTAGAGAATACAAAGGAGTTCTAAAGTGCTGAGATAACGACAACGGCATCTAAATGCCCGGTTGGTTCGGGTCGACAGAGCAAAAAAGATGCGACAGAGACATATTTCGGTTTTTTCAAGGATAACAAAATGTCGGCAGCGGTACACGTGATTTTCTCAGGTTGTTTGATCTTAGCTGACCTCCGTCTTTTTATCAAAAGCATTTTTAAAGACAAAACGACGCTATTTTTAGCCGAGATAGTGTTGTTAGATGAATCTTTTTTATGTAATTTTACGTACTATTATATATACATATCTAGTATTTTTTGTAGAGAGGGGAAGTAGATTGAAAGCATTAGAGGTGATTGAAGTAACGACAGAAATTGATCAAAAAAAACTTATTGATCATGCCTCGTTTTCATTGCCCCAAGGAACTATTACGGCACTTGTGGGGCATAACGGTGCTGGAAAATCAACGTTACTTAAGACAATAATGGGAATGATAAAAAAGGCTCAAGGGAAAATAATCATTAACGAGTCTTTCCATCAGGATGACGATTTTATAACGTTTAAGCTATTACTCTCGTACCTACCTGAAGAACCGATGTTATTAACAGAATTAACAGTTATGCAGCATTTTCAGCTCTATGGAATGAGCTATGAAATTGCAAAAAATGAATTGAACGAACGAATTGATCGAATGGTAAAAGGCTTTGAGCTTGTAGATAAGCTTGACGAATATCCTGAATCGTTGTCCAAAGGAATGAGGCAAAAGGTGCAAACGATTTGTGCGCTCTTACCGGATACACCGTTGTTATTGATCGATGAACCATTTATGGGGTTAGATATTTATGCCGTAGATTATTTCGAACAGTTGATGAAAGAGAAAATAGCAAGCGGAACAACCGTTCTTGTGACTAGCCATCAGCTGGAGAGAATGAAGGGAATAGCTGATGCCTTTATTATGCTAAAAGAAGGGAAAATCCACAGTCAAGGACCGATTAATCAATTTGCAACGATAGATAGGAGAATTAAGAAATGATTCGGCGTCCATCGCTTTTGAAGAGTTTCTTATTCATTCGCAGAAACCGGTTTAAAAAGAAACGAAAATTGAATAAAATGGCTTTAGAACTGCTACTGGATAAAACAACCGCTATTTATGCAGGATTACTATTTGCTTACTTGTTTGCCGCCATGTTTATCTTTGGTGATATCATGGCAGAATTTAATGATTACTTTTTAATTGTAGAAGAACATGCGCAAAAAGGGTTTTGGTTATTAATTGCTGTTCTACCGATTCGTTATATGTTCAATGCTTTTCGTGAGCCAGGTGTCTTGTTTTCCACTGCTGAATATCAATTGTCATTACTACCTTACAAAAGAGGAAATATTTGGTTTTTGACATTGGTGGAAAGGTGGATAAAGAAGCTGTTCAGTTACGTCTTTATTGGTGGAATTACTGCCCTTTTAACACCTATTGATACAAAAATTATTTTTATGTTTGTTGGTTTGATTCTCAGTTTTGATATTTTCATGTCGATTCCTCAGTGGAAGTTATTTCAACAGCGGTTATCTGTTAAAATAGGGCTGTTTTTATCGATGCTTATAATCAGTGGAATTGGTTTTTTGGTAAATAGTGAAAGGGTAGGAATTGCAATCATTGGAGCAATTGTTTTCATAAATATCATTCTAATACCACGTTTGTTTTGGCGAATAAATTGGTCAAAAGTAACGGAAATTAGTGATTTTACGCTTTGGCGAATGCAGCTGGCTGGATTCGCTTCAAAAACTAAGTTTAGGCGGCCTAAAAGCTATACGATATTTCAAAATAGCTATAAACAAAAGCAACCGTTTCAATCAACGGTACAGATGTATAATCGTTTATGGAAATTGTATGTTACGAAACAACATGAATTAATCTTTCGTTCTCTTGCTTCGCTTTTTATCTTGCTGACTGTTTTTATATTTGTACCTAAATGGCTGTTTTATGTAGGCGTAGCTGTTACCATTTATGTGTATACTTCAATAGCTTCTAGCTTTTACTTAGATCGGTTTAGTAATGATATGATACAGATACTACCATGGTCACTTGAAGACTATAAAAAAGGTTTCCTCAAATTAGCACATATTGGAATCCTGCTCTTATTTATTCCAATAATTATTTTTTATATTTTATATCCTACTTGGTGGATACCTTTACATGCACTGCTGTTTTTGACTTCGTATACTTATTTAATGCATGTAAAAATAATTAAAACAAATCAGATGATAAAAAAACAAAAATACGTTTCACAGCTAGAAGAGAGTCTGGGGTATTTATCTGTTATTTGTATAGCTATCAGTGGAATATATCCAGCTGTTTCCATAAGTTCTTTTCTATTTGTTTTTCTACTTTATTCCAAATTAATTGAAAGTAAGTCTCCAGCTCAAGATCAAAAGTATCAAATGAAGGGTAAAATGAGAGATTGAGTAATGGTTCGAATTGGCATGGTTTTATGTTTTTCGAGAGAAAATTAATGCCTAAACATAATATATGAGGGGGAAATGTGATGAACTACGATCGTTTATTAAAAGAGAAACAAGAAAATAATTCGCTTAAATTATTTGTTGTTTTATCGAAGGCTTATCGTAGTCTAATGGAACAAGTAGAAGCAGATATTCAAAGCAGGGGGCTTAATTTAACTGACTTTGCTGTGTTAGAATTGCTTTATCATAAAGGTGCTCAGCCATTAAAAGCAATAGGTGAAAAAATTCTACTAACAAGTGGAAGTATTACGTATGTAGTAAATAAATTAGAGAATAAGCGTTATTTAGTTCGAATTCCCAATCATCATGACCGTCGTGTTACGTTCGCAAAAATTACTGATAAAGGTGCTGATTTACTTCATCATATCTTTCCCGGGCATTGGGCACGAATTGAAAAAATTACTAGCGGTTTAAACGAAACGGAAAAGGTAATGGTAATTGACTTATTACGTAAGTTGGGAAAATCAATTCAGCATGTATCAGCTGTAAAAAAATCTTCCATCTAAGCTACTTCACCATTAGTTTTAACCATTTATAAGAGTTTCAATAAAAAGGGGGATTTTTCCTCTCTTTTTTTTTGCACTATAGGAAAGTTTTTCTAAGAAATGTGGAATAGCAATAAGTAAAAAAGGGAAGAAGGTATATTGTCTACTTAGAAGTCCTTAACTAGTTTTTCGACTGCCTCTAATTACTTACACTATAAGAATGAAAAATTTCTTGTGTGCGTTGATTCGATTTTATTAAGGGTTATAGGTAAGGTCAGGCTAAAACCATCTGTGCTAAGACTTTACACTATATGGAGTTTTTATAGATCAAAAGAAATACGTCAAAAGTGTGTCAAATAGGATGAAATTTGGCATGACTTTGGCCTTTTTTACTACAGGAAAGTATAAAATTTTAGGGTTTATCCCGCATGTAAGGTGCCGTAAGTTTCCCACTTCAAGTCCTGAGTTCGTGCAAAGGGTCAAAGTGGGAGAAAACGGCCCCTAAATGCCCGATTGGTTCAAGGGCCTTTAGGTCATACCCTTGTGGTACTAACATTCCGTGTGAAAAGCATTCCACGGAATGAAGTTTCACTTTATCGTATAAGAAAAACTACAGCTTTCGCTAAAGACTTGGCGACAAGCCAAGTTTTTCTAACGTTTTTGTTATTTTGTCCCGGGTAATTATATAATTGTTGGTTCAATTCAGTTGAAAGGGGGTTAAAAAATGGAAGAACCAGAAGTACTTGTTTATATTAGTGACTACAATAAGGAATGCGAAAAAGTAATACAAAACTTAAAAAAGTGGAAGATCCCTTATGAAACAAAAAATATTAATGAAATTAATCATATGAAGGAGTTACAAGATAAAGGTATATACGGCACACCGGCAATATTTATTAAAGGCGTGAAAGAACCAATTCTTGGATTTCAAAAAAACAAAATAAAGTATAGCCTTGGCTTATTAGATAATCACGTATCCTATTACAGTTCATTCTTTGATGGTTATAAAAATGATTCAAAGTAATCACACACATGAAGAAGTAGTCATAAGCTATAAGAAAAGATAAAGAAGGTGTGTAGGAAATGTATTATGGCCCTTATTTTGATTATGTCAATCATAACGATGATGGTTTTCGAAATTATCCTTTTTCTATACCTTATCCACCTTATTTTGAAAATAATCCGGGGCAAATGGATTTCTTTGGGGATATGCAACAAAGCCTACAAGCAAATCAGCAAACTCCTTATGATTACTTCGCCAAGCCACCACAACCAATGAATTGGCCAGGAATAAAATCAGAATCATCCCAACAAAATGCACAACAAAATATAAATCCACAAGCAAATTATCCGCCAAATCAACCACCTGGTCCAGGGCAAGCATTAAATTTAGATAAGATGTTATCTACGGTAGGTCAATTAGCTAATACGTATCACCAAGTTTCCCCAATTTTTAAGCAGTTCGGCTCGTTAATAAAAACATTCAGATGAAAAAGCTGATGTTTCCTTTCATCAGCTTTTTTCATACGTAAGAAAACGAGGAGGTTGATTTAAAGGACTATAAATTAATGGGTTTGATTCTTTTAAGAATGGACAAGGTAAAACGGTAAAGACCTTAGAAGTTCTAGCCAAGAAATTATGCTAATTATGGAAAATAAGGAAAAATAGTTGCATATGTAAAAGGCTGTCATAATTTTTGCCAGAACGGGTAAACAAATATAGACAAGAAAGAGAGGAATCGAGATGATAGCTTGTTTAATTATCCATGGATATACTGGTGGTCCTTATGAAGTGGAGCCTTTGGCAAATTATTTTAAAGAGCATACAGATTGGCATATAGCTGTACCAACCTTACCTGGTCATGGGAGGAGGTTAAATTTAGAAGATGTATCCCATGATGAATGGTTGGAAGCAGCGGAACAAACATTATTGCAATTAAAAAAAACATATAAGACAGTCTATTTGATTGGTTTTTCCATGGGTGGCATGATTGCAGCATACCTCGCTGCCATGCATCATGTAGAAAAGTTGGTCCTTTTAGCTACATCAGGTAAATATTTATCGTTTAAACAAATAGGTTTAGATATTGGAACAGTTATTAAGGATGCGATAAAAGGAGACCTGAAAAAAAACAAACTGTACATTCATTATAAAAAAAAGCTTGGTGCTGTACCATTTCGGGCTAACATCGAATTTTTAAAATTGGTTAGGTTTACCAGACGTTATTTAAATAAAATTCAATCACCTGTACTTATAGCTCAAGGTCAGCAGGATGGGATGGTTCCTTACAAAACAGCTTATTACCTAAATAATGAAATTACATCAGAGGAAAAAGAGGTCGTATTTTTTGAGCGATCGAAGCATTTAATTTGTTTAGGAGAGGATAAGGATACACTTAATCAAATGGTATATTCTTTCCTTACTAAACAAAACAAACATTAGAAAAACTTGGCTTATCGCCAAGTCTTTGGCGAAAGCTATCGTTTTTCTTATTATACTTTCCTATAGTATAAAAAAAGAGTCTGAAATAGTCAGACTCTTTTAAAAAAGCATAGGGATGGATGGGATTATAAGCTTGCTTTCTCCCTAAATTTCTTCTATGTATGGTTGTAAGAAGCGCATTCAGTATCCATCAGTTTACGCTAAAATATTGTGGCCAAACTTATACGTTAGATTAGAATCCTACAAAAAACAAGGGATAACATCGGATGAATCACTGTAAGGTCCATTTCTTTAAGCCGCTAGCAGAAACAATTCTCACTTCACTTATTTATTATGTTTAAAAAATGAAATAACTAGGGCACCTTTTCCGCCGTATGTGGAAATTAATGGACCTGTGTCCATGATATAGGCATCTTTAAACGGGTATTTGCTGCGTATTTCAGACAGCACATTTTTAGCGCGTTCTTCTGCATTACAATGGGATAAGGAGATAACTTTATCTTCAAAGCTCTTTGTATATTCACCAATTTGCTCGATAAACCGTCGGATTGATCTTTTGTCTCCTCTAACCTTTTCCGTAACTTCAATTTCCCCGTCTTCACTTGCACGCATTAGTAATTTGATGTTTAATGTCTTAGCGATTTTTCCTTTTACTCGATCCAGTCGCCCTCCTTGAATTAAATTCTCCAATGTTTTTAGTACAAATAAAGTGGCGGTTTGATCTGCTCGTTTTTGTATATGCTCAACTAATTCAATGAATGTATAGTTTTCTTCTATTTTTGTTATTGCTTCATGAAGTAAGAGTGCAATTCCACATGATGCCGTCTTTGTATTGATTACAGCAATGGTTCGCTCTGGTTCTTCCTCTAATAGCATATTCATCCCAGTAACTGCATTTTCATACGTACTGCTTAACCCTTTTGTTAAGCTGAGCATTAAAATCGGCGCTTGTTTATCCACTTGTTTATACGCTTCATAAAAATCATGTGGGCTAGGTGCAGAGGATCTCGGCAATTCCTTCGTTTCTTCTATTTTCTTATAAAAAGAAGGAAGATCCATATCCACCCCAGCTCTGTATTGCTTATCACTAAAATGTAAATAAAGCGGCACTTGAATAATATCAGCTTTACGTGCTAGACGCTCTGGAATATCAGCTCCGCCATCTGTCATTAATTGAATGTTCATATGCTCACCCATTTCGTGTAATTTAATCATGTTGTTCTTTTTTGGAAATCGTTAAGGTTGACTTACGATTAGTACTGAGGATAAATAAAAATAGCCCAAATAACACGATCGTACCACCTAGTAATTGGAATGCTGTGATCTTTTCGTTCAAGATAAAATAGGCCAGAATGGAGGCGCCTACGGGCTCGAATACAATTGCCATGGAAATCGTTGAAGTACTCAACCATTTTAGTGCCCAATTAAACAGGGTATGGCCTAAAAAAGTTGGGAAAATAGCTAAAGCTAGAAATATCCACCAGTGGTCAGCTGGATAACCGATAAATGAATTGCCCAGCATGAGGTTATACATAATTAATGTAATGGAACTTATACCATATACAACAAAGGTATAGGTCATGATAGACAAATTTCTTCTAACTTGTTGTCCAAGCAAAAAATATGCCGTTACCGTTACAGCTCCAAGTAATGCCAATATATCGCCAAACAAGGCTGTTCCACTAATCTGAAAGTCTCCCCAGCTGATAATAATACTCCCAATTAGCGCAATAAGCATACTAATAATTGCACCATATGAAAAACGTTCCTTAAAGAAAAAATAGGTTCCCAAAAAAGCAAAAATAGGTTGAAGCGTTACTAAAACAACTGAGCTTGCTACCGAGGTGTAATTTAACGATTCAAACCATAATATAAAGTGAAAGGCTAAAAAAACGCCTGCAAAAATGGAAAAGATCCAATCTTTTCGATTTATTTGTTTTATTTCATGACGGTATTTCCTCAAAATAATCGGAGCCATTAACAGCACAGCTAATAAAAGCCGGTAATTGGCAATAATTGCAGCCGGTGCTTGGTCTGCTAACTTTACAAAAATGGCTGAAGTAGAGACAGATATGACTCCGATGGTTACTGCAATATATGGATTAAATGGAGGAAGGCGCATTCAAAACCTCCTTATCTTATTTGTATTCTATATAAATAAGTAGTACATATCTAATATATTTTACCACGGTTAGAATAAAAAATCATTTATCTAATTAGTATCATTATAAAAAATATGTTATGATATTCTTTGCATGAGTTCACGTGAGGCCTCTTACCATTCGGTGAAGCCTTTTTGTACTTTAGGAAGTAAAAAACACATTCTATGATAAGTGCGTGTTCAAAGAGGAACTAAGATTTTTTTTGTCTTTCCCCTTCTTTTGAATAACCTCGGAAAAACATGAATTTAGAAATACGCTTTATTTATATTCCCTTGTGGTCAAAAAGGTGTAAAAAGACCTGAGAAGTTCAAGGTGAAGTTTTGGCGAAGAGAATGATAAACAAGCCGTCAGAAACAGACTAACGAAGAAACTACATGTGTCATTTCCTTAACTTTTTGAACAACCTCTTTAAATAATTACATTTAGTATGATACGACTGCATTTTTGGGAACTATATTAAGAACTAAAGTATATAGAAGCGTCCAAGGCCTCTTGTTATAATAAAATTTTTTACAAAAAAAGGAGTAGAGGAATAGGTGACAACATTTAAAGAATTAGGCATCTCCAATCCGATAATGAAGGCATTGGAAAAAATGGGATTTGAAGAAGCCACCCCAATTCAAGCGGAGACCATTCCACTTGCGCTTGAGGGCAATGATATGATTGGACAGGCTCAGACAGGTACAGGAAAGACAGCCGCATTCGGAATACCAATGATAGAAAAATTAAATGCAAAACTACGTAAAATTCAAGGTTTAGTAGTAGCTCCTACCAGAGAGCTTGCTATACAGGTAGCTGAAGAGCTAAACCGTCTTGGAAAATTTAAAGGTATTCGTGCGTTTGCAGTGTATGGCGGTCAACATATGGAACGGCAAATCCGTGCATTAAAAGACGGTCCACAAATTGTTGTAGCAACACCAGGAAGATTGCTGGATCATATGCGCAGAAGAACAATACGCACAGATTATATTCGTATTGCTGTTTTAGATGAAGCAGATGAAATGTTAAATATGGGGTTTATTGATGATATTCGCGATATTCTAAAACAAATACCAGAAGAACGTCAAACCTTACTTTTCTCAGCAACTATGCCTAAAGAAATACGCGATATTGCTACAAATTTAATGAAAAACCCAAAAGAAATAAAAATCAAAGCCAAAGAAATGACCGTAGAGAATATTGACCAATATTTTATCGAGATACCGGAAAAATATAAATTTGATACGTTAAATAACCATTTAGATATCCATTCTCCTGATCTCGCAATTGTATTTAGCCGTACGAAAAAACGTGTTGATGAAATTACGGAAGGCTTACAGGCTAGAGGCTATCGAGCAGAAGGAATCCATGGCGATTTAACACAAGGAAAACGGATGTCCGTTCTCAATAAGTTTAAACATGGTCGAATTGATGTGTTAGTCGCAACAGATGTTGCTGCAAGAGGTTTGGATATTTCTGGTGTTACGCATGTTTATAATTTCGACATACCACAGGATCCAGAAAGCTATGTTCATCGAATTGGACGAACTGGGCGTGCAGGACGTACGGGTGAGGCTATTTCGTTTATTACTCCAAGAGAAATGGCACATTTACAATTGATTGAAAAAGTAACGAAAAGTAAAATGAAACGGATGGCTCCACCGACATACCATGATGCGCAAAAAGGACAACAGCAAGTAACAGTAAGTAAAATAATTGAAACGGTTGAAACAAAGGACTTGAAAGATTACCACCAAGCAGCTAATCAATTATTAGAAGATCATGATTCCATTAGCGTTATTGCTGCAGCATTGAAGTTGCTCACGAAAGAACGGAAGGATACTCCAGTTAAAATTTCTTCTGTAGCACCAGTAAGCGTGAAGAAAGCAAAGAGCATAAAGGATAATCGCAGGTCGAATAACAAGCGTTTTTATGGTAAACGCAGTCAGAGTGGACGTGGTGGCCAAAGCGGACGCAATCAGGGTGGCCGTAATCGGAAGGGTAATTTTCAAAAACGAAGAAACAGAGATTACTAATATGAAAAAAGCTTCTTTCAAAAAAAGAAGCTTTTTTTCGTTGTACTATAGGAAAGTATTAAACTTTAGGCTTTATCCCGCATGTAAGGTGCCGTAAGACTCCTGCTTCAAGAGCCTTTAGTCGATACAAAGGGTCAAAGTGGGAGAAAACGGCACCTAAATACCCGATTGGTTCAAGGGCCTTTAGGTCATACCCTTGTGGTACTAACCTTCAGTAGGAGAGGGAAGAAAACTCCTACTGAATGAAGTTTCACTTTATCGCATAAGAAAAACTACAGCTTTCGCCATAAAGACTTGGCGATAAGCCAAGTTTTTCTAATCTAAGAAACAATAGTAGTTTCTACATGATGGATATCTTTTTGCAAACGAGCTAGCTTATGTACTTGAGCTGTAGCAAACTTCGCTCTTCCGCTTAGGATGAGTCAACACCGGCTTGAATCTAAAGGAAGGCCGATTAAAGGCGGCTTGCCGCTTAGGTGTCGACATTCCTCGATTTTAGGGCATGTTTTTCTTTATTCCGAATGTAAGGGGGGGCCGTATTTCTCTAATTTGAAAAGCCTGCTTAAATGACAACTTAAAAGAGAAATGGCTCACAAGGTTAGTGGATTTTGGCAACAAAATAACTTAAACTGAAACTAGTTTGGTTTAGGTCATATACATAATTGAGCCTGAGTGTTAGTTCAGATATTTGTAGGTAAGGACATTAATGGCTTATTTCAAAGGTGATTCCTGCTAGCTTAAAAAGGGGGGATGGTTCGATAAAAATAACACTTCGAATTTCAATTTTCGTTTGAAAGTATAAAATCTTTTCATAGAAGTTAGTCCAACGTAACCAAAATTTTTACTCGTATGTAAAAAAACATATTGCGTTAAGCATCTGTTATTATTCTTGACGACATTAGGATTTCACTTTAAATTGTTCAAAGTAGTACAATTAGGCAGTCTCCTGTACGCCAAACTTTCTTTAGTGCTGGTTTCTTGCTGTATATCCAGTCGAAGCTACGTCACCTCTCTTTTTTAGCTCCTTTTTGAACAAGACTTATAACTATATTGGCGTAAAGGCGAACAAAATCAAAAGAAAGGGTGAAACAATGAGACAACCTCCTAAGCATGAAATAGCTAAAGATGCGATTAAGGTGTGGAAAATAACGTCAGCAATTTATTTTGCAATTATAATTGTAGTAGGTGAACTGATTGTTAGTTTTCTCTTTGATTTTTTTTCGTGGTATAACGGGTTAGCTCTAGTAGTGACTGTTCTACTAGGATATATATGTACGTTTGTGGTCCCTAAACTTCGCTGGAGACGCTGGCGGTATGAGTTGTTTGATCAAGAAATATATGTACAGCATGGTATATTAATTGTCTCTAGAACGCTCGTTCCGATGGCGCGGGTTCAGCATGTGGATACGAAACAAGGTCCAATACTAAAGCGGTATGGCTTGGCAAGTGTAACGATTTCAACGGCAGCAACAGTACATGAAATACCAGCATTAAACGAGGAAGATGCTTCGATTTTAAGAGATCATATTTCTGAGTTAGCGAGGACGGAAGACGATGATGTATAAACCAAGACGTATGCATCCTGCTGTGATTATCTTTAAAGTCATTCATTTATTTTCATATCGCGAGGTTATTATACCAATTATTGTTTCATTTATTTCGTTTTCGAAAGATTACTTTTTATATGTCGTTAGTGGCATCGCGTTACTACTCGTTATTTTTACCGCATTTAGTATTATTTTTTGGCTTCGTTTTACCTATGTTGTAACAGATGACGAGCTACAAATGGAGTGGGGAATATTTGTTCGCAAAAAAAGATATATATCTAAAGGGAGAATACAATCGATTGATCTAACAGTTAATGTTCTCCATCGAATTTTTAAGCTGGCAAGGGTACAAATTGAAACAGCTGGATCAGGAAAAGAAGCAGAGGCTTCGTTAACGGCTGTAAAACTAACAGAAGCAGAGCGGTTGCATAAAGAATTAAAAGGATATTCTAAAACTGCTGCTTTAAAACAACAGGATGTCGAAACTCAAGTACCATTTCATCAAATTTCCAATAAACGCTTATTTATTGCCGGAACAACTTCTGGTAGTATCGGTTTCCTTTTAGCTATTATCGCTTTTTTCTTTTCTGAAGTAGAGCAATTTATTCCAAAACATGTTTACGATGATACGCTTAACTGGATTATAAGTCTAAGTGTACTTCTTTTAATCATCGTTATAAGCAGCATCTTATTGATTCTTTGGTTACTTGGAATCGCTGGTACGATGATTAAATTTTGGAACTTTAGAATTGAAAGGCATGAAAATGAATTATTTATCACTCGCGGCTTATTCGAAAAAAAACAAACAACGATACCTTTAAAGCGAATTCAGGCAATTGGAATGGAAGAAAGTATTTTCCGACAGCCATTTGGCTATGCTACCATTTTTGCTGAGGTGGCTGGCAATGTTGAGGATAGTGGAGGAGCTTTTGTGCTGTATCCGCTGTTGAAAAAGAAAGAAGTCGAGGAATTATTATCAAGCCTTTTACCTGCCTATACATTACCAAAAGGACAAATCCAAACACTTCCTAATCGGGCATTAAAATATTATTTATTACGAGCTTGTGTACCTATGGTTTTAATTAGTATAGCTATTCTTATCTTTTTACCAACCTTTAGCTGGACAGCTCTTATATTATTGGCAGTAGGGATCTGGTTTGGTTATTTACGCTATCGTGATGCGGGATTTCTGCTGGAAAAGGAGCGGATAATACTTACATATCGAAAATGGTATAAACAGACGTTGATTATTTTTCACAAACGAATTCAAACTATGGGAAAACAACAGCATATCATCCATCGAAAACAGCATTTAGCAAACATCGAAGCATCTATTCTTGGAAATTATAGCTTAGGTAGTCATTATAAAATTAAAGATTTAGAGGAAAGAGATGTGGATCACATAGCATCCTGGTATTCCTATCGAAAACGGTCTTCCTCAAAAATGTAACGAAGAATTATGATTGTGATGTTTAACGTTTGTAAGTTACTAAAATTGGATTTTAACCTTGAAGTATTTAAAGATTGTAACTTATAATTTAACGGACCATCCAAGGCTTCCACTTTTCATGGATGGTCCGTTTCAACCGTCTCCATACTAACGAGGTTGTTAGACTTGCCAATCTGAAAGCTGGGGAGTGTAAAGAAGTAAAGTAAAGATATTGACAACGACAAAAACGATAGGTGTCCCGATAAAGGAAAGGGGGCAGTTATTTAAATAATTTTCGCATGAATATAACTAGCTTCTTTCCTTGTTAAGAATGACAATCAGATTTTGTTCCAGCAATAAGGAAACGTTACGCATTCTGAAGAAAATACGCTTTCCTTTTAGAAGACTTGTGATCTGATTCGTTCTTCTTAGGAGGGTCATCTCTCACTAAAGCAAATTTATATGATATAGGATGTTGGTGTGTTGTCTGCTTTTAAACGCAAGATATCATTAGGAGTCTCGAAAATATAATCCGCTTCGATAAATTTAGAAGTTGAAGTTAACCCCCAAGCAGCTACCCCAAAATCTACGCCTGCTGCTTTAGCACAGCGCATATCATAGATGGAATCTCCAATGTAAATGGCTTCATGTTTTTTAATTTTTAATAATTGTAAAGCAAATAATAAAGGATCTGGATTAGGTTTATGTTTTTCTGTATCATCTGCACAGACAACAGTTTTAAAATAAGGAGCGATCCTTAGTTTTTTAAATCCTGCTTGCAATTCCTTTCTGTTTTGGGAAGTTACAATAGCTAAGTTTGGTAGTTGTTCAAGAACCTCCGTTATTCCAGGAAATATAGGGACATTTTCCATAAATGGTTTCTGCTTTTCAAGCCAACTATGGAGTGCGGTTGGAATGTCTCCAATTTCCAAGATTTCTAAGGTTCTTAATCCGGGTATACCTATTGAAAAACGAAGTTCTTCTAACGTTTTATTTATTCCTATCTCTTTTAACGCTGCTTGTAACGCTTCAAGACCAATTGTTTCTGAATCGATAATCGTTCCATCTAAGTCAAAAATAAATGTGTGATACAAGTTGCTCATCTCCTTTTTTGTTGTTTGATATTAAGTTTAGAAGATGAAACGCATTTCAGGTCAACACATTTTATAGTCTCTTTATATTCATGATGGCATGAGAGTATGAATGGTGCGTTATGTTAGCAAGTTAAAGTAAAAATGCTATTCTTAATATGATCCATTCGTTTGGAAAATAAGAGTGGCCGTTATACATATTGCAGGTAGTGGGAATGGACTGTAAGAAGGGTTGACTAATTTTTCTTTTATACAAGGGGGAAACTATATTCCCCACGCAATAAAAGAATTTTTTACAAGGATAAGAAAGCAATAATTATGTTTCCTGTATAACCGCTATAGATGAGAGTTGACACAAATTCCATTTGTATTTTTAAATGGAGGCTCGTTGAATAATTTTATATGATGTTTTTACTTTAGCTGAAGATTTTTTTACTGCAAGCTCAAACGCCTGCTCACCAACTTTTCCTAAACGATGATGAAGCGTTGAAATTCCGAGAGCGACCCCGATTGGCTGATTTTCTTGACCGATAATTGCAATGTCTCGCGGCACATGAAAGCCAATGGATTTTGCATACTGATAAATGGCGCCGGCTACCTCATCGCCGTTAGCAAAGATTGCAGTAGGCCGATTTTTTAATGCTAACAATGTTTTAGCTGCTTTATAACCATCTTCAAAGCAAAAGCAGTTTGAAATATGCAGTTCTGGATTAACATGGCCAATAACAGATTCATAAGCGGCAATTGTTTGTCTTGTACTTAAGCTTTCAGCGGCTTCTCTTGCGGTAGTAAAAGCAATGGTTGTATATCCTTTATTTTTTAATGTTTTAAAGACATCGATATAAGATGCGTAGCGATCCAAATATGAACAACCGATTTCCTTGAACTCCGTATATTCACAAGAAATGATGGTACCGTATTTAGTAAAAGGAATGATTTTATCCCAGCTGTTTGACCTGGAAG
The DNA here is from genome assembly GCF_053667775.1 of Cerasibacillus sp. JNUCC 74. The sequence continues at coordinate 3,546,238 of NZ_CM132207.1, read as the reverse complement.
TTATAATTATCGCATCCAGCAGTTTATTTTTAAGCATTGCTAAATATTCCAGTTCTTTTTGCTTGTTATATTTTGTTGGAAGAACGGCAACAGAATAATCAAGTTCAGTGGATTTATTAAAAATGCCATGTAGCATTTGATCAAATGCCTGATTATTGTTATACGGAATAATAACACCAATCATTCTCGTCTCTCCTCGTATCAAATCAATAGCATTTCTATTCGGAGTGTAGTTCAATTCTTTGATTATTTGTTGTACTCGTTTTCTCTTTTCTTCCGATACATATTTATGGTTATTTAATACTCTGGAGACAGTCGAAACAGAAACATCAGCTAATTTAGCAATTTCATAAATATTTGCCATATATTTTTCTCCTCCTAATGCGTTTTTTAATGGTCTATGGCAATTGTTTTAAGCTAACGGTAGAGTTTTGGGAGAAAGATCGTATTTAAAAAGTTAAGGATTGGTTCTCTATGTCCAACTAATATTAAGAGAACTCCGCAAATAAAGTTTCACAATACCAAGCATTAACTGGTAGTCATTCATTTAGACTGCTTTCAAAATAAAAACATGGCGATATTTGATTATGGACTATAAATAGACATCAAAAAAACCGGCTAAAGAGTCCTAGTAATGCTAAAACACCTAAAATAATCCACAAAATGTTTTTCTTTGCCGAACGTGGAAACAGGCGCTTTTCCCAACGGTTAGGATCGAATTGAATGCTGTCATCATCATTTTTATAACTTCTTCGTCTTACTAAAGAAGCCCAAGGGTTATATGCTTTAGCACCAGCTAAGACGACCGGGGCTATAATGAATCCGCCAATAAATCCAAAGATATGACCATAAATATTTATATTTGGACGAATGAATGTCATTATTAGTCCAATGACTAATATGGTTGTTATTATTTGTGAACTTACTTGATCAATTAAATGCTTACGAAAGGACACCATAAATAGATAAATACCAAATAAACCAAATATAGCTCCAGAAGCTCCAACATGAGTAAAAAAGTAGTTAGATGGTGCAAACAGATAGGTTCCTATATTACCAATCAGTCCTGCAAGCAGATAGGCGAGAGTAAACTTACTTCTTCCTAACATTTGTTCTAGAGCCGGTCCAAATAACACGAGTGAAAAGGAATTGAACAGTACGTGCATTAAATCGGCATGAAGAAAAATTGGCGTAATTAGTCTCCAATATTCCCCTTGGGAAATAAAGTAATTATTACCCTCGCCTAATTGATAAATGATTATTCCAATAGGTAACTGTAGGAAGTTAATCATGAACCATAACACTAGATGGATGATAACTAATGCAGAGACAACCGGATAAGATTGCATAAATTCTTTTATACTTCTTTCGTTTCGAATAAACATTGGACTCCTCCAAATAGTTTTTTTCAAATGAAGCGATCAATGGATTGGCTGAGTGAAATCGATTAATTTTATATAGATATTTTGATTCTAGCGTTGTTTTAAATATACATGCTTTTTATCCCTGTTTCTAGCGGGTGGTAAAATTCGCTTATTTAAGGTTCATGTATATTAGGATGAGTCTAAGAACAAAAGCCAGAAGTACTCGGTTAGGCATACAAACAGGAGATCTTCTGATGAGATAGAGGAAATATGCCTCTAAAACAGGGGTATGCCAACGGCTGAGCGGCAAGCCCGCTTTTAATCAGCCTTCCCTTAGATCCGTGTCGATGTTAACTTATCGCAGGAAGAAGATCGAAGTATATTGTAGTTGACCGCTTAAGCTTACGAAGATACTTTTCAAAAAGATTATCCACCATGTAGAAACGAATATAAATTCGAAAACAACAAGGAGAGAATACCGCCTAAGCTCACAATTATTGGTTCAAGGTCGAAAAGTTCCCTTAAATTTGATTAAAGAAAACTATTTTCTAATTTCTAGGATGTTACATTTAGATTTTATAACTCGTTATTTTTTGTAGAAATAAGAAAGCTCTTATTAATCTTTAGAATATATTTTCATACAGTAAGATCATAAATAGTTTTCTCTACACGTTAAAATAAAATTAACATGTAGGGACTTCGACGTTGTAAAGATTTCAAGGATTTAAGTATAAGTGCAACTAAGCAAACGCCTGCGCTACGTTGGTCGCTAGCCAAGTTTTCTTTATACGTTAAATAAATAAACATAGAAGCAGATTCAATGTTGTAAAGATTTTAAGGATTTAAGTATAAGTGCAACTAAGCAATCGACTGCGCTCCGCTTGCCGCTAGCCAAGTTTTCTTTATACGTTAAATAAACATAGAAGCAGATTCAATGTTGTAAAGATTTTAAGGTAATAAGTATAAGTGCAACTAGGCAATCGACTGCGCTCCGCTTGCCGCTAGCCAAGTTTTCTTTATACGTTAAATAAATAAACGTAGAAGCAGATTCAGTGTTGTAAAGATTTTAAGGATTTAAGTATAAGTGCAACTAGGCAATCGTCTGCGCTCCGCTTGCCGCTAGCCAAGTTTTCTTTATCATACCATAATTATTACTTATTATTACAGTATAATTATGAAATAAGAGCAGGGTGACATTCCTTCTTAGAAGACGTTTTAGCACTATTGTATCGAACAAAGTAAAGTGAGAAAAAATTTAATTTAAATGTCTGATTTGGGCTATTCCTATTTTCCTGTGAATAGAGGTTTAAAAATGCATGTAATTATTTTGTGAAAGAGGTAGAAGAGTTATGATTAAAGGGATTGGAATTGATATAATAGAATTGTATCGGATTAAACAAAATCTTGAGAGAAACTGCCGATTTATTGAGCGTATTTTAACACCAAAGGAAAGAGAAATTTATGCTTCGTTAAAAACTGATAAAAGGAAGGTAGAGTTTGTTGCCGGAAGATTTGCAGCAAAGGAGGCTTTTTCTAAGGCAGCTGGTACTGGGATTGGAAAGTTAAGTTTTCAGGATATGGAAGTGCAAATATTAAAAAGTGGTGCACCTCATCTATATGTAAAAGGATTTGAACAAACTAATTTATTTTTATCAATCAGCCATACAAGAGAATATGCTGCTGCTCAAGTTATTATCGAAGAGCGTTAAAAAAGCGATTAAAAAATGACTGATTATGGTTCTAAAACAAGATCTGTAAATGCATAATCACTTAGGTTGTCTCATATTATTTTAGTGCGGGTAGGAGGGAACAGATTTGTATATTGTCACCGCGAAAGAAATGTACGATATCGATCATTTCGCAATGCATGCGATCGGTTTAGATGGGAAGCTGTTGATGGAAAATGCCGGACGAGCAGTTGCTGAAAAAGTAACTTGTAAAATCTCCAAGGAAGATAAAATATGTGTGCTGGTAGGAGCAGGGAATAATGGAGGGGATGGATTTGTTATCGCACGTACGTTGCTCGATGACGCGTATGATGTAAACGTGTTACAAATAGTTCCAGATGAAAAGATAACTGGTGATGCCCATTACCATAAGCAAGTTTATGAAAACTGTGGAGGTACTTTATTAAAGTTTGCTGGAGAAGATGTACGTGCGATTAAAGAAGCTAATGTGTTAATTGATGCAATGATCGGAATTGGTGTAGATGGTGATTTGCGCGAACCCTTTGCATCATTGGTTCCGTTTATCAATAAGCAAAAACAAAAGCTTATCATCTCTGTTGACATTCCATCCGGACTCCCAGCGAATGAAGGTGTGGAAGCTTATACTGCTATTAAAGCAGATCACACGATTATTATCGGTGCACCAAAGCTAAGTGTTTTTCTTAATGACACGTTTTCTTATTATGGATCTTGGGAGGTTGTCTCCATTGGTTTGCCTACATTAGCCTTCAAGCAACATACAACTAAATCTGTTTGGAATTTAAAAGATGTGAAAAGAAGTCTTCCAAAAAGAGAGCCGAATGACCATAAAGGCAAGCATGGAAAAGGTATTATCATTGGTGGGTGTATAGGAATGCCCGGAGCACTGTCCATGTCGATACGTGCTGCATTAAAAGCTGGTGCCGGTTTAATTACCGGAGCTACTTCGGAAAAGGTAATCCAAGCCGTAGCTGCAAATTGTGTAGAAGCAATGTATATGGTTCTATCTGAGAAAAATGGGTTTCTTGATAATCAAGCGAATCTTATTTTGAGCGGTTATCATGCTGTAGCTATTGGGATGGGGATTGGGAGAAAAACTTGGACAGGAGAGCTTGTTCAGAATGTAATCGATAATGCTAACTGTCCTCTTATTATTGATGCAGACGGTTTATATCACTTATCACAAGCTTTAAGCAAGTTAAAAGAACGAGATCAACCTACTGTTATTACACCACATCCAGGAGAAATGGCCATGCTGTTAGGAGTATCCATTCAGGAACTGCTACAAAATCCGTTTCGATATGCAAGCGAATTTGCAAAAGAATACCGTACTTATGTGGTGTTAAAAGGACAGTATACCATGATAACTTCTCCGGATGGGAAACAAGCGGTAAACCAAACAGGTAATCCTGGGCTTTCCAAAGGTGGAAGCGGGGATGTGTTAACGGGCATTATTCTAGCTATGATCATGCAAAAACAAGATCTGTTTCAAGCTTTATGTAATGCATGTTTTATACACGGTCTGTCTGCAGATTTATTAGTTATCCAACAGCATTCTGAACATGATCTATTGGCAAGCGATGTGATCAATGGAATATCGGCTGCATATCGTATGATTTCTGACGAGGTATAAGGTGATAAGGTTCCCTTTGTTTTAACTGAGACAAGGGAGATATGTCCATGAAGAAGAAAATCGGTAGTTTGATTATTTTAATGAGCTTCGTATTGTTATTGTCAGCATGTGGAGAGAAATCGCAAGAAGATGTTATAGCAGATTTAAAAGAAAATATGGAAAAAATGGACGGGTACAAAGCAAAAGCTGAAATGAACATGAATACAGGCCAGGAACAGCAAACATTCCAGATTGACATCTGGCATAAGAAAAAAGACATGTATCGAGTTGGCTTGTCAAGTCAAGATGATGACAAGGGCAATCAAATAATTTTAAAAAATAAAGATGGTGTGTTTGTCTTAACACCTGCATTAAAGAAAAGCTTTAAGTTTCAAGCGGAATGGCCACAAAATAGCAGTCAACCGTATCTTTATCAATCATTAATCAATGATATCAAAAAGGATAAGGAAGCCAAATTTGAAGTAACAGATGCACACTATGTTTTTAAAACGAAAACAAATTATCAAAGTAACAACAATTTACCTTATCAGGAAATTTACCTTGATAAGAAATCATTAAAGCCAGTGCAAGTAAAAGTTCTAGACAAAGATAAAAAAGCTTTGGTGGATGTAACTTTTTCTACTTTTGATCAAAAAGCCAAATTTGCAGACGATGATTTTTCTATGAAAAAAAATATGGGAAGTGAAAAAGCTGAAGAAACTACTGCAACAGCTGGTGAACAGCCGCTCACGGTTTACTATCCTTCTTACATGGCAGGAGCTCAACTAACAGAAAAGAAAGAGACGTCTACGGATCAAGGAGATCGAGTCATCTTAACGTTTGAAGGTGATAAGAGCTTTACTTTAATTGAAGAACAAGCAAAACCTCAAACAGCGATGAATTCTCCAAATGAAGTAAAGGGGGAAATTGTTAACCTGGGATTTGCGGTGGGAGCCATGACTGAAAACTCCGTGGAATGGACTCATAATGGTGTCGATTTTATGTTGGCCAGTGAAGATCTGACAAAAGAAGAACTGATTGAAGTAGCTAAATCTGTTACAAATAAAGAAGTGAAATAAATGTTAGGCTAGATAGCAGACTCTTATCATATAAAGAGTCTGCTTTTTACATGGTGAAATGTAATGTGCTGTAAATAGAAAAGTACAGTCATACTATCCGTTTTTGAGATAAGCTCATAAGGGTAGTTTGTTTTTTCATTTTGCAAGATGTAGTACAATCTGTATAAAGGGAGAAATAGTTCTAAACGATAAATAACGGATTTAAATGCTTATAAGTTAAGCTTAATAGCATAGAGAAATGTGTATATTTAAACACGCATGGTAATTATTGTAAATGAGCTTAATTATAATTTATTTTACATGATTAGAAGTAAAATAAAAATAGTATCATTTAGGCTAAGTTTACCCCGCAATTAAGCTCGGCGGAGGCTTCAGCGGGGGATAATGCCACCTAAAGCATTTAAAAAATAACGTAAGGAGTTAGAAAATTGGATTTACATAGAAATACATGGATAGAAATAGATCTGGATGCAATTGCATATAATATAAAACAAATAAAGAAAAAGCTGTCAACTGAAACAAAAGTAATGGCAGTAGTAAAAGCCGATGGATACGGCCATGGCAGTATACAAGTTGCGAAGAAGGCTTTGGAAGCCGGAGCAGATTATTTAGCAGTAGCACTGTTGGAAGAAGCCATTAAATTGCGGAAAGCGTCCATTACTGCTCCTATTTTAGTACTTGGATGGGTTCCGCCAGAATCTGCTGTAGAAGCCTGTAATAATGAAATAACGCTTACTTTTTTTCAAAAAGAATGGTTGGATGAGGTGAGTACGTATTCGCTTCCTAAGCCGCTTCATCTTCATTTGAAAGTTGATACGGGTATGGGGAGGATAGGGATAAGAACGGAAAAAGAACTAGATCCTATTTTAGAAGCATTAAAAAATAATCGAAGCATATATTTAACAGGAGTATTCACGCATTTTGCTACAGCCGATGAATTAGACATAACCTATTTTAACAAACAGCAATCACGTTTTACCCATTTCCTTTCTAAATTAAAGGAGCGCTGGCAAGGAAACCTCGATGTCCATGTTAGTAATAGCGCTAGTGCGATACGTTTTCCCGCTGAAATGTATGACTATATTCGGTTTGGCATAGCCATGTATGGCTTGTATCCATCTAATGCAGTAAAAGAAAAGGGGGAGATAGAGTTAAAGCAAGCTTTCTCTTTACACAGTAAACTTGTTCACGTTAAACAAATCCAGCCAGGTGATTGTATTAGCTATGGATGCACATATAAAGCAAGACAACAAGAATGGATAGGTACGGTTCCAATTGGTTATGGAGATGGATGGCTGCGCAGAATGCAAGGCTTTTCTGTTTTGGTCAATGGAAAAAGAATGCCGATAATAGGTAGAATTTGTATGGATCAAACAATGGTGAGGTTGGATAAAGCGTATCCTGTTGGTACAAAGATAACGTTCATTGGTCGTCAAAATGAGGCATTTATTTCCATGGATGAAGTGTCTAAATATGCTGAAACGATTAATTATGAAATCCCTTGTGTAATAAACAACCGTGTTCCGAGAATCTACAAAGGTCTTTAAAGAGCTCGTCTGTAATAAGGTATTCTACACTATATACCACGTCGTATAAAAAATAAACGACAAAACAAATGATTTTTCGGAAAAAATTCCTACAACCCTTTGCAAATGGGCGAATTCAATGATATTATTAAAATTGAATTTTACAAAGTTCGTTCAACAGTTGGCGGAGGTGTATGGTTTTGTCAGAAAGCTTACAAGAAGTTTTAGTTAAAATACCGAAAAACCTGTTAAATGAGGTGGATGGTCTGGTGAAATATGAGAACAGTGATTTGAGTGATTTCATTTGTCAGGCAACAAGAAACTATCTTCAGCAAAAACGAGATGAGCATTTTCGACGATTTCGTGAAACCATGGAAAAGGGTTATGCAGAAATGGGCCGCATTAATTTGACAATTGCTTCAGAAGCTTTCCAAGCTGAAGAGGAGGCAAAAAACACCTTGGAACGTTCTGTGATCGGGGTGTAACCATTTGATCGTGCAAAGAGGCGAAGTATATTTCGCTGACCTTTCCCCTGTTGTCGGGTCAGAACAGGGAGGCGTCCGCCCGGTATTGATCCTGCAAAATGATATCGGGAATCGTTTCAGTCCTACCGTTATTGTTGCTGCTATTACAGCGCAAATTCAAAAAGCCAAGCTCCCAACACATGTGGAGATTGATGCAAAACGATATGGGTTTGATCGTGATTCCGTTATTTTGCTAGAGCAGATTAGAACACTTGATAAACAAAGGCTAACAGATAGAATAACAAAATTGGATAAAGAAATGATGTTTAAGATCAATCAGGCATTGGAAATCAGTTTAGGACTGAAGGATATGTATGGTCAATAGTACCCTTGTGTTATTACAAGGGTATTTTTGTGTTGAAAATTCTGCGTGTGAGGTGCCGCAAATATCTAAATATTATACAGATTGTCAAAAAAAGAATAAGAGAAGCAAAACGGCGTCTGAAAGATTGATTGGTTCGCATCGAACAGGAGGAATTATGAAGGGACATCGCGTTTTTTCAAGATAAGAAAAACCTCGATAGTGAGACATGATATGCAGAAAAAGTGTTTCCTTTTCCAAGGGTGCTTGAGATTTTAGCCTTGTTCCACTTCAAGAAGAAAAGCACTGCGTAAAATAAAGTTTCACTTTATCCCGCATGTAAGGTGCCGTAAGACTCCCACTTCAAGAGCCTTGAGTGGATACAAAAGGTCTAAAAGTGGGAGAAAACGGCACCTAAATGCCCGATTCGTTCAAGCTAACATTCCGTAGGAGCTGGAAGAAAACTCCTACGGAATGAAGTTTCACTTTATCCATTTTTTGTTTCTATGTTACAATTATTGTTGATAACTTTAGAAAAAAGTACAATTTTAGGGCTTTGAAGCAGCTCTATAACATGACTTAGAATAAAAATTATATTTTAATTAAGTGGGGGTAAGGAAATGGACGAGAAGTTTAAAAAGATTGCAATCGATAATAGTGATGCCATTGTACAAATGTGGCTGGAAGAAATAAATTCATTAAAAAGTGATAATTATACAGCTAGTATTTCTGAAGAACTATTTGATAGTACTAATAGAGAATTTGTGAATGTGATATTTACAAGCATAAAAAATGCTGGTTTTTCAAAAGCAGTTGAGAACTTTTCTGAAAAGATTATTAATCTTGGATGGCCTTTAAGTTATATTACCGACGGCTTACAAGTGTTTCGTAGAGTTACAATTGATTATATTTTAAGTCAAACAGAGCAAATAGGTTCTACATTTATTTCTAATGTATTAGAAAGTGTAGATAATTGGGTTGAACCTCTAATTCGTCAGCTCGTTAATGAATATTCAGGAAGTTGGGAGAACACGGTGTCGTTACAAAGGGTAGCTCTTCAAGAGTTATCAGCTCCGTTAATTCCTGTGATGGACGGTATTACAATTATGCCTTTAATCGGAACGATCGATACGGAACGGGCAAAATTAATTATGGAAAACCTGCTTGATGGCGCGATTAAACATAATTCGGAAGTTGTTTTGATGGATATAACGGGTGTTCCAGTTGTTGATACAATGGTTGCTCATCATATTATTCAAGCGGCAGAAGCAGTACGCTTAATCGGTGCAACATGTATCCTTGTAGGAATCCGTCCGGAAATTGCCCAAACCATTGTTAATTTAGGGATCGATTTAAGTAAATTCCCAACGAAAAGTTCTTTAAAGAAAGGCTTTGAAAGAGCTCTTGAAATAACGAATCGTCAAGTTGTCGATATTGAAAGTAAAGAGGATAGTATTGAGCAATTAATTCAATCATTGAAAGGAGAGTGATGATGATGCGAATACCCATATTAAAGCTACATAATTATTTATTAATCTCCATACAGACAGAGATTGATGATCAAACAGCTATCCAATTTCAAGAGGATTTATTAGATAAGATTCATAAGAACGGCTCAACTGGAGTGGTTATTGATTTAACATCGGTTGATATTATTGATTCATTTATTGCCAAAGTGCTTGGTGATGTTGTTACAATGTCAGATTTAATGGGGGCGAAGGTAGTTTTAACAGGTATTCAGCCTGCAGTTGCTGTAACTTTATTAGATTTAGGAATTCATTTAAAAAATGTGTCAACTGCATTAAATTTAGAGCAAGGCCTTATTAAACTCTACCAGGAATTGGGGGAATAGTGGATGCAACCTCAATCTTGTGTGAATATAAAAAAAGAATGGGATATAGTAGGTGCAAGACAGTTAGGTAGAGATATTGCGAAGAAATTAGGTTTTGGAACCGTCGACCAAGCACGTATTGCAACAACGATATCGGAGCTGGCAAGAAATATTTATCTATATGCAGATCACGGCCAAATATGTTTTGAAGTGATCCATACAGTCGAGCATAAAGGAATCTGCATTATTGCCATTGATGTAGGCCCCGGGATTGTAGATATCGGACAAGCGTTAGAAGATGGCTATTCAACCTCCGGAGGTTTGGGAGCTGGATTGCCAGGTGTCAAAAGGTTAATGGATGAATTTGACATCCGAACAGAGGTCGGTAAGGGAACACGAGTGAAAGTAATTAAATGGTTAAGGTAGTTGTTCTAATTTGAAATGGTAAAAAAGAGAGTATGCTGTGAAGGCTTTTATCTATACGGATCTTAGATATGAGTCTGACAGCTTCCTTTTATTTGGAGTTAATTCACTAATTGATGGATGAGGTACAGTAAAGAGTTTGTAACCATTCAGTTGTTTTGGCTACGATGGATAGTGAGGGGGAAAATAATGGAGAGTATACTGAAATTAGATGCAGAAACTTATAAAGTATTAATGAAGCGTTATATTGAAACAAGAGATGAGCGCTCCCTTTATGAAATTGAACAGGCTAGTAAATCTTTTATAAAGAATAATATTTTGCCAGATGAAATCGTTAATATGCATATTCAGGCCCTCGAAGACTTATATCCTAATTTAAGTGAGGGTATTAAATATTCCATGAATTTTCTGTTAGAGGCGATGATTGCATATGGAATTGCTCATCGAGAGTATCAACAGCTTCGGGAAAAACAGTCAGAGTTAAAATCAGAAATATCGGTAGCGGCTAGTATGCAGGAAACGCTTTTAGAGACCAAAAAGCCAGATATTCAGGGGTTGGATATAGGTGTTATTAGTATGCCTGCTCATCAAATGAATGGAGACTATCATCATTTTGTAAAAGGTAGAGATGGATCATTAGGAATTGCTATAGCTGATGTTATAGGAAAAGGGATTCCCGCTGCGCTTTGCATGTCAATGATTAAGTATGCCATGGACAGTTACCCTGAAGATGCGATGACACCAAAAGCAATTCTTGTTAACATGAACCGAGTTGTTGAAAGAAATGTTGATCCCAGCATGTTTATTACAATGTTTTATGCACAATACCTTCCCTTTGAAAATACACTCCGTTATGCCTCAGCAGGTCACGAACCTGGTTTTTATTACAATGCAAAGCAAGACATATTTACTGAACTAAAAACAAAAGGTCTTGTTTTAGGTGTAACCCCAGATACAACTTATCCGCAATATGAACTTAAAATTGAACAAGGGGATATGGTCATTCTATTGACAGATGGAGTTACAGAGTGCAGAGATGGTGAACGATTTATTGAACGCCAAGAAGTGTTAGATGTGATTAGAAAGTATATTCATCTACCAGCTCAACAGATGGTTAATCAAGTTTTTAAATATTTTGAGCGTTTACAGGACTTTGAACTGCGAGATGATTTTACTTTACTAATTATAAGAAGAGAAGTTTAACAGATTGTTTTAATGGGTAAATGTAAGCAGGATCTAAACAACAATCCAAAAAATATGTTTATGTACATATTCTATATATTCGGCGCTGTAAACCACTCTTTAAATAGAGTGGAAAAGAAAAAACGGCGACTAACCTGATTGCTTCGGGAAAAAGGAAGCAGCAATAGATGTGCACGAATAAGAAGCGTTTTTCTTTTTCGAGGACAAGAAAAAACTTCGGCAGCGACACACGCAATATTTTCAAAGTTGTCGATCAAAATGCGTTGAATAGAACAGAGTATGCTTCGATAGCAATACACCGCCATTTTTCAAGGGCTCCCAAGTTTTCAGACTTTGTTCCACTTCAAGGAGAAAAACACTCCTAGAACGAAGTTTCACTTTTCTAATACTATAGGAAAGTATAAAATTTTAGGGTTTATCCCGCATGTAAGGTGCCGTAAGTTTCCCACTTCAAGTCCTGAGTTCGTGCAAAGGAGCTAAGTCGGAGAAAACGGCTCCTAAATGCCCGATTGGTTCAAGGGCCTTTAGGTCATACCCTTGTGGTACTAACATTCCGTGTAAAAAGCATTCCACGGAATGAAGTTTCACTTTATCGTATAAGAAAAACTACAGCTGTCGCTAAAGACTTGGCGACAAGCCAAGGTTTTTCTAATATTTCGTAGCCAAAGATCGTCTACGAAATCAAGTTTCACATATATAGGAGGAGAAATATGAATCTAACTATTAAAATCACAGATGAACCAAATAAGTCTATTGTCCACTTATCTGGAGAAATAGATGCATATACTGCCCCAAATTTGAAAGAAACGTTAATTCCCCTTACACAACAAAAAGGCAGGATAGTGGAGGTTGACTTAGAAAAAGTAAGTTATATGGATAGTACAGGTTTAGGTATTTTTATTAGTGCACTTAAATCAACAAAGGAGCATGATAGTAAGTTAATATTAGTAAATATACAGGAACGTGTACTGCGCTTGTTTAAAATTACAGGGTTAGATGAGATTATGGATGTAAATGCTGCGATTCGGGGTGGAAGTGAATAATGGAGAAATTTGATTTTATTGAACTGAAGGTTCCAGCAAAGGCGGAGTATATTGGTGTTGTGAGGTTAAGTATTTCCGGAATAGCCAATCGTATGGGCTTTTCTTATGAGGATATTGAAGATTTAAAAGTAGCCATTTCTGAAGCAATTACGAATACCGTCAATCATGCTTATCATGATGGTGAAGGTGAAGTTACGATCGGTTTTGGTGTCTACGATGATCGCTTAGAAATTATGGTGGCAGATCGTGGTGACAGTTTCAGTCTAAATGAAATAAAGGATAGTATTGGCCCATATAACGAAACGGAATCAATTGAAGATTTACGAGAAGGAGGGTTTGGTCTGTTCTTAATTAATGCATTAATGGATAAAGTTCAAATCAATAATAGTTATGGTGTCATTGTACTAATGACGAAGTATATAAATGAAACTGAGGTGGGCTTTGATGACGACCAAATCTCAACCACACAATAACGGAAGGGATGAGGTTTACCAATTAATTGAATCATTGCAAAAGGAGCCCACGAATGAGCAATTGCAAGAGAAATTTGTTCTGATATACAAGGATCTTGTCGAATCAATCGCTCGTAAGTATTCAAAAAATAGTGCTATTCATGAAGATCTTGTCCAAGTGGGAATGATCGGACTATTAGCTGCAGTACGCCGATATGATTCAACATTCGGTAAATCTTTTGAATCTTTTGCAATACCTACAATTATTGGAGAAATAAAACGCTTTATCCGTGATAAAACATGGAGTGTACATGTTCCAAGGCGAATAAAGGAATTAGGACCAAAAATAAAAAAAGCAGTAGATATTTTAACGGCACAAAACCAAAAATCACCATCCATTAAAGAATTAGCAGACTATCTAGAAGTGTCAGAGGAAGAAATATTAGAAACAATGGAGATGGGAAAAAGCTACAAAGCACTTTCGGTTGATCGAAAAATTGAAGCAGATTCAGATGGGAGTACCGTTGCTATTTTGGATTTAGTAGGAAATGAAGAACGTGGGTACGATCATGTCGATCAAAAGATGCTGCTAGAAAAAATATTTCCAATTTTATCTGAAAGAGAACAACAAATTTTACATTATACTTATTTTGAAAATAAGAGCCAAAAGGAAACAGGGGAACTGTTAGGGATTTCACAGATGCATGTTTCAAGACTTCAACGCCGCTCATTACGGAAGCTAAGAGAAGCTATTCAGATGGAAAGCACGGAGGTCTTTGATTAGTATGAAACATGTAGATGTGTCTGTCTTCCAACAAGCGAAGGTCGGTAACTATCATTGTGGAGACAGTTATTTTTATAAAGAAACAGAGCGTGAATTTGTTTGTGCCATTGCGGACGGATTAGGAAGTGGTGAGTTTGCCAAGGAATCCTCACAAATTGTTATTGATATTATTAAAGAAAATATGAATACTAATATTGAAACGATTATAAAAAAGTGCAATGAACAATTACATGGAAAACGTGGTGTTGTTGTTGGTATTCTCAAAATTGATTTCCAAACAGCAATGTATTCCTTTTCTTCCATAGGTAATATAGGTATTTTAATCATTACAGAAAACCAGAAGAAAAAGCGTAATATTCCCAATGCCGGCTATTTAGCTGGATACCATTGTTCGTTTAAAGTTATTCGAGAAAAGCTACAGCCAAACATGATGTTTTTAATGTTTTCTGATGGTGTAACGGATAAAGATTTGTCACAAAAGTATTTAACGACCAAAAATGCTCAGGAGATTACGCATATATTCAAGCATATAAACGATTCCCCTAGACATGATGATACTACTTTAATAGCTATGCATTATAAAAGAGCTGACTAAGACTGCAGCTCTTATTTTTTGTCTAGGAAACTAAATTTTTTTCTGTATGGTCATAGCTTTTTTGGAAGTAGCATCGTCTAGTTAAGCGCCTGTGCTGCAAGCAAACTTTGATTTCCTTTGTTTGATAAGTCAACATCGGCTTATGTTTTGTGCATCTTTTAAGAGAAACGGCACCTAAATGCCCGATTGGTTCATCTAACATTTCTTGGAAAAAGCATTCCAAGAAATGAAGTTTCACTTTATCCCGCATGTAAGGTGCCGTAAGACTCCCACATCAAGACCTGAGTTGCAGAAGGATCTAAGTGTGAGAAACGGCACCTAAATGCCCGATTGGTTCAGCTAACATTTCTTGGGAAAAGCATTCCAAGAAATGAAGTTTCACTTTATCCCGCATGTAAGGTGCCGTGAGACTCCCACATCAAGACCTGAGTTGATACAGACGGATCTGAGTGTGAGAAAACGGCACCTAAATGCCCGATTGGTTCATCTAACATTTCTTGGAAAAAGCATTCCAAGAAATGAAGTTTCACTTTATCCCGCATGTAAGGTGCCGTAAGACTCCCACATCAAGACCTGAGTTGATACAGACGGATCTGAGTGTGAGAAAACGGCACCTAAATGCCCGATTGGTTCAGCTAACATTTCTTGGAAAAAGCATTCCAAGAAATGAAGTTTCACTTTATCCCGATCCCTTTTTAAGATTTATAAAGAATACGAAGGAGTCCAAGTAGGAGATAACGACATTAGGAAAGTTCTGCTATTTTTGATAAAATAGACAACGTAGTAAAGGAGGAGAACTTGTGACAAATGAAATAAATCAAGATTTAACTTTTTGGGTAGCGAATGAGACAAAAGTAAAAGTACCTATTGTAAATAAAGTGATTGCATTATTGGAAGATGGAAATACGGTTCCTTTTATTGCACGTTACCGTAAGGAAGTAACAGGTGGTTTGGATGAAGTACAAATTAAATTAGTTCAAGATAAATGGAATTATGTCGTAAACCTATCTGAAAGAAAGCAAGAGGTTTTAAGAAGTATTGAAGAACAAGGAAAGTTGACAGACGAGCTAAGACAGGAAATTCTACAAGCTATGCAACTGCAACGAGTAGAGGATCTTTATCGTCCTTACAAGCAAAAACGCCGAACAAGAGCTACAATTGCAAAAGAGAAAGGATTAGAGCCATTAGCAGAGCTGGTTTGGCAACAGGAGATTACCGAGCTTAATGAGGAAGCGGTCAAATATATTTCAGAGGAGCATGAATTACATACTGTCGAAGATGTGTTAGCGGGGGTAAATGATATTATTGCAGAATGGATATCAGAAGAACCTGCATACCGAGAATACATGAGAGATGAAACGGTCAAGCGAGGATCGATTGAATCGGAAGCAAAAGATGTTGAAAAAGATGAAAAGCAAGTATATGAAATGTACTATGAGTTTCATGAACCCATTCGTTCCCTTGTATCTCATCGAATTTTAGCACTTAACCGAGGTGAAAAGGAAGGGGTTTTAAAAGTCTCCATTCATCCATCAACAGACAGAATTATTGAATTTTTAAACGAGCGAATCATTAAACAGTCTGTAAGTAGTGACATCAAAGAACTGCTACAACATGCGATTGATGATAGTTATAAGCGTTTAATCCAGCCTTCTATTGAAAGAGAGATACGCAGCAGCCTAACAGAAAAGGCAGAACAACATGCGATCAATGTGTTTTCTAAAAACTTAAAAAGCTTATTATTACAACCGCCTTTAAAAGGGAAAACCGTACTTGGTGTTGACCCCGCTTTTCGTACTGGATGTAAGTTGGCAGTAGTTGATGAAACAGGAAAAGTTCATCATGTCGGTGTGATGTATCCTACTGCACCGAAAAATGATATAGCGGGGGCTGAGAAAATTGTTTTGGAGCTTATCCAAAAATATCATATTGAATTAATTGCAATTGGTAACGGCACAGCTTCAAGGGAAACGGAACAGTTTATCTCAGATGTAATTAATAACAATGAGTTAGCTATTCCATATATTATTGTAAATGAAGCAGGAGCTAGTGTATATTCGGCATCAAAGCTTGCTAGAGAAGAATTTCCCGATTTACAGGTTGAAGAGAGAAGTGCTGTATCCATAGCACGACGTGTTCAAGATCCATTAGCTGAATTGGTAAAAATTGATCCAAAATCGATTGGAGTAGGTCAATACCAACATGATGTCAGTCAAAAAGCATTGAATGAATCACTTTCTTTTGTTGTCGAAACAGCTGTAAACCAAGTAGGAGTAAATGTGAATACGGCTTCTTCATCGTTATTACAATACGTGTCCGGACTTAGTAAAACAGTTGCTAATAACATTGTTAAGCGTCGTGAAGAAGAAGGGAAATTTACGAATCGTAAGCAATTGAAAAAGATTCCTCGTTTAGGGGCAAAAACATATGAGCAAGGAATTGGTTTTTTGCGTATTATGGATGGAGATAATCCCCTCGATCGTACACCAATTCACCCTGAAAGCTATGCCAATACCGAAAAATTACTTTATATTTTAGGTTGTGAAGTAGAAGATATTGGTTCAGACAAGCTGCAAGAAGCAATTCGGATGATTGATAAAAAAGAAATTGTGAACCAGCTCGAAATTGGCGAACCTACGCTTAATGATATTCTAGAAGCATTAATGAAACCAGAGCGAGATCCTCGGGATGATTTTCCACAACCGATTTTAAAGAAAAATGTATTATCTCTTGAAGATATAAAACCTGGTATGGAACTGGAGGGGACAGTAAGAAATGTTGTCGATTTTGGGGTTTTCGTTGATGTTGGTGTAAAACAAGATGGTCTTGTTCATATATCAAAGATGTCGCATAAGTTTGTAAAGCATCCAATGGATATGGTATCCGTCGGGGATGTAATCACAGTTTGGGTAGATAGTATTGATGTAAATAAGGGTAGAATAGGTTTATCCATGATTAAAGAATAAAAGTCTTTTGTCTACCTATCTATACAGAATGTTATGTTTAGAGAGTGTAAAGTTAGATAACGTAGTCACATAGCTAGACAGTTAAAATTTATGATATGGAGAAACAATATATTAGAATATATGTACTGTCTAATAAGAAAAACAAGCATGGTTTTTAGCCATGCCTGTTTTTTTAAAGCTGACGATGATTCCGCCTTTACGATGATGTGAGACTAAACAGACGATGTTAACTTCGTATAGTTCCTCATATGTTACTTTACACTTTCAGGAACTTGAAGACCGAGTCCTTGTGCAATTCGCTCGCCCCATTCAGGATCAGCTTTATAGAAGTGACTGATTTGACGGAGCTTAATTTCGTCTTTGGTTACCGGCTTCATATGGTCGACAAATGCTTTAATTAATCTATCTTTTTCATCGGAGGACATTAAACGATATAAGTCACCAGCTTGAGTGTAATGATCATCACTGTCATAAGGAACACTATCTGCTTCGCCATAAACTTCAAATGGTTTTATTTTTGTTGAGGGGTCTTCAACAGGACCATGAAAGCTGTTTGGTTCATAGTTTGGCTTACCTCCACCATTTCCATTAACAGCCATAAATCCATCACGCTGATAATTATTTACTTCAACTTTTGGTTTATTTACAGGAATTTGGTGATGGTTTACTCCGAGACGATAGCGATGGGCATCAGAATATGCAAATAAACGCCCCTGAAGCATTTTGTCCGGTGATGCCTCAATACCGGGAACGAATTGGCCAGGTGAGAACGCAGCTTGTTCTACTTCCGCAAAGTAATTCTCTGGGTTTCTATTCAATACCATTCGACCAACTTCAATACGCGGGTAGTCTTTCTTAGACCAAACCTTTGTTACATCAAATGGATCCCATTTATATGTTTTTGCATCTTCATAAGGCATAATTTGTACATATAGCTTCCAAGCTGGATAATCGCCATTTTCAATTGCATTATATAAATCTTCTATGTGATAATCAGGATTTTCCCCGGCAATTTTCTCAGCAAGCTCTGCAGCTAAGCCTTTTACTCCTTGCTCGCTGATGAAGTGATACTTAATCCAGAATGCCTCCCCTTCTTGATTAACCCATTTAAATGTATGACTTCCATATCCATTCATATGACGGAAAGTAGCGGGAATCCCGCGGTCTCCATGAAGATAGGTTATTTGATGGAGTGATTCCGGTGATAGTGACCAGAAATCCCATACCATGTCTTTGTCCTTCAAATGGGTTTTTGGATTACGTTTTTGAGTATGAATAAAGTCAGGGAATTTAATAGCATCACGGATAAAGAATATTGGTGTATTATTTCCAACTAGATCATAGTTACCTTCGTTTGTATAGAATTTAATAGCGAAACCACGTGGGTCTCGTACGGTGTCAGCAGAACCTAACTCTCCGGCAACAGTTGAAAAACGAGCAAATACTTCTGTACGCTTTCCAATTTCACTGAGAAAATCTGCTTTTGTATAGTTAGAAATTTCATCATTCGTTACTTCAAAGTATCCATGAGCACCTGCTCCTTTTGCATGAACGATTCGTTCAGGAATACGTTCTCTATTAAAGTGAGCTAACTTTTCCAGCAAGTGGAAATCTTGAAGTAGTGTTGGTCCGTGATGACCAGCAGTGATTGAATTTTGGTTATCGCTAACCGGAGCTCCAGCAGCTGTTGTTAATCTATTATTAGGCAAAATAATTCCTCCTTCTAACATATAGTCGAACTATAACTATATTATAATGTAAACTAAATAAAAATCAATACTTTCTTATAATTATTTTAAATAGATAAGTATAATAATTAGGGCATTGATTAAAAAAACTATTTTTGTGCAAGAGAATGTATTTTTTTATATGATAATACCGTGATATGGAAGAGGTGAATTTTCAAATGTATCAACTAACTGATAAAGAAGTATATGATTTAGTGAATACTTTGTCACTCCGTTATTTTCATAAACCTTTTTTACATGAAGTGAAATTCAATCATCGACTGCGTACAACGGGGGGAAGATATATTCCGGCAAAAAAGCTGATTGAATTGAATCCAAAGTATTTAGAAATAGAAGATGAATTTATTGGTATTATTAAACATGAGCTTTGTCATTACCATCTGCATATTGAAGGAAAAGGTTACAAACATGGAGACCAGGATTTCAAGAGGCTTCTACGTGCAACGAATTCACCAAGATACTGTAAACCCCTTCCTTCACAACAAAAATGTAAATATATTTATAAATGTGAAGTTTGCGGTCAGGAATTCAGGCGGATGAGAAGAATAAATACGAATAAATACAGATGTGGCAGATGTAAAGGAAAAATAGAATTACAACAAAGTTAACGAGTTAGTATAATTAAGTAGAAACAAATAAACATGTTAACTTAGGAGCGCTTTCATACATTTTTAATGGTTTACGATGAAAATGTGAGTTCTAAAGGTGGCTAATAGACCTGAGACTGGCTAATACCGCAACATCTTTGAAAAATCGTGATGCATTGCTGTCACCACTTTTTATTTGTTGCAACTCCTACACGGTCATATCCTAATGCGTCGAAGTTCAGTTCGGCCTATTTTCAAGTAGCGCAGTAAAAATCACCAAGATAAACGAGCCACAAGAAACAAGTAATGAAAGAAAACTCAGTTAGCAGTTCTTAGTTGCAGCACGTACGTTTACTTCGGATATAAAACTTCCACTCAAACGTATGATATATTGAGTACGACATTTTTACCGAGCTGTTTGAATAACCTCTAGTAAATGAGACAATCATTTTTATCCCGCATGTAACTTGCAGTAAGACCTCCACTTCTGTGCTTCAAGGAAAAAACTAAGAAGTTAGATGGGAGGATCTAACTGCAAGTAAATGCCCGATTCGTTCAGCTAATATTTCTTGGGAAAGGCATTCTAAGAAATATAAGTTTCACTTTATCCCGCATGTAAGGTGCCGTAAACCTCCTCATCCAAATCTTGAGTTATACAAAGAGGATATGCGGTAGGTATAACGGCACCTAAATGCCCGATTCGTTCAGCTAATATTTCTTGGGAAAGGCATCCAAGAAATATAAGTTTCACTTTATCAGAGCTTGGATATTGCTAAGTTGTCTTTAAAATTATAAATATAAAAAAATAGTCGTAACCCATTGACGAATTATGTCATTCATGGTACATTAAATTAGCTGTCAATTATAACAGGTCTTATTACATAAAGTTTCAAATAAAATCACATAAAATGTTGACAATTTCCCTTAGATAGTGTATTATATTTTTCGTTGCAATTCTTTATTTGCATTTATTCCACAGTAGCTCAGTGGTAGAGCAATCGGCTGTTAACCGATCGGTCGTAGGTTCGAATCCTACCTGTGGAGCCATACAAGGAGAAGTACTCAAGTGGCTGAAGAGGCGCCCCTGCTAAGGGTGTAGGCCGTTGATAACGGCGCGAGGGTTCAAATCCCTCCTTCTCCGCCATTAAAAATTTGGCCCGTTGGTCAAGCGGTTAAGACACCGCCCTTTCACGGCGGTAACACGGGTTCGAATCCCGTACGGGTCATCTGGTTTTTACTTTTATAATAAAATAGAAGGTCCGGTAGTTCAGTTGGTTAGAATGCCTGCCTGTCACGCAGGAGGTCGCGGGTTCGAGTCCCGTCCGGACCGCCAGTGTTGGGCTATAGCCAAGCGGTAAGGCATCGGGTTTTGATCCCGTGTATCCTAGGTTCGAATCCTAGTAGCCCAGCCACTTTTGTTTAGTTTATAACTTCACAATGTTTTATTAGTTCGGTACAGATACAAGCTAAACATCTACCGAATACGCTACGAGTAAACCTGATGCACAAAGTACCTGTGAAAAAAACAAGAAGAAGCAGGGGTCTACTTTGAACAGAGTTGTTTTTACAATCACTTATTCATTATGAGCCATTAGCTCAGTCGGTAGAGCATCTGACTTTTAATCAGAGGGTCGGAGGTTCGAATCCTCCATGGCTCACCATTACAATGAGAGACTTGCGGGTGTGGCGGAATTGGCAGACGCGCTAGACTTAGGATCTAGTGTCTTCGGACGTGGGGGTTCAACTCCCTCCACCCGCATTGGAATTTTGAATCTGTACCATCTTTTAAGTTTTTTATAAATGAATTTAGGCGGTCGTGGCGGAATGGCAGACGCGCTAGGTTGAGGGCCTAGTGGGTGTATAACCCGTGGAGGTTCAAGTCCTCTCGACCGCATTTAATGGTCTCGAATCTATTGATGGATTACACTCTATTAAAAGATTGAAATTAGCGCCCGTAGCTCAATTGGATAGAGCGTTTGACTACGGATCAAAAGGTTAGGGGTTCGACTCCTCTCGGGCGCGCCATGATTCGGGAAGTAGCTCAGCTTGGTAGAGCACATGGTTTGGGACCATGGGGTCGCAGGTTCGAATCCTGTCTTCCCGACCATTTAGTTGTTTTATTTCCTTATTATATTACATTTTTTATTTGCGGGTGTAGTTTAATGGTAAAACCTCAGCCTTCCAAGCTGATGACGAGGGTTCGATTCCCTTCACCCGCTCCAAAACAAATTCTTGTGGGCCTGTAGCTCAGCTGGTTAGAGCGCACGCCTGATAAGCGTGAGGTCGGTGGTTCAAGTCCACTCAGGCCCATTTGCAAAAAAAAGCAAAAAACATTTGACAAAACAAAGTAGTATATGCTATTCTAATAAAGTCGCTATTTTAAGAAGAGCGACTTTAAAATCAAAAAAAGTTATTGACAGCTACTTCTTAAAATGTTATATTATAAAAGTTGCTGTCGCAAAAGACATTAACAATATTTGCTCTTTGAAAACTGAACAAAACAACCAGTATGTCAAGAAAAGCAGTCTCTGTTTTTCTAAGAAATAACTCAAGAGAGATCTTGAGAGAAGCTAAGAAATAATGAAGAACGGTGTTTTTCATTACAAACTTTTTTGGCAAATAAGAAACCAGTTTCTTATTTGCACAAGTGCAACTTTACTTTTGCAAATACCAAAAGTGAGTTTTCTATGGAGAGTTTGATCTTGGCTCAGGACGAACGCTGGCGGCGTGCCTAATACATGCAAGTCGAGCGCGGGAAGCAAGCAGAACCCCTTCGGGGGTGACGCATGTGGAACGAGCGGCGGACGGGTGAGTAACACGTGGGCAACCTGCCTGTAAGACTGGGATAACTCCGGGAAACCGGGGCTAATACCGGATAATACGTTTTCTTGCATAAGGAGACGTTAAAAGGCGGCGCAAGCTGTCACTTACAGATGGGCCCGCGGCGCATTAGCTAGTTGGTGGGGTAAAAGCCTACCAAGGCGACGATGCGTAGCCGACCTGAGAGGGTGATCGGCCACACTGGGACTGAGACACGGCCCAGACTCCTACGGGAGGCAGCAGTAGGGAATCTTCCGCAATGGACGAAAGTCTGACGGAGCAACGCCGCGTGAGTGAAGAAGGTTTTCGGATCGTAAAACTCTGTTGTTAGGGAAGAACAAGTGCCGTTCAAATAGGGCGGCACCTTGACGGTACCTAACCAGAAAGCCCCGGCTAACTACGTGCCAGCAGCCGCGGTAATACGTAGGGGGCAAGCGTTGTCCGGAATTATTGGGCGTAAAGCGCGCGCAGGCGGTCTTTTAAGTCTGATGTGAAAGCCCACGGCTTAACCGTGGAGGGCCATTGGAAACTGGAGGACTTGAGTACAGAAGAGGAGAGTGGAATTCCACGTGTAGCGGTGAAATGCGTAGAGATGTGGAGGAACACCAGTGGCGAAGGCGACTCTCTGGTCTGTAACTGACGCTGAGGTGCGAAAGCGTGGGTAGCGAACAGGATTAGATACCCTGGTAGTCCACGCCGTAAACGATGAGTGCTAGGTGTTAGGGGGTTTCCGCCCCTTAGTGCTGCAGTTAACGCATTAAGCACTCCGCCTGGGGAGTACGGCCGCAAGGCTGAAACTCAAAAGAATTGACGGGGACCCGCACAAGCGGTGGAGCATGTGGTTTAATTCGAAGCAACGCGAAGAACCTTACCAGGTCTTGACATCCTCTGACGGCCCTAGAGATAGGGAGTTCCCTTCGGGGACAGAGTGACAGGTGGTGCATGGTTGTCGTCAGCTCGTGTCGTGAGATGTTGGGTTAAGTCCCGCAACGAGCGCAACCCTTGATCTTAGTTGCCAGCATTCAGTTGGGCACTCTAAGGTGACTGCCGGTGACAAACCGGAGGAAGGTGGGGATGACGTCAAATCATCATGCCCCTTATGACCTGGGCTACACACGTGCTACAATGGATGGAACAAAGGGCAGCGAAGCCGTGAGGCCAAGCAAATCCCACAAAACCATTCTCAGTTCGGATTGCAGGCTGCAACTCGCCTGCATGAAGCCGGAATCGCTAGTAATCGCGGATCAGCATGCCGCGGTGAATACGTTCCCGGGTCTTGTACACACCGCCCGTCACACCACGAGAGTTGGTAACACCCGAAGTCGGTGAGGTAACCGTAAGGAGCCAGCCGCCGAAGGTGGGACCAATGATTGGGGTGAAGTCGTAACAAGGTAGCCGTATCGGAAGGTGCGGCTGGATCACCTCCTTTCTAAGGAATAAGATAAAGCGTAAGCGTTCGTTTAGCGACGTATGAACTGGACGGAACCGAAGGAGATAAAGGAAACACGAAGAGCCGAGAGGCGAATCGATGTTGACTTATCGTACGGAGGGGAAGGAAGTTTCACTAGTCGCTGAACGCTGGAGCTGGAATAATAAAAAGCGAAAACGACGATAGACGTTTGAGCTGACTATACGGAAGACATACTAGGTTGTTTGGTTCAGTTTTGAGAGAGTAAATATTCTCTCTTTAAAGATGGTACCTTGAAAACTAAATAAGAGTAACAACGACATCAAACCAAAAGCAATAAAGGCGAAAAAGCGTCTAGCTTATTTCACATAAAGCGAGTTAGTTAAGTGAATAAGGGCGCACGGTGGATGCCTTGGCACTAGGAGCCGAAGAAGGACGGGACTAACACCGATATGTCTCGGGGAGTCGTAAGTAGACGTTGATCCGGGAATTTCCGAATGGGGGAACCCACTGTTCGTAATGGAACAGTACCTCTATCTGAATACATAGGGTAGAGGAGGCAGACCCGGGGAACTGAAACATCTCAGTACCCGGAGGAAAGGAAAGCAAATGCGATTTCCCAAGTAGCGGCGAGCGAAACGGAACGAGCCCAAACCAGAAGGCTTGCCTTCTGGGGTTGTAGGACACTCCATAGGAGTTACCAAGAAGTTCTTTAGATGAAGCGATCTGGAAAGATCCGCCAAAGGAGGTAACAGCCCTGTAATCAAAAAGGAACTTCCTCCGGAGTGGATCCTGAGTACGGCGGAACACGAGAAATTCCGTCGGAATCCGGGAGGACCATCTCCCAAGGCTAAATACTCCCTAGTGACCGATAGTGAACCAGTACCGTGAGGGAAAGGTGAAAAGCACCCCGGGAGGGGAGTGAAAGAGAACCTGAAACCGTGTGCCTACAAGTAGTCGAAGCCCGTTAATGGGTGACGGCGTACCTTTTGTAGAATGGACCGGCGAGTTACGATCGTATGCAAGGTTAAGTGGAAGACACGGAGCCGCAGCGAAAGCGAGTCTGAATAGGGCGAACAGAGTATGCGGTCGTAGACCCGAAACCGTGTGATCTACCCATGTCCAGGGTGAAGGTCAGGTAACACTGACTGGAGGCCCGAACCCACGTATGTTGAAAAATGCGGGGATGAGGTGTGGGTAGGGGTGAAATGCCAATCGAACACGGAGATAGCTGGTTCTCTCCGAAATAGCTTTAGGGCTAGCCTCAAGGAAAGAGTACTGGAGGTAGAGCACTGATTGAACTAGGGGCCCTCATCGGGTTACCGAATTCAGTCAAACTCCGAATGCCAACTACTTATCCTTGGGAGTCAGACTATGGGTGATAAGGTTCATAGTCGAAAGGGAAACAGCCCAGACCGCCAGCTAAGGTCCCAAAGTATACGTTAAGTGGAAAAGGATGTGGAGTTGCATAGACAACCAGGATGTTGGCTTAGAAGCAGCCACCAT
Organism: Cerasibacillus sp. JNUCC 74; assembly: GCF_053667775.1. Next base: position 3,520,760 of record NZ_CM132207.1, on the reverse strand, counting down.
TTAAAGAGTGCGTAATAGCTCACTGGTCGAGTGACTCTGCGCCGAAAATGTACCGGGGCTAAACGTATCACCGAAGCTGCGGATTGTTCTTCGGAACAATGGTAGGAGAGCGTTCAATGTGCAGTGAAGTCAGACCGTGAGGACTGGTGGAGCGCTTTGAAGTGAGAATGCCGGTATGAGTAGCGAAAAAAGAGTGAGAATCTCTTTCACCGAAAGCCTAAGGTTTCCTGAGGAAGGCTCGTCCTCTCAGGGTTAGTCGGGACCTAAGCCGAGGCCGAAAGGCGTAGGCGATGGACAACAGGTAGATATTCCTGTACCACCTCATGAGTGTTTGAGCGATGGGGGGACGCAGTAGGATAAGGAAAGCGCACGGATGGAAGCGTGCGCCCAAGCAGCAAGGGAGTCGGATAGGAAAATCCGTCCGATCATTCTAAGCTGTGACGGGGAGGGAAAATGAGTACCGAAGTTCCGGATTTCACACTGCCAAGAAAAGCCTCTAGTGAGCTCATAGGTGCCCGTACCGCAAACCGACACAGGTAGGCGAGGAGAGAATCCTAAGGTGAGCGGGAGAACTCTCGTTAAGGAACTCGGCAAAATGACCCCGTAACTTCGGGAGAAGGGGTGCTCCTTGTAGGAGGAGCCGCAGTGAATAGGCCCAAGCGACTGTTTAGCAAAAACACAGGTCTCTGCGAAGCCGAAAGGCGAAGTATAGGGGCTGACACCTGCCCGGTGCTGGAAGGTAAAGGGGAAGCGTTAGTACTTCGGTACGAAGCGTAGAACTGAAGCCCCAGTGAACGGCGGCCGTAACTATAACGGTCCTAAGGTAGCGAAATTCCTTGTCGGGTAAGTTCCGACCCGCACGAAAGGTGCAACGACTTGGGCACTGTCTCAACGAGAGACCCGGTGAAATTATACGATGCGTGAAGATGCGCATTACCCGCGACAGGACGGAAAGACCCCGTGGAGCTTTACTGTAGCCTGATATTGAATGTTTGTACAGCTTGTACAGGATAGGTGGGAGCCATCGAAGCGTGAGCGCCAGCTTACGTGGAGGCACCCGTGGGATACCACCCTGGCTGTATGAACCTTCTAACCCAGGGCCGTGATCCGGTCCGGAGACAGTGTCAGGCGGGCAGTTTGACTGGGGCGGTCGCCTCCCAAAAGGTAACGGAGGCGCCCAAAGGTTCCCTCAGAATGGTTGGAAATCATTCGTAGAGTGTAAAGGCAGAAGGGAGCTTGACTGCGAGACCTACAAGTCGAGCAGGGACGAAAGTCGGGCTTAGTGATCCGGTGGTTCCGCATGGAAGGGCCATCGCTCAACGGATAAAAGCTACCCCGGGGATAACAGGCTTATCTCCCCCAAGAGTTCACATCGACGGGGAGGTTTGGCACCTCGATGTCGGCTCATCGCATCCTGGGGCTGTAGTCGGTCCCAAGGGTTGGGCTGTTCGCCCATTAAAGCGGTACGCGAGCTGGGTTCAGAACGTCGTGAGACAGTTCGGTCCCTATCCGTCGTGGGCGTTGGAGGTTTGAGAGGAGCTGTCCTTAGTACGAGAGGACCGGGATGGACACACCGCTGGTGTACCAGTTGTTCCGCCAGGAGCACAGCTGGGTAGCTACGTGTGGCAGGGATAAGTGCTGAAAGCATCTAAGCATGAAGCCCCCCTCAAGATGAGACCTCCCATCACGTCAAGTGAGTAAGATCCCTCAAAGATGATGAGGTAGATAGGTTCGAGGTAGAAGCGTGGTGACACGTGAAGCTGACGAATACTAATCGATCGAGGACTTAACTAAATCTAATGGAAAGATAGTCGTTGAATGATCTCTTATTTAGTTTTTAAGGTATAAAATCTTTTTTATGAAGAATAATAAAAATTACAAGTATGTCTGGTAGCAATAGCGGAGAGGTCACACCTGTTTCCATACCGAACACAGAAGTTAAGCTCTCCAGCGCTGATGGTAGTTGGGGTTTTGCCCCTGCAAGAGTAGGACGTTGCCAGGCGGTATTTCTCTATATAGCTAAATTGTCAATACCCCTGAACTATAAAATATCTTGGTTAAGCTAAAAGTTGTAGGGGGTCTTCAAGTAATATTAACCTTTCATCATACCGCGGGGTGGAGCAGTCTGGTAGCTCGTTGGGCTCATAACCCAAAGGTCGCAGGTTCAAATCCTGTCCCCGCAACCAATCTTATTTAACTACATAAAATAACCTCATTAATTAAAATCTAGTTTATTTCGAAAAAACATCTAGCATGTATGTCCAAATAAAGGATTAATGTGGTTCGAATATCTTCTATATAACTTTTTATACAATACATATTAATTTACTTCTTAACTAAGAAAGCCCAAGGCAGATCAACTGATCAGCGGAAAATTGGGATTAATATAGCCTTGGTCCGGTAGTTCAGTTGGTTAGAATGCCTGCCTGTCACGCAGGAGGTCGCGGGTTCGAGTCCCGTCCGGACCGCCACTTCATAGTATTGGTATACACAGGATTTCATGTTTGAAAATCGTGTGTTTTTTATATGTTTAAATTAATCTCATATTATTGGTAGTATAACTCCTTGCTTCAGATTCTATCGTTAAATTGGGATTAGGTGGGCAAGTATACTGCTAATAAGAGCTAGATCGGTGCAAATATAATCATTAGTTATTGACCTCTTTATGTTAATTTTTTGTGGTAAACGCTTCTACAATGGTAAATATCCTATTTGAAAGCAAGCTTCGTTTAGAGTACGTATTCAAAAGGACAAGAAGGAACAACGATAGCGATACATCGCAATTTTTTTAAGGAGAAAAGCGCTCCTTAAAGAACTTTTACTTCATCTTGTCAGAAGCTCTCCAGTTTGTATTGCTACCTGAGCGTTTCTAGATATTGTTCTTTCTATCCAGAATATATCATCTTCGTCAGATAAAAATCATTTAAGTATCTTTTCTTCCAAATCCAGTATTTCCTTTTTCCTTTTACAATAATTTTTGCTATCATTAAATATAGTTAGAAAATGAAAATGGTGATAGATAAATGGATGAGTTCACCTTTATTAATTCAATTAAACAGCAATATTATAGACAATCTTCATTAGTTAAGGGGATTGGTGACGACGCTGCTGTATTTCGACAATCGAATACAGATATTGTTACTGCTGTAGATACTTTTGTAGAAGATGTACACTTCAAGAAGAGTACGATGAGTGCTTTTCATATAGGCTACCGAATTCTAGCTGCCAATATTAGTGATTTAGCTGCTATGGGTTCCACACCTGCTTTTTATTTGGTTTCCATTGTTATTCCAAAGTCGTGGACGCATTTGGAAGTTTCCGATATTTTTAAAGGTATGAAAAAAATTGCCTCCCATTATAAGATGGATTTAATTGGCGGTGATACGGTCTCTGGAAAAGAAATGACAATATCTGTAACAGTAATTGGGTATGCGGAAAAAAGAGTTCGTTATCGAAGTGATGCAAAAGACGGAGATATTGTATTTGTGACCGGAACTTTAGGTGATTCACAAGCTGGTTATCATATTTTGACAAATCCCGCAAATTATCAGGAGGATCAATACTATATCGCAAGGCATCGAATGCCAACGCCTCGTGTAGAGTTTGCGACAGGTTTATCCAAAGATGTTCGAGTGGCACTTAATGATGTGAGTGATGGTATAGCAAGTGAAGCTGCAGAAATTGCTGTTGCTTCTAATGTGAGTATATTAATACATGATGATAAAGTGCCAGTGCGCGATAGTTATAAGCAATTTCCAGAGCATTCTCAGTATCAGTGGAAATATTTTGGTGGGGAAGATTTTGAATTAATTGGGACAGTAGCAAAGCAAAATTGGAAGCATATTGTATTGCTCGCTAACCAATTAGGACTTAGATTAACATCGATTGGAGAAGTATTTCTCGAGGATAACAATCATGTCTATTTGAAAAAAAATAATAAGGTTAAAATTTTACCAAAGCAAGGCTATAACCATTTAAAGTAGGTGAAATGGATTGGCAATATATCAAATTACAACAAATACGGAAGAAGCGACAAAAGATCTAGGTGAGAAATTAGCACTCTTGTTAAAGCCAGGAGATGTTGTTACATTAGATGGTGATCTTGGTGCAGGCAAAACAACCTTTACGAAAGGAATAGCCGCAGGTCTTGGAGTAAAACGTAATGTTTCAAGTCCAACGTTTACAATAATTAAAGAATATGAAGGAGAACTTCCACTTTATCATATGGATGTTTATCGTTTAGAAGGATCAGATGAAGATATTGGTTTTTTAGAATATTTTAATGGAGATGGGGTTACCGTTGTAGAATGGTCAACATTTATTTCTGATTTTTTACCAGAGGAAAAACTGGAAGTACATCTTACTTCTAATGGTGAGCATTCGAGGACGATAACATTTATTAGTCATGGCCCCGATTTTGACAGAGTAATAAATCAATTAAAAAGTTAATAAATATAGAGGAGTAATTTACATGAATATACTTGCAATCGATACATCGAATCAAGTATTGGGTGTTGCTATTCAACAAAATAAACAGATTGCTGGAGAAATTATAACCAATTTACCCAAAAACCATTCTGTACGATTGATGCCTGCTATTGATCAGTTAATGAATGAATTAGCATTAAAGCCTGAACAGCTTGATTTAATCGTTGTAGCAAAAGGCCCAGGTTCGTATACTGGAGTAAGGATCGGTCTTTCTACTGCGAAAGCAATGGCGTGGGCTTTAAATATTCCAATCATTGGCGTATCGAGTTTGGAAGTGCTTGCTTATCAAGGACGATTTTTTAATGGTATTATCTGCCCTTTTTTTGATGCTAGACGTGGGCTTGTTTATGCAGGTGGTTACCAATGGAATAACAATTCTATGCAACATGTTCGAACTGAAGCAAATCTTGTCATGGATGATTTACTAGATGAGCTTAAAAACCGTAATCAGCCAGTCATGTTTTTAAGCCCTGATATGGATATGCACCGTGAACGTATAGTGACAAAGCTTGAAGGTATAGCTGTAATTCCTGATGAAACTTTTCACTTATCTCGTGCTTCTCATTTAATAGCTGCAGCTAAAGGAAAAGAACCTGATCCGACACATACGCTAACTCCTAATTATTTGCGGCTGACTGAGGCTGAAGCAAAGTGGATAGAACAAAACAAGGGAAAACATGAAAATGCATAATAAAGTAATTAGGGAAATGGAAATAAAAGATATTGAGGCAGTACTGGAAGTAGAAAGAGAATCCTTTCATACAGCGTGGACAAAGGATATCTTTCACCAGGAAATTTCCAAAAACCCACATGCACATTATTTTGTAATTGAAGTAGAAGGAAATATTGTTGGCTATGCGGGCATTTGGATTGTGTTTGATGATGCGCAAATTACCAATATAGCAATACTACCAGCCTACCGCCGGAAAAAACTTGGTGAGCAATTATTTCGTCATATTATGCGATATGCCGTGTTGAAAGGGATTAGTCGTTTATCTTTAGAGGTTCGCCAGTCGAATATAGTTGCTCAAAGACTTTATCGAAAATTTGGCCTTGTTCCAGGTGGAATTCGTAAAAACTACTATACAGACAATCAGGAGGACGCAATCGTCATGTGGGTGAATATACTATGAAAAAAGATATTATCATCTTAGGAATTGAAACAAGTTGTGATGAAACAGCTGTTGCCTTTGTTAAGAATGGAAAAGAAATTCTAGCTAATGTTGTAGCTTCACAAATTGAAATTCATAAACGGTTTGGTGGTGTGGTTCCGGAAATCGCATCACGGCATCATGTGGAACAAATTACGTATGTACTTGACCAAGCAATGCAGGAAGCAACTGTTAATTGGGAGGATATTGATGCAATAGCTGTAACAGAAGGACCAGGACTTGTCGGAGCGTTATTGGTTGGGGTAAATGCGGCAAAAGCAATAGCATTTGCAAAACACAAGCCATTAATCGGTGTTCATCATATTGCGGGTCATATTTATGCAAATCGTTTAGAGCAAGAGTTTGAATTTCCATTACTTGCACTAATTGTATCTGGCGGACACACGGAATTAGTTCTTATGAAAGAACATGGTACGTATGAATTAATCGGAGAAACGAGAGACGATGCAGCTGGAGAGGCTTATGATAAAGTGGCTCGGATGTTGAATCTGCCATATCCAGGTGGTCCACAAATTGATCGATTAGCTGAAAGTGGAAAAGAAACGATTGACTTTCCCCGTGCTTGGCTAGAACCGGATAGTTATGATTTTAGCTTTAGCGGGTTAAAATCATCGGTCATAAATAAAATTCACAATGCAAAGCAGCGTGGAGAACAGTTGAATTCTGAAGATATTGCAGCAAGTTTTCAAGCAAGTGTTGTTGATGTATTGACTACAAAGACCGTTCGAGCAGCAAAGCAATATAAAGTAAAGCAAGTCATTGTTGCTGGAGGTGTTGCAGCCAACAAAGGGTTGCGTAATGCGATGGAAAGAGAGTTTTCTAAATTGGAAACACCTTTACAAATACCACCACTGCATTTATGTACAGATAATGCTGCAATGATAGCAGCTGCCGGTACGATTGCTTTTGAACAAGGAATTCGTTCCACACTGGAATTAAATGCGCGTGCTGCGTTGCCTTTAAAGTAATCCACACTAATCCACAGGCCTGTTCATATAATGAGAGAAACCCTAGTGTAAAAGGGTGTATAGAGTGGATAACTTCTGTGGGTAACACGGGATAATTTTGTGGATAATGTGTATAACTTTTCAAGAAGCTTTTATCTTAGTCTAGGTATTAATTTCAGCTTGTGGATAAGTTGTAGATAGAGTAATTTAGAAATTTGGTGATAACAATGACTAAAAAGCAATCTTTTTATGTACAAACAGATTTAATTACATTATTTATTCTGTTTGTTTGTGTAAGCTTACTATCTATTTATAATGCGCAGCAATTAGAACAATATGACGATAAGAACTTTGTGTTACAGCAAATTGTATGGTTTGTAGTGGGGGTTGGGATTGTTGCAGCCATTCAATACCTCGATGTGGAGCAACTGTATAAAGCAAGCTTATACGTTTATATAGCTGGTTTACTTGTACTTGTCATTTTATTAATAAGTCCAGCTAGCATAGCGAAACCGGTTAATGGAGCGAAAAGCTGGTTTACGCTTCCTGGTCTGTCATTACAACCATCGGAGTTTACTAAAGTAACAACGATCATGTATATGGCTGCGATCATTCAAAAGCATAAAGAAAAATTTCAAGTAACTACCATAAAATCAGATATTCAGCTGCTTTTGAAAATTTTGGCCATTGTTGCTGCACCAGTATTGTTAATTATGAAACAGCCTGATTTTGGGACTTCAATGGTGTATTTATTTATAGCAGGGATTCTTATTATTTTATCAGGTATTAACTGGAAGATTTTAGCTACCTTAATTGCAAGTATTTCTGCTTTTATCGGAGGAATATTGGCGTTTATCGTAAAATTTCCGGATTTAGCAAAGGAAATTGTCGGTAAAAGTAATGCATATCAAATTGATCGAATTATGACCTGGTTTGATCCAGCACAGCAAACCAGTGATGCAAAATGGCATTTTGAACAGGCTTTTATGGCGTTAGGTTCCGGGCAATTATTTGGGAAAGGAATAGGAAATCAGCAAGTATCCTTTCCGGAAGCTCAAACCGATTTTATCTTTGCCATTATCGGGGAAAGCTTTGGATTTGTTGGTAGTGCTTTTGTTGTTTTTCTTTATTTTATACTTTTGTATAAACTAGTCATGCTTGGTTTATCTATTTATAAGCACTCAACTTTTGCGGCCTATGTTTGTTTTGGTTATATGAGCTTAATGCTTATTCATGTATTTCAAAATATTGGAATGTCCATAGGGATTATGCCGGTTACAGGCATTCCATTATTGTTAATAAGTTATGGCGGAAGTTCGGTGTTGTCCACGATGCTAGGCTTAGGAATCATATATCGAATTGCTGTTGAAAACTCGATACAAAATGACTATTTATTTAAATAAACCTTGTGGATAAAGTAAAAAAATGTAATGCTCCCTTTTAGGTAAGCAGGTTATATAATAGCTCGCTTACTTATATGGGAGCATTTTTATTGAAATGCGGAGCTAGCCTAAAGTTATCATACTTTTAGACTTGAGTTGAAGTTTTAAAATGGCAGAATTTACCGAGATTATTTAGGATATGCTAAAAACAAGGTCTAAAGTAACTATACTTTCATTAAATAGAAAATTAATGGAGTTTTAATTGGTATGCAAACGTAAATGGTATGTTTAAAACTATCAATTATTTAGTTAAATAGAACAATGTGGGCGTAGACATCCCACTGCGGTACAATTTATAATATTAATCCTACTTTATTTTATTATAGATAGTTTTTTAATTTACTCTTGCAGTTCAGCCCATTCCTCCATGAGCTGTTCTACTGTTTGCTTTCGCTTGTTCGTCTCATTGGATAACTCCAATGCTTTTTCATGATCTTGATAAATTTCAGGACTTTCCATGCTCTTTTCTAATTGTTTAATTTCCATTTCAAGTGCTTCAATTTTTTCTTCCAGTGCTGCAATTCGTCTTCTTTTTTTTCGCTGTTCTCGTTGAATTTGCTTATCCCGTTCATAGTTACGCTTCGTTTCTTTTACAGGCTTTTCTTTTTGCACAACTTGTTGCTGTATCTTCTCCAGACGTTTTATTTCTGCTTCTTCTGCTTTTTTTTCTAAATAATAATCATAGTCTCCCAAATAGACAGTGGTTTTGTGTTTTTGTAACTCGGCAACTTGGTCAGCAATTTTATTTATGAAGTATCGATCATGAGAAACAAATAAAATACTTCCCGGGAAATCCATTAATGCCGCTTCCAGCACTTCCTTACTATCAATATCTAAATGGTTTGTTGGTTCGTCTAAGATCAATAGATTTGCTTTTTGCAACATTAATTTAGCTAATGCCAATCGTGCCTTTTCCCCACCACTTAGTGCTTGCACAGGCTTTAACACATCATCCCCTGAAAAAAGAAAGTTTCCCAATACAGTACGTATATCTTTTTCGTTCATCATCGGGTAATCATCCCATAGTTCCATCAGCACTGTCTTGGTGGAATGTAAGTCTGCCTGTTCTTGATCGTAATAACCGATTTGAACGTTTGTACCTAGCTGAACGCTACCTTGACTAGCTTTAAGTTTACCAATAATTATTTTTAAAAGCGTCGTCTTTCCTACCCCGTTTGGCCCAACAAGAGCAATTCGCTCGCCTCGATTTATTTGTAAATGGACGTGTTGAAATAAGTATTCCTGTTCACCTGGGTAGCAAAAGGCAAGCTCGTTTACTTTCAGCACATCATTTCCACTGCGCCGATTAATTTGAAATGAAAAAGCAGCAGAGGCCTCATCTCCAAGGGGACGATCCAGCTTCTCCATTTTTTCTAACTGTTTACGTCTACTTTGAGCACGCTTTGTGGTAGAAGCGCGCACAATATTTCGCTGAATAAATTCTTCCATTTTTTTAATTTCTGTCTGTTGCTTTTCATATTCTTTTAATTCTCTTTCAAAATCAAGCGCCTTTTGTTCTAAGTATTTACTATACGTACCAATATAGCGCTTAGTTTGGTGACGTGCTATTTCATAAACGATGGATACGGTTTTATCCAGAAAATAACGATCATGTGATACCACTACAACGGCACCAGGGTAGCCAATTAAGTAGTTTTCCAGCCAGTTTAATGTCTCAATATCTAAATGGTTTGTTGGCTCGTCCAAAATGAGTAATTTCGGCTTTTTTAGCAGTAGTTTCCCTAGCGAAAGACGTGTTTTCTGTCCACCACTTAATGTCTGGATTGGAGTGTCATAATCAAATTTATCAAATGCCAACCCTGTTAACACAGATTTCATTTCTGCTTCGTAAGTATAACCACCATTTTGTTCAAATGTATGTTGAAGATGATCATATTCATGTAATAACTTTTGATAGGCTTCTTCTGTTTGGTTTCCAGCTTGTTGCATTTGCTTTTCCAGCTTCCTTAGTTCAGCTTCTTGCTTACGTAATTCAGAAAATACATCAAGCATCTCTTGCCAAATCGTTTTTTCCGATTCTATCGCCATGTGCTGGGATAAATAACCAATTGTTAAATCTTTTGGCATGATTAATTCGCCTTGATCATAGCTCAATTCTCCAGCCATGATTTTCAGCAATGTCGATTTACCAGAACCGTTTCTGCCTACAATTGCAATTCGATCATTGTCTTTTACTTCTAGTTTTATATTTGATAAAATTTCATCAGCACCAAAAGATTTATAAAGCCCATTTATTTGCATTAATATCATATAATGTTCACCTCATCTCCCCTAGTGTATCTTACTTTACTAAATATAATCAATATAATTGTGAACTAGGTCACGACTTATTTCCAGTTTTCTGCTAGAATAGAAATATGGATCTAGTATGTATGACTTAAATTTTATTTTGTGAGATTTTTTTATCTTACAAATGATAAAGCAGAAAGTAGAAGGAAGAACAAAATTACCACAGCGTGATGCAGGTGGAACTTGATTACGTCAGTCTCGATTAACAGAAGATACTTTCATGGTAATATCGAAAGAGACTTCTATTGTGAAAATTTGCTTAAATAGAGAACATAGTAGAGTGAGCAATATGGTATTCTATTACTAGAGGGGGTAAAAACTTCTTGTATACCAAATGCTTTATTAAGCGTGCAGGCTTAAAATGAATGAAGATTCATTTCGTATTTTTATTCTTTAGCATGCGAAACACAAGTAAAAGTATAGGACTCTGAATAAACCGTCCTGTTTTAAGTAAGAAATTTAGTTTTGAAAAGAATTACGTTATTATGTAAGCGATACATAATAGAGTAATTCCTAAAAAATAGTTTCTTTTACATTTGTATGAAGATGCTTTATTTTAAAGTGAAAGATTATACAAATCTAACGAAAAGGAGAAGAAAAAGAATGATGGAACAAAACAAAATACCTCAAGCAACTGCAAAACGATTACCCCTGTATTATCGATTTATTAATAATTTAAACCACCAAGGAAAGAAGCGTGTGTCTTCTAAGGAGCTTAGTGATGCAGTAAAAGTTGATTCAGCTACAATCCGGAGAGACTTCTCTTATTTCGGTGCATTGGGCAAAAAAGGATATGGATATAACGTAGAATACTTACTTGAATTTTTTCGTAAAACTCTAGATCAGGATGAAGTAACGGAAGTAGCCCTGATTGGTGTTGGTAATTTGGGTACTGCTTTTTTACATTATAACTTTATGAAAAATAATAATATTAAAATCAAAATGGCTTTTGATAGTGACCCTGAAAAAGTTGGTAAGACGATAAGCGATGTTCCAGTATACCATATCGATGAATTAGAGCATAAATTAGGAGATATTCATGTTGCCATTCTTACGATCCCAGCAGGTGAAGCTCAAGGAATGACAGAACGTTTAGTAGAACATGGTATCGAGGGTATTTTGAATTTTACTCCTGCACGAATTACGGTACCTAAGCATATTCGTGTTCACCATATTGATTTAGCAGTAGAGTTGCAAGCACTTGTGTATTTCTTAAAGCATTATCCATTAGTGACAGAAGAAGATGAGGAAGCAAAATAAAGTTATTTATTCTTGAAGATAATGGGAAAAATCTAATTAGTTGACGATAAACTAGAATAGTCATGCTAAATAGATATGCAGTTATTAGTCGTTATAATGTTTTATTATCTAGGAAGGAATTTATATTTGTTTTAGAAGATCTGCCGTTTGTACGGTCGCTAACCACGCCCCTGAACTTTTGTTCTTACTACATACGAATTGATTTTCCTTGTAGTAAATATAGGAAAAAATAAGAAGAAAGAATAGAGCTGTTAACCGCTATTCCTTCTTCTTATTTTTATAGCGAAAATGAATGGACAACAGACGAATACTGACTCCTATTTCAAGCGTCGCAAAAATTGCTAGCACAATGGTTGTGATATTCCAAACCGTTTCTTCTACACTTAAAATAGCAATATAGGTAAAGAATATGCCCATTATAAAATAAATAATCCCCATTGTTTTGGGTGAAATTTTCATGTTAAAGCCTCCAAAAATAAAAACATTTATCTATATGATTTTGTCATAACCCTTTCCAAAAGAAAACCTGATAATAGGTCTAACCATATTGCTCGTATTTAAAAGAATCAAGGTGTTTCTTACACTATAGGAAAGTATAAAACTTTAGGCTTTATCCCGCATGTAAGGTGCCGTAAGTTTTCCGTTTCAAGACCTGATTTCATACAAAGGGTCAAAGTGGGAGAAAACGGCACCTAAATGCCCGATTGGTTCAACTAACATTCCGTGTTCCACAGAATAAAGTTTCACTTTATCGTATAAGAAAAAAGATAGCTTTCTAAAATATTGAGTGCTAGTGGATAAGAAAGGTGCTAAAGCTATATTTAGTAAAAACATCTACACCTTTTCATCTTTGTTTACAACATAAAGCTTAATAACGATGAAATAAAGAACGTTTTGCTTGGTAATGTTGGAATGCCAAGTAGAATTACTTAAAAAAAGTATATATAATCGCTTTATAAATGTAGGATGGTCTGCAACTTATTTAATTGTCGTTCAATTTCTGCAGGATCCATATTGTATTGTGAGATAACAACAAAAGCGTTCATAGCCATGTGAGCAATAATTGGCACTATGATACGTTTTGTCTCTACATATAGATAAGCGAATACTAAGCCCATAGAAGCATATACCAAAATATGTTGAGGTTCACGGTGGATAAATCCAAAAATCACTGCTGATAAGATTGCTGCAATTAAGAAATTTGTTCGCTTATATAATGTACCAAAGATGATTTTTCGAAAAATAATTTCTTCCAATATTGGTGCTGCAAAAATTGGAATAATCATAAATAAAGGTGTTGCTCTTGTAATGTTCATGATCGCTTGGGTGTTTTCCGATCCTGGTTTAATTCCAAATACCATTATTTGAATGAAATTGGCTAAGAATTGAGCGAAGAAAGCCATAAACACTCCTAAAATTGTCCAGAGAATCAGCTGCGTTTTAGAAAAACGGTCACGCTGATGAAGACCTTCTTTAATATCAGGCTTCATCAAGAGCAGTACAATAATAACCCCTAATATAAAACTAATTATGGACCAATAGCTTACAGCTTCCACTTTAGTAATAGGAAATAATTTATACAATATCGGGGCGAAAACAACTCCGGAAAATTGCATAAGGATATAACTGATAATGACCCACCAATATCTTTTTGGCAAAATAAAACGACTCCTTTTTCCTGTACGTTATCCAAAGTATAAAATTTTTTGTACAGATTGATTTCAACGTTGTAAAAATTATATGTTTTCACATAAGTAACTATATGTTTTGGTCTTTGACCCTCTATAAATAAATGAATTTGTTCAAAGATAACAGGCGATAAAATCGTAGCAATATTAAACAGAACAGGTAAGTTTTAATGTAATAAAGAAGATGTGCAGTTTTTGATAACGGCATAAGTTTAAAAAAACGATTGTAATACGTGTATTATTAAACACATCTTAATCAAGCTGCATCAGTTGGGTGCCATTCAGCCATTCATAGCATCCCCCAATAGTTTATGTTTGAATAAATTAGTCTATTAACGATAAAATGAATTTGTACATTTTATTTTATCATAAATCCTTCATGTCATATATATAGAATGATTTTATCAATAGATTTTTAAAGAGAACATTTAACAGTTCATCAAAAATAGATATCGATTTTCATCTTACGTTAGACTGGATCAAACTTTAGTGCTAACGTTAAGGCGATTCAAGTAGAATTTATAATCCTTTTAAAGATGCCAATTTTTCCTTTTCTAAACGCTTTATTATTTTAAGGATACATAACAATTCATTCAGGAAGAAAAGATAAGGAAAACGAAGACAGCGATACATCGCGGTTTTTCAAGGATGGTTATATTTTAGACCTCTGTCTTGATTAACTCTTTTTAAACAAACGCTTAAAATAAATAAAAAAATATGCTTTCATGCTTGCATTTTTTCCAATAATTATTTATCATATTAAGTGTAATTAGCACTCGACGGAATAGAGTGCTAACAAAACAAAAATGATAATAGAATTAAGGAGGCTTTCTACATGATTAAACCACTAGGAGATCGCGTTGTTATCGAGCTTGTCGAGCAAGAAGAGAAAACTGCAAGCGGTATTGTACTTCCAGACTCTGCAAAAGAAAAACCTCAAGAAGGAAAAGTTGTTGCAGTTGGTTCTGGTCGTGTAACAGAAAATGGGGAAAAAATTGCCTTGGAAGTAAAAGAAGGAGATCGTATCATTTTCTCTAAATTTGCTGGCACAGAAGTTAAATACGAAGGCAAAGAGTACTTAATTCTTCGTGAAAACGACATCTTGGCTGTAGTAAGCTAATCTAGATATACAAAAATACTTAACTTAAACAAACAATTGAAGGAGGATATATATCGATGGCTAAAGAAATTAAATTTAGTGAAGAAGCGCGCAGAGCAATGCTACGTGGTGTTGATACATTAGCGGATGCTGTAAAAGTAACATTAGGACCAAAGGGACGTAACGTTGTATTAGAGAAAAAATTTGGTTCACCACTAATTACAAATGATGGTGTTACAATTGCTAAAGAAATTGAGCTAGAAGATCATTTTGAAAATATGGGAGCTCAGCTTGTTTCAGAAGTTGCTTCCAAAACAAATGATGTTGCTGGGGACGGTACTACAACAGCAACAGTATTAGCCCAATCCATGATTAGTGAAGGCCTTAAAAACGTTGCTTCTGGAGCAAATCCAGTAGGCGTTCGTCGTGGTATTGAAAAAGCTGTAGAAGTAGCAGTTAAAGAACTAAAAGCAATTTCTAAGTCAATTGAAAGCAAAGAATCCATTGCCCAAGTAGCCGCTGTTTCTTCAGATGATGCGGAAGTTGGAAATCTAATTTCTGAAGCTATGGAACGCGTCGGTAAAGATGGAGTTATTACCGTTGAAGAGTCAAAAGGATTCAATACAGAGCTTGAAGTAGTAGAAGGGATGCAGTTTGATCGCGGATACGCTTCTCCATACATGGTAACGGATCAAGATAAAATGGAAGCAGTGCTAGAAGATCCTTATATTCTAATTACAGATAAAAAGATCAGCAATATCCAAGAAGTATTGCCAATACTAGAACAAGTAGTTCAGCAAGGTAAACCACTTCTATTGATTGCTGAAGATGTTGAAGGTGAAGCATTAGCAACATTAGTTGTGAACAAACTTCGTGGAACATTTAATGCAGTAGCAGTAAAAGCTCCTGGATTTGGTGATCGTCGTAAAGCAATGCTTGAAGACATTGCTACACTTACTGGCGGAGAGGTAATTACAGAAGATCTTGGTTTAGACTTGAAGAGTGCTACAATGGATCAATTAGGTCGTGCTGCTAAAGTAGTCGTTACAAAAGAAGATACAACGATTGTTGAAGGTGCAGGAAAACCTGAAGATATTTCTGGACGTGTTGCACAAATTCGCTCACAAATTGAAGAAACTACTTCTGATTTTGATAAAGAAAAACTACAAGAGCGTCTAGCTAAATTGGCTGGCGGAGTAGCAGTAATTAAAGTTGGTGCAGCAACTGAAACAGAATTAAAAGAACGTAAACTACGTATTGAAGATGCATTAAACGCTACTCGTGCAGCAGTAGAAGAAGGTATTGTTGCCGGTGGTGGTACTGCATTTATGAATATCTACCATAAAGTAAGTGAACTTCAATTAGAAGGTGATGAAGCTACTGGTGCAAATATTGTACTACGTGCTATGGAAGAACCAGTTCGCCAAATTGCACAAAATGCTGGTCTTGAAGGTTCACTTATCGTTGAGCGCCTAAAAGGTGAAAAAGTAGGTGTTGGATATAATGCAGCTACAAATGAATGGGTAGACATGGTTGAGACAGGTATTGTTGACCCAACAAAAGTTACTCGTTCTGCATTGCAAAACGCTGCATCTGTAGCAGCTATGTTCCTAACAACTGAAGCAGTAGTAGCTGACAAACCAGAAGAAAATGCTGCTGGCGGCGGAATGCCTGACATGGGCGGCATGGGTGGAATGGGCGGCATGATGTAAGGAAAACTCTAAACCCTTGATAGACCAAGGGTTAGAGGCACTTATCATCAAACCGTGGTCATTTTATTGGTCATAAGCGCCGATAAAATCACTCTAAATATGGAGGTCTCTCATTAATTCACTGAATTTTTGAGAGGCCTCTTTTTCTAATCCTCTTGTTAGATGTCCGTAAATTTCGTCCGTCGTCGCTACTGAAGAATGCCCGAGCCTATGGGAGATAACTTTCATATTAACATTTGCCTCAATTAACAACGAAGCGTGTGTATGCCGGAATGAGTGTGGTGTGATGTGCTTACATAAGTCAGGCATTTTTGCTAGCAGACGCTGTAGACGGTTAGAAAATTGCTTAATTGTACACGGATAGCCTTCGGAACAAGTGAAAATGAAACCCTGATCTTTGTATAAGCGTTTATTTTTCTTAATAAATTCGTTTTGCTTTTCCTTTAGTTCCTTTAATAACTCCATGATGGTCGAATCAATCAGTATCTTTCTCATGGAGCTCCTTGTTTTAGGTGTTTGCAATTCAAATTCACGCTTATTGTTATTTGGGTTATAGTAGGTCTTCGTAATCGAAAGAGACGAATTCTGAAAGTTTAGGTCTTTCCACTGAAGTGAAATGACTTCTCCTATTCGCATGCCGGAATATGCGAGAAGACTGAAGAATTCGTAGTCGTTCGGTAAGCCTTCATCTTTTGCAATTTGCAAGAAAACCTTCAGTTCTTCCTTTTCTAGAAAAACAAGCTTTTCTTCGTTCTCTTCGTATTCAAGATTCTTAGGCAGTTTATAGTTGTCCGTTGGATTTTTGTTGATATAATCCATTTCAATCTATAATCGAATATCATTTTAGCGACTATATGGATGCCTTCCCTCGTGTTGTACATGTATTTAGATACTAGAGAATTCATATACTGCCTGTACACTTGATTTGAAATTTTGTGAATAGGTGTCTGTCTGTGCCCAAACACTTAATAAATGTTTGGCAGAGCTTTTACGATTTCTTGTGGAGCTTTTCTTTCTAGTAAAAGGATAAGATTCAATCCATTCCTCATATAAAGCCTGGAACTTCATGTTCTCCCCATGAAAGTACTCACCTCGTTTAATTTGCGGCTCAACCTCCAATGCTGTCAACTCTGCTTCTTCTCGTGTTTTAAATCCTCTTCGTTTAATTTGTCGTGGTTTGTTCGTAATTGGATCTTTCCCATTAGAAACGACAAAGTACCATGACGACTTATCTTGGTTAATATAAGCCATTCTCTTTTCTCTCCTTCATGACGTTTACTGTTCACAGAAAACGAATATCAAAGAAGAGAACTGCAGAACTTACTCCAGATCAAAAAGCAATTGAACCATCTTCAATAATTTCTCTCGTTCTCCTTTCTCTAGTATTTTCCCCTGCACCATAATGATATTTTTCTTATCCTCTAAAATGGAATCTATCTCATAGTAAGTAGCAGTGGGTAGTTTCCAACTCATCGTGTCCTTGTCTACATAGTTGCTGTGCATGACCAGTTCGTTATACTCCATATCTAGCTGCTTAGCAATCTTCCGTAAGGTGCTTGGTTTCGGCTTTTCGATATGGTTATTTTCGAGCTTGGACAGGTAGGACTTTGATGAAACAATGAGTATAGCCAGTTGATCCAGAGTTAAGTTCTTACTTAATCTTCTTTGACGTACTACTTCTCCTAATGATTTCATCTCGATTCATCCTTTTAAAAATGATGTGTGTGGCTACCATGTTACAACATGTAGAGGTGAATATAAAAGTTTATATATTGGAAACAGAGAGGTTTTTGTAAACTACAAAACTTTCGCTCATTGGAATTGGAAGAGGTAGTACGAAAAAAGAAATTAATTAGCAGACAAGTTCCCTATATCACAAAGTATTTTGACGATATAGAAAAAAATAATGTTCAATACGAACTGAAATGGTACTATGACGGAAAAATCTATCACGAGGTTGTCCCTGCAACAACTATTGCAACTAGGCGCGAAATCGTATTATTGGCAAAAAAGGGGCTTAGCAGTAATGATCATAATGCACGGTACCTAATCGAATTCTTTGATGCGTTTTTAGATAAAAATAAAGTAGCGAAATCAATGGTTGTAAGTCGTCTCGGGTATTTAGGAGGACATTTAATTCACCCTTTATTAGAAACAAAATACCGTGTGGTTGCACCGGGAGATGGCGAACAAGAACGGTTGAATGCTTTTAAGGTATGCGGAACAGTACGACAATGGGTTGAAACAATCTTAACGCCATTTCAACGAAATGCCGGTGCATCCTTTGCAATAGCCTCATCATTTGCTTCTGTACTGTTCAAGGAGTTCAATCTATCGCCAATAGTTGTAGATATATCTGGTTCCTCTACAAACGGAAAGACAACCGTTCAGAAGGCTTGTGCGAGTGTGTGGGGAGTGCCAAAAGAGTACATGGGTACCATGTCCGCAACCAGAGTAGGGATAGAACGTCTTGCAGGTTTTTTAAATGCCTTCCCGTTAATTTTGGATGACACCAATACATCGGACAAACCGCAACAGTTCCAAAACATGATTTACCAGTTCGCCAACGGTAAAGGCAATCTACGTGGAAATATAGAGGGTAGTCGTGTAATCAGTGGCTGGCAATCTGTGTTCATTACAACAGGAGAAAACAACATACTGGAGGTATACAAGTTCACAAGGCGCTGCTGCACGAGTAATCCCAATAACTAACTTTAATACGGATAACATTGACAGCAAATACTTCGAAACCTATGACGATGACGTAGAAAGAATTTGCGGCACAATCGGTGTAGAGTTTATTAAACGTTGGAATATGAAAAAAGTACTTTTCAAACATCAATTTGCATTTTTGGAACGACAATACAAAGAGGCGGCATCAACAAATAGAATCCTTAGACGAATTGCACGACCTTTTTCATTCATCGTATTTGTTGCTGAAGTCTTGAATGATATTTTTAAAAATGAAGGAATGGACATGCCAGTCGATGCCTTCCCGGAACCCTTCTTAACCATCTGTGCAGAGAATAGTCATGCAGATCGGCCAAAAAATGCGTTAATTGAGATTCTGGAAGAGCTGGACGCCAATAGAAACCATATTTTTGATGAATACGAACCGACCAATGGTACCCATGCCATCGTAAATAAAGGGGGCTTATTTTTGACTGTAAATTATGTTAATCGGAAGTTGGGAGCGGATGCTAAGCAAATTAGGGAAGCGTGGCTGAAGCAACAGTTAACGATACAGCAGAAGAATCAGGGAAATAAAGTTGATTATAAAACCGTTGTACAAAATAAAAGAGGAGGTCGCCGTGCTATTCAAGTAAATCAAGAATTACTAAAAGAGCAGGGGTTTGATTTTTCTAGCAACAGTTTTTAAATCTACAACATATTAGCGTGTAATTTTGTAATCTTGTAATTCAATACCTTTAAATACCGTCATCATAAGATTTTGAGGATTACAAAACAAATTACAAACATAGAGGTTACTAGAAAAATTACAAACCAAAAAGAGGATTACAAGTGAAATTACAACTTGTAATCCTCTTTTTGGTTTATGTGATGGGGTTTGTGAAGGGGAATTACAAAATTACAAGTTTTATAGCGGAGATGTCTCCCTTTTTATCTAGTAACATTTCCGAGTATCTGTCACTATCTTGTGACAAGCTGAGAGCACTGGTATCATTGTAATAGGAAATATTTCACTGGAAGATTATATGGGGGAGGGATAGCTATTGAATTTAATAGAGAAGAAGATAGGAAAAAATAGGTTTACTGGTCATCAGCTTGAAGAAAAGTATCAAGATACAGATGAAATTGTTGAAAGTTGGAAAATAGGAGTTAAAGAAGTTGTTTCGACGAATGTTAGTAGTGAAGGTTTAAGGGCTCCTCAATTTGGTGCATTATGTGCTATTCGCTCTCACTGGACAGTTAGTAAAAAGCCAGCAACTGTTGTTATGCCAACTGGAACAGGAAAAAGTGAGACAATGTTAGCAACAATTGTAACCGAAAAAATAACTAGATCTTTAATTGTAGTTCCATCAGATTTGTTAAGGAGTCAAATTTACGAGAAAGCTAAGTCGTTTGGAATCTTATATGATATTGAGATGCTTAGTCCTGATATATTGCCTCCAAATGTTTTGCTATATAGTAAAGGGATCAAGGAAAGGGAAACGTTTGAAGAACTAGTAACTAACTCAAATATTATTATTACAACAATGGCATTAGCCGCGAGAATGCCCGAGAACTATATTTCATTTCTATCGGAAAACATAGACGTCCTTTTTGTAGATGAAGCACATCATATAAGTTCAAAAACTTGGTCGAGATTTAAGGAACACTTTGTAAATAATCGAGTATTACAATTTACAGCCACACCTTTTAGGGAAGACGGTAAAAAGATAGACGGAAATATTGTGTATAACTTCCCACTTCGGTTAGCTCAAGAACAAGGATATTTTAAAAAAATAGAATTTTTACCTGTTGAAGAATTTGACGAAAGAAAAACTGATTTATCAATTGCAGAAAAGGCTGTACAGGTACTAGAGAATGACATTGAACTGGGATATCAACATATCTTACTTGTAAGAGCGAATAAAGTTGAAAGGGCTGAAGCATTATACAATGAAATATATAGCAAGACATATAACCAGTTTAATCCCGTCTTGATTACTAACAAACAGTCTTCGAAAGAAAAAAAAGATAGAATCCAGGCTTTGAAAGATAATACCTCTCAAATTGTAGTGTGCGTAGATATGTTTGGTGAGGGGATTGACATTCCGAATTTAAAGATAGCTGCCATCCATGATAAATATAAATCAATGCCTATTACGCTACAGTTCATTGGAAGGTTTGCTAGGAGTAAAGAAGATTTAGGAAATGCAAAACTAGTAACGAATATAGCTGATGATAATATAGCTGATGCCTTACAGGATTTATATGATAAAGATACTGATTGGAATAAGTTACTACCACGAAAGTCCAGTGATTATATTGATAAAGAAATATCCTTACAACAGCTGATAAATGGTTTTAATACGGAAGATATAGAGGACTTGAATTTAATTCATTTAAAGCCAAAAGTGAGTATGGTTGCTTTCCGAACCACTGATAAAAGATGGGATTGGCGAAATTGGAAGGAAGAATTTAATTCTGACCAATGTAAATGCTTCATTAATGAAGAAGATAAATTACTTATAATAATTGAGCCAAGAGAAGTAGGAGTTAGATGGACTACTCAGCAAAACTTAAACAACCTAGAATGGAATTTTTATATCGTCTATTGGAATGCTGAAAAGCAGACAGTCTTTTTAAATGCTTCAGACCTGCCGAAGGGCTTTAAGTTGGTACAAAAGATTTTTTCTACAGAACCGACGATAATAAACTCTGAACAGGTTTTTAAATGTTTGTATGGTATTAAAAGGCTTATGTTAGGCACAGTGGGTTTAAACAGTGCTATAGACGGTCCAATTAGATATAAAATGTTTGGTGGTATAGATGTAGCAGAAGGTATTTCCGAGTCAAATAAGTTAAATAGTTATAAATCAAATGTTTTTGGCAACGGTTACAATGGAGATGGAAAGGTAAGTATAGGTTGCTCATATAAAGGTACAATTTGGTCTCGGTGGGTTGAGAGTATTGATTACTGGAAAAATTAGTGTGAAAGTATATTAGAAAAGCTAACAGATCCCTCTATTGATGTAAAAGATATTTTGTCCGGTGTACTGGTTCCTAAAGTAATAGCAGATATCCCTAAAAAACAGCCATATAGAATTGATTGGCCTAATGATTTGGAATTTGAAACTGAACGAAAAATAACCCTATCTAATATATCAGGTGAATACAATATTTCAAGTGTAGATATCTTGTTAGATCATGATGTGAGTTCACCCGATAAAATCTGTTTTTATGTAAAGAACGAGTATTTTATAGAAAGATTTATTTTCGAAATTAAGGATAATAAATGCTCTGTTAAGTCCGCGGGGGAAGTAATAAATGAAATAAGAATTGGAAATCGTCTAAAAGAAAATTTAGCGGCTTACCTTACAGAAAATCCACCAACTATTTGGTTTGTAGATGGTTCTTCTATACAAGGAAATATACTAGTCGAACTAAATGAGAAGGAGATAACAGAATTCCCAACTGCCTCAATTTATCCTTGGGACTGGAATGAAATGGGAGTTGACATAAAAGTTGAATCGCAACTAGATAAAGAAACATACAACAAAAAAAGAAACTCCATCCAATATAATGTAATTAAATGGTTGAGGGAAAATGGAGACTGTAGTGTTATATTTGATGATGATGGGGCTGGAGAGATAGCAGACATTATCACAATAAGCGAAAAAGAAAAATCTGTTCTTGTAAAATTATTTCATTGCAAATATTCACAAGGTGAAAAATCTGGCAGAAGAATAGGAGATTTGTATGAGGTGTGCGGACAGGCAGATAAATCGGTCTTTTGGAAGCAAAATCCAATTGGTATGATAGATCGAATGTTCTATAGGGAGAATCTTAGGAAAGTTAATGATAGACCGACTAGATTTGAGATGGGTGATAGAGATTTGTTAAAAACAATAAAGAATAAATTGCTAACCCAACCTATGGAGCTTGAAATAATAATGGTACAACCAGGAGTTGCAAGCTCTCAAATTACTGATGATATGCACAAGATTTTGTCAACGTCTCATTCATATTGTCTTGATACTTTCTCGGTGCCTGTAAAGTTGATCTGTAGTTAGGAGATAATGGCTTGGATAAGAATTATAAACGCCCAATTTCTTTCCGTTTTTGATAAGAAAATTGAAATTGAAATAGAGAAAATTAAAGTAATGAAAGAGCGGAAAAAAAGTTTTATGCAACAGATGTTTATTTAACACTCGAGACGTTGATGCTATGTTTCTGCTCTGTGACTGCAAATTAAGGGGGATCTAAATGTCAGAGAATAAAGGTGAATTACAGGCTACGACAAACAATGAAATAGCTCCTTTCAATAATTTTGAGTTTTATTTACAGGATTTAGGTTTACCTTACGAAGGGATTATCGCATCAGAAAGAGAAAGAACTACGATGAGAATGATATTACCGCAAACTATTCAAGAACTCTCTCCTCAAACTAAGAGAGATGCAGTATATTTATCTAAATTTGTAGCAAGTTCAGCAATTGGTTTATATGATGCAGCACTGAATTATTTATGGAATGAAGTTGTTGTTTCGTTAAGGACAAAGGTTAATGTTTATGGTTTAGATCTATTTTTTGATGCGGCAGTAGGTGGAGAATTAAGAGAAGCATATGATACTTTTGAAGATCTCAGTTCAATTAAGGACAATACACTTATAGATACCTGTAGAAAGCTTGAACTCATATCAGATATCCTTTATGAAAAACTTAAGCATATTTTATACATGAGAAATAATATTGGTGCTTCGCATCCTACTGGCGAAACTATAAGGACTCTGGAATTATTAGGATGGTTAGAAACTTGCGTCAAGGATGTAATCGATGATAGACCCTCTGAGGCTGCTTTATTTGTGCAACAGCTAATTGTTAATTTGAAAAATGACAATTTAATTTTAGATGATGCCCGATTAGAACAAATTCGAGAAAGTCTTCAAAGACAACATTCAAGAATATCAGGAAATTTATTGGTAACACTGTTTAGTATTTTCACTAAAAAGAATACCTTGCCAAATGTCCGGGCCAATATACTTAAATTAGCTCCAGTCGTATGGGGGACAAGTCCAGAAAACAAAAAGTATGAGATTGGATTCAAACTGGATCAATTTTCAGTTAACCTGGATGAAGAATCACTTGCACTTGGAAACAGTTTTTTAGATAAATGTAATGGAACTCATTATAAGTCAGAAGGAACTAAAAGTAGGGAACTAAACGAGTTATTGAATAGATTGTTAGATACCCACAATGCTTGGGATAATTTTTACCATGAGGTGCCTGTAGCAAAGCAAATAAAAAAATATATTGTTGAAGAGACGGATATACTACCTAGTTTTGAGGATAAATTAATCAAGGTCATACTTATTTGTAGAGTAGGAAATGGTAAGTGGTATCATCAAGGCGTTTCACCCGGAGCTAAACCTATATACGATGAAATAATAAAACTACTTAACTCTCGACAGGTTAGTAAGCTTATAAAATATTTAAGTGAACCAGAAATAAGGCACATGCTATCAATTGAAAATTGTATTATGCATCTTAAAGATATGCTACAGATAATTAATCTGGATTTACAATATGGAAGAACGAGAGAAGCAATAGAAATAATTTTTGAAAGTATTGATCATTCTAAGTCGAATCTATTTATAACTAAGGACTTTAAAAAACTTATGCAGTATTTATAAAAATTTGCATCTATAGATGTAAATGATTAAAGTTTCACCTGGATTTATCTTGAATTAGTGTTTTCTAAACTAGTACCATGTGAATTTACTTTGGTGCTATTAAAAGAGCATAAGGAGAAACTGCTATCACTTCAGGTGATAGATCAGGCAGAGCCTGATGTTTCGGTGATATCAAAATGAAAGAGTTTGTCACACGCCTGTGACAGTGAATCATTTATCTGTCACAGGTATGTGACAACTTTAAAAAATATAACCCCTTGCAAATATTAGGCTCTGCCTGATTCCACACGGCGAGTGGGGACAAATTTTCCTTATGCTCTTCTATCTGTATCTAAATGAATCATGAGTATATTTTTTAACGCAAGGATAAGTTATCATCCTGTTATTTGGAATACAGAATTGGATAATGTCTAATAAAGACGGACAATGAATTTGTGAAATATGGTCAACCAATAATAAAAAGATTGATACAATGATGTTGGTGTTTTTGTTATAGGCCTTCAACTAACGGGCCATATGCATGAAGGAATCAAATGGGATAGGTGAGCAACAATGGATGTAGTAATTGTCGGTAAAGGACAGATAAAGGAATCTTGCTACACCCCAAACAATAAAAGATAAATTGTAGCTAGGAGATTACATGAAGAAAAAATTGAAGACTAATATAATGGGGATTTTTATTATATTTGGTATCATTTCTGGGGGGATAAATGTCTATGCAACAACGAATTCCAACCATATTACTAACGAGCAATTACAAATAGAATTGGAAAATCCCCATAAAGAAATTGTCTCAAAAAACGAAATACAAGAAATGATTCAGAATCAAGAAGAGAACCCTAGATTAGAAGAGATTACACAGCAGCTTATAGATACTCAAAAATCGAGAATAGCAATTCTTGAAGGTAATATTAGTGCACTATTAACATTACTTGGTGTTATTGTTGCTGTACTTACATTATTCGGAGGGATATTTGTATGGGTTTCCAGAAATGCTTTTTCTTCTAAGGTTGAAGAAGTTGAGAAGCAGGTCCGCGAGATGAAGAAACTAAAAGACGAAACAACAACAAAAATAGAAGCGGTTAGAGAACTTAGCAGCAACCTCAACGTGGCTATTAGGGAAGCGCAGGACTTGCATATCAGCTTAAATAAAAGTCAAAGTACCTTCAATGATGAAACCAAACGTATAAATGAATTAGCAAGATATATAAGCTTTTTAGAGCTCAAGGTATCGAGATATGATATTTTATATAGATTTGAGATCGGCGTAAGTCAATCCGAAAAGTTAATCTCCGATCTTAAATATTGGCTTGAAGGGACACTTCCGAACTATAATTATGCATTAATGAAAGTAACAGAAGCTTTGGGTTCTAACGTTACAAAAGCAGGAAACGAAGAAACAATCCTAGATAAGCTTAATTATTATATAAATTCATTAATGGAGGAAGAGAGTTCAATAAGGGAAAATGCCGCTATATCATTGGAATGGATAGATTATGTGGATTTGAAAATTGACGACTATGACGATCCACTAGAAGCTGATTTCATAGATTGGGAGCATTCGTTTAATTATATTCAAAAGGTTCATCAAATTATTAGTGCTCAAATCTCGATGAATCCAGACCAATTTAAGCCGAAATTGTAGTTTATTGAATTAAAGAATAACTACCACGCTCCTTTTTTCTAGGAACGTGGTTTTATTTTTATTTTCGATTTTGAATTGCTGTTTCGACTAACTTTAAGCACTGCCTACACAGATCAAGTGATTGGCGAAGTTCGTCATTTCTTTTATCAAATAGCTCATAAACTTGTCTGATCTCATGTTCAATTCGATAAACGACTACATAACCATCAGCAAATAATTCGAGAGCTTTGTCTATGTCATATTCACCATGCTTTTAATTTATTCTACGGTAAACATATCAAATTCTTTATACTTGTAATTCATTTTGCTTTCGAATCCTTTCTTTGTTTCATTTTAGTTATTCTGCTACAGACAACTTCTTCGGTATGGGGTAGAAACTCAGGCTTATACATATCCGTTGTCGGAATGTGTCGTACATTTTGTAGCTGCATATAGCCTTGCAATAATTCAATTAATATTTGTGTGTTCCTGTCTGTGTTGTTTGTTCATAATCGCACCCTCTTTAATTCATATGAAATTCGTTCATTTACAATCTCGGCAACTGTATGGGAGATATATTGCAGATTCCAATGATTCTTTTTCAGTTCCTTGTGTTCCTCTAAAATGGCGTCTAATGCTTCGCCGATGTTGTTGTAATCATTGGTGAAAAGCGGTGAAAGTTTTTGAAACTAAAGGATATAGACCGAACCTTGGTGAAAGATTGTTAACAAAAGAAGAATGGAAAGTTTGGGATAGAGAAAGACGTATAAAAAGTAACTATCCAAAACCAACTATTAATAAGAAAGATTATAATTTTGTCAAATCTAATCCTAAATATTATACATCAGAAGGCGAGATTATATGGCCACCGAATCGTGGTGTATTAGGAGAACCAAAAACCGTGATAATAAAACCTGGTACAATGATTGATAGATTTGGTTACGAGGGAGGGACGTTCGTTTCACCTTATGGTGTCCCTTGTCAAATGCGAGCTTTAGCCCCTGAAACCTATTCAAAACCGTACACTGTATATGTAATAAAAAAACCGTTAGAAGTTCAAGCAGGGAAAATTGCACCTTGGTTTAATGAGCCAGGACTTGGTGTTCAGTATGAACTTAACCAATCAGTAAAAGAATTAATTGATCAAGGGAAAATTGGAAGGGTAGGAAAAATAGAATGAAAAAAGATGAACTGCGACAAGCTTTAATTGATGCTGATATTCCTAAAGATTTATACAACTTAAATGGCGAATTACCAAATGAAGCTTTCTGTCTTAACAAAAAAGATCAATCTTGGGAAGTTTATTATAGTGAACGTGGTGTCAAATCTCAGTTAAAAAAATTTGACTCAGAAGATGAAGCATGTAATTATTTCTATAAAATGTTGTTGGAAATTCTGGGTGAATAAAGTGTTAACTAAACTTTGATTGGTAACATTTTGGTAAAGCCAAGACGTAAAAAGTGGTTAAATATTATACAACATGTTACAGTATAAAAATTCTTAAACCTTCATATATCGCATTTTTATAACTAGTTATTAAAGATGTTACACTGTTGTGATAAATGGACGGCATGATGTAATTCATGCCCCTCAAACCTTGATTGAGTAGGTTTTAAAGTAAAATGAGAGTGTGACATTAACATTTTAACATTGAGGATAATTAAAGGAGGCTTCTCATAAGTTGAGCAAACTTTTGGGAAGCTTCTTTTTTCATTTCTTGTGTTACATAGAGATACACATCTTTTGTTATTTGGTCATCAGAATGACCAAGTCTATCCATGATTTGTCTATGGCTACACCTACTTCGGCTAAAAGTGATGTTTGGGTGTGCCTTAGAAAATGTGGTGTTAATTCTGGATTCATATCGGCAAGGTTAAGCAACCTTTTCATCCTATTTTGAACGTCTTAATAACAAAGGGATAGCCGTGTTGCCGTTCCATTTGGGAGTATAAACTATTTTAATGTAAACGGGAATTGCACATAATAAAATAGAAAGACTTTACTTGGAGAAGCGTATTTGACTTTCTGGTTCCATACTCATATCAAGCGACATTATCCACTTGTATGGTTCTTTGATTTTCCTTTGCCTTAATGATTAATTTTGTTTCATATTCGGTAATGCCAAGCTTTTTAATTATCTTGTTCATTTTTTGTTCCTGTAAGTGGATTTAAAGATTCGATCATCTCTACAGTGAGTTAGGCACTGTGTTTACCAATCAGTGTTAGTTATTATTGTCCTCACTTAGGAGTCCTCCTTTCTAGGGTTGTAATATAAAGGCATCAAGCATTAGTTATCTTACTTTTAAAAAGTTACTCTTATAGGCAAAAAGAACTATTTGTCTTTTTAATAGACTTTCTTTTGACCATAAACACTACTAATAAGATAAAGAACTGATTACCTAGCTTAATCCGTTTATAAAAGTTGCTAAAAAATGTATAATTAAAGTAATAGTGCAATAGGAGGGTATTACATGATTACAGGTGAAATTAGAAATAGAGTAGATAAAATATGGGAAACGTTCTGGACAGGTGGGATTACCAACCCATTAACTGTTATTGAACAATTTACATATTTACTTTTTATAAAAGGTTTAGATGATACGGAAACGACAAAGGAACAGGAAGCGGAGTTTCTTGGGACTGAGTTTGAAAGGATTTTTCCTAAAGATAAACAGCATTTACGTTGGAATCAATTTAAACAGCTTGGTTCTGCAGAAGAGATGTATGAGGTAGTATCCAATGAAGTGTTCCCATTTATAAAGAACTTACATGGTAAAGAAGAATCAGCTTATTCAAAGTATATGGGAGATGCGACGTTCTTAATTCCAACACCTAATATGCTAGCGAAAATTGTTGATGGAATTGACAACCTTCCAACAGAAGATCGCGATGCACAAGGAGATTTATATGAGTATCTCTTATCTAAAATCGCAACTTCTGGGACTAACGGTCAATTCCGTACCCCAAGACATATTATTAGAATGATCGTGGAGTTAATGAAACCGACTCCTGAAGATATAATTATTGACCCTGCGATGGGTTCAGCTGGATTCCTAGTTGCTGCAAGTGAATATTTACATGACCATCATAGCGATATGTTTCTTGTTCAAGGTTTAAAAGAGCATTATCATAACACGATGTTCTATGGAAATGACATGGACAGAACGATGCTTCGAATTGGGGCTATGAATATGATGCTTCATGGAGTAGACAATCCAAATATTGATTATCGTGATTCTCTTGCAGAGATTAATAAGGATAAAGAACAATATACGCTGGTTTTAGCGAATCCACCTTTTAAAGGTTCATTGGATTATGAATCGGTATCAAATGATTTGTTGAAAATAGCGAAGACCAAGAAAACAGAGCTTTTATTCTTATCCTTATTTATTCGTATCTTAAAACCGGGGGGACGAGCTGCGGTTATTGTGCCAGATGGTGTCCTGTTCGGAAGCTCAAAGGCACATAAGACGATTCGTAAAGAGATCATTGAAAATCATAAATTGGAAGCAGTTATTTCTATGCCAAGTGGTGTATTTAAACCATATGCCGGGGTATCAACAGCGGTTCTAATCTTTACGAAAACAGGCGCTGGTGGAACGGATAATGTTTGGTTTTGTGCTATGAAAGCAGATGGATTTTCTTTGGATGATAAACGAAGTCCAATTGAAGAAAATGATATACCGGATATTGTGGAACGGTTTAATAAACTGGAGGATGAGAAAGAACGGAAACGGATGGAGCAATCATTCTTTGTGCCAGTTGATGAATTACGGGAAAACGATTATGATCTCTCATATAATAAGTATAATGAGATTGAATATATTGAAGAGGAGTTTGAATCACCTAGTGTCATTATTGATAAGATTGATGGTTTGGAAAAGGAAATAATAAATGGTATTCAAGAAATAAAATTGTTATTGGAGAATAGATAAAATGGAAAATTTTTCTCGTAAGTTACATGAGTTCTGTGATTTACAGAATGGGTATGCTTTTAAATCTAAAGATTATATTTCTTCTTCCAATACGTTGATTTGTAGAATGAGTAATATTCGGCCTGATGGAAGTTTTGATATAGAGTATAAAAAAAAATGTGTACCAGATAGTTATAGTGACAAATACAGTGATTATTTACTCAAAGACGGAGATCTGATTGTTGCTATGACGGACATGGCTAATGATTCCAAAATATTGGGGGTTCCTACTATTGTAGAAACAAAAGGATACAATGTCTTATTAAATCAACGTGTAGGTAAAATAATAATTGAAGAAAGAAATTTTGTAGATAAAGAATATTTAAAATATGCTTTAAGTGTTCCTTCACTTAGAAATTACTACAAAAAGTTCGCTGGTGGAGGTTTGCAGATTAACATTGGAAAGAAAGATATACTTAACATTGAGGTTCCTGTTCCAAAGATAGAAGTTCAAAAGAAAATTGTACAAGTATTAAAAAAGTCACAAGAAATAATAAATTATCGAAAAAAACAAATAGAAGCATTAGAAGATTTAAAACAAGGCATTTTTGTTGAGATGTTTAGTACTAAAGTTGGAGAAAAAGTTATTTTGAGTGATTTATGCGATATAAACCCGCCTAAAAAAGAAGTATCACAATATGATGATGACACATTAGTATCCTTTATTCCTATGGCAAATGTCTCTGAAAAAGGTGAAATAAAATTAATTGAAAATCGGCAATTAAAGGATGTATATAAAGGTTTTACCTATTTTAAAGATGGAGATGTACTTTTTGCGAAAATTACACCATGTATGGAAAATGGGAAGGGTGCAATTGCTAAAAATTTGACTAATGGAATAGGTTTCGGTTCAACTGAATTTCATGTGTTTAGACCCAAAAAGGGAATTACAAGTGAATGGTTGTATTATTTAACAGCGCTGCCCTCCTTTCGTATACAAGCTGAAAAAAATATGACTGGAAGTGCAGGACAAAAACGTGTACCAAAACAATTTTTCGATAAGTATAAGGTAGTTAAACCATCATTGAAATCTCAAGAATGCTTTAAAGAAATTGTTTCAAAAATTGACATGCAAAAAGAAAAACTAAAAGCTAGTTTACAAACTTTAGAAATAAATTATCATTCACTCATGCAACGCGCATTCAAAGGCGAATTATTCACCGATGAAAAAGTTTCAAATCTCTAGATAAAAGAGGGGGGGATAAACGTGTCAAACTTCAGCTTTCTTAAAGAGAAAAAACAATATCGGGATTTTACCAATGCATGCTTAGAAGCGGAAAATGCCTTAGTCGTCAGTCCAGCAGTTAGTGCAATCCAGTCAAGGCGCGCGCTGGAGCTTGCTGTGAAATGGGTTTACAGTTTTGACAGTGCTGTGAAAGTTCCTTATCGGGATAACCTTTCGAGTTTAATTCATGATCGGAACTTTATCGATATTATTGATGAAGAGCTATTGCCGCTCATGAAGTATATTGTGAAACTAGGAAATGTTGCCGTTCATACGAATTCACCAATAAAACGTGATGAAGCAGTTCTTTCCCTTCATCATTTATTCCAATTTATTGCTTGGATTGATTATTGCTACTCAGATGAGTATACTGCCGGTGAGTTTCATGAATCCAAATTACCTATTGGTGAAGAGAAACGTGTTCGTCCAGAGGAATTAAAAGACCTCTATGAACAACTAAGTTCAAAAGACAGAAAACTGGAAGAAATGATGAAAGAGAATCAATCTCTTCGCAAAAAAGCAACGGAAAAACGGGAACAAAATACGAAGGAATATGATTTCCAAGTAGACGAGCTTAAAGAATTTGAAACGAGACTTAAATATATTGATTTAGATCTGAAATTAGCTGGCTGGGAGTTTAATAAAAATATTGTAAGGGAATATCCTGTCGTGGGAATGCCAAACAATACAGGACAAGGTTTTGTAGACTATGTACTTTTTGGGGATAATGGCAAACCTCTTGCAGTCGTTGAGGCAAAAAGAACTTCAAAAGATCCAAAAGTAGGAAGACAACAAGCAAAATTATACGCCGATTGTCTAGAAAACATGACAGGTACGAGACCAATCATTTTCTATACCAATGGTTTTGAAACATATATTTGGCACGAGCCATACCCACCTCGCAAAGTTTCTGGCTTCTATGATAAAGATGATTTAAGTCTACTGATGAACCGCCGAACGATGAAACGGCCATTAACGGATATTCATATCAGTGATGATATTAGTAATCGCTATTATCAAAAAGAAGCTATTCTTTCCGTGTGTGATGCTTTAACACGTAATCAACGAAAAGCTTTGTTAGTTATGGCTACGGGAAGTGGCAAAACAAGAACGGCGATTTCTTTAGTCGATGTTTTAGCTCGTCACAACTGGGTGAAAAACGTCTTATTTCTAGCTGACCGAAAAACATTACTCTATCAGGCATATCGAAACTTTAATAACTTACTTCCAAGTTTGACACTATGTAACCTCCTAGATAACAAAGACAACCCAGAAGAAAGTCGAATGGTATTCTCTACATATCCTACAATGATGAATGCCATTGATGAAGCAAAAAGAAAAGATGGAAAGAAACTATTTACTGTTGGTCACTTTGATCTCATTATTATTGATGAATCTCACCGCAGTATATATAAAAAATATCGCAGTATTTTTGATTATTTTGATGGTATTTTACTTGGTCTTACTGCAACCCCAAAAGATGAAATAGATAAAAATACATATGAAGTATTTGATCTGGAGAACGGTGTTCCGACTTATGCCTATGAGTTAGATCAAGCGGTTAAAGATGGATACTTGGTAGACTATCGCACCATTGAAACGAAGATGAAGTTCCTAGAAAAAGGTATTAATTATGATGATTTATCAGAGGAAGAAAAGGAAATATATGAGGACACCTTTGATGAAGAAGAGGACTTAAAGGATATCGATAGCTCCGCATTAAATGAATGGCTATTTAATGATAATACGATTGATAGAGTTTTAATAGATTTGATGGAAAAAGGAATAAAAGTAGAGGGTGGCGACAAAATTGGTAAAACGATCATCTTTGCCAAAAATCACGCTCATGCAGAAAGGATATCGCAACGATTTGATGTTATCTTCCCTGAGTATGGAGGAAATTTTGCTAGAGTTATTGATTATAGTGTGAACTATTACCAAACACTGATTAATGATTTCTCTGAAGTAAATCGACTCCCGCAAATTGCTATTTCTGTAGATATGTTAGATACTGGTGTGGATATTCCGGAAGTTGTAAACCTTGTATTTTTTAAGAAAGTTCGCTCCAAATCAAAGTTCTGGCAAATGATTGGCCGTGGGACGAGACTATGCCCAGATTTGTTTGGAATAGGAGAAGACAAAACGCATTTCCTTATCTTTGACTATTGCGGTAACTTTGAATTTTTTCGTGAAAATCCTAAAGGAATGGATAGAAAAGTTGGGAAAAGTCTTACGGAAAAGTTATTCAATTTAAAAGTGGATATAATCTGTGAATTGCAAAGAACAGATTATCAGACAGAGGAATACATGCAACATCGTAACGAACTAGTAAACGAAGTAATAGGGGATATCTTAACGCTAGATAATGAAAACTTCCGTGTAAGACAACATCTGCAATATGTGGAAAAATTTAAGAATCGGGATAATTGGCAGGTGCTTTCTGTTCTGGATACAAACGAAATCAAAGACCATATTTCTCCAATCATCGCTCCTTTTGATGATGATGAATTTGCTAAACGATTTGATTTAGTTATGTATACGATAGAATTAGCAAAACTGCAAGCAAATAATGCAACAAAGCTAATTCGTAGTGTTGTGCAAACAGCAGAAGCATTATCAAAGTTAGGTACGATTCCGCAAGTGCTAGAGCAAAAATACGTTATTGACAAAGTGTTAACAGAAGAGTTTTGGGATAGTGCGGATATATTTGAATTAGATTCTGTACGAGAAGCATTAAGAGATTTAATTAAGTTCATTCAAAAGGAAACACAGAAGATTTATTATACGAATTTTCAAGATCAGGTAATAGAAGTAAAAGAGAATGGCCCGATGTTCCATGTGAATGACTTACAAAGTTATAAGAAAAAAGTTCATCATTACTTAAAAGAGCATAAGGACCAAATGGCAATTTATAAACTGAATCATAATAAACCATTAACCACACAAGATGTGGAAACATTGGAAGAAATACTGTGGCAGGAACTTGGTACAAAGGAAGACTATGAAAAGGATTTTGGTGAAACACCAATTACAAAACTTGTGAGGCAGATTGTTGGGCTAGACCCACAAGCAGCTAATGCTGCTTTCTCGGAATTCCTATCTAAAAATCGTTTAAATATGAACCAAGCCCGGTTTGTAAAACTTATTGTCGATTACGTTGTGAAAAATGGTACGCTTGATAAGAAAGTTCTGCAACAAGAACCATTTAGAACGGTTGGAAGTATCGTGAGTTTGTTTAAAGATAATATGGATGATGCTAGGAAAATTCTTGAAGTTATTGATGAGATTAACCGGAATGCTGAAGAAATTAGTGGGGCTTAGATAATGATTAAATATTTTACAAGTAGGGATAATAAATGATGTCTTATGAATTGAAACAAGGACATTAAATAGAAAAATCCAGTACTAATTATAGTGCTGGATTTTTCTATTTCTTTTGTTAAAAATTTATATAAAAAACTCACATTGTATTACTTTCCTCAATAAAATTACTTAATCCCGATCCCATTGTTGATGACAGTCAGGACACTCCCATTTTGTCACTCTATCTTCTGCTAAACTAGAAATTCCAATATCTATTATTACAGGAGGAGTGGGCATTGACTAATTAGGCGGATAAATTTTATACAAGTATATTCTGATGGTAGAAGGCAATTAAACAGATAGGCGTGACAGACTTAATAGCAGTAATCCTGTTGATGGAGTAGATATAACAACTTATGATTAGTGACATGGATTATATAATTGAGTGGTTAGAAACGGGGCGACAGCTAGGGCTTATGTGAGGTGTTGACCAAAAATTAGTGTACCAGGGCGATCTCTTGAAAGTATGGAGTTTATTCCGGATATAACTGAACAGCTAGAATCGAAAGATAAACCATTATACTTAAGTGAAGAAAAGAAAAAAGTTTACTTAATATATTTTCTTCGTTTTCATTCGTCCGATGACAGTGTTATATTCTATATGTAGCGTATGAGTATGGATAAAATAGGAGATATACTTGGAATAAAAAAGAGGACGGTTCAGCAGTACATTGATCAAGCTCGTAAAAAGGTTAAGCAAAGGGTCCATGACGGACGATTTGACGTACGAAGTCTGTATTAGTAGAAGGGACTTTTAAATTAGGCACAACTAGTTCAGGATTAAAAGATAATGATTATTAGATACACTTTAATAGGGTGTCTTTTGATATTGCATAATATTTCTAACTCTATCATAATAAAGATATACATATTGATGGAGGGAAAGGAAATGAAAAAAGTATTATTTTTATTGTTAATTAGCATGGTAAGCATCGCTTTGGTTGCTTGTTCAGGTGATGAGGAGAAGGAAACGAAGGCAGAAGAAGAACCAAAGCAAGAGGAAAAAAAGATGGAAGAACCGAAAGAAGAAAAGCCTGAAGAAGAAAGTGAGGATATAGAGGAGAACAAAGAGAAAGAAGAGGAGCCAAAAGAACAAGAAAACAATATAGATACCTCTATGTATCAATACACACAAAATATAGAGGTTACAGATGCACTTGAATTAAATGACCACATAACGCTAATAATTAATGTGAATGAGGAATCGACGCCTGGTCTCGCTTTCAGTCATGTTTTAGAAGGTACATTTGATTTCTTGCAACAAGACATTGTCAAAAAAGCCAAAACAGTTGGTATCAATGTAGTGCAAGGTGAACAAAAGATAGCGATGTTTACTGTTAGACCTAGTGAATTTAAACCAGATGACAATACTCCTATGGCTGAATTAGTATTAAATGCATCTGATGTCGAAATGATGTTGCCAGAAGTTGAAGAATATGCAAATACAATGGAACTACCAGTAAATTAATTGAAAGTATCCAATTTGGGCGCTTTTTATACCTAAAATAATTACATCTCCAACTGGTAATAGTATTGGGGGTGTATTTTGAAAGTTAAAGAAATTAAAGATATTATATTGAAAAGTAATAACAAGAAACTAAAGAATTTTGTTAATAAGTACTTCAAAAAAAGCGGTCTGGTAATGGAATTAAGAATTATTTGTAGATTTAAAAAAAGTTAAATGATGATATATTAATGCTTGGAATAGCTCGAATGGATCAAATTGAAACTGGTTATAATCAATCATTCAAAATTCTTGCCTTCCTTACTTGCTATAGCAGAAATAATGTTTGAAATATATGTAAAAACATTAAATATAGTATTAGTATTTATTTTAGCCACAATTCTATCTTTATTTTTACTTGTTAATATTAAGAAAGAGAAGCAAATACGTGCAGTGATGCTAGTATAGTTTCATGGACACATCTAAGTTAAATTTTATACAATGAATTTCAAGGAGGATGTGTCCCATGCGTACCAGAAATAATGGCAAACGATATAACGATGATTTTAAAAAGATGGTTGTTGATCTTTATCAATATGGAAATTCTGTAAAAGATTTAAGCAGCGAGTATGGCGTATCAGATGTAACTATCTATAAATGGATTAAGGATTTAACTCCAATTGAAGGAACTGACGGTAAGGAGATCACTCCAAAAGAAGTCGATGCCATTGAAAAAGAGAACCTTCGTTTGAAACAGGAGCTTGAAATCTTAAAAAAGGCTATGGCCATATTCGCTCGAAAGTAAGTGACTCAGAACTAACTGAATTTATTACAGAACATAAAGATGATTATCCCGTTCGTACCATGTGCGAAATGCTTGATATACCGAAAAGTACCTACTACCAATCTTTGAATAAGACCGAGTCGAATCGCGATCATGAGAACCGTGAGTTCACGGAAAAGATTGTCCGGATTCATAAAGAAAGTAAGAAACGATATGGTGCGCCAAAAATACATGAAATCCTTGAAAAACAAGGTTACAAAATCAGTTTAAAGCGAGTTCAACGCTTCATGAAAAAAGCTGGTATCCGTTCTATTATCGTTAAAAAATTCCGTCCGACACCCAGTAAAGAAAAGGTGGAAGAACGAGAAAATATCATTAACAGAGACTTTTCTACGACAACAATCAACCAAAAATGGGTTGGCGATATCACGTATATTCACACACTGCGTGATGGCTGGTGTTACCTTGCGTCTGTTTTAGACTTGCATTCTAGAAAGGTGATTGGGTACTCATTTGGACGTTCGATGACGACTGAATTGGTAGAGAAAGCTTTAGAAAATGCTTATGTCACACAGAAACCTAATGATGGCGTCATGTTCCATTCCGATTTAGGTTCACAATATACAAGCGATGCCTTTGCAGAAAAGATTCAGAGCTATAAGATGACGCACTCCTTCAGTCATAAGGGAAGCCCCTATGACAATGCTTGTATCGAGTCTTTTCATGCAATTTTAAAGAAAGAAGAAGTAAATCATGTACAATACTTAGATTTCAACGCTGCGAGAGTAGAGTTATTTAAATATATCGAAGGTTGGTATAATCGTAAAAGAATACATGGTAGCATTGGCTATCTGACTCCACAAGAGATGGAAGATTCAGCGCTCCATCAAGCAGCATAACTGCACCAATTAATATTAGAACACGGCTTTACTTGGAGAGGTGGGCGTGGTAGGCTTTTGCCTAGCGTGTTTTACTAACCTTTCTTCTTTCGCAAATCACCACACCCACAGAGGATCCATGTCAAGTCTTCACATATATATGTAAAGCTTCAAAGCGCAATAAAAAGTTAACTTTTTTGTGTCCTAAATATTGACGTAGATCCACAGCTGCTGTTTACTTTAGAAGTTTATTAATACAATTTAAACAAATTAATAATTCTAAAAAGCACTCATATATTGAAGTGCTTTTTCTTTTGTCCAAAACAAACTCGATTAAGGGTTGGAGGTAGGTGCTATGTAAAATGGCAAAATAAAGGTATTTGAAGACTTAGATAAAGGTAATGAATTCGAAAATATAATTCAAAAGATTGAAAACTAGGAGGTTAATTATGGGATATTTGTGTCTGTAACAGTTTAGATATGCCTTAGACGAAACCACCTCCCTATGACCATAATCGAAATGAGTTACAAAAAGGTGGCATTATATAAGATTATTTTTAGGATAAAAGATCTATATAAAGTTTACATAGTTAAAAATATTCATTAAAAACTGGGAAGAACGATGCTTAGTGAATGGATGAATTTAACATTATGATTTATATAGAGGATAAAATGCTCTTTAAACAGAAGCAACTAAACGTTCTAGCGATTAAATTAGAAAACATATAACTCTAGCATTAAAGGGGTGAAGGGAAGGAGCTAATTATGAGGGGGACGGTTCGTGAAGCGGGACTTACAAATTAATGACTTGTTGTCATTATTTGAAAACTATGTACGAGACACGACGGTTTACATATCTCCTATTTCCAGAAACCAGATGATCCGGGTAGACAGAAATGATATATGGGCGAATCTCAAGCAAATAGACAAGGGTATGGAAAGAAACGTGCTTAAGGCATTAAACCGAAGGTATCAGACACCCTCGTCTTTTTCGAGCCTGTTTGAAGATCCAACCGATGCGGAAAAGGAAGCAAGCGAGAGTAATAGAAGGAATATGGAACGAATCCAGGAAAGCATTCGAACAACTAGAAACAAACTTCAAAACAAAATGGATGACTTGTGGGAGCTGTATAACACAAAGATAAAACGGTTTGAAAATGTTGATGACGCTTATAATGATTTAGCTGGAAATGTAAAGAAAAAATATACGGACTTCTTTGAGGGAGTAGAGGATATTGTCGATAGTATAAACAAAGGTGTGGACAATCTCGTAAAAGGATTGGCACATAGCATAGCTGGGTTAGTTGAAGGGTTAGTAACGGTTGCGATGGATGTAGGTGTTGTTGGAATATCAGGTATTATTCCTGATTCCATTGAACCAGCTTGGTTAAAGGAAAAAGCAGATCAAACGGTTGATAGTTATACGCAAGCTATGATACAACTTTTACAAGACCCTATACGTGTGGCGGAATCCGCTGCACAGTCTTTTACTGATACAATTGAACAAGAAGGAATTATGTATGTAACCGGTGCTGCCCTGCTCTCTTTAATTCCAAGCGCTTGGGCTGTCAAAGGAGCAAAAGGGGTTTCTAAATTAGGAAGCGGAGGAAAATTGCCAAAGCTGACTGGTGGGAAACCTTACAGTAAAAGGTATTTTCAAGAGAAGGTAAATGCAGGTAAAGTAGCACTATCTAAGGTGAGAATGCCTGTGTTCTATCGAGAGCAACTTTCGACAGGCTATTCTACAATTCCGATGATTGGAGTTGGCTCAAAGCCTCTTGGCGAAATTCGCCCGCAGATGTTTTCTTTAAAGAATGGCGGGGGAAGCCCGCAAAAAGAGGTTGAGGTTAAGGGTACACGTAAAGGTACTGAGCACGTAGGTAGGTTAAAAGGAAAAGAAGTTTTATTAAAGAATATCATGGAAAAAGAAATAACCTATACTAAACGTGATCGACAAGAATTTAAACAATTAAGAAATAAATTTAATAGTTCTGTGAGAAAAAATTTTTTACAAGATTT
The DNA here is from genome assembly GCF_053667775.1 of Cerasibacillus sp. JNUCC 74. Next base: position 3,480,973 of record NZ_CM132207.1, on the reverse strand, counting down.
AGTGAATGATGAGAAAAAAGTTAAACAACTATTTGATGCCGGTTTAACGGAAACCGATATCAAAAATTTTAAAAATGGGTTAGTACCAGATGGATATCAGGTTCATCATAAACTGCCTTTAGATGATGGAGGCACAAATGATTTTGAAAATTTAATTTTAATTAAAAATGACCCATATCATAAAGTTTTAACTAATTCACAAAGGGATTTAACTAAAGGTTTGAAAGTCGGAGATTCAATTAATATAAATTGGCCACTTCCCGAAGGATTTATATATCCTACTACTAAAAAATAGAGGTGAGAGCATGATTTTAGATTTATTAGTTGAGATTGAAAAAATTAAAAACCAAGATGGAAAGTCAATTATCTTTCCTGCGAGCGATAAAAATATTCAAACTATAAAAGAATGGATTGCAATAAACGTGAATGGAAATGTATCTATAAGAGAATACGAAGATTTATTAAAAATAGTAAATGGATTAGAATTTAATGGGCTTGTTATCTATAATGCAAATCCTGATGATGAAAATAATGGCTTTATTGGGGCAAATGAAATTTGGCAAGAAAGTGAGTGGGAAAGTAATTATTTGTTTTTTGGAGATTCAAATATTTCATGGTATTGCCTAGATATAGACAATAATGTATTCCTCGAACTCGATAAGCCAAGTGGGGATATAGTGGAGGAATATAATAGTTTTCAAGAAATGATCAACGAAGCTATTAAGAGTGTTTTATAAAATTGAAACTCTACTTATTTGCAGATTTTTAATTGTAAATTTCCTATGAAATAAGGTATATAAGGTAATACTTCTGATTTCAATCCACACCCACACTGATTTTAAATCCTGCCGCCAGATGTAGGGGGACAAATATACTATATTATAAAGCAGAGTGAAAAAAAAATAGAACCGCCTGATATGACTAATTTCTAGTTTTTTAAACTGTTAAAAATATGTACTAAAAAGTAAACAAAGAGAGGAGATTATAAAATGACTATAAACGATCCAATTTTTGGCGAACTTATGTATGATTATGGTTGGTCAAGAGTCATAACTATTGATTTCTTTAGAAATGAAACCGAAATAGATTTACTAATAGATGGTGAAGAGGATGGCAGTTTGATGAAGGCCAATATATTGCATGCCAATTATTGGTGAAAATTGGTATGATTTACAACAAAGCCTATTGAATTCCATCTTGGAATATTACATTCAAAAGCGACATGAACTAGGCTATGATATTGAATTAAATGATAATTATCCATTAGTTGAAACAACTAATCAAATGTTAAAAATGATAAGTTTAGATGGAATTGTTGTTCCATATGCGGATATCTTTGAAGCTCGACATATCGGAATTACATTTAATTGTACTTGGGATACAGAAAATGGACTAGGGCTTCGTCTATTAAATGAAAAAGTAACCGAGGTAAGTTACCATGATGTTGCAATTTAAATATCACTATTTAGTATATTATGTATTTTGGACATAAGTTAATATTAGACTCTTTAAGTTAGTTAAAAACTTTGATTAGCATAGCCTTTCAAGGATATTTTTTTAAAAAAAATAATAAAATGAAATTCGACGAAAAACAATAGTTAAAGTGTATTTTTTAGATGAAAAGAAACGAGAAGTAATGTGGAGAAACAATATCAATTATGGGCGACATGATGTGATTCATGCATCCATAAACCTTGATATAGCAAGGCTTTAAGTGTTAGTCAGGTGATTTTTGAAGGAGAATCTCACAAAAAAACTAGATATCTTTTCGGTTGAATATCCTTTTTCATTTTATCTGTTACATATGTACAGATTCGCAAGTAGTTCTATATTTTGTATATTATCATAACCGATTATTCTGGTTATGATATCCCTTTAGATATAAGGGTATCCATAGCCTCTTAAAAAAGTATATCTTCAATGAATTCTTCATTTCTTGAGTAGGTATCCATAAATCACTCTTTTGGAATGTACGTTCGATTTAGGTGTAAAGAAAGGTGCACAATATATTTGTACACCTTTAGAAGATTATTGACTTAATTGATCAGATGGAATTTTCCAGATCGCTTTACCAGATTTGAACGGATCAGAAAAATGTAATTCATAGTTATCTGATTTTGGTACATCAAATGGGATTTCTCCCTTAAGTTTTCCGCCTGGCTCAATGGATCCATCAAACTGTCCCTTAGTGCCTTCAGTTAATATTGTAGTTGAATAAGAATAACCTTCAGCATCTTTTAATTCTACATTCATTATTGATGACATTACTTGTTCTTTATCAGTATTATTTTTTGCTGTGAGATTTACTACAACAAATTGTTCTTCTTGAGGTTGATCGAATTCGCCACCAGACTCAATTCTTGCTTCGTTTAATGTTATTTTTATGCCATCAAACTCTACTGTATCACCAATAGCAAGCTCTTGAGTTTCAGGCTTTTCTTTGCTCTTTTTTTCTGCTTTATTTTCGCCAGCATCTTCTGCCTTATTATCTGCATCTGCCTTTTTTACTTCTGCTTCGCCACATGCTGCTAACATAAAAGTTAATAATACAGCAAAAGATAACCATATGAACTTTTTCATAATAATTATCCCCCTAATTATGCAGCCTTTTTCTTTTCGTTATCTTTTTTAAAAACGCCCATTAGTCCAGCAATACCTATCAAGATTGCCGAAATCAAATAGAACATAGAAATACTTATTAGACCACCTATTGCTGAGATCAGTAATAATACGCCTCCGACTTTAGCCTTTGATTTGACTACAACTGAACCCACGATGGCTAATGCAGAAAATATAAAAGCTGCCCAACCTAGACCAATTACGTCACTTGTACCAGTATCGCTAAAGGCAGCGTCTACACCGCCGATGAATAATGCTAAGATTGCACCAATAAAACCAAAAATACCGCCAATTAGACCTAGCACAAATTCAGTAGTTCGCATGCAAACTCCCCCTTCCCATTTTGAATTTATGTAATCTATGCAAATGCATAGAAATTACCATCATTTCTTTAAACGACGTAAATCTTCTTCGTCATTTTTGATAGTTCTCTATACCACTATACCAACACTCTAATTCAGGGTTATTTTTAAACTTCAAAAGCTTCTTCGACCATAAGCAGTTGGTCAGATTTACCTAATAGATAATCAGTAGATACATCGAATAAAACAGAAAATTTATTCAAAGCATTAAAGTTGGGTTCTTTTGTACCTGATTCATATTCTGACAGTTAAATAGGACACACCCAATTTCTTTGCTAATTCCTCTCTGCTTAACTTATGTATTTTTCTAAGGTTATGTAATCTATCATTAAATTTTATAATTATTTCTTCAGGCTCTTCTCATTTTACCCTATATGTCCAATTAATGCATTAAATTGGGCGAAAAGAGTATAAAAAGATTAAAAAAATTAGGATTATCGCCCATTATAATTGACGAACAAGACTTTAGTCCAGATTAAAAGGGGTAAATTTTTTGGGAACTAAGTTACGGAATGTAAGAATTAAAAAAGGGTTTTAAGATGTTGGAAATAAAGGAGAAGGAAGATTTTTTATTGGAGTTCGAGAAATAACGGGAAAAGGGTAATTTGATTTTGTTATTTAGCAATTGCGCTAAAAATTAAACAATTTTTCTATCATTACATAATAAGTTTATAGGGAAAGCTGGAACAGATGAATTGCTTTACTCTTAAATCCCCATACTACACTCGTCTTTTTTCTTTCAGAGATATTCATGATATTAAGTTGATTGGGATGTTTAAAGTTTAAAAGCATATCTTCAGTTCTTGAATAGGGTGTACTCGAAATTTCTCTTTTGGAATGTATGTTCGATTGGAGGGTGTAAGAGGAGGTGCGTGTAAACGCACCGAGTTTTTAGCGACTAAGAGAGTTAGAATTTATTCACAAGCTACTCCGTCGCCATCTCTATCTAAATGACTGCCATATCCAGGGTCGCCTCTCCTTACTGGAGCAGCTCCTGCTTGTCTAGCAGCATCACAATTTTTGTAGTAAACATTTGAGTTAGATGAGTTTGAACTACGTGAACTAGAATTTGTTCCTGAATCGGTATTTTGACTTGCAGAGTTATTTGATTTTGAAGTTGATGTTTTCTTTTCTGTTAATTCTGTATTTAGCTTATCAACCTTGTTTTGTAACGTAGAGTTTTTTTCTTCTAAGTTGCTGATTTTTTCTTTTAGAGATTCTTTTTCAGAATTAAAGTCTGTTTTTTCTTCTTTAAACGAAGTTATTTCTTCCTCATACTCAGTAATTTTATCTGTAGTATTTTCAAGCTTACTTTCAAGTTCATCAATTTCTTTTTGAAGATTGTTATTTTCTTTCTCTAAAGATTCATTTTTAGACGATAGTTTTTCGTTATCTTCTAGAGCCGCATTTAGTTTCCCTTGATCAGTTGTATCAATAAAAACACTTGCAATTGACAAAAGTAGTAAACCACCAAACAATGTTGGATAGAAAAATTTTTTCGAGAGTACTCTTTCTTTATTTTTTATTTTCTTGACGAAATGAATAATGAGATAAAGAATTGAGAAAGTGAATGTGAAAAAACCCATTAGTAAAAAGAAATTAGCCATTATTATCCCCTTTTTCTTTAAAACAAAATAAATGTTTTGTTATTATTTAATATAGTGGTTTAAATGCACATAAGTAGTGAATACAGTCTTAGATCTATTTGCCTGTTAAATGGTTAAAAATTTTTAATGCAACCTTATTTAGCGCTCCCTAAAAATGTAAACTATATCAAATTGGTTAAATCTTCCCTTGGAGCGATATTGTCATTTTAAATATTTCCCAATGCTTATAGATTTACGATTAAAAACTTAAAGGTAATTCGATATCTTCATTAAGAGAATCAAGATTTTCATTCGAAGCACCAGTGATATTAAGCTTAATTTTCGAAATATCTTTAGCTGATGTATCCAATTTAAAGATGACTTCTGTTAGTACGGCTTGATTTGGATGAAATGAAACTATTTCTTCTGCTGTATTTTCAACTTTCATCCCAACTGTAATAATGGTTAGTTTATCTTTGTTGTAAAATAATTTTTTTGTATTTATAGCTTGGTTCAAGCGTAGCACTTTGTATGCCTGTTATCGTTAACTTCATTGGTACGTTTTCTTAAGCTCATTCATATCCTTCTTTTTATTAGCAATCATGAGCTTACCGGATTTTACTTTCTGCCGTTTCTTCTTTAGAATCACCAGCTTTGTCTTCTTTCTCATCTTGGGTTGATGCATTATCATCGGCCTTTGCTGAATCCTTATCTTCTGTTGACGATTCACCCCCGCATGCGGTAAGTACTAAATACAAGACTAGGGCCAACATTAAAATATAAAACTTCTTCAAACTAATTCTCCCCTTATTAAATTTATATTTATGTAATCTACGTAAAGACGTAGTAATTACCAACCTTTTGTTCGGTTTTTACGTATTCCTCAAGACTTTTAAAGCATTTCAATTTTTAGAATATCCTTTATGTCTATACCTTAATCTAGCATAAGGAAATATACGCTTTTCGATCATTGACTTGGATGCCAGAGACTAAATTACAGAAGCTAGTAGAAGTTTTTCAAGAGCGGAAAAAGCAGCATCTTATGACTAGCATTCTTGTTGAATTAATAAAATCAACTTAATTTTTTTACAGAAAATACTATTATTTTCCAATATTATCCTATAATATCATATAAATTATTTTCTTTCATGGAGAATGGAATATGTTTATGAAACCTTTATTACAATATATTTTTTATAAAAAGGAAAGAAACAAAAGTTGGAATAATTATCTATATTCATGAATAAAAGCCTGTCGATACAAAAATCGGCAGGCTATAACTATTACAAATCAACTTTTAAGTTATTTGCTCTATTGGTTCGTGCTTTTTTAAAGAATAAGAACGTGAGTATCACGGTAAAGATTGCACCGATGATAAATGAAATATTTAAGTCTAAGCGGAAACCAATTTTTGCATTTAAAATATAGACAAATACCATATAACTCATAAAAATGGCTGGTATAATTGATACCATATAGTTCTTGCCCTTAACAAACAAATACATCGTTGCTATCCACAATGCTATTACTGCAGTTGCTTGGTTGGCCCAAGAAAAATAACGCCATAAAATATTAAAATCAATTTTAGTTAAAATATAAGAAACAACAAATAATGGAATAGCAATTGCTAATCGATTAAATAATTTTTTCTGACCGATATTTAAATAATCGGCAATGATGGAGCGAGCAGCACGAAATGCAGTATCTCCTGAAGTAACTGGTAATACGATTGCTCCAAGCACTGCAACTGTCCCTGCAACAGCACCTAACAGTGTTATGGCGATTTCATTTACAGCAGCCGAGGCAGTACCAGTTGCAATGATTTCGTTTAACGTTTGCCCATCAAAAAGACTCATTGCAGCCGCTGCCCAAATCATAGCGATAATAGCTTCAGCAATCATCATACCATAAAAAATATAACGTCCTTGTGATTCCTTTTGTGTAGTTCTAGAAATAATCGGTGATTGTGTAGCATGAAAACCTGATAAGGCACCACAAGTGATTGTAAAAAATATCATTGGAATAACCGGTATATTATCCGGATGCATATTTGTTATATTCAATTCCGGTATAGAATAATCTGAAAATAATAGAGAAATACCAATAGCTACAGTTCCTATTAACAAAATGGCGCCTAATATAGGATAAATACGTCCAATAATCTTATCAATCGGCAAAACCGTTGATAGGAAGAAATAGAGGAATAAAGTACCTAAAATAATCGAGAAGGCAACCTTGCCGTCTAGTAATATATCAATTAAAGAAGCTGGCGTTGTAACGAAAACGGTTCCAACTAAAATTAATAATAATAAGGAAAACGCGTTTACAATATGTTTTGAAAATTGACCAAGAAATCTGCCAGCTAATTCAGGAATATGAGCTCCTTTATTCCGTATGGATATCATCCCCGTAAGATAATCATGAACTGCCCCAGCAAAAATGGAACCAATTACAATCCAGAGAAAAGCAACCGGACCAAATAATGCTCCCATTATGGGACCAAAAATTGGCCCCGTGCCTGCTATATTAAGTAATTGAATCATGGCATTCTTCTGTTTGCTCATTGGTACGTAGTCAACACCATCATGATTAGAGTAAGCTGGTGTAGCTCTCTCATCCGTTGGCCCAAACAACTTGTCAATAACCTTGCCGTATGTGAAATACGCAATAATTAATAAAATAATCGATACAATAAACGTAATCATACAGTGCCCCCCTTTGTTGTAAACTAATGAAAACGTTTACCTAATTAGTATATCTAGTTATGATAAATAATCAAGGTATTTTTCGACATTTAGTAATAAAAATGAACGAAAATGATTAGAGATAAATAATTAAATCTTTCCCATGACATTGATATTACTGTTATCCTGTAGTTTTACCTTTATGTCGACAAAAACAGTAAAATATTATTAACCCGGTAAAAGAGGGTAATAAATACGAGTTATACAGATTTTTCAACAGAAGTTAATAATGAACTGCGAATTATAAGTAAGTTTTTTTATTTCCCGACTTATTTTAATAAGCAAGGGATAGGAGAAGGGAGTGCTTTCTATGAAAGAAAAATACCCTGTTATGATCGAGGTAGAAACATTTTATTTTCCTGAAGAGATAGGAGTTTTGATTAATTATGATTTTACAGGAACCACTAAAAAGTATGTATGATCTTGGAAACCAGATTGCAGATCAGGAATATATCGTTTACGGATCGAGACTAACAGGATATGGTACACATTATGAAGATATGGAAAATGCTACATATTAGGAATGGATAAGGGATGTTTAAGGAGGACTTGAAAAGCTGAAGGAGTCCTGGGAAAAGTGCTACGCTAATCTCACCGATCCCCGCGATGCATATGAGTAGATCAAACTCCGAAAGCTTTTTTTCGTTCGCAATTTAATCGATCAGAAATTCTTCTTTCTACCCCAATAGATGAAGTAGTTGCCGTGTATAGTATTGAACTTTTTGAGTTTGAACACTGTTTGAAGAAACACCGGAACAAGAATTCTTCAGGTATTCTATAATTTGACTTGTCTTTGCTTAGAAGGATTGATAATAACAACATATACCATTATTAGTGAAAATTTTACAAGAAGGTCCAACCTGAAAAAGCTGGGCCTTCTTCCTTTACATTACTTATTTTGGTTGTAGTTCACCTGAAATAATTTTTTCAATATGGTGACAAGCTGCTCGATGTCCTTGGTTCGTATGATCTAAATTCCTTAATTCAGGTACTTGTTTTTTACAAATATCGGTTGCAAACGGACATCTCGTATGGAATCTGCATCCTGTTGGCGGGTTGATTGGAGAAGGTACATCTCCTTTTAGTATAATCCGTTCTTTTTTCCTCTCTGGATCAGGGGAAGGAATAGCTGATAATAGAGCCTTTGTATATGGGTGCTGAGGATTTTCAAAAAGTGATTTTTTGTCAGCAATCTCTACAATTTTTCCTAAATACATAACAATAATTCGATCAGAAATGTGACGAACAACACCAAGATCATGTGCGATAAATAAGAAGGTCAAATTAAATTCTCTTTGTAGGTTTTTTAGTAAATTCAATACTTGTGCCTGCACAGATACGTCTAATGCTGAAACAGCTTCGTCACAAATAATCAGCTTTGGATCTACAGATAAAGCACGGGCGATACCGATACGTTGACGCTGTCCACCAGAAAACTCATGTGGGTAACGATCAATCTGCTGTGCATTTAGTCCAACAGTTTCCAACAGTTCAACGGCTCGCTCGCGTCTCTTTCCTTTAGGAATAACGTTTTGAATGGCCATTGCTTCTGTTAAAATTTGCCCGATAGTTTGCCGTGGATTTAAAGAAGCATAAGGATCTTGGAAAATGACTTGTAGGTCTTTTCGCTTTTTTCGCATTTGACTTTTATTTAGAGCTAACAGATCGCCTCCGTCAAACTCAATTTTTCCAGCAGTAGGCTCATCTAAACGAAGAATAGCTCGTCCTGTAGTTGATTTACCACAGCCGGATTCTCCTACAACACTTAAGGTTTCACCTTCGTATATTTCAAATGAAACATCATCTACAGCCTTCACATAATTTACGGTTCTACCTAAAAAGCCACCCTTAATCGGGAAATATTGCTTTAAATTAGTTACTTTCAGCAGCTCTTTTTGGGCCATTTGTCTTCACCTCCGGATCGCCATCCCAACGGTCAGTATAAATCCAACAACGGACTTCACTTTCGCCTTCAATATGGTCAAGTGATGGTAATTCTTCTGCACAAAGATCAGTTGCAAATGGACATCTTGGTGCAAATCTACAGCCTTTAGGCATTTCTGTTGGGCTAGGAACAGTTCCTTTAATAGGCTCTAACTCATCTACATCAATATCATGGCGCGGGATGGATTTTAATAGTCCAATCGTGTATGGATGTCTTGGGTTTTTAAATAAAGATTTAACATCTTGATATTCTACTACCTTGCCACAGTACATCACTGCTACATAGTCACAAGTTTCTGCAACCACCCCAAGGTCATGCGTGATCATAATAACCGACATACCTAGTCTATCTTGCAAATCATTAATTAACTCAAGTATTTGGGCTTGGATCGTTACATCCAGTGCCGTTGTTGGCTCGTCAGCAATAAGCAGGTCTGGATTACAGGCTAATGCCATGGCAATCATGACCCTTTGCCTCATCCCGCCAGATAGCTCATGTGGATATTGTTTAACACGACTTTCTGGTGAAGGGATTCCCACTAACTTTAAAAGCTCAATTGCCTTTTGTGTTCCCTTCTCTTTTCCTAAACCTTGGTGAACTTTCAACGTTTCACGAATTTGTTGTCCGATGGTATAAACAGGATTTAACGAAGTCATTGGTTCCTGAAATATCATGGAAATTTCGTTACCACGTATATTACGTATTTCTTTATCAGATAATTTCGTTAAATCTCGTCCTTTAAAAATAATTTCTCCGCCGGTAACTTTTCCGGGGTGATCTAATAATCGGAGGATGGATAATGCCGTAATACTTTTACCGGAACCTGATTCCCCTACAATGCCGATCGTTTTCCCTTTTGGTAATTTAAATGATACTCCGTCAACGGCCTTGATTTCAAAATCATCTACAAAGAATGAGGTTCTTAAATCCTTTATTTCTAAAATATTTTCTTCGCTCACCCTATTTCACCTCTTTTCTATTAATCTAAATCAATTCGTTTGTTTAAGTATTTATAAGAAACATCGACAATTAAATTAACAAATACGAAGACAACAGAGATAATTAATACAGCGCCTTGGACAACTGGAAAATCACGTGCCAAAATACGGTCAACAATTAATTTTCCCATACCATTAATAGCAAACACGGATTCTGTTAATACAGCACCGCCTAGCAAGCTTCCAAATTGTAGACCAATAACTGTTACAACAGGAATCAATGCATTTTTCAGAGCATGTCGATAAATAACGACTTTTTCTTTTAAACCTTTTGCTCGTGCTGTACGAATGTAGTCTTGGGAAATAACATCTAACATGCTAGAACGTGTCATTCTGGCGATAACGGCAGCTCCCATTGTTCCTAAGGTGATCACCGGTAAAATAAGTTGCTCTGGTGATCCCCAACCAGTCGGCGGAAGCCACCCTAACTTAATCGAAAACCATTGCATCAACATTAATCCAAACCAGAAGTTAGGCATCGATAATCCAAATAGAGCGACTAACATAATCGCTACATCCGAAAACGAATACTGTCTAACTGCGGATATAATCCCCGCAAATAAACCTAAAACGATACTGAAAATCGTACTGTAAACGGCTAATTCAAATGTCACCCAAAACTTTGGCCATAACTCTTCACTAACTGGCAAGCTTGTTCTCCAGGAACTTCCAAAATCTAACATAGCGGCATTTTTAACAAAGTTAAAATATTGAACTGGGATTGGATCATTTAAACCCAAACGCTCTTCAATCTGCTCAACAGTACTTTCTGGCGCGCTCTCACCAGCAATAATATGTGCAGGATTTCCCGGAGACAGGTGCATAAGGGAGAATACAAGAATAGTAACACCTATTAAAACAGGGATCAGCTGTAATAGACGACGCACAATAAATTGAAACACGGTTTGCACCTACTTCCTATTTTTTTGTTTTTGGATCTAACGCATCACGTAATCCATCGCCAAATATATTGAAGGCTAGGACAATTAGCATTATTGCCAACCCTGGGAATAAGGCTATATGACCAGCTTCCCACATAAAGTCGCGCCCATCACTTAACAGTGCGCCTAACTCAGGTGACGGTGGCTGAGCCCCCATTCCTAAAAACGAAAGACCACTTGCAGAAAGCACTGAAGTAGCAATGAACAGGCTGCCTTGTACGATAATTGGCGATAAAATATTAGGAAAAATATGCTTGAATATAATTCTCGCATCGGACGCGCCCAATGCTTTCATCGCATCAATATATTCGAGGTTCCTTGTCGCCAACGTAGACCCTCTAACAATTCGTGCAAATGTCGGTATAGCAAAAATAGCGACAGCAATGATAACATTTTGTAAGTTTGCTCCTAATATACTGATTAAAGCCAATGCTAGTAAAATACCAGGAAAAGCTAACAAAATGTCCATGATTCGCATAATAATAGTATCTAATTTTCCACCGTAATATCCTGAAATAATTCCTAAAAAAATACCTACTATACCACCTAAGATAGTAGCTGTAAAGCCAATACCCATCGTAATACCTAGCCCATGAATAACCCTTGTAAAGATATCTCTACCGTGGTGATCTGTTCCGAACCAGTGTTCTGCTGAAGGAGTTGCAAATTTAACCCCATAGTTGACAGCGTTTGGGTTTTGAGAAGTTAAATGTGGACCTATCAAAGCGATGATTACTAAAGCGATAATTAAGTAGCCACCTACTAGTGCACTTTTATTTTTCCTTAATTTACTATAGAAATCTTTCAGCGAACGCATGAAAGGACTATCCACCTTTTTTGGTTTTAAGTTCGTGTTGTCGTTTGCTTGTATAGCACTCATGTTGTAACCTCCTTATCTGTAAAAATATGTAGAATTTTTTGCTAAAAATCTGATATCTTGTAAGATATTACACAGTAATGTGGAAAATTGTCATACTATTTATAGTACAATTAAACTAGTTATAATTCAATACGAGATATTGAATTAATAGTAAACTAAATATTCAAGTGAATAATTTCACGCGCAAATATTCTTGCTATTTTGTAAAAGATCGTTTATATTTAAACGTACTAATAACTTTTAAACTCAAGATAAAAAGATAGTCAGGGGGTATCGTACAGATATGAAGACAAAGAAGTTATTATGGTTAGTTTCTCTTTTAGCAATGCTTACTCTCGCATTGACAGCCTGTGCTGGCGATGGAGAGTCGAAAGACAAATCAGGTAAAGATGAAGAAGGAAAAGCAGGAAAAGGCAGTGGTGGTGATTTAGTGATTGCCACTGGAGCTGACATTGTAGGTTTATCTACGCATGGAACGAATGATGTCCCATCTAGTAACGTGATAGAGAACATTTATGAGACATTGACGAAGCTTGATGAAAATCAGAAAATTCAACCAGGACTAGCGAAAGAATGGAAAGAAGTAGATAAGAAAACATGGGAGTTCTATCTCCAGGACGGTGTGAAATTCCATGATGGTTCCGAACTGACTGCTGAGGTAGTGAAGAAGAACTATGATCGAATTCTAGATGAAAAAGTTGCCTCTCCACGAGCTTTTTTACTCGAAGCAGTAGAAAGTGTTGAAGCAAAAGATGAAAAAACAGTCGTTATTAAGTTGAAATACCCATATGCGCCATTATTAGCAAACTTGGCACATAGTGGTACTGGGATTATGAGTCCAAAGATTATTGAAGCGGACTATAAACAAATGGAAGATGGCGGAAAAGCAGACGAATACATTAACAAAAACCCATCCGGTACGGGTCCATTTAAGTTCAAGGAATGGACACCAGGTGAAAAAGTGGTGTTAACCCGTAATGATGATTACTGGGGAGAAAAGGCAAAGCTTGATACAGTCACATTCAAAGTTGTTTCTGAACAGAGTTCCCGAATTGCTGAGTTGGAAACTGGGGTCTCCCATATAGCTGACCAGATTGGGCCGAATAACATTTCCCGTGTAGAAAAAATGGATGGTGCTAATCTCGAACAGGAACCTAGTGTTTCTTTATCCTATGTCGGATTTAATTTGAAAAAAGAACCGTTTAACGACAAAAGAGTACGTCAGGCGATTTCAATGGCTATCAATAAAGAAGAAATCATTGACGGTGTTTACAATGGTGTAGCTATTCCAGCCAAAGGTCCGTTGGCACCGCCAGTATTTGGTTACGATGAAAATGTAAAAGGTTTAGAGTACAATGTAGAAAAAGCGAAAGAACTATTGAAAGAAGCCGGCTATGAAGATGGCTTTAAGACAACCATTTGGACAAATGATCAAGAGCAGCGAGTAGACACTGCTGTTACCATTCAATCCCAATTAAAAGAAATTGGTATTGATGTTAAAATTGAAGAACTTGAATGGGGAGCGTATTTGGAAAGAACAGCAAACGGTGATCATGATATGTACGTGCTTGGCTGGTCTGACGTAACTTCCGATGCAGACTATGGTTTGTACCCATTATTCCACTCTTCTGCAGTTGGTGACCCAGGTAACCGATCCTTCTTAGAGGATAAAGAGCTGGATAAAGTATTAGACGATGCACGACATGAAACAGATCCAGAAGCTCGTAAAAAATTGTATTCAAAAGCACAAGAAATGCTTGTTGACTTAGCACCAATGATCTATATTCTCCATCAGGAGTACTTGCTTGGTGTAAGTGATTCCGTAAAAGACTTTAGCATTGATGCTAATGGAATTTACCAAATTAAACAAGCTTATATTGCAGAGTAATTCCTTTATCAGAACCGAGTACTGCTTATGTACTCGGTTCTTTTTGAATACGTTCTAGACGATGGCAATTTCCTAATCTTTATCTCAAACGTTAATAGCATACCATATAGCCTGTTGATAGCGTGATTTTAATAAAATCAATAATTAGATTATTAATGTTAAAGGCCTTGGTACCTACTTTATGTTAGCCGGAAAAATTTTGCTTAGCATTTACCTTAATGCAAAATAAGCAATGAGAATAAATATTCCGCCAAAACCAATAATATATGCGATAAATACTGGATTGAGTAAGATTGGATAATTCCTTGTAGCTCTAGTATCCGGATCATGCGTATCTTCTTGAGTTTCCACTTCCTTACCCACTTTAATCGTAAAAAATAATGCGACTAAACTTATGAATCCTACAGCACCTACTAATAACCACATATCTATACCGCCTTTTTTCTTTATATTTTTTGCTCGTAACCCATTAATATACATAAAACAGCACAAATTTACTGGAAAACCATAGGTTTTTAAAAAAAATGACAGATTTTTTAAAAAATAACTATTGACAATTTTATACAATTCTTTACAATTGTATGTAACGGGTTTCATAGTTGCCTATACTATTTTTTGATTATTTTTAAAAAGATAGGATCTAAGGGAGCGGTATTTGAAATTTCGATCTTTGTATGAACGATTGCATAGGGGTAATGAAAGGAGGAAGATCAATGGCAACGATTAGGGATGTGGCGAAATTAGCTAATGTGTCAACCGCAACAGTTTCCAGAGTTTTAAATAATCAAGGCTATGTAAACAACGAAACAAGAAAGCGAGTCAATGATGCTATTAAGCAGCTAAACTATCGACCGAATGATGTTGCAAGAAGTCTTTTTAAAGGACGCTCTAAGATGATTGCTTTATTTGTTCCTGATATTAAAAATCCTTTTTTTCCAGAGCTTGCTCGGGCAGTGGAAGATGTAACGAATAAGCATAACTACACATTTGTACTTTGCAATACAGATGATAACCTCGATAAAGAAATCACTTATTTGAATGGTTTACAGCAAAAGTCTGTAGATGGACTAATTATGGTGTCAAGTACGATTTCTCAAGAAGATATAAAGAATATTTCGGTTCCTATAATTTCACTTGACCGTAAGTTTAGTTCAGAAGTTTCGTCCGTAACTGTAAATAACCGGAAAGGTGCTGAAGTTGCAACTCGCTACTTAAAATCCATTGGATGCAAACGAATTGCGCATATTTGTGGTCCCCAGTCTGCTAGCAACTCAATGGATCGTTTAAAAGGCTACCTTGATGTCGTTAAACATGAAAGCTGGTTTTTATCCAGTTACGTCGTATCTGGCGATTATCGCTTTCAACAATCATTTGAAATTACGAGGGAGATGTTAACCCAACATCCGGAAATTGATGGAATTTTTGTTGGAAATGATTTAATGGCGGTAGGGGTTTTGAAAGCAACAAAATCTTTAAAAATCAAAGTACCTGAAGAATTATCAATTATTGGTTTTGATGGTATATCCATAGGGGAAACAACCACTCCAACCTTAACTACCATGCAGCAACCGATTTATAAGCTTGGTGTTCGAGCAGCACAAATACTATTAGATCATATTAATAATCCAAATCACGACATTATTCAAGAAGAATGGGATGTTACACTAATTAAACGCGATTCGACAAAATGAAGGGAGTAACAGCAATGAACAATCAACCAAAAGTTTGTGTAGTAGGTAGTATTAATATGGATTTAGTCATCAAAACAGCAAAAATGCCACAACAAGGGGAAACGGTGCTTGGAGAATCCTTTGCAACTTATCCAGGCGGAAAAGGAGCAAACCAAGCTGTTGCAGCAGCACGTCTTGGAGCAGATGTCTGTTTAATTGGTGCTGTTGGTAATGATCCATTTGGAAAAACATTGATGAGTCGACTCCAAAAAGAAGGGATAAATATAAATGGTGTCATCAATGATCAACTATTACCAACAGGTGTTGCAAATATTATTTTATCAGATAAAGATAACCGCATTATTGTTGCCCCCGGTGCCAATTCAGCTATAGTACCAGCCGTAATCGATAAACATGATTTGATTATTCGTCAGAGTCACATTATCTTATTACAATTAGAAATTCCGTTAGAAACAGTGCTTTATACGGTGAAAAAAGCAAAACAATATGATATTCCTGTCGTCGTTAACCCTGCTCCATTTCAACAGCTTCCAGCTAAACTTTTAGAATACACTACATATTTTACCCCAAATGAACTAGAAGCTAAGGCAATGAGCAACGATCCTTTATATACATCCATAGAAGAAAAAATGATTATAACCCTCGGAAAAGAAGGGGTGTCTTTTATAGAAAATGGTAAAAAACAGCATGTTGAAAGCTTTAACGTAAATGTAAAGGATACAACTGGAGCTGGGGATACATTTAATGGAGCATTTGTAACTTGTCTGGCGAAAGGTCTTTCTATCGCTGAGGCTGTAGAATATGCGAATGCTGCTGCAGCTCTGTCGATTACGAAAGTAGGAGCCCAAGAGGGAATGCCAACGAAAGAAATGGTAGAGAAATTCATTCAGGAAAGGTAAGGTTAACATTGAAGAAGACAGGTATTTTGAATCGAGATATATCAATTGTACTATCCAAACTAGGGCATACAGATACAATAATTATTGCAGATTGCGGGTTACCTATCCCTGACGATACCATATGTATTGATGTTTCCCTTCATCTCGGAGAGCCACCGCTATGGAAAGTGTTGGAAGAGCTGATGGAGCATATAGTTGTAGAAAAAATTACAATGGCAACGGAAATGAAAACGAATAATCTTAATTTACATGATGAAATAATAACTACCTATTCGGATATTGAAATGGATTATATGTCACATGACGAACTTAAAGCTTGTATTAAGAACACAAAAGCAGTTATTCGAACAGGAGAGGCAACACCTTATGCAAATGTTATATTGCAAGCTGGTGTGATTTTCTGACGAAAGGGGTGAGAATATGACTGATAAATCGTTTATTGTCATGAAGGATATCAGCAAATCTTTTTCTGGCAATCAAGTATTACGACAGGTCGATTTTAGAATAAAACGTGGAGAAATTCACGCCTTAATGGGAGAAAATGGAGCAGGAAAGTCAACATTAGTAAAGATTTTAACAGGAATTTACCAAAAAGATGAAGGTGAAATTTTTTTAGAAGGAGAAAAGATAACGTTTACTAATCCAAAGGAAGCTGAAGAAAAAGGAATTAGTATGATCCATCAGGAATTAAATATTATCCCCCAGTTAAGCGTAATGGAAAATATGTTTTTAGGAAAAGAAATAACTTATGGAAAAACTGGAATTCTAAATAAGCAAGAAATGAAACAAAGAACAAAAGAGAGTTTAGCTAAATTGGGAGTAGAGTCTATTTCTCCAGAAGATATAGCTGGCAATTTATCTGTTGGGCAACAACAAATGATTGAAATCGCTCGTACTTTAGCAACAAATGCGGAGCTGCTTGTAATGGACGAGCCTACTGCAGCATTAACAGACCGAGAGATTGAGAGGTTTTTTAATGTAATTAAAAAGCTAAAAGCCGAAGGTGTCAGTATTATTTATATTTCTCATCGCATGGAGGAGATTTTTGAAATATGTGATCGTATAACAGTGCTTCGGGATGGTGAGTACATCGGAACAGAAAAAATAGCAGATACATCATTTCAAGCGATTGTGAAAATGATGGTTGGCAGGGAGATCGGTGAGCGATACCCAACTAGATCAAATAGTATAGGAAATACCGTCTTTGAAGCAAAAGCATTAGCGTGCGATAACATCGTTAACGATGTTAGTTTTTTCGTGAAACAAGGTGAAATCTTAGGTGTTGCTGGTCTCATGGGAGCAGGACGATCAGAATTAATGGAAGCTATATTTGGGTTTCGAAAATTAACGAAAGGAACGATCTATATTAATGGAAAAAAAGTTGATATTAAACACCCAAATGATGCTGTAAAGGCGGGCATTGGTTTTATCACGGAAGATCGTAAATCAAAAGGTTTAGTAATTGATGCTTCGATTAAAGAAAATATTGCTTTAACGAACTTGAAGACGTTATCAAAGAAGGGGGTTATTTATAAAAGGAAAGAAAGAGATCTGGTTAAAAGATTAATGGAAAAATTAAAAGTAAGAGCGACAAGTGAAGAACAGATAGTAAAGTCGTTAAGTGGCGGTAATCAACAAAAAGTAGTTTTAGCAAAGTGGTTAGGTATTCGTCCCAAAATACTCATTTTAGACGAGCCAACTAGAGGAGTGGATATCGGAGCTAAAAAAGAAATTTATACCATCATTAATGAACTTAGTAAAAATGGTGTAGCGATTATTATGGTTTCTTCCGAATTACCAGAAGTGCTAGGGGTTAGCGATAGAGTTATGGTCATGCATGAAGGAAAGATAACTGCTTTTTTTGATCGAACAGAGGTGGATCAGGAAAAGATTATGATGGCAGCTACGGGAGGAGGTCAAACATGAAGAGGTTCAACGGAATAAATATAGCAAAGCTGGGACCTCTGCTTGGTTTAATACTTATTACTGCTGTTCTAGGAGTGATGAGTGAGAACTTTTTTACGTTAAATAATCTCTTTAATTTATTGAGGCAAGTTTCTGTGAATGCATTGATTGCTTTTGGAATGACATTTGTTATTTTAACAGCAGGTATCGATCTTTCAGTGGGATCTATTTTAGCTTTGGGAAGTGCACTTACAGCTGGAATGCTAGTAAATGGAATAGATCCATTACTAGCAGTACTTATTGGTCTTTTTATCGGTTTAGTTCTTGGTGCTGTAAATGGACTGATTATTACCAAAGGAAAGGTTGCACCTTTTATTGCAACATTAGCAACGATGACCATTTTTCGAGGAGCAACACTTGTTTATACAGATGGGAAGCCAATTACCGGTTTATCTGATAGTTTTATGTTTGAAATGATTGGTCGAGGCTATGTATTTGGAATTCCGTTTCCAGCGATTTTAATGATTATCGTGTTTGCTATTTTGTTTTTCGTTCTAAGGAACACGGTATTTGGTCGGCAAGTGTACGCTATTGGTGGCAATGAAGAAGCTTCGATCTTATCTGGTATAAAAGCAGAGCGGGTAAAGATTTGGGTTTATTCTTTAACAGGTATGCTATCCGTATTGGCAGGTATTATTATTACAAGTCGGCTGGATTCCGCACAACCAACAGCTGGAACGATGTACGAGTTAGATGCTATTGCTGCAGTTGTCATTGGCGGTACAAGTCTCTCGGGTGGCAAGGGAAGGATTGTAGGTACGCTTATCGGAGCGTTAATTATCGGCGTCATTGATAACGGTCTAAATTTATTAAATGTCTCCTCATTTTACCAACAAATTGTTAAAGGTGGCGTGATTTTACTAGCAGTACTTTTAGATAGAAATTCAAAATAATTTAAAAGTGTTTGTTCAAAACAAGGCAAAAAGGAATGAGACAACAAGAGGGAGAAGTTTGTAGATCTTAGATCATAAATCACCAGAACCAAGAAATTCTGTAGCATTTTCACCAGATGTTTTGAACATCTTCTAGTAGGAATTCCGATACGATTTCATGTATCGTTCCAAAAAATAAATAGGAGGTAGTTTTTAATGATGAAATGGTTGAAAGGGTTGCTGATTGCTGCTGCTATGTTAATTGTTTTAGGGGCTTGTTCCACAGAGGGTCCTAAAGATGCAGAAGGGAAGAAAGACGGGGAAGATAAGGATAGCGTAAAAATTGGTTTATCTATTTCTACATTAAACAACCCGTTTTTTGTTACGCTACGTGATGGAGCAGAAAATGCAGCCAAGGAAGCGGGCTATGAACTGGTTACCGCAGATGCTCAAAATGATCCATCTACCCAATTAAGTGATATTGAAGATTTGTTACAGCAGGATATTGATATATTGCTTGTAAACCCTGTAGATTCAGAGGCAGTTGTTACAGCGGTTGAATCAGCAAATAAAGCAGACGTACCAGTTATTACAGTAGACAGGAGCTCAGATGGCGGGGAGGTTGTAACGCATATAGCTTCTGATAATATCGCTGGCGGAGAAATGGCTGGAGAATTTATTGCAGAACAGCTAGGGGAAAAAGGTAATATTGTAGAATTAGAAGGTATATCTGGGTCGTCAGCTGCCAGAGAAAGAGGAGAAGGATTCCATAATATTATTGATAAATTGGATGAAATGGAAGTTGTTGCTAAGCAGACAGCTGATTTTGACCGAACAAAAGGTTTATCTGTCATGGAAAATATCATACAAGGCAAAAATGATTTTGTTGCATTATTTGCACATAATGATGAAATGGCATTAGGCGCAATCGAAGCGTTGGAATCACAAAACAAGCTAGAAGATGTAATTGTTGTAGGCTTTGATGCAACAGAGGATGCAGTTAAAGCTGTTGAAGACGGAAGAATGGCTGCAACGATAGCGCAACAACCCGAAATTATTGGTCAACGTGGTGTAGAAGCAGCAGGAAAGATTGTCAAAGGTGAAGAAGTAGAAGAATTTATCCCTGTTGAATTGAAATTAATTACTAAATAATGAAGGGTCTGTCACCGAAAATATAGCACTTTTGGTGGCAGATTTTTTTAATTGTTTGAAGAACTATAAAATTATTTCATTGTGAATAATTCTTTTTTTAAAAAAAGCTTCGTTCAGCTTAAAGCGCTCAAGCTGAAGCAAACGTCGCTTTTCTTCCTACGATATCGTCAATATCAGCACGAATCTAAAGGAATGCCAACTAGCCGCTCGCCATACCCCTGTGTTAGAAGCATGTTTTCTTTATATCGAATGTAAAAAGCCGTATTTCTCTCATTTGAAAAACCAGCTTATATTTTACGAATTTTATAAGAAAAACGGTTTCGTTTGAGCGACAGGACAAGTAAGACTTCCTGAATAAGCATCGCGGTTTTTCAAGGATGCTCGAGTTTTTAACCCTTGTTCACTTCAGCAAAGAATTCCTTCTAATGAAAGTCGCATCTCGTTGTTGTACGGTCGTCTAAATAAGCACTTTGTTCCATTACAAGGAGAAAAAACACTGAATGATTATAATTGCTCATTCTATTCATTAAGTCCCGACCGATTTCTTCGCTAAAATCTACTAATAAAAGTGACAAATAATTGTTGACACAACCATAGTTAACTATGTAATATAAAGGAAAATTAGTAAGAGTAGAGGATGTAGCTTTAGTGAAAAAATTCATTAAAAGTTAATTACAGCAGAACCAGCTATTTTTCGGACGGTTAGCAAGTTCATCTATGAGCACCCCAAGGGTTAAACAGGAATTTGAAAATGTCCAATTCCTAATGAAATGGAGCCAACAGTCTTGAGAATATAATCAGAATTTACGGAATAATCTAACATCGAGAAAGAGGGAATGTTATGAAAGAAAAGAAAAACCTGTTTCAAAAGTTTCTTAACGGTATTGAGAGGGTAGGTAATAAACTTCCCGATCCATTTATATTATTTATTGTTTTAGCAATTATTGTTATCATCGCATCCTCCATCTTTAGTATGTTTAATGCCTCTGTAATCCATCCAGGTTCTGGAGAAGAACTTCCAATCAAGAATTTAGCATCTGGAGAAGGAATTCAATTTATATTGACCTCCATGCTAGAGAACTTTACAGGTTTCGCTCCGTTAGGATTAGTCCTTGCTATGATGCTTGGGATTGGCTTAGCTGAAAAAGTAGGTTTATTAGATTATGCAATTAGAAAAACGATTTTAAAATCGCCACCAGCGCTTGTTACGTATACTGTTGTGTTTGTCGGAATTTTAGGTAACCTTGCTTCTGATGCTGCAATGGTTTTAATTCCACCGTTAGCAGCGATGGTTTTTTATAAAATCGGACGTCATCCACTTGCTGGATTAGTAGCCGGTTATGCGGCAACAGGAGCAGGATTTACGGCTAATTTATTTATTGCCGGAACAGATGCAATATTAGCTGGAATTTCGACGGAAGCAGCTGCAATTATAGATGATTCTATTGTTGTGACGCCAGTTGATAACTGGTATTTTAATATTGTTTCTGTATTTGTAATTACGATTGTAGGCGGACTTATTACAGATAAGCTTATTGAACCAAGACTAGGTACGTATAAAGGAGGAGACGTTGACACCGTAGATGAGGAAGATCATCCGAAAGCAAAAAAGGCATTTATTCTTGCATTAATTGCAGGAGTTATGTATATAGCAATGATAGTAACAGCTATATTTATTCCAAACAGTCCATTGAGAAATGAAGATAGCGGACTAGCCCCATCGCCATTTTTAGATGGTATTGTACCACTAATTTTATTTTTCTTCATTATTATCGGAGTTACTTACGGCATTACAGTTGGAAAAATTAAATCTAGCAAAGATATTAGCAAGTACATGGCGGAATCGATGAAAGATATGGCAGGGTATATAGTATTAATCTTTGCGATTGCACAGTTTATCAGTTATTTTAATTGGTCAAATATTGGTACATGGGTTGCCGTAAATGGTGCAGAAATTTTAAAAGAAATAAACTTTACCGGCATTTGGTTGATCATTGGTTATATTCTTTTTACCGCTACATTAAATTTTCTAATCACGTCTGGATCAGCTAAATGGGCATTGGAGGCTCCAGTATTTATTCCAATGTTTATGCAACTAGGTTACAGCCCTGCGTTTACACAAGCAGCATACCGTATTGCAGACTCGTCTACGAATATTGTCACACCATTAATGCCATATATGGTCATTATTTTAGCGTTTATGCAAAAATACGATAAAAAGGCCGGTGTTGGTACGTTTATTTCACTTATGATACCTTACTCCGCTGCATTTTTATTTACATGGATTATCTTAATTTTAATTTTCTATTATGCAGGCATACCGTTTGGTCCTGGTATCACCCCATTTTTATAAAAATTAAGATTAAAGCTGGTGGAGGATGTTATCTTCCACCAGTATTTTTTGAGAAGAAGGAGTGATAAAGAGATGTTAGAAGAAAAACTACTTCATTGGAGAAGAGATTCATCAGTATCCAGAAACAGGGTTTTTAGAGATGCGAACAGCTTCCATCGTTGCTGCTGAGTTAGCCGAATTAGGGTTTGAATTAAAAATGAAAAAAGCAGTGATGTCTCCTGAGCATTGTATGGGAAAACCTGCTGCTGAGGTGGCAGAAACACATGATAAATGGGCATTAGAACATGGAATAGACAATGACTTTATTATATATTTTTCCAAATAGAATTTTCAATAGATTAGTAGCCGTTTTTATGTTCACTTACTGCAAAATTCTTTGCTGTTTGAAATAAATCGAATTATTCTAACTACAAAACTAGCTCATTTGCTTTTTCTCTCACTTTCTAATCATGGTAGAATAGTAACCAGTAAAAGAATAATCAACGAGGAAGGATAGCATGAAAAAGCAAATTTTATTTAATGATTGGGAGCCTTTATTAAAGGAAGAGTTTGAAAAGCCATACTATCGAAAGTTGCGGGAGTTTTTGAAACGGGAATATGCAACACGTACGGTCTATCCAGATATGTATGATATTTTTAATGCACTTCACTATACACCTTTTGAAAAGGTAAAAGTGGCAATTTTAGGTCAGGATCCTTATCATGGCCCTAATCAGGCGCATGGTTTGAGTTTTTCGGTTAAAAAAGGAGTTGCAATTCCACCGTCCTTAAAAAATATGTTTATCGAAATGCAAAGTGATCTAGGTCATCCAATCCCTAGCCATGGCTACCTTGTAAAATGGGCGGAACAAGGTGTGCTTCTGCTTAACAATGTATTAACGGTGAGAAGGGGGCAAGCACATTCTCATCGAGGTATGGGCTGGGAGCAATTTACAGATCGTGTTATACAATTATTGAATCAAAAGTCGGATCCTATTGTCTATATTTTATGGGGATCTGCTGCCCAAAAAAAGCAAGCACTAATTGATACAACGAAACATTATATTATAAAAGCACCACATCCTAGTCCGTTATCTGCATATCGAGGTTTTTTTGGCAGTAAACCATTTTCTAAAACGAATGCCGTATTGAAGCAATTAGGTAAAGAAGAAATTGATTGGCAAATTGATGATTAATTCACTGTATATCTTATAAACTTTAATTCATTTTTGGCTGATGACAGCATGGTTTATCCAGATCTATGGTTCCGTATGACTCCCGCTTCAGAGTTATAGAGATTACGAAGAAGCCGAAGTAGGAGATGATGGCATCTAAGTGTTCGCTTCGACAGGACATGGAAGGCTACGACAGCGATGCATCGCACGTAGAAAAAGCGTTCTTCTTTTTCAAGACTTCTTGAATAAGCATCGTGGTTTTTCAAGGACAAGAAGGACTATGACAGTGATACTTCGCGATTTTTCAAGGATAATAAAATCTTGATAACGACACATCGCGATTTTTATAGAGCGCCTGAGATTTTAGCTTTCGTTTTTCTTCTATCGGGGAGGGGTGAAGGAAAGGCCATACTGAATGAAGTTTTACTTTTGTAGTTAGTGTCTTTAGTACATACTTATTAACTAGATTTTAAGAAAATGAATGTATTCGCTTCATTCTATGTATTGGTTCAAGTTCCGACTTTTCTCCTGTATCTTTTAAATATCAACAACTTAATTGACAAAACAGAAAAGCCTATTGTAGGATAATAATAATATTTAATGCATATTAATACAATATAGAGGTGAGCGGTATCATTTCTTTAATACCGCCGATTACTGCAATTGTTTAGCTGTTATCTTCAATAATGTAATGTACCTTTATTTACTTATTTATTGGACTTTTAATTATATCCAAGATGACTTCTGATAAAGATATGGCAGGAAGCCATTCTATATTAATTTAGTTGCCGTTATGGTATTATTTGTAACTTTATTTAGTTTACTGGTTTCTACGGATTTCCAATAAAATCAGTACCTGTGCTTAAGTATTGCTTATTTATTTGCAGCAGTCGTATTTATTTTGCTAATTCTAGTATGTAAAGTGAAAAATAAATGTAATTTTTGATCTCGGGTATCAACGATTGGTAAGTGTTATACTGATTTTAGTATTAGTATGGGCAATAGAAATAATAAACAAGAAGTGGAGGATTTATCATGAAGCTGTGGGGCGGGCGATTTACTAAAGCAGAGGATAAATTAATGGAACAATTTAATAGTTCATTAGCTGAAGATATGGTACTAGTAGATGAAGATATCCAGGGGAGTATTGCACATGCAGAAATGTTAGTGCATTGTAAAATTTTAACTAGAGAAGAGGGTGAAGAGATCATTCGTGGTCTTTATTCTATTTGGGATGAAATTCGTAGTGGGAAGTTAAAAATAGAAGGAGATCATGAAGATATTCATAGCTTTGTCGAGGCAACGCTGACAGCAAGAATAGGGGAAGCAGGCAAAAAACTTCACACTTCACGGAGCAGAAATGATCAAGTAGCAACAGATTTGAAACTCTATGCAAAAAAGCAGGCAAAATCTGTAATAGATTGTCTACAAGCGTTGAAGAACAGTCTAAAGGAAAAGGCACTTGAGAACAATTACGTAATCATGCCTGGGTACACACATCTCCAACGTGCCCAAGTAGTAACCTTTGGCTATCATTTACGCGCATATATAGAAATGTTTTCCAGAGATGAACAGCGGCTTAAACATACGATTGAGATTTTAAATGAAAACCCGCTAGGATCAGGAGCGTTAGCTGGTACAACTCATGATATTGATCGAGACATTACGACTAAAAAGCTAAGATTCCATAAACCAACAGCTAATTTTATGGATGGGGTAAGTGACCGGGATTTTATTATCGAACTTTTATCTGATTTTTCCATCATTATGATGCATTTAAGCAGATTAAGTGAAGAATTGATATTATGGAGTAGTCAAGAATTCTCATTTATTAAAATAGATGATGCATATGCGACCGGTAGCAGCATTATGCCACAGAAGAAAAATCCCGATGCAGCAGAATTGATTCGAGGAAAAACAGGAAAGATATATGGTGCACTTATTTCTACACTTACAACAATGAAAGGCTTGCCGCTTTCCTATAATAAAGATATGCAGGAAGTAAAGCTGCCCATGTTCCAAGCTGTGGATGAGGTGCTGCTTTCCCTACAGATAATGGATAAAATGATTGCTACTTTGCAAGTAAATGGAGACGAAATGAAAAAAGCGATTAAAGCAGGCTTTTTAAATGCAACAGAAGTAGCTGATTATTTAGTAAAAAAAGGTGTTCCATTTAGAGATGCCCACGGGATTGTCGGAGCCATTGTTTTGTACTGTGAAGAAAAGGGGAACAGTATTGAGGATTTAACATTAGAAGAGTTAACGTCGTTTAGTGAGTTCATCACAGAAGACATTTATGATTATGTGAATTATTCGTTCCTGCTAAACCGGGGAAATAAAAAAGAAATGATAGAATAGGTTATCCGCCCTTTATGGTAGTTCCATCACCATAAAGGGGTTCAACTATAGTGAATAAAGAGTAGGGGAATCGAAAAGTAAGGTTATGGTGAAATTAACTGATTTCGTTGAAAGCTAAGGAAAATTCCATCACCTTCTGCTCTTGAAGTAATTTCTTTAGCAATTCTTTTTAGATTTTTCGTGGCATTTTCCATAGCAACACCATAGTTAACTGCTTCAAACATTTTAATATCATTGTCTCCATCTCCATATGCCATAGTATTTTGTTTAGGGATGTTTAACTGCTTCAAAACAAACTGAACAGCTTGAGCTTTATCTACTCCCTTTACGGCAATCTCTCCACTATTCTTTCCAAATTGGGGAACAGTTGTTTGAAAGATTGTAAAACGCTTACTAAACTTATTGGTAATCTTATGAAATGGATGTACTTCATTACTAATAAACGATATTTTATTGACATTTCTATAGTGAATTTCTTTTTTGAAGTAGCTATAAGTACTCAGGCCTAGCAAACTTCTTTATTTATGATAGGTTAGCCTTTCGTTCATAATGCTTATACAAAGAATGAAAGCTTCCATAATAATTTTTATACCAAGGCTTTTTCTTACCGCAAAAATGAATAATAGCCGTATGATTAATGATAAAATCCATATCTACTTTATTTTTACTCACCATTTTATAATAATAATAAAATCTAGCATCAAAGTTATATAAAGTTTCTTCCACATTTTTTATCTGCTTTGAATATAAGCCATTTAAAATATCCTGATCTGGCAGAATAAGCTTCTTCTTATTTTTTTCAACAAATTCAAAAATTTTTCTCTCCGATATTTTCTGACGCTGTTCATTTAAATTTAATAGGAGTACACCAGAATTATAATAAGCTTTTATATTATATGGTTTTAATCTAAGTTTATTTATATTTGTAATTGGAGTTCTGTCATGATATGCAGCAGCATACAAATAACCAGTCAGATCAAGATAATACAGCTCTCGAATAGAGTTAATAATGATCATATCAGGGTCAAGATAGAGTGCCCGGTCAATCGAAGGCGGTAAGAATTTATACGCTAATAGGCGATAATACATTTCTACTGAAAAATGTTTGACTACAGGTGCATTTGCAAATTGGTCACTATCGACCGTAATAATTTTGAGTTGTTGATTTCTGCTTTCTATAAAGTTATTTAACATGGTAAGCTCTCTATCCTTCAATGATGAGTGCATTAAATAAATGCAAAATTTATCGTTTGGATGATTTATAAATAAGGAATGAAGCATTACTTTAAGAGGATGAATATAATTGGAATTAATCGTGACTAGAATATTCATATACATGTCTCCAGAATTATTTTGTTTAAGTTCATTAAGTACGTTAAAAGATGTATCTTTCTTCATTCATCGTGTTATGCATTTTAAATGCAACTGTCCGAGCTTTTGGTTCCATTTTAACTCCTTTTTGAACAAGCACTTTTCGTTTATGTAGGATATCAGGCACACATTTAAAAAAGTAAGATAGGGCTAACCTGCTATTTTCCAACTCATATTATAAATGTATCTTTCCACATATACCTGTGCAACTTAGGTTCAGGAATATCCACATTTTTTTAGCCTTGCCTTTATTTTCTACCTATTTCAATACGACGTTTTTTGCTATCTTTATTTTTAGGAATATTGATATAGAGAATGCCGTTTTTATGATCAGCATTAATTTCATCAGTATTAACATTATCTGGAAGCATAAAGGAACGATGGAAAGATCCATAACTATGTTCAATTACATGCATTTCCGTTTCCTTATCTTCGGATTCAATATGTTGCTTTTTCTCTCCTTTAATAGTGATCATATTGTTGTCAATTTCTATTTCAATATCTTCTGGATCAATACCTGGAATTTCTGCTTCAACGAGATAGCGATCTTTTTTCTCTTTAATGTTACAAGCTAATAGTCCTTCCTCGTTCCTGTTCCATAATGGTTTTGTTGTGAAGAAAGGATCATCAAAAAAACGATCAAACATAGTATCTAATTCATTTTTAAATCTGTGCATAGGGTGATTATCTGAATTCCAACGTTTTATAGGTTTCATAGCTATTCCTCCTTTTAATTTGTTCGTTAGTTGTAAAGATTAATCGTCGAATTGTGATTATGTCTGTTTCGTTGCACAGGTTTCCAATCTAGGTTAGCCCAAACTCCCCTCACTATATATATTGCCGCTATTTTAAAATTAAAACCTATTGAACTTTAGTTTTTTTAATTTCCATTTTTTAAAAATGTTTTGAAAAGTATTGTTTTTTTTAGCATCTAATTGCCCAATCCGTTTGGGTCGTAGGATAAGAAAGACTTCGTCAGTGCACATTACGATTTTTCAAGGATAGGGAAAGCTTTGAAAGCAATACAGGACGATTTTTTAAGGACGTACAGACTTAGCCTTCGATCTTCTCTTTCGTAGTTAAAAAAGTCAATTTGAACAAGAATTCACTTTATATGGAGTTATAGAAGATATGACAAAATTGGAATTGACCTGTAGAAAATGTTGATTAATGGTAAATGATAACCGATATAAAGAGAGACGAAACAGTAATATCATCCAAAATAGAGTGGACGATTCATAAGCTTATATCTTTTATATGTACATTACCCTATAGTTTACATTAAAATTTAAATGAACCTGTATATAAGGAGCGAAACCTTTCCTTATTATAATAATCCAAAGAAGTGAAGGGAAAAGTAATTGCTCCTAAATGCCTAATTTGTTTAAGGGCCTTTAGGTCATACCCCTGCGGTGCCAGCCTTTCAGTAGTGAAAAGCTTTACTGAAAGCAGTTTTGCATTTTTAAGCCTACCTTACTAACTAAGAAAATGATGCATCTAGACTTGTTTTTACCGTCAACTATAAAGGGGGCTTTTTTATGAAAGTTGTCCTAATTGATGATGAACAACATGCTTTAGACTCTTTAGAACGTAAATTAAATAGTATTGGTCAGATAGATATTTGTGGTAGTTTTTTATTTCCAAGTGAAGGTAAGGCATATATTTTAATGAATGATGTTGATGTAGTGTTTTTAGATATTCAGTTACCGGAAATAAATGGATTAGAGCTGGCTGAGGAGATTCAAAATAGTAAACCGCACATTACGATTGTGTTTGTAACAGCCTTTGATAAATATGCTGTTCAAGCTTTTGAATTACATGCTTTAGACTATCTTGTAAAGCCATTTAATAAGGAACGTTTGGAAAAAACAGTATCCCGGATACAAGGATACCTAGAGAGTAAAAAAGCTATTTCGTATAGTACCTTGATTCAAGTTAATATGTTTAAGCAGTTATCCATTGAATCACAACAATATAAAAAACAGTTTTTCAATTGGCGAACTTTACGAGCACAAGAATTATTCTTATATTTGTTACAAAATCGTGGTCAGTTTATTCAAAAATCAAGGTTAATTGAGTTATTATGGGAAGATGCAGAACCTAGTAAAGTTTTTCCTTTACTTTATACGACCGTATATCAAGTCAGGAAGGTGTTAAAACCATATCACAATCATATTAAAATTATAAGTAAGAATAATGCGTATATGCTTGAACTGAAAGAAGTAAAAATTGATGTCGTGGATTGGGAAAAGCAGTTAAACGAGATGGAAGTTATTCATTCTGGAAATATTGAGCGATATGAACGTTTAATGGAGAAAAGTGCAGCACCATACTTACAGGATTATGATTACATATGGATAGAAGCAGAGCGACAGCGCATAGAAAAAAGATGGTTGGAGACAGCATTACAAATCGCTTCTTTCTTCCAGCAACATGGGGATAAGCAAAAAGCGATAAATTGGTATAAAATAATATGTCACCGACATCCTAACGCAGAACAAGCTTATCTTGAATTAATGAAAATATACGCTTCAGAGGGGCAAACTGTACTGGTATATCAAGAGTATGAACGGTTGAGAAAAGAAGTGATTGAAGGATTAAATGTATCGTTAGGAGAAGAAACGGTCAATTGGTTTTATCAGTGGCAACAATCAGCTTCGAATAACAGTAATGAAATCAATATTTAATTGACGAACTTTTTTAATATGTAGGAGATAATATTTGTTTTTACATGGTGGATATTTGTTCCGTCTAGTTTACGTGTTCAAGTCCCTAACAGCCTTCGTATTTCTTCCTACAATAAGTTAACATCGCTTGAATCTAAAGGAAGGCCGACTAAAAAGCGTTCTTCATTTTCAGGGACAAGAAAGGCTTCGGAAGCAAATACATCGCGGTTTTTCAAGGAGAGAAGCACTCCTTGTATGAAGTATTACTAAAGTTCTCCAGTTTGTACATCGTTAAATACCTGCACTTTTGTTCATGATCGTAGTAATAGTTCATCATTATTATTGTTAATCAGTTCCTCACAATGGAGAACTGATTAACAATATAGTTGATAGAAAGATACTATAATTTGGGTACTTGAAAGCTAATAAATGTCCCTTGATTAGGACGGCTGGTAATATTTAATCCCTTACCAAATAATCGTAGTAGGCGCTGATGGGTATTAGGTATCCCAATACCAGAATTTTCCCCTGGAGAATTTGTTAACAGCTTCTCGTATGTACTTTGATTCATACCTATTCCATCATCGTAAACAGAAATTATCACATAATCTGCAAATTCTGTTGTCCGAATGACAACGCTTCCCCCTTTTTCTAAACTTAGAATACCATGCTGTAACGCATTTTCAACGAGTGTCTGAATTACTATAGGCGGAATTTTTAGTTGTAAATGTTCGTCAACCTCCCATCTAACATCAATCCTGGAACCGTAACGCTCTTTTTGAATGTACAAATATGATTTGGTGAATTCCAGCTCTTTATGCAAGTCAATCATGCTATTTTCATTTATATCATTAAAGCTTCTCCGTAAAAAGAAGCTAAATTCCTCAATTACTTGAATCATTTTATCCTGATTTATTTCGCCTAAAGATGCAATCAGATTCAATGTATTAAATAAAAAATGCGGTTGAACTTTTGCTTGTAATAGGGCTGCTTCTGTTTGTAGTAGTTGTTTCTGCATCTTACTAATGTAAATAAGACTACGAATACGTGACTTTATCTCAAGTGGATCCATTTGTTTTAATATATAGTCATTAGCTCCTGAGTGAAATACAGCCTGTATATCAATTAATTTGTTTCGTGGTGGAAGCAATAAAACAGGTAATTGGAAAAATGTATGATGTTTACGAATTAACTGCGTCAGTTGATACCCGGACAAATTTGGTAACATGGTAGCAGCAATAACTAGATCTACTTCATTATGATCTATCAGCTTTAAAGCTTCGGTTCCATCCATTGCTGTTAGCACTCTATAGTCAACTGTTAACAGTCTAAGTAAAGTAGACACATTTTCAGGGTGATTATCTACTATAACTACAGTTGGTTTTTGATTAGATGATGTCTTCTTTTTTAAAAGAGTGAAATCTTCTTCTGTCTCCTTTTTATCTTCTCTGATTGCTAATGGCAATTGAAAAGCGACGATAGTACATTTTTCCTGCATTGCTCCCTTATTTATTCTTCCTCCATATAATTTTATAAGCTGTTTTAATAAAACTCTTTGCTTCATGCCAACTGGAAACATGCTTTTTTGTTTGCTAATCGTGTTTCTCTTGTCCATTATATAGATTGTTGCCATCTGGTCTAAAGCTCTTGCTTTTATTAAAACATGATCTGATTTTATCACTGTATAAATATAATGAAAAAGTTGCATGAAAAGATCAATAACTTGATTTTCCTCCATTAAAATATGTGGAAAATTCGACGGTATATCTATAGAAATAGATGGATGTTTATCTTTTTTGGTCAAATAAAGTATATCCCGTATGGCAATAATGGTAGTATGGATGTTTGTTTCTAGTCTATTTGCTAGAAAACAATCTACTTGCGTATCAGGTGGATATCCCCAACTGTTACTGTCTTGATACATATTGGAAAGATTTTTTTTCGGTTGCTTCCACACTTGTTTTTGATCACTTATTTTTAATGATGTTTTAAATAGTTGAAATAAAAATAGAAAAAAAAGAGTGGCGGCTAAACTAAGTAGTAAGTAAGCAAATAAGCCACACCTTGTTACTTGTTGCATACTGAATAATTTTTGATGGATGCTGTATAAGACAGGTAAAAACAAGGTATCTCATCATCCTTCCCTTAAAAACTTATTTTTAATGATTATATAGGTATATTGACCTATAATAAAAGTTATAAACATTTGGTTTTGTTTAGGTAAAAAGTCCAGTATGTAAAAATTTTCAGAAAAGAATAGATATTGTTTAGCTTATCTTAAATTCGTTTGTTTTTCAGTATGAATGGACTAAAATTTTACTCAATTGGTGAAGAAAGCAATTCATGTAACATTTATAAGGTATCTATTGATGTGTATGTAAATTTTTGGTAAAATGGAGAGAGATTAGTGAAATATAAACGGTGATTTTAGTATAGTATATAATTTAGCAAGGATAGTTGGAAGATTTAAAAGAGTGGATGTTTTTAAAAAATAAATAAATGTGAATGGTTCACATCATCATGTAAAAATAATAAAGAGGAAAAATGGTACTATCATATTAATCTTTAAACGAAGCTTTTATCCTACATCTGAATTAGAACAACAATATCCTCCACCTAATAGCGTAAATAAAAAGAAAGGTGGAGGTAACGTTTGTATTCACTAATCGTGTTGGGTGGAGAATTCCCTTAATCAGATTCCATCATTTCAGTTAATAAATTTATTGCGAGTGCCCGTTTATTTACACCTAATTTTTTATAGATAGCACTAACATAATCTCTTACTGTTTTCTCTTTTAGATCTAATAGTTGAGCGATTTCTATATTCTTTTTTTGTTTATATAAAAGATAAACAATATCCAATTCCCGTTGTGTCAAGTGGATTCCCATGTCTAATAGCTGTGAGTTTAAATGTTTTTTAGGGTTTGTCTTTCGAAAATGCTTCATAATCGTATCTTTTACTTCCTTAGGAAGCACATAATGATTGGAATAGACCATATGAATCATATGAACCAGATGGACAAAATGTAATTGACTAAGGAAGAATCCTTCTACTCCTGCTTTAAAACCTTTTATAATTAATGCTTCATCATAAATAGACAGAATGTAAATAATTTTGACATCCTCAATCAATTCCTTGATTTTTTTAGTTAGTTTAAGGTTGTACGTATACGATTCCTGAACATGAACTAGAATGATATCTGGATGTTCTTCCTTTGCAGTTTTTAATACCTGTTCCTCGTGAATCTGTACACCGAGAAATTTTAAATCTTCTTCCTTATCAATGATAAAACGCAAGCCCTCACTGGTTATACCTTCATGATCTATTAATAGTATTTTTATCATGTGAAACCTCTCCATTGTATATTTTTAAACTCAGGTTAAACGAGCTAGTTATAGAGTAGAGTAACTTTCTATACATAATCTAAACATGATATGGGTAAGTTATTCATTCCACTATTAAATACTGTAAAAATGGGGTTTCATGATAAGTTAATCTGTAAATCTTTGTAGAAAAAAATAATATAATTTTTAAAATGGATAATGAATACCATTACCCCTCTGAATTTGTAGATGTAGTTATATATATTCTTCGGTAAGAGTAAAATTAATATAGGGTTAAAATAAGAGGAAACGATCTAGCGTTAGTCAACTAATTCATAGTGAAGATTAAATTAGGAGAGAATATAAAAGTTTGATACGTATTGGTATTCACTTTGATAATAACATAAAACCCCATTGCTTCGCTTAAAAGAAACAATGGGGATAGGGTATAAAGGGCTATATTAAATGTAGACTTTCTAGATCGTTTTTGGTACTAAACCAAAACAGCGTTTATAAATCCATTGGTAATCCTTTTCAGTTAAATCTCGTGGATTACCAACCGTTTGTGGATCGTTCATAGCTTCTTTTGATAGGCGATCAATCATATCTGGTGAGACACCTTGTTCTTCAAGTGTAGGGATATCAAGATCTTCAACAAGCTGATATACTTCATTTACAGCTGCTTTTGCTGCTTCTTCCGTTGTCATATGAAATGTGTCGACACCTAACGCTTGCGCAATTCTAGCAAATTTATCAGGATGCCCTTTCCAGTTAAATTCCATCACCGGACCAAGCATAGTGGCGACACACTGACCATGAGCAACTGGAATGATACCTCCTAATGTTTGAGACATGGCGTGTGCAGCACCAGCTGATTCGCTTCCGTAAGACAGCCCGGCAAGCATAGCGGCTTGGGCCATTCCGTAGCGTGCTTCTAAATCACTACCGTCAGCAAATGCACGACGAATATATTTTCCTGCATATTCTATCGCGATTAGTGCGACAGCATCTGTTATTGGTTGGGCAAAATGCATGGTATAACATTCAATTGCATGAGCCAATGCATCAACCCCAGTCATTGCTGTTACATGAGGTGGCATAGTGACATGCAATTCAGGATCAATAATCGTTAAATGAGCGGCGATTAACGGGCCACCAGTATTAAATTTAAACTCCCGCTCTTCATCCGTAATAACTGCCCATTGCGTAACTTCGGATCCAGTTCCTGCTGTTGTTGGGATTGTAGTTAATGGCGGAATCCGATGTTCTAACGGTTTTTTTCCTTCTGCAGCTTCATATTCTAGTACACTGCCATGATGTGTAGCTTCTACACCAATTCCTTTTGCTGTATCCATAGAACTCCCGCCACCAACAGCAACAAGTCCATCACAGTTTTCCTCTTTATATAGCTTAGAACCTTCTGCAATCAACCGAACCGGTGGATTAGGTTCCACTTTATTGAAAACTACTACCTTCATTCCAGCATCCTCTAAATATTTTTCTACTGGCTTTGTTACTCCAGCTTGATAGATACCTGGATCAGTTACTAATAATACTTTTGATACACCAAGCTGTTTAACTTCATTTCCAATATGTTTAATTGCCCCAATGCCATGCTTTATAGTAGTTGGAATTTCAAATGTATGCAATTTGTGCATATGTTCTATTTTCATATTTAAACTCATGTACAAAACCCCCTATAGTATTAAAACCAATTTAATGCTTCTGGTTGTAAGTTTTGAAAAATATGCTTTGCTTCTTGATACTCTTCTAATCCTGCTTTGCCGAGTTCGCGACCAATTCCGGATTGCTTAAATCCACCCCAAGGTGCATGTGGAAAATATACATTATAATCATTAATCCAAACCGTGCCCATTCGCATTTTTGCAACACAGCGTTCTGCTTTGGCAATATCTTTTGTCCAAACGCCTCCAGATAAACCATATATAGAATCATTTGCTAGTTGAATGGCTTCCTCTTCGGTTGTAAAAATTTCCACAGTTATCACAGGCCCAAATCCTTCATTTTGCACGACACTCATGTCTGATGTGCAATTAGTAAGCACAGTAGGTAAGTAAAAGAACCCATCCTTTAATTCAGGCACATCAGGCTGTTTTCCGCCGACAGCTATTACTGCTCCTTCACTTTTTCCGACTTCTACGTATTGAATGACTTTATTTAAGTGTTCTTTAGAAATAAGCGGCCCCATTTGGGTAGAAGATTCAAAGCCATTTCCTAATTTAATGTTTTTCACCCGTTTAATCAGTGCTTGAACAAATGAATCATGAATCTTTTCTTCAATAATGATTCTTGTACCGGCTGAACAAATTTGTCCAGCATGAAAGTAAACGGCGTTTAATGCTTGATCAACCGCTGTATCTAAATCGGCATCGACGAAGATAATATTTGGGTTTTTACCACCTAATTCTAAAGCAAGTTTTTTCACATTTGAACTAGCCGATTGCATAATTTTCTTTCCGGTATTCATTCCACCTGTAAAAGAAATCAAATCAACTTCCTGATTAGACGATAGTTCAGCGCCAACGGTATCCCCCTTTCCTAGTACGAGGTTGACAACGCCTTTTGGCAGTTCTGCTTCTTCCATTAATTCAAAAACTTTTACCGTTGTTAATGGTGTTATTTCACTTGGCTTCATAATTAATGTATTTCCGGCAGCCAGTGCTGGTGCGAGCTTCCATGAAGCCTGTAATAATGGATAATTCCACGGAGTAATTTGACCGCAAACTCCAACAGGCTCATAAACAACTTTGCTCATTGTATTCGGTATAGGAGAGTCTATGATTTCTCCTCCATTTTTATCTGCTAATTCTGCATAATAACGAAATACACCTGCTATATCCTCCATATCGCCACGACTCTCATCAAGTGTTTTACCTGTATCGAGTGTTTCCAACTGAGCTAGTTCTTCTTTATCTCGTTCGATTAAATTTGCTATTGTATGTAACTTTCTACTACGATCTGTTGCCGATGTCCGGGGCCATTCTCCTTTATCAAATGCTTCTCTCGCAGCGGCAATGGCAGCTTTTGCATCTGTTTCATCGCTTTCAGTCGCTTGAGCGATAATTTCTTGGTTAAATGGGTTGATAATATCACGTTTGTTACCTGTTTGAGATGGTACCCATTTGCCATTAATAAAGTTTTGTTTGAAGTTCAAAAAATCTCCCTCCCATTATGTTAAGTTTGTTAAATATTTATTTAACGTTCTTAATAAATTTAATCTAACATGTTCAAACTTTTTTGTCAAAATCAAATTTATCCCGTATGTAACGGGCGATAAGATCTGCCCTTCATGCTACGAGATGAAACTTAGGAGGATAAGTAGATGATTCAACCGCAAGTCAAATGTCCGATTCTGGTTATTCTGACAATCAGTGGGGGAAAAAGAAAACTCCACTTTTGAAGATGCGCTATATAATTTTTGGTGATCACTCATTTAGTAAAAATAAAAATGTAAGAGATGAAGTCTATGGGGCTGCCATGTTTTC
This sequence comes from Cerasibacillus sp. JNUCC 74, assembly GCF_053667775.1. The sequence goes on along the minus strand of NZ_CM132207.1, from coordinate 3,443,699 downwards.
TCCGATATCTGCGCTTAAAACACCATAGACTCATAGCGAATATCAAGAAGTTTAAACAGGTGTAACAACATTAGTTCCTGATTCATTCGGATTGTTAGGACGGAGAGCTTCAGTAGGAATAAATCGCAGTTTTTAAAAGGACAAGAAAAACGATGGTAGCGAAGCATGCAGTTTCTCAAGGGATGAGAAAAGCTACGGCAGCGGTACTTCGCGGTTTTTTAAGGACGCCTGCAAAAATTGTTTTTGATCTACTCATTCATGGATAAAAGTAATCTTTAAATGTCACTTAATGTCCGGAAGTAATGATTAAAATATTAAAATTTATGATTACACAAATATTTACCGTGATGTTAATTCAAGTGTAGTGAATTTTTAACGTTTTACGTAGGTACCCCCAGGAAATAATTTGTACCAGTAGCATATTGCTAACCAAGTTTTTTTAATGAAGTATATTAAAAGATTTTGCTAGTTGAATGGCGGTGCAATTTGTTAGAAGTAATGTTTAAGCAATATAAAATAACTTATTTTTTATTTGACATATTTCAATGATACGTTAAGATTAAGTTTATAAAATATATTCTTAACATATTTAACAAATTTAATTATAGTATTGGAGGTGAATTAATGGCGGGATCTAATGATGACATAGCTAAAGAAAAGTTAGAAGAAGCTAAAGGGTATGTGATTGAAGCAATCGCAGAGACCATGGATGTCTATGGGGTAACTCCAGCAGCTGGGAAATTGTATGCTACCATGTATTTTAAGGATCAAATGAACCTTGATGAAATGCGAGAAGAACTAGGAATGAGTAAACCAAGTATGAGTACAAGTGTCAGGAAACTACAGGAAATTGAGATGGTAAAGAAAAAATTCCAAAAAGGTTCTCGTAAACATACGTACGCTGCAGAGAAGGATTTTTTTCATTCGTTTATGTCCTATTTTTGTCAATTGTGGGATCGGGAAGCAAAAATGAATATGGAAGCAATTAAACAAGCAGAATTTTCCTTAGATCAAATTTTTGAAGATGAGAATGTTTCAGCAGAACTGATAGATGAGGCTCGTCACATTTATGAACAACTTGAACAATCAAAAGTTTATTATCGTTGGTTGGAGCGGCTGGTGGCTAGTATAAGATCTGAGGAAATTTATGAGTTTTTACCAAAAGAACCAACATAAAAAAGAATGGGAGAGAGTTAAATAACTTATGCGTTTTAATAAAAGGGTATTTCTTGTACTTAGTATCGTCTTTGTTACTATATTATCAGCATGTGGGGATAGTTCAAAGTCAGAATCTAAAGGAACAGGATCAAAAGATGCAACCAATGGGGATAAGGGAACCATAGAAATGGCGCAAATCAGCTGGGCAGAAAATATTGCTGTAACCAATATGTGGAAAGTTATTTTAGAAGAACAAGGCTATAAAGTGAAGTTAAATTTGTTAGATATGGGAACGATCATGAAGGCACTTGCTGAAGATGAGTTAGATATCAATTTAGAAGTATGGTTGCCGATACAAGATAAAGCTTACTTGCAACAATATAAAGATCAGGTTTTCTTTGCTGAAGAGCCTTGGTATGATAATGCAAAAGTAGGTCTTGTCGTTCCAACATATTTAGAGAATATTAATAGTATTGAGGATTTAAATAAACATAAAGATATGTTCGCGGGAGAAATAACTGGTTTTGATCCTGGAGCAGGAACTATGGAAGTTACAGAAGAAGTAATCAAGGAATACGATTTGGATTATGAATTAATTCCCAGCTCTGAGCCGGCAATGATTACAGAAATTGATGAAGCAATTAAAAAAGAGGAGCCGATTGTGGCCCCACTGTGGAATCCACACCGAGTTTTCTCACAATTTGATTTAAAATATTTAGAGGACCCTAAAAAAGTCTATGGAGAAGTAGAAAAAATTTATTACGCTACTCGCTTAGACTTTGAAAAAGATTTTCCAGAAGTTAGTGAGTGGATGAAAAACTGGAAAATGGATGACGAAGCGATTGGGGAATTAATGACATATGTGAATGAAACAGAAGAACCAATCGAAGGAGCTAAAAAATGGGTAGACGAAAATCAGGTTCGAATCAATAAATGGATGAAATAAATGGATTTAGAAAGGAAGCCTTCGCGGCTTCCTTTTTCTTTATACTATAGGAAAGTATAAAACTTTAGGCTTTATCCCGCATGTAAGGTGCCGTAAGTTTTCCACTTTAAGAGCTTGAGTTAATGCAAAGGGTCAAAGTAGGAAAAAACGGCACCTAAATGCCCGATTGGTTCAACTAACATTCCGTGTTCCACGAAATGAAGTTTCACTTTATCCCGCATGTAAGGTGCCGTAAGTTTTCCACTTCAAGAGCTTGAGTTCGTGTAAAGGGTCAAAGTAGGAAAAAACGGCATCTAAATGCCCGATTGGTTCAAGGGCCTTTAGGTCATACCCTTGTGGTACTTACATTCCGTGTAAAAAGCGTTCCACGGGAATGAAGTTTCACTTTATCGTATAAGAAAAACGATAGATTCGCCATAAAGACTTAGCGACAACCCAAGTTTTTCTAATCAAATTAGTTTACCTAAATGTAGAATGGAAACGATCTTGACTGCATATATGAATACGAATTATGATGATATTAGTAGAGTATATGAATTTATTTTTAATAAGATGTTTAAAAATTCATTAAAATTCAAATGGCAAATAACTGGCTTGTTTCTGTGGGATATGGAAAGGCTACGATTCAGAGCTTCAAATGCATCGTTTTGAACTTCTAGGTTTTTTTAAGTTTTTTATAAACACGGATTTTTATTTTTATAATATTATGTCAACTATAATGAATCTGTTATTAAGGTGAAGCGGAAGGTACTTAGAGGCGAATAAAAATTGCGAAAGGGAGATAATTAATGGCTGATCATCAAAATAATTGGCTTTTTGAACAATTAATGAAGACGTACGACCTAAAATTTGAAGGGGATGGAATTAGCGGACAAAGAATTGCTAAACGATTAAATGCATTAGCTAATATTGGGAAAACTGCAGAAAATGGTTCCAATCGTTCCGGTTATTCGGAGGCAGAAGCACATGCTCAAAAATTGGTAGCTTCGTGGATGAAACAAGCCGGATTAAATGTAAGAGAAGATGGTGCAGGGAATATTATTGGTCGGTTAGCAGGTAAAGAAGATACACTTCCTGTAATAATGAGCGGTTCTCACGTTGATTCCGTCCCTAATGGTGGACATTTTGACGGTACATTAGGTGTAATAGCAGCACTAGAAGTTGTCGAAGCATGGAATACTCAAGGGTATCAACCGATCAAACCATACGAAGTAGTTATCTTTGCCGATGAAGAAGGATCTCGATTCAATGGTGGTTTAAATGGAAGTGAGGCGATGGTTGGCAACCACGTTATAGAAAGAAAAAAACAACTGCAAGATAAAGATGGCTTGAAGTTTGCAGAGGTTTTACAAATGCGCGGATTAAGTGTAGAAAGCTATCAAAATGCCGCACGTGACATGAAAGAGATCGAGTTATTTGTAGAACTACATATTGAACAAGGTAAAATTTTAGAGAAGGAAAACGTACCATGTGGCATTGTCACTGGCATAGCAGGGCCATGCTGGTTAGAAATAACATTTATCGGTGAAGCAGGTCATGCTGGAAATACGCCGATGAATGATCGAAAGGATGCGTTAGTCGCGGCAAGTGAATTGGTGTGGAAAGTAAATCAATTGCCGAGCCAAGTTAGTGACTCAGCGGTAGCAACAATAGGCAAACAAATTGTTGAACCAAATGGAGTAAATGTAATTCCAGGAAAGGTAACATTGTATGTAGATATTCGAGATATTTATGAAAAAACAAGGGATGAGCTTATGGAATTGGTTAAACAGTTAGCAGGAGATATTGCAGCAAAGCATGGTATGGCTGTGAATATTGTGGAAAAAACGAAGGTAAAACCAGTTCCGATTAATAACAATATACAAGATTTATTGGAAACAGCAATGAAGAAACACAGAATTCGACCGTTACGCCTGCCGAGCGGTGCTGGACATGATGCAATGATTATCGGTGAAAAAGTGCCCATCGCTATGTTATTTGTGAAGAGTCGAAAGGGAATTAGTCATAATCCTGAAGAATGGTCTGATTTGGCAGATTGCGTGCAAGCAATTCAAGTTTTAAAAACATCTATTGAAAACTTACAAAGTGATGAGGTTACTTCCGGTGTGTTTAAATAAGTAAAAGCTCACTTTTTAAATGAAAATGAGCTTTTACTCAAAATGTGAAATAGTTCAGGAACACGCATATCAAGTCCTGTTGTTTAAAGCCCTCAGGTAAAAGTCAACCTAACCTGTCCATTAATCGAATTAGAACATCACGAAGTCGTAACAGGAAGACCAGAAGTCGAACCAGAACATCACAAAGTCGGAAGAGAAAGCTCAAAAGTCGAAGTCAGACTATAACACAGGAAAGTTGGAATAGAATAGCAATTGTTTTTTTCAACTCATCTAATTCTATTTAAAACTCATCTGTTCTTAGAGAAAGTTAAGTTACTCGGTTGCACTTTGCGTTTAGGAAATGGATCAAGTAATCCCTCTCGAAAGTGAACTATTTCTCTAATTAGTCATAATCCGATCAATTATGGTAAATATCTTTCTTTTTTTATAGTAAGCCTTCTTGCTCGTAAAGAAAACTGTATGGAATATCAATAAAAATAAAAGTATTGTCAGAAATGGGATGAGAGTATGTGCGAATGCGCTCATCCTTCTCAATATCTGTATAAAGGTCAGATAGGATGCCTTTTTTTTCCATATTCATACGAACAACATTCTCGAAAAAATAGGGTCGCCAGCTCCAGTTTTTTTGTTTGCCTTCACGATCTAAATTCCAGTTTCCTTTTTCGTCTTTTTCTGCGTTTGCGGATAATTGAAAGCCTGCTTCATTACAGATGTAGACTCGAAAGCAAAAGGAGTCACAATCTTTAGCAACAGTAAGGATTGTTTTATCATAAGGTTCGTCAGGGTTAATATTTTTTAACGTTGTATTTAATTGTTGATTTATTTTTTCTGTTAAATCTAATTGTGCTTTCATTTTTTTTCGTTCAAATGTAGTGAAGTGTTGAAAGTCTTTTTTTACCTTGTCTTTACAACTATCAGCTGCTATAAAATGTTCGTGTGTCTCCTCTAAATAACTGCCTTGATAGTATCGACCGCCATTTCTCCACGCATAATTGAGCTGATGAAAAGAAGTAATCCCTTTAAATAATAATGTAGCTCCAATTTTGCGCGATAGCATCGATAATAAGTGATGCACATCTTGATATAATTGTGGCAGGTCATTATTCTGTAAAAAAGATACGTCTACCTTAATAATGTTTGGTTTGATTAAAGCTAATTTATCTAAATTACCATTACGTTGTCCCACATCATCAAGAGCGATTTGAATTCCAAATGTTTGTATATAAGCAAATAAATGTTTAAACGAAGATAGATGTTCACTGACGTATGCCTCGGAAAATTGTAAGACAAGCTTTTCTAGGCGCAAGCCTTGATCGGCATAAGTCTTCAATAAAGAAAGCATACTGTCTCCATCATCTTTTAAAAGTAATTTTGCGTCATAGTGAATAAATAAAAGTTGGGACTGATTGGTTTTCATATAACTGTCTAATACTTTATACAAAATAGTATGAATAAGCTCTAAACGAAAGTCACTTGGTATGTTTTCATCATTAAAAAACCATGAAAGACTATGTAATTCACCAGCATCATCTTGAAAGAATGGCTTTACTTCATGGCCAATGATTAATTGATTTTCTGCACTTACAATCGGATCGAAGTATGGAACGATCTGATCAAGCCTTATCATGATATCAAGTGGGTCCATACTAATCAACTCCATTACTATACTCTTTACTACAGTATAGCATGTAAGCAATTGATTTTTCTTCCAAAAACCAAATCAGAAGAATGTTAGTTTATTCAAATAATAAAGAAATACATATTATGGCTGAAATTATTTCTTTTTAGTTATAAAAGCTATTAATGATGTAAGAATGATTAACAGTTGAATGAATGTACTTGGATAGCCATGATTTTTAGGAAGCTAAAAGGAAAGATAACTAATGTTAACAACTAGGATTAATCTTAAGCATAGCTGGTCAGCACTTGCATGAAGAAAATATATGGGTGGATCGAATTAAAGATAAGCACTTGACTACAAGGAAGGCTATTCTAGAATGAATCATTCTCTTCTTTTCCGGATTAACTGCTTTAAACCATCCTCATGACCGATTTGTGATTAGTTACGTGGGGTGACAAACGAATCCCTGTTTCTTTTTGAGTAGACCATAACCAATAGATTTATGTAATTAGTAAAAGATGGGAACAAAATATATAAAAATAGTTGTTAATAATCCCCTGAAATGGTATAATACGCTCATTAATAGGAAGAATTTGTTAGTAAATGGGTATTTTTGCCGGTAATTGTACAGCACTTATGCCAATATCCGATAAGTGTTATCCGCTTAATAGGAAATGGCAATATGAATTATACGAATAAAGCTGAAGCCGCTAGAGTATAAGGTCAAAAATAAAAATGCACTTTTCAAGAGCTACAGTTAAAAAATTGCCAAAAAAGAGATAGAAATACTAGATGGACTCATTTGGCAAGTTATTTTAAAGTGTAAAAAAACTTTTTTGCTTTCACGACTTATTACTAGATGGACAATGTTACATAGGATCTCCTAAAAGTGGGGTTCTTCCAAAGCCAACAAGGCGACTGGCGAACCACAGTTTAGCAGGGGAAGACAAAAAGACTACTTTTTTCTCCCATCATAAACGGTCACTGATATGTTAATAAATAATGAATCAATGTGGTATAAATAGATAGGCGATAAAGCAGTCTACTTCATTTAAAATAATAACTATTAGCAAGAATTTGTCTTTGAATCCTTACTACAATTAAGGGATTAGTAAATAAATTCACATTTACTTGGTATATTTGAGGTAACTCCATTTTACCTCATAATATAAATAATATTGGCATTTAATAAGGTTATCCTTTGACAGTGTTATAGTTATCATCATGTATAGAACCCATTCACTTTAAAGTAAATGGGTTCTAATTAATTGGAGGGGAAATCTAGAAATATGATTAAATGTATAAATATATCTAAAAGTTATTCTAATAAAGTTATTATAAAGGATTCCACTTTTGAAATAAGAAATAATAAAATTTCTTTTTTAATGGGACCAAATGGGTCTGGAAAAACAACATTGATTAAATGCATGATGGATATGGAACAACATCAAGGTAATTTTCTTTTTCATGGAGAAAAAATAAACAAAGTAAGAAATGACTGTTTAGTACTTTGGGATGATTGCCCTTTTTATACAAATTTAAGTGGTCTTAAGAACCTTGTCCTTTTTGGAGAAAGTAACAAAGAACAACAACAAATTGAAAAGATTGCATCTAAATTCTTAAATCGCGAAATATTAAGGAATAAAGTAAAAACGTATTCTTACGGTCAACGAAAAAAATTGGCATTAGCCCTTGTTGAAATTTTAGAACCAAAGTATTTGATCATGGATGAAATTTCGAATGGGTTAGACTATGAGATGATAAGAAAAACGCAACATTTTATTAAAGATTGGTCGAAACAAATGACTATCTTATTGACAGGGCATCAATTTAGCTTTTACAACGAAATAATAGATGACGTATTTATATTTAAAAACAACAGAATTCTATTATTAAAAGAAAATTTTCGTCACAGTGAATTAAAACTGGAGGATATATATGATGATGAAATTCTTTAATCAAGAGATACGGTATGGAATTTATTCCAAAGTATATTATGTAATGATATTATTTCTTATTTTATTGTTTAGTTTAATCTTATTCTTAAATTATGCCACAGTCATGGATACATATAATGATTTTCAGAGTACCGTAAAATATTATGAGAAAAACAACTTAGATATTGAAGAAGATCTAGCTGGAGAATATGAGTTTGAAAAGACTGAAACAGGTGCAGTGATAACTAATCCTATTCTATATGATAAAGAAACGGTTAGTAGGTATCTTTATACTGCAAGTCCAAAATATACATTATCACAACTTTTAGAATCAGCCATTCTCTATTTTCCTGTGGTATTTGGAACTTTAGGTTTGTTGGTTGCAATCACTGATTTTCGATACAAAACGATTAAAATTAAAACAGTAAGGGGTAATAAAGTAAAATTCGGAATTGCTAAACAACTTTCACTGGCGATAAGCGGATTTATTATTATGGTTATATCTTTAATTGTGTCTTACCTCTTAAGTTTTCTTTTCTATAACAAGATATCAGCTTCCATTCCGATATCCGAATTTGATTTGAGTTTACCATTTATGAATTCGAGTTCACCTATATTTTTAAAATTTATGTTCGCATATGCCATTTCTTTAATTTTCATGGTAGTAGGATATACTTTAGGGATCGTATTTAAAAACATGTATATAGGTATCGTTTTGATCATTGTCTATATGTTTCTTTTACCTAATTTAGGAGTTTTTGATTTAAAGAATTCCCTATATTATATTGGAAAAAAACTATTTGATTACCAAGGTGTAGTATCTGTGGAACATCCTAAAGATGGTACTACATGGATAACTTCAATGATTGTTTTGCTTGGTGTTTTGATGATATCATTTATAATAAATATGTTTATTATAAAAAAACGGAGCTCTTTTGAAAATTAATATAAATTAGAATGAGATTAAAGCTAGCATATACTGGATGATGTACACATATTACCGAACTAGTGCTTTTCAAAAATCAATCATTTCCATTAAATATTAAGCTAACTTATACAGAAAATAATATAAAAAGGGCTTTGGGATAGCCCTTTTTTGTTCGGCTTTTTCCGTTAGAGCTTGCCTAAACTTGACGGATGTTTTGATCGGGTAACTTCATACAAACACGATTGTTCTTTCCATCAGCTTGCTTCATCTTTTTTTGTAGAGGGTATATAATGTGGAGTGTTGTTATCCCGCATCTAAGGTGCCGTAAGACTCCCACTTCAAGAGCCTTGAAGTGATACAAAAGGGTCTAAGTGGGAGAAAACGGCACCTAAATGCCCGATTCGTTCAAACTAACATTCAGTAGGAGATGGAAGAAAACTCCTACTGAATGAAGTTTCACTTTATATCAAAGGCTGTACCTTCTAAAAATTATCGACGAAGCTAAAGAGTTGGGGAAATGTTACATTGCAGGATTCTTATCGTGCTCGAATCAGTTAATTTAGTTGTTTGTTGTGTAATCGAAGAGAGAGGGCCCCTTACTGCTCGACAGCATGTCAATCACAAGACGTAACAGATAAGGGAGACATATCGGGAGGTACTGGAGCAATTGTGATGTTTGCCTTTGTACTATTCATCCGTAGCAAAGAAGAAAAAACTTACGGAACCTATGGAAAGCATAAGTTTATCTTAAATAATGATTTTAATAAATAAAGTAGATTATATAGAATCAAATTAGAATTAGTGCCGATCACAGGCGGAGTAGCTTTATATAGAATGCTAGATTTATTTTTTTGTAATAAATGTTTTTGCAGAAGGAGCTTCATATGTAAAGAACTTTGTCAATAACCCTGAAGCATCATTATCGATTAAGACCATATCTCTGTGTTTTTGCTCCATAAATTGTTCATTTGTCATATGCTGATATAAAGAAACCAAAGGATCATAATAGTGATTAATATTTAGCAGTCCGCATGGCTTACGATGTAAACCGATTTGCGCCCATGTGAATACTTCAAAATATTCCTCCAACGTGCCCGGACCCCCAGGTAAGGCAATGAATCCGTCGGCTAAAGATGCCATTTTCATTTTTCGTTCATGCATGGATTCTACAATGATAAGTTCAGTTAAATAAGGGTGAGAAAGCTCTTTATCTTGCAAAAATTTTGGCATAACACCGATTACTTTACCACCGTATTCAAGCACTGTATCAGCAATAGCCCCCATTATACCAACACGTGCACCTCCATAAACTAGGGTAATTTTTTGCTTAGCTAACTCCGTCCCAATCTGTTTAGCACCTTGAATATAAGCGGAAGAGGCTCCATCTCGTGATCCGCAAAAAACAGCAATGCTTTTCATTACACATTCCTCCTTAAATTTACTTCTATCTAAGTATATAAAAGCTAGGATTATTTGTTAACTGAATAAGCTTTGTTCAATGTTAAGAAAACATATAATTTCGTAGGTTTGAATCCAATTTGTTCGTATATCGTAATTAACTAATTATTGTTTTAACACCAGCCTAATCTTCTTGAAGAACAGAATATTATGTAAATGCAGTTGTATATCTAATTCTGCGATTTTAGGCCGATATAATAAGTAATAGTATTGGAAAAAGAGAAAGGGATGACCAAATGGAAAAAGTTATGAATTTTAAGTACTTAAAAAGTAAACTATATGTCAGCTTTATGGTCATTATCGCTGCAATCTGTATACTAGGTATTTATTATTTTATAGTAAATCAACAGACGAGTCAGCGTATTGAAAAGATAATTAACGAGGATTTAACAATTGTTCATTTAGAGGAGAAATTAAATACTAACTTTGCTGAGCAAACAGGGGTAACTAGAGCATACTTACTATATGGGCAAGTAGAATATAAAGAAAAATACGATCAGATACAAACGGAAAATGAAACGTTAATGAAGGAGTTAGGCAATTTAAACCAATTGAAAACAATGGAGGAATTCACAGCTAAAACCAAACAATGGGAAGAGGCGTTGCAAGAAGTTTTCCGTTTACATGATAGTGAAAAGCTAAAAGAAGCAAAGGAACTGCTAAGTAACCAAGTTGAACCTATGCAGCTCGAACTTCAATCTGATTTGCAGCAAGCTTTAGCAGCAGGTAAAGAGGAAATTTCTAAAGATGGAAAATCGATTATTACGAGCAGTAAAACAACCTCATTATGGGGATTGGCAATTACTATTGCTGTAGCATTGATTGGTATAGGGATTGCTTTTATGACAGTCAAACTTATTTCTAACCCTATTACACTTGTATTAAAACGTTTACGGCAATATGCTCATGGTGATTTGCAGCATGAGTCGTTAACAACAAATTTACGAGATGAGTTAGGACAATTGATTCAGATAACGAATGAAATAAGTGAAGATAGAAATAAACTGATCCATAAAGTGGAGACGGTTTCTCAAACAGTTAGTAATCATAGCAGATTATTTGCCAATTCTGCCAATGAAGTAAGAGATGGCTCAGAACAGATAGCAACAACCATGCAGGAACTGGCTGCAGGATCAGAAACACAAGCTAACACCGCTAGTGATTTAGCAATGAATATGGAAGGATTTGTTACAAAGGTTAATGAAACCAATGATAATGGTAAGATCATTGAACAAGCTTCACATGAAATTTTAACCATGACGAAAGAAGGTGACAAAATGATGAAGTCTTCTTCAGAACAAATGAAACAAATCGATTACATTGTAAAAAGTGCAGTGGATAGAGTGAAAGATTTGGATGAACAATCGCAAGAAATAAACAGTCTTGTTAATGTGGTTAAAGATATTTCTGAACAGACCAATTTATTAGCGCTAAACGCAGCCATTGAAGCGGCTCGTGCAGGGGAACATGGTAAGGGATTTGCTGTCGTCGCTGATGAAGTAAGAAAACTAGCTGAACAAGTAAGCGATTCCGTGACTGATATTACTAAAATTGTTTCTCATATTCAACAAAATTCCGTCTCCATCACAGAAGCGTTGCAAAGCAGCTATACAGAAGTAGAGGCTGGAACAGCGCAAATTAATACGACCCAAGAAACGTTTAATGGCATTTCTATGTTTGTAACAGAAATGGTGCAGATTATAAAAACAATGGCAACTAATTTGGAGGAAATGAAAGCGAATAGTAGTACGATGAATGAAGCTATTCAAGATATTGCCTCTATTACCGAAGAGTCGTCGGCGGGGATTGAACAGACAGCTGCAGCTGCTCAACAGTCAAGTGGTGCAATGGGAGAGATGGTAGATAATGCAAAGCAATTATTAAAACTTGCTGATGAGTTAAATGACGTAGCCAAAGAATTTCAGTTAAAGTAGAAGCGTAAAGGCTGACCCAAAACCACTAACAAGTGGTTTTAAGGTCAACCTTTTTTGTTTTCCTATTAAAGGGAAATCGGTCTTAATTATATATCTGAAGTGCGACAGCCAATTAATAGGAATGATTTTTTGAAACGATCATATTTCATGCATGGAAGATACATGTTTCAAATAATGTTAAATGGATATTGGAGAATGAATAGAGCCTAATCATGTGGCGTACGTTGTATATGAAATGGTGGATATACGCCTAATCACCACTGTAGGAAGCATTATCCTGTTAGCGATCGAAGCAGTTACCTTCTTTAAGATTAAAAAAATTATTATGCTTATACTCAGGCGGATGGATCATGCTAATAATATTATCCGACAATTGTTCTTATAAAAGATAATCGTTAATCGTAATTTATGTTGAGTAAAACAAGATTTAATATCAATTAAGATCTTATTTTGTCAAACTTTCGCGCATACGATCCGCAGATTCTTTTAAATTCTCCCAATTGTTCTTAGCAGTGTTTAATTTATTTTCTATAAATGTAAGCCTTTCTGGATTAATAGAATCTATATTTCTTAGTATTATTCTATAGTTTGACGCTATGGTATACCAGTGAGTCGATATATTATGAAGTGAAGTAATTGCACTATCGATTATTTCCGACATCCTAGTAAAATTATTCTTTATATCTGTTAAAACAGTTACTTCTTTTTCTATTCCAGAAATTCTTTGTTTTAACTGTTCTATGTTAGAATAAGCATTATCTTGCATAGATTTACCTTCATGTATCATTGGAATGCCTGCAGCCATGCCAACCAAAGATGCACAGAGCAAACTCCCACTTACAATTAACCCTTCACCTAATTTTATTTCTTCATAATATCGCTCGATTTCTTTTTTTAAAAGTGGAACACCAGCATTTGTACTTGTTATAATGGAAGTTAATTGATTGAAATTACTTTTGAAATTATTTGTATCTCTAGTCAAATCGTCTCGAAATGAGATAAGTTTTCTGGATAAATTATCTACTTGTTCCTTATTATCTAAAATTTCATTATATAGCAGAGACAATTCGGACTTAAAGTTTTCTATATTTTTTCCTCTTAAAGCAGTTGTTAAATTATTGTAATGGGATTGAAACGTTTCATTATAACCTACAATATTTTGACTAGTTGTTGTAAGTAACGGCTTAATATTAACTAACCATTCTCGTCCGTTCATTTTAGAATTTACTTGATCAGAATAGAGTTTATCTTTTAATTCCCTATCTATTAGAGCAATATTCTTTAAATCGGGTACATTTTGCGCGAACATTTTCATAGCGTGTGAATTTAGGATATATGCATTGGACGTTAATATGGTTAATTCATCTGCTAATTTGCCAGGTCCAAAGTCATACTCGTCTTCTTGTTGTATGGAAACGTCAGCAAAAGTTTGTTGAGGTGCTATGTGACTAGTTATAATTCCAACGGCTATTAAGGATAATATCATTTTTTTTAACCATTCTTTACGCATCGTGTTCACCTGCTCCTCTTAAAAATTATCTGTCTCCTATGATGTTAGAAGCCCCTTACTAATGAATCTAGAAGAGGCTCCTAACAAACAGTCACGTGTTTTTTAGAATTTGTTTAGCATGTTATCATTTTACATATCGTTTGGTATACAACTAAAACAGCCGGTACATTATAACTCTTTCTCTGCAAGTCGAATATCCCTTAAATACAGCTCTTTAGCATATTCTCTAATATCTGCCCACTGATCCTTTGCTGTGGATAGATTATCATTAATAAACGTTAGTTTTTCTGGATTTACCCTCTGAACAGCTTTTGCCAGATTAGTGTATTTAGATTTCATGATACCCCACTGATTTGAAATATTTTCTAGGGATATAATGGCCTCATTAATTGTTTCACTCAAATAATTTAATTGAGACTCAATAGCAGACAACAGAACAACTTGCGTCTCGCTCTGTGATAGTTTTGCTGTTAGCCTTTTAATCTCTGCAGTAGATGTATCAAGCCCTTCCTTTCCTTTTACTACAAGAGCAATACCTGTTGAAGCCGCTCCAACTCCAACAGTGATTAAAGCTACACCTGTTTTTGTTCCTGCGCCAGTCCAAATAATAAATGATCCGCCTGCAACGGCTGCTGGCCCTAAAGCAATACCAAGTGAACCTCCAATTATCATGGCATTATAGTCATTGATTAGCTCGTTATGTGTGTCTATTTGTTTTTTCAACAAAGGGATACCTGCATTTTCACTTGCTATAATAGACGTAATTGTATTTGAATGTGTTTTAAAATTCTGGGTATCAGTGGTTAATTTATTCCTAAAATTCTTCAAATCGTTTACTAGTATGTCTACTTCATCTTTATTACTTTCAATGGATTGAGTTAATACCAGAAGTCCCTCACTTAATTTGTCTTTCGCTTTTTGAGCTTCGTTTTGCTTCCTTTCTTGAGTTGATAAGTCTTGAGCTTCTTGAGCTTCTTTCCCGGCTCTTACCGCTGTATCTGCCGCATTTTTTAATGCACTATAATAATTCTGAAATTCTATGTCATAACTTATGATATTTTCATTCGTTTGAATCAATTGTGGTTTTAATTCATCTAACCATGTTTTGGCGTTTTCCTTTGCAAGTTGTTGTTGACTAACTATTGTCTGTTGTAAAGCATCATCAATTAAGGTTATTCCGTTAAAATTAACATTAGGTTGTTTAAGAAGTGTTAAAGCGTACAAATCCATTCCTAAGACATTAGAACCAGTTTTTTGGATAGCTTCTATTATACCTTCTGGTCCTAAATTATACTCTGCATATTGTTCAGCCAAATCTGCTACATTTTCATAACTAGAAGTTGGCGTTGGATTTTCTGCAGCGAACGTACGTGCAGGAAAGATGTTAGCTGTTAAAACTGTTGCTATTAATGTTGATATGGCAATTGTTTTAAAAGGTTTTCTGGTCATGTTGGGTTTCCTCCCTTTATATTTTAAATGGTTTCATTAGTTTACATTGACGTTTAAAACGACATCTTGGAATTGCCGAGTTTGCTTATTAATCTCATCAATTAGTTGTTTGAGGTTTTCTAACTGCTTTTGCAATGTTTTTGCATCTGTATTATCTTCTTTAATATTTGTTAAAATTTTCACTATGGTAGTATTTAAAACTTCCCAATCATCTTTTACATATCCTAAAATAGTAGCTTGTCGTTCGATCATCTCTGTAAACCCATTCACTTGATCTTCTATAAAGGTAAGATTCGTGATATTTATTTCCTGTTCTGATAATTGTTGGATAAGCGGTTTTAATTCATTTATTTTGTTCTGAATTGTAATCGCTGATTGTTGAATTTGATTATTTGATAGACTGAAAATTTTGTCAACAAGCCCTCCTACTGCTTCATAGTCTATCGTATTATCATTGATTCCTGTTGTAACTATGTCCGTAGTTAATTTTGAAATTTCAAGGGACTGTTTAGTAACTTCACTAGGATTATTTGAGATTTTAATAAGCTCCTGTTGTATGTCATGAAGAATGTTTTTCACCTCTGTTCGTAAATGACCGACTTCTCCATTTGATCCTTGTAATCGATCAATTGTTTGTTCCACTCGTTCAGAGAGGTTACTACTATCTTGAGCTAACAGTTCTTTATAACGATTGTAATTTCTTGAAACAATCGCCATATCTTCATGAACCATTTGTGCTTCTCCCAGTATTTCTTCAAAAGCTTCTATCAATGATTCTTTTGCTTCTGTGTCATCTATTTCTGTTGCTAAATCATATATTGTATTGTAATAACTATTAAATAATATACTAAATGCTCTTGTATTTTCATTTAATTCCAATAATTTTGGGTTATAATTATCTAGCCATTCTTTAACCCGGTTTTTAATAATATATTGCTGATTTGTTAAACTGCTATTATTATTTATTTTTACATTTGGCTGTTGCAAAATAACCAACCCATAGGCTTTTAATAGTGGAACTTGTTTGCCTAACTCACTTATAGAATTAAATGATGTGTTTATCCTTCCTGTATTTTCCTCTATACCTAAAGACCGTATTTGTAAAGTGTTGTCCTCAGCTCTAGCTACTTGAGGTATCAATGTACTGGTAGATAACGCTGTAACCACTAAGCCTGCGACTATTACTTTCTTCATATACCTTCCTCCTAATATTCCGTTATTAATTAAATAATTCGTTACAACATAAAATCAAATAGCTTGTTCGTATTAAAATACTACGGTTGTACGGTAGAACGTTCTGTACTTAAATTTGTGTTACTAATTCTATCTTACCTTACTAGTCACATACCTAAATACATGTCACTATTTCGAATAATTAGAAAAGTAAACCATCACCTCTTTCTAAGATTAAAATTATGCAGTAATTGTTGAATAGAAGTAAAGATCTTATAACAAAAACATATACCAATCTTGAAAATTATCAGAATATTTTAGGCGAAATAAGATGGTAGATCATTCATGAATTCATACCTTCAAATGCCGTTTACTATTCGCTAATTACTACAAGCTCATTAAATCACAATAAGTAAATTTATGTCAATAATTTATGAAGTTTTTTCCAAAACGTTCAAAAAAAAGTCAAATACGAATGTGCAGAATAATTAAATTGTACTCTTCGATCTTCGATGGATATTATAAAATATAGTAAATAAAAGGGATTTACGATTAAAATTTTTCCCTCTTTCCAAGTAAAAAACCCTCTGATTGAGATGTTTCCTTTATAGTAGACAAGAATAAGAGAGCATACTAATCTGTCTACTATAAAGGGTCATCATGATGAGAGGTTGAATTGTTGCGATATATTTTAGTCAAAACCCATTGAATGAATCCGCCTATACTTAATCCGATTGGCAAATATAGGATTGGTAGCCACATGGGTCCAATTAAATAGCCAAAGATTTTTATCCTTGCTGAGAAAATTAGTCCTATTGTTACAAAATATGCAGAAAATACCAATGGGAGATAAGCGAACGGCTTCTTTCCGCCACCTGCATCCCTGTACGCATCCCAAATTGCAAAAAAATATAAACAAGGATAAAACATAAGCCAAAGGTAATTTGTTGCTTCAATTGCTTCTTCAATTTTAAATTGAAAACTGTATATAATGATCTGGTTAAAGTTTCCCAACACGTTAATAATAAATTCTAATCCAACTAGTAAAAAACCCTTTACATATTTCTGATTCAACAGTTGCCCAAACCCCGGCAAAGCAATGCTCCATAGTACTGCCTCTAACTTTCTACTTTTTTCCGTTAGCTTTGTCTCCATATGTCAACCTATTTTGCTAAGTCTTTTCTGTCAGCTGCCATTGGCGCCTGTTCAAGCCAACCATTGTTAATCAGGATTTTATAGCCTTCGTTCGCATACTTGCCAACCTCAGCCATCAAACGGGAATATTGGACATTTAAATCATGACGAGGACTGGTAGATAAGGAAACTCCATAATGTCCCATACTGGAAGCAATCAAGTTTGCAACAAAGGTTACCATTAGTCGATCAGAAAAGGGAGCTATCTTTGAATTGGTAACTTCCGAGGTCAATAAAATAGCGCCATCTGATAAAAAGTCTTCATGTAAAATGGAAGTAAATATTTCAAGGTGTTTACCAGATATGTCTCTGCCTTTTTCGAAAAAATGTCGAACTTCTTCTGATTTCGCTACTTGACTAAATCCGGTAATAACAGCATGTCCTAACGCGTTTCGTTTAGAATGGAACACCAGATTAGTAATTTCAATTCCTAATAAAGGTCTACGATTTCCTAACCAACCGGAAATATAACGTTGATCTTTTACAAATTCTACGTTTTCCTGATTAGGGACTCGTGGTGAACGGATATAAATACCTTTCTTTTTTTCCAAGTCTTTTGCTTGTTTGTTTAGCTCTATGGCAGCTTTGATGTTAGCTGCATAATAATCGCTTATCTCCTTATGGTCTGCAACAGAAAAGGCCAAGCTATAAGTACTCATCATAAAATAAGTCATATTGAAGATGTATTCTAAATAGAGATGATCAGAAAATAGTCGAGGAGCGTTGAAATTAACGTCCTTTTCAGTAAAAGCATGAGGAACTTGATAATTTGCCTTTTCAAAAATTTTCTGTATATGGGTCAAGTTTTTTTCAATAAGTTTTAGTGAATCTTCAAGGATAGGTTTAATTTCTTTATCTTCTACATGCTGTAAAAAAAAGGTGATTCCTAATTTTGCTATTGTTTCACTTTGATACGTATCCCATAATGGGGAAATATCGGATGAAGTAAGGGCAATTGAGTAATTATTTTCCATTTTCATAGCTCCTTTCAAAATGTGATGCCCGTCTTTAAAGTATATTTATACCGCATTTAGGTAGTGGAAGACTCCATCTTCAAGAGAATACAAGAAATCGAAGGTGATGCCTGCACTTAAATACCCGTTTTGTTCAGAAACACCGGAAGCGGTACATCGCACGACGAAAGAGTGCTTTCCTTTTTCAAGGACAAGAAAGGCTCTTGATAGACATCGCACGACGAAAAAGTGCTTTCCTTTTTCTAGGACATAGTATGCTTTTTACAGCTATACACCGTACGTAGAAAAAGCGTTTTTCTTTTTCAAGGACAAGAAGGACTACGATAGCGATACATCGCGGTTTTTCAAGGACAAGAAGTTTCTTCTTCATTGGACTTCGCGGGTTTTTCAAGGACAAAAAGACTCGTTGATGACATACCGTGATTTAGCAAGGACGTCTGCGATGTTGTTCTTATTCCATCTTATCAACGGAATAAGAACAACAATGCTGATTGAAGCTTCACTTTATTTCAAGCGCTACTGTTATACATACCTAATCGTTAAGAATGTTTGCGATCTTTACATCGACTAACTTATTGACGCTATATGGAGCAGAAGCTTTTGGTTTGATGTCGGAAAAATGTACACATATAAGGAAAGTTAACTAGACGCTTCCTCCTTATTTTTTAAGTTTTTGATGGATTAAAATTTTTTTATATTTTGTAGTTTAAGCCGAAAAAAAATTCTTATACAAAAAGGTGAGTGTATAATGTATTGATTTAATGGGCAAAAGAAGAGGGAAGATACTCCATATGTAGGAGGTGATTCCATTTGGCTAGACGAATATTTCAGCGGAAAACGAAGGGGAATAGTCAGAAAACTATTAAGAACGTTGATAATATAACATTATCTTTAAAAGAGAATCTGGATACAATAAAAGAATTGCTGGACTCACCAATGGATTTAGTCATACGAAAAATGTATTTAGCTGACCGTCCATGTGCGATTGTTTACATAGATGGGTTAACCAATAAAACGGAAATTGAAGAAAATGTGCTGAAAAATCTTGAGGAAATTAAGGATGAAAAGAAACTTACTGAAAAAAATCAGGAAAATCTTTTAGCGATTATTCATCAAGAATTAATAAGTATTTCTGACATTAAAAATGTAGCTAGCATGGATGATTTAATGCTTGATCTGCTCTCAGGAAGCTCCGTTTTTTTATTGGAACAGGTAGATCGCGCTTTAATAATGGATACGAAAGATTGGGAAAGCAGGGCAATTGAGGAACCCATATCAGAATCCCTTATCCGTGGTTCTCGAGAAGGTTTTGTGGAAAATTTAAGCACAAATATGGTACTCATTCGGCGACAAATTCGCGATCCTAATTTGCGATTTAAAGTTCATCAAATTGGTAGAAGATCGAAGAAAAATTTAGTAGTAGCGTATATTGCAGATATTATTCATCCAGATGTACTAAAAGAAGTTGAGCGCAGGTTGAAATCGATTGATATGGATGACGCTTTAGAATCAGGCTATATTGAACAATGGGTAGAAGATAGTTTTTTGTCACCATTTCCACAAATGGAAAATAGTGAGCGTCCTGATAAAGCAGCTATCGCTTTGACGCAAGGAAAGTTTGTTATTTTGTTAGATGGAACACCATTCATTTTAATCGCACCTTCCACGATAGGCAGTACATTTCAATCTCCTGAGGATTATTATGAAAGATGGATAATTGGAACATTAATTAGATTCCTGCGTTATTTTGCGGCCTTTATTACGATGTTTTTGCCAGCGTTATATATAGCTTTGATATCTTATCATCAAGGTATGATTCCTTCGCAAATAGCTTTCTCAATTGCAGCTACCAGACAAGGTGTACCATTTCCTGCTTTTGTTGAAGCATTACTGATGGGGATTACGATGGAGTTATTACGGGAAGCCGGTGCACGATTACCTAAAACGATTGGTCAAACGATTGGGATAGTTGGTGGTCTAGTCATTGGTGAAGCTGCTGTATCAGCAGGGATTGTTAGTCCGATTATGGTTATTGTTGTAGCATTAACGGCGGTAGCATCCTTTACCATTCCCATTTATAGTATAGCCATTTCGTTTCGCCTCATCCGTTTTGCTTTTATGATAGCGGCGGCTATGTTTGGTCTTTACGGAATTATTCTTGTCTATATCATGATTAACATCCATATTGTAAATTTAAAAAGTTTTGGTGTACCTTATTCAGCTCCGTATGCTCCAACTTTTGTAAAGGATTGGAGGGATCTTGTTTTACGTCTGCCAATACCTTTATTGACAAAAAGACCGGAATACTTGCAGCCAGCGGATAAAACAGCTGCTGATAAAAGGGGAGAACAGATTTGAAGTCGTTTGAATATGCTGATGAAACAATTAGTGATAAAGAATTAATGATTGCTGTCCCCTCTATTATAATTGGGGTAGGGATCCTTACATTACCAAAGGATCTTGCTGAGGACACCATTGCTGCTGATGGCTGGTTAGCTATCTTTATTACTGGGCTTTTCTTTATTGGCTATGCTTGGTTACTGACCAAACTTGCTTCGCTGTTCCCCCATCAATCATTTATTAGCTTTGCATCATCCTTAGTAACAAAACCAATAGCGATCGTGTTCACTTTCTTGCTCGCCTTGGAAGGTATTTTTATTGGTGGGTTTGTTATTCGTGCTATCTCTGATATTGCAAAGGAATATTTGTTTGATCGTACGCCAGTTGAAGTTATTTCCTTAACCTTTTTACTTGTTGTCGTCTATGCGATATCTGGATCAAGAGCAGGATTGTTTCGAATAAATATGATGTTTTTTCCAATTATTATTTGGATTATCCTGATCGTTGGTATTTTTTCAATTAATTTTATTGATGTGACCAATTTTTTACCGGTACTTCAAACGGATGTTTCAGGGTTTGTTCATTCAACAAAAACTAGTCTGTTCGCCTATTCAGGCCCATTTATATTACTGCTTTATACATCATTGGTACGCACTCCGAAAAACGCGCCAAAAAAAGCGGCTTATGGGATGGCATTTGTTCCTCTGATGTACATATTTATTTATTTCATGTGTGTTGGTGTGTTCGGATATACAGCAACAGCGAATGTAAACTATCCGATTATTGAATTGGCAAAAGAAATTGAAATACCTGGAGGCTTTTTTGAACGGTTTGATTCGATTTTTTTTGTAATTTGGATTATGGCAATTTTTAATACAATTACGATGGCGCTGGATGCTTCCGTTTTTGCACTTGAATCGATTTTTAAGCTAAAAAAAATGCAATTACTTTATATCCTATCGCCACTTGTATTTTTAATTGGTATGTTACCTGCGGATATTCTTGCTGTAGAGCAATTTAGTGAATTTGTCAGTATCTACGGATTAATTATAAAAACGTTAATCATTTTAGTTCTTTTGTTCATGGTAAAAATAAAAAAAACGACTAAAAAAGATAAAACAAAAAAGTAGTTTTATCCCGCATGTAAGGTGCCGTAAAGAGAAAAGAGAGAAGTTTTTAAAATGTAGAAAACGGCACCTAAATGCCCGATTGGTTCAACTAACATTTCTTGGTAAAAGCTCTAAGAAATGAAGTTTCACTTTATCCCGCATGTAAGGTGCCGTAAAGAGAAAAGAGAGAAGTTTTTAAAATGTAGAAAACGGCACCTAAATGCCCGATTGGTTCAACTAACATTTCTTGGTAAAAGCTCTAAGAAATGAAGTTTCACTTTATCCCGCATGTAAGGTGCCGTAAAGAGAAAAGAGAGAAGTTTTTAAAATGTAGAAAACGGCACCTAAATGCCCGATTGGTTCAACTAACATTTCTTGGTAAAAGCTCTAAGAAATGAAGTTTCACTTTATCCCGCATGTAAGGTGCCGTAAAGAGAAAAGAGAGAAGTTTTTAAAATGTAGAAAACGGCACCTAAATGCCCGATTGGTTCAACTAACATTTCTTGGTAAAAGCTCTAAGAAATGAAGTTTCACTTTATCCCGCATGTAAGGTGCCGTAAAGAGAAAAGAGAGAAGTTTTTAAAATGGAGAAAACGGCACCTAAATGCCCGATTGGTTCAACTGACATTTCTTGGGAAAAGAAATCAAAGAAATGAAGTTTCACTTTACCCCGCATGTAAGGTGCCGTAAGAGAAAAGAGAGAAGTTTTTAAATGGAGAAAACGGCACCTAAATGCCCGATTGGTTCAACTAACATTTCTTGGGGAAAGAAATCCAAGAAATAAAAATTCACTGTTTAATAAGATATATAAGAAGTTAACAAAATAACAGGAGAGAAATTGACTATGAAAGAATGGATTCAGCTACCGGATATAAGGACAATTATTTATATCATCCTAGCTTTTCTTATCCCCTATTTGATTTCCAAAATAAATATGAAAATGCGCAAATATGGTGATCCCCCATGGAAAAAAGAAGAGGAGCGTACTAAAAATTAGCGGGGTGTTATTGGCATTGTAATCTTTCAATGTTACACTTATGACAAAATAAAAAATGAGGTGTAGCAGTGAATATCAGAGAATATATTAATTATGATGCAACTGCTTTAGCTGATTTAATAAAACGGGGAGAAACGACGTCGAAAGAGGTTTTACTCGCAAGTTTAAAGCAGCTTGAAGCTGTTAACGCAACCTTAAATGCTGTGATCTTTGAGCGGAAGGAAAAAGTATTAAATGAGGTTGAGCAAAACGAACATGCTGATAGCCCATTTGCAGGTGTACCTGTATTGTTAAAAAATACAGGCCAGCGTTTAGCGGGAGAAAAAAACACATCCGGATCCAGGTTGTTACAAGATGTTGTTGCTGATCAAGATACGAACTTTGTACAGGTGTTTAAAGAGGCAGGATTTCAATTTATTGGGCATACGAATGCACCTGAATTTGGCTTAAAGAATATCACAGAGCCAGAACTTTATGATGCAACGAGAAATCCATGGAATAAACAGTACTCACCTGGTGGATCAAGTGGTGGTTCTGCAGCTGCTATTGCGGCTGGAATTGTTCCATTAGCTGGTGCTAGTGATGGTGGTGGGTCAATTCGTATTCCAGCTTCATTTACCAGCTTATTTGGGTTAAAACCAACGAGAGGAAGGACGCCTGTAGGTCCTGGAGCGGGGCGTCAATGGCATGGAGCAGCAATTGATTTTGTCCTCTCAAGAAGTGTAAGAGATAGTGCAGCTATGCTTGATTTACTCAAAACTTGCCAGCCAGAAGCTGCTTTTCAAGCACCTTTATTTTTAGAACACTATGTAGATTGGCTACAAAAACCATTTCAACAATCACTCCGTATTGCTTTTTCAACTGCTTCACCGGTAGATACACCGGTGTCAGAGGATGCAAAATCTGCTGTCATGAAAACGGTGAAATGGTTAGAAAACTGCGGACATCATGTGGAGGAAATAGAACCAAAAATTGATGGTAAGCAGTTAATGCGCAATTATTATTTAATGAATAGTGGAGAAATAGCTGCATTACTTACCCAATTAGAAAAATTAATTCAAAGAAAAATTACACAAAACGATGTCGAATTAGAAACATGGTTATTACATCTTGCTGGTCAATCTGTATCTGCAGCTGAATTCTCTACAAGTCTTACTGCTTGGGATATTGCGGCTGAGCAAATGGCTGACTTTCACCAAACGTACGATTTCTATATTACACCTGCTACTGCCTACACAGCTCCAAAAGTAGGGGAATTATCATGGAGTAGCGAAGAGAAAAAACGAATGATAGTAGAAATGGAAAAAGCAGATCCAGTTGAACAGCAAGAATTAATATATGATATGTTTTTACCAAGCTTAACGTATACGCCATTTACACAACTTGCTAATTTAACCGGTCAGCCTGCCATGTCTTTACCTGTTCATCTTTCAAAAGTAGGATTACCATTAGGAGTGCAGGTGATGGCAAATAAAGGGGAAGAACACCGCTTATTCCAATTAGCATACCAGATAGAACAGTCTGACTTGTGGATAGGGATGAATGGAAACCCATATTTTCAAAATAAAGAAGGTTTATTTGTTTATACTATAGGAAACTAAAAAATTTTAGGGTTTATCCCGCATGTAAGGTGCCGTAAGATTCCTACTTCAAGAGCCTTTAGTTGATACAAAGGGTCAAAGTGGGAGAAAACAGCACTTAAATGCCCGATTGGTTCAAGGGCCTTTGGGTCATACCCTTGTGGTACTAACATTCAGTAGGAGAGGGAAGAAAACTCCTACTGAATGAAGTTTCACTTTATCGTATAAGAAAAACGACAGCTTTTCGCTAAAGACTTGGCGACACGCCAAGTTTTTCTAAACAGCATACCTGCATCTGCGTCGGCTTTCTAAAGGAGAAGAACCGGCATTTAAAGGTGTGCTGTACGATTCCTATTTCGATTGATAAGAAAATACGAAGGAAGTTTAAACAAGGGATAATGGCACTTAAATACTCGATTCGCTTGGGCCAACAGGACAGGGAGGACTACAACAGCGATACATCGCGTTTTTTCAAGGACAGAGTGCTATGGCAGCAATACACCGCAATTTTTTCAAGGACGTTGCTATTTTAGTCTTTCATCTACGCTTTTTAGAGAAAAACGACCACTGAATGCTGCTCCATTTTATTTGCAATTCTAAAGACAAGAAATCTCACGCAGAAGTACAACTGGATTGTATCATGGGAAATTCTACACCTTATTTACTATTAATGAAGCTTTCCAACTTGTATGAGGAAATAGGTAATAGTTCTTCTAATCATAAAAGTTAATGTAATGAATTCAAAGACCCGTGGGGATTTGAATTATCCTAAGGTTCAAGTTAGGTTCGTTACTGCTATAGTTTAATAAAAAACGTCTGAATTTTAAGAGGTGAACGAGTTTCTGATAAACATAGTTTAACTTCAAACTAAATGTTTTAATTTTGTTAATAAAAACACTAATTATTTAATTTTATTTCCTATTTTCAACGATGGATAATATATATATAATGGGTAGTATGCGCTTCCAATTTGAATATAGTTTTCAAAATATTTTACATTTGTGCCTTAATAGGAAAGGGGAGAAAGTATGCGTAAAAAGAAGGGGATCTTTCAACGTTCATTGGATGGAGTGGAGATAGTTGGTAATAAATTGCCTCACCCTGTCTCATTATTCGCAATATTAGCTCTATTGGTATTGCTTTTATCTGCTGCTTTATCACCACTTGGAATTAGTGTGGAACATCCGGGTGAAGAGGGTGAAATGGTAGAAATAAAAAATTTATTAAATGGAGAAGGAATAAACTATATTTTTACTAGCATGACAGATAATTTTATTGGCTTTGCGCCACTAGGGGTTGTTCTACTCACCATGCTCGGAATTGGAGTTGCTGAACGAGCGGGATTAATTAGCGCTTTACTTCGTGGTTTCGTAATAGCTGTTCCTAACCGTTTTATAACATTAGGACTAGTATTTGCAGGAATTATGTCTAGTGTAGCTTCTGATGCTGGTTATGTTGTACTTCCACCGCTTGGTGCTTTAATATTTGCTGCTGTGGGTCGACATCCTCTAGCTGGACTGGCTGCTGCCTTTGCCGGTGTTTCTGGCGGATTTAGTGCGAACCTGCTGCTATCAGGAACAGATGCATTGCTAGGGGAATTGACGATTGCTGGAGCTGCCATTATTGACCCTACTTATGCAGAAGGTATGAATATTTCAATGAACTGGTGGTTTATCGCTGCATCGGTATTTTTGCTAACATTTATTGGCGCATGGGTAACAGAACGAATTGTTGAGCCTCGTCTTGGGGATTATAGAGGTGAATATCGTGAAAAGTTAGAGAAGTTAACTAAATTGGAAAAGAAAGGCTTGATATGGGCTAGTATTTCAATCGTCATATCCCTCATTTTAGTTTCCTTGCTTGTACTTCCTGAAGGTGCACCTATGCGAGGAACAGGAGAGCAACCAATTATTCAATCACCATTTATGAGTTCACTCGTACCGGTTATTGCTATTTTGTTTTTTATTCCGGGTCTTGTTTACGGAATAGTGACAAAGACTATAAAAAATGATAAGGATGTTGCTTATCAGCTTTCCGATACGATGGCATCCATGGGTATGTTTATCGTACTGGCATTTACTGCAGGACAATTCGTCGCCTATTTTAATGAATCAAATATGGGGCTGGTACTGGGAGTTTACGGAGCTGAGTTTCTCCAAACGATTAATTTAACGGGTATTCCGTTAGTAATTATTTTTATTCTTTTAGCTGCTTTTATCAATATATTTATTGGTAGTGCATCAGCCAAATGGGCCATGATGGCACCGGTGTTTGTGCCGATTATGATGCAATTAGGTTATTCGCCTGAATTAACACAAATGGCTTATCGAATAGCAGATTCTTCCACGAATATTATTTCTCCATTAATGACTTACTTTGCGATTATCATCGCTTTTGCACAGAAATATGATAAAAAGATGGGGATAGGTACTTTAGTATCGACGATGATACCATATTCGCTCTTCTTCTTAGTTGGGTGGACGCTGATGCTTGTTATTTGGATGGTATTAGGTATTGAGTTAGGACCGAATGCACCAATATTATATAAGTAAGTGTTAAAAAAGTAGTATCATCCATGCAAGTTTAGCAGGATGATGCTTTTTTTTTGAGTATTTAGGGAACGATATCGCTTTACATGGTGTGTATTTTTAAAAGTAGTGTCGTTGTCTGGTTTAGACGCTTGTGCTGCTAGCAAACTTCGCTTTTCTTCCGATAAGTCAACATCGGTTTGAATCGAAAGGAAAGGGCGACTAAAAACGGGCCTTGCCGCTCAGGCGTCGGCATACCTCTGTTTTAGAGGCATGTTTCCCTTTATCCCGAATATAAGGTTCCGTACTTTTCTCATTTCAAAAAAGAGCTAATGATGTTGCAAACATGATGAGAAAAACGGATCCTAAATCCCCGATTCGTTCAAAGGCCTTTAGGTCATACCCTTGCGGTACTAACATTCAAGGAGAAAAGCACTCCTTGAATGAAGTTTCACTTTATCCCGGATGTAAGGTTCCGTACTTTTCTCATTTCAAAAAAGAGCTAATGATGTTACGAACATAATGAGAAAAACGGATCCTAAATCCCCGATTCGTTCAAAGGCCTTTAGGTCATACCCTTGCGGTACTAACATTCAAGGAGAAAAGCACTCCTTGAATGAAGTTTCACTTTATCCCGGATGTAAGGTTCCGTACTTTTCTCATTTCAAAAAAGAGCTAATGATGTTACGAACATAATGAGAAAAACGGATCCTAAATCCCCGATTCGTTCAACTAACATTCAAGGAGAAAAGCACTCCTTGAATGAAGTTTCACTTTATCCCATTAAAGATATCTTGATTGTAAATTCACTTTTAATCTGTAATAGGAAAGGATAAAATTTTCTGTTCTACTATAGGAAGTATAAAATCTTAGGATTTATCGTATAAGAAAAACTATAGCTTTCGCTAAAACTTGCAACAAGCCAAGTTTTTCTAAAGAAGGGAAGGATGATCTGGACCAGCTTTTCACCTGTGTAAGATAAACACGAGCTAATTTTTCTCTTGTTCAAGATCGTAGTACAAGAAATGGCTTTTAAAAAATTAACCCTTCTCATGTTGTTCATTCTCCCAAACTTCTGGATTAATGAGGTTTTTCGGCTTTTTTCCAGCCAGCCCGGCTAATAAGTTTTCGGCAGCCAGCTTCGACATATGCAGTTCGGTTTCATACGTTGAAGACCCCATATGCGGTAGAGTAACAACATTGTTCATCCTCAATAACGGATTATCAGGATCAATTGGTTCTTTTTCAAATACATCAAGTCCAGCACCTGCTATCGTTCCTTCGGTTAAAGCATCAATTAAATCCTGTTCTATAATTGTTTGTCCACGTGATGCATTAATAAATATTGCCGACTTTTTCATACGTGCAAATTCCTTTTTTCCAATCATCCGCTCTGTTTCCTTTGTTAATGGGGTGATAAGGCAAACAAAATCAGATACGCTTAATAGTTCTTCTAAACTTAGATGAACAGCGGAAAAGTCTTTCTCTGCTTGTGGCTTTTTAGTCCGGCTATGATAAACGATATTCATATGAAAGCCAGCATATGCGCGTTGAGCGATAGCAGAGCCAATTCGTCCCATACCAATGATGCCGAGTGTTTTGTGGTGGACATCTACTCCGTAATAGGTACTATCTACTAACTCTACCCATTTTCCTGCTTTCACAAATCGATCTAATTCTGGTATTCTTCTGGCAGTTGATAAAATTAATCCGAATACCAAATCCGCTACCGTATCTGTTAAAACTCCCGGAGTATTCGTTGCCATAATTTTTCGTTTCGTCAATTCATCAATCGGTAAATTATTATATCCAACCGAAACATTGCTAATAATTTTTAAATGAGGTGCTTGATCTAGTAATGGTTTATCGACTTCCAAACCAAGACCAATAATACCATCTGCCTGGTGTAAAAATTGCAGAAAATCGGGATCTGTTTTTGGATTAATATTTTTAAAAAAACGCACATCGTGTGCTCGATTTAACTGCTCCAGTACGGGATCTTCTACTCGCTCGTACGCCAAAATTTTCATGGATTGCACGCTCCTTACTTTTTAGGGTCTCCTGTCTTGCTCAAAAAATATAGAAATATATCCCATCCTTGCTTATTCTCTTGTCACTTGTTATGTATGACAGATATTTTTTGTAAATTAAATGTATTCCCAACATAGACACTAACATATGTAAAAGTCAAGTAAGATGATACGTATGAAGAAGGTCTTTCTAAGACGGATAATGAAGTCCATTCCTTATTTGCTCTTTCAAAGTTTTATATTTTATCCCGCATATAAGGTGCCGTAAAATTACAACTTATGAGAATTCGGAGAAGTTAAAATTGTAGAAAACGGCACCTAAATGCCCGATTGGTTCAAGGGCTTTTAGGTCATACCCTTGTGGTACTAACATTCAGTAGGAGATGGAAGAAAACTCCTACTGAATGAAGTTTCACTTTTTTATTAAATTATCAGGTCATTTTGATGGACTTTTAATAAAAGAAATAGCTGTATAAGATTCTAGTAAACTGTTTATACTAAAACTAAAAACGAATGGAACGTGAGTAAGACAAAATAAAAGAATGAAGGAGTTCCAATGTGGTAAGTATTGGGAACTGTATATAGAAAGTGAAATACGTACGAACCATAGAACAAGCAACAAAGAAATAAGCTGTGTATTGTGAATAAATTTTTTGAGTATTGTCGTTCTTTTACTAGGTATCTTTTTTTAGTATAGTAGGATTAGGGAGAATGGATTTACATTACGATAGTACTTAGTTATTTAGTTGCAGCTCCATGAAGACAACAGCCAGCAAGCAAATATGGCTTAATCATGGTAATGAATGGAAAATAGAGTATTTGGAAAGGGGCTCTTCCATGGAAAGTACGATAACGTTTCATGTAAAAATTGAAAATGTAATAAATAATATAAATAAAGTAATGATTGGAAAAGAGGAAACAGCAATCTTGAGCCTTGTTGCTCTGTTAGCACAAGGGCATGTATTGTTAGAGGATGTACCAGGTGTTGGAAAAACAATGCTCGTAAAGGCATTAGCGAAGTCTTTAGACTGCGATTTTCGTAGAATTCAATTTACTCCAGATTTATTACCCTCTGATGTTACAGGCGTTTCCATTTACAATCCAAAGACGTTGGAATTTGAGTTTCGAGGTGGGCCGATTCTTGGTAATATTATTTTAGCTGATGAAATTAATCGAACTTCACCAAAAACGCAATCCGCCTTATTAGAATCGATGGAAGAAAAAAATGTAACCATTGACGGTAAAACAATCCCTTTAGCCAATCCTTTTTTTGTCATGGCAACCCAAAATCCGATCGAATATGAAGGAACTTATCCTCTGCCAGAAGCACAATTAGACCGGTTTATTTTAAAACTGAAAATGGGATATCCATCATTTTCTGAAGAATTGGAAATGCTTGAACGTACATCCAGCGAGCATCCGATTGAAAAGATAGAGGCAGTACTTTCGAAAGAAGAACTGCAACAAATTCAAAAGGAAGTGAAGCAGGTTTATATCGATAAAAGTGTACAGCATTATATTATTGATTTAACAACGAGTACAAGATCTCACCCAGCTATTTATTTGGGGGCTAGTCCTAGAGGATCGATCGCTTTAATGAGAGCTGCTAAGGCGTATGCATTTATAGTAGGACGAGACTATGTGCTTCCGGATGATGTTAAATATTTGGCACCCTATGTATTAACCCACCGAATTATTCTTCATTCTGAAGCAAAATATGATGGTGTGACTGCAGATGAAGTAGTTGCTGCAATTATTCATCATACGAATGTACCGATTCGAAAGGAATTTCTTTGATGAAATTACGTTTTCGGGCTTTGATTAGTTGCTTATTTATCGCTACTATTTTTATTGGTCTATATTCTTATGCTATGTTTCAGGGGGGATTTGTTAGCTGGTTTTTGTTTTTTAGCTTTGTCCCTATTCTAGTATACGAGATTGCTTTTTTACTCTATCCATTAAAAAAATGGACGATTTCAAGGAAGCTTACACATCATATGATCGAGGCTGGAGATGCTGTTACGTTGCATATGATGATAAAGCGGTTCCCATTTCCACTATTTTATTGCATTTGTGAAGAAGTGGTACCGGAATCATTAATGATGGTAGATCCAAAATCTAAAAAATATCAATATATAAATCAACCAAACAAATTAGTTGTAAAAAGAAATTTAAAAAAAGTCATCTCCCCTGTACTTATAGGTGAATTTTCTTTTACTTATCCATTACATCAAGTTCCAAGGGGAGAACATTATTTTACAGCCGTTCGTATTAAAATTGGAGATCTATTTGGTTTCGTAAAAAAGGAACATGTATTTTTCTTAAGGGATTTACTAGTAGTCTATCCACGTACAAGACCGTTCGTACTAAATGAAAAAATCAATAGTTTCCAACATGGTGAGGTAATGAGTTCTTCTTTTCGTTTATCCAACTCAAACGTTGCTACAGGAATTCGTGAATATATGCCGGGAGATCGATTTTCCTGGATTGACTGGAAACAGACGGCAAGGAAAAATAGGATGATGACCAAAGAATTTGAAAAGGAAAAAAGCACCAATATACTCATTGTGTTGGATTGTTGTAAACAGTCGAATCATAATTCTATCGTTTTTGAGGGGATGGTGGAGGTTACGGCTTCGCTTTTGGCACAATTAAAAAAGCTATCTACTCAAGCTGGCTTATTAACCGTAGGAAAAGCAGCAAATTTTTTCCCACCATTTGACGATCCGGGGAAAGCTGCTTCAATAAAGCAGCATTTGGCAAGTATTCAACCTGGTGATCATGCAAACTTCGCTTTACAGTTAAAATCAGAAATGGAAAAGTTAAGAAATGACAATATCATGATTATCATCATTGGACAGATTGACCACTTCCTTCCAGAGACATTAAAACAACTAAGGCAAAGGTCAAGGCGAGTCATCGTCTTATTCGTACAACCTGCAAATAAGCAAGGTGAGCATGCCACATTCGTAAAACAAGTATCACTTTTTAATATCGAGGTTTATGGAATAACGGAACAACAACTAACTAAAACACCGTTAGAGGTGAAAGGGTTATGAATCAGCCAAAACAGCATTTACCAAATTTTTATACATTTATCCTCTATATTTGTGGGTTCCTGTTGTTTTTAGAATGGTTATATCCATTAAAGCAGCTTACGGACACGTCTCACCTGACTATTTTTATTATTTATGGCGTGTTTTGTTTTTTATTGTCTGCGCTTGAAATTAAATGGGGCCTGTCCTTTATCTTGAAAGGTTCTGCATTATTGCTTGTTTTAAATAGTTTGTTTTTTGAGTTTGCGTTTATCAACCCTATATGGCTAGAGCAGTTATTTCATGATACGATGGCTAATTTAACAGCATTATCTACACAAGCATGGCATGAGTTTACTCCAATGTTTCGCAGTCTGTTATTTCTGCTGCTTATTTGGCTGATGAGTTACTTATTGCATTATTGGCTTGTGATGATGAAGCGAATCTTTTTATTTGTGTTATTAACGTTTGCGTATTTAACAGTTTTAGATACATTTACTGTCTATAATGGCAATTCCGCGATCATCAGAACATTTATTATTTCATTGCTTGCCATGGGAATAGCAAATTTTTTAAAAGAATTGGACAGAGAATCACTTACCTCTACGTTGCTTAGGAAAACACCATTCTGGATCATCCCGCTTATTGCCGTCATCTTATTTTCCTCAGCGGTTGGTCTGGCAGCACCGAAGTTTGATCCCAAATGGCCCGATCCCGTTCCGTTTATCCAAAGCTCAGCAGAAAATGCCGGACTTGTGGAATCTGATGGTAAATCCGGTGTTCAGAAAGTCGGTTATGGAGAAGACGATACACGATTAGGGGGATCGTTTGTTCAGGATTATACGCCTGTTTTTCGTGCAGAAGCAGAAGAGGAGCATTACTGGCGAGTAGAAACAAAGGATTTTTATACGGGGAAGGGATGGGAAAGCAGTCAAGCCGAGAATTATGCAGATTTTTTAAAAGTCCCACCCATGTATCCAAAAACAGTAGAGACTAGGAGAATGCGAGCCTCCATTGAGTTTCAAGGCAAAGAGGCTTTAGATAAGCTTGTTCACCCTTATGGTATCGATGATTTTTCTGAAGTAGCAGGAGATCCTTATATTGATTTAGCAACAGAAGCCATTCAATTACGTGATGAAGATTATAAACCAATAAAACAGAATAGCTACACATTAAGTTATGATTATCCGACTTTTAACATTGGAGATTTAAGAAAAGCTCCTTTTACAGGAGGGGCAGATGATGCCTTTACTCAATTACCGGATTCATTACCAGATCGAGTAGTAGAGTTAGCAAAGAAAATAACAAAAGATGAGAAGTCCCGTTATGATAAGGCAAAGGCAGTAGAAAGCTATTTTTCCAGAAATGGCTTTACGTATCAAACAACGGATGTACCCGTACCTAAAAAAGAACAAGATTATGTAGATCAGTTTCTTTTTGAGTCACAAGTAGGTTATTGTGATAATTTTTCAACATCAATGGTTGTTTTGCTTCGTGCCTTAGATATACCAGCCAGGTGGGCAAAAGGATTTACGAGTGGTGAAATGGTTGATTCTTCCAATGAAACCAATATATACGAAATAACGAATGCAAATGCGCATTCATGGGTTGAAGTCTATTTTCCTGGTTCCGGTTGGGTGCCATTTGAACCGACAAAAGGTTTTTCTAATTTAGCTGACTTCCAAACAACGATGACCAATAATGGCGCTGAACAAGATCAAGCAAAACAAGAGGATAAAGAACAACCAGAGCAAAACACAGAGCAGCCACCAAATGAAAAGGAAGAAGCAGAGCAAGACACAGTTGCAGCCAAAACAGATAAAAAAAGTAATGGTACTGGTACTAGCATCTGGACTTGGGTTGCAATCAGTTTAGCAGCATTTATGGGGATATGTATATATATTGCTTACCGAACCCGATTTCGTTGGTACACGGCATGGTTAAGTCGGAAATTTACTGCTAATTGGAATGCCAACAATTATCAAGAGGCGTATCATTATTTAATGAAGTTATTGCAAAAGCATGGTGAACCAAAACAACCAGGTGAAACATTACGGGAATATGCCAAAAAGATTGATGAAAAATATCAAACAAACGAAATGCAACAGTTAACGAAACAATATGAACAATTCATTTATCGCAGCGACTATAATGAAACACCAAAGTTGGAAATCGCGCAATTATGGCAAAATTTAATTAAGCGAATATTGACTTGACCTGTACTAGGATATGTTAGTAGAATAAGAACATAATCGAAGAAATAGTAAATAAATTTGCCATTCGTATATCCTCGATAATATGGTTCGAAAGTATCTACCAGCGCACCGTAAATGCTCTGACTATGAAGGCAGAAGAACAGTATAGCTGGATTCTGCCTTTTTGTACTTCCACTAGTACAAAAGGCGGCATCCAGTTTTTTGATACGGTGGAAATGTGAAATTTTTAGAGAATTTGCTTTCGCTTCGCAATTACTTCATACTTTAATTATAGGTACTGAGGTCGGGCAAACCTTTGCGAAACAGCTTAAATTATTACCAGTTTTCTCGGCGCGCTTAACCTAGTAATATGTGTCCAAAACGAGGGTTAGAAAAACTTGGCTTGTCGCCAAGTCTTTATGGCGAAAGTTATCGTTTTTCTTATACGATAAAGCCTAAAGTTTTATACTTTTCTATCGTGTAAAAAAAGACCAAGGTTGGCTAAGGGCGCAGATATCCTTGTTGCAATGTCGACACGAACACGTCCTTTAAGTCGAAGTTCAAGACAGTGCAGTTTCGAGAGGAGCAGTGTATGCAGCGAGGTACAGAACAAGGAAGAAACAAGCCAATAAAGAAAACGTGGTTGTCCTTTAAGCTTTTAGTACAGGAGACTTCCGAAGTTGCACTTACACTTAATGCTTAAAAATTTTCATGACGTTGAATTAATTTTAGTACATGTTCTAACATCCGAAGAAATTCGATGCATCATTTTTGTCGAATTTATTGAACATCCTCTAGCAGTATACTTATGTGATGGAATAAGCTAATAGACGATAGATAGGAGTTACGTAAATGGAAACGAGTGAAATGATATTAGTATTAGATTTTGGCAGCCAATATAACCAGCTGATTACTCGTCGAATTCGAGAGTTTGGTGTGTATAGTGAATTGCACTCTCATAAGCTTACAGCGACAGCTATTAAGAAAATGAACCCAAAAGGAATTATCCTTTCTGGCGGACCGCATAGTGTGTATGATGAAAATAGCTTTCGATGTGATCCGGAAATCTTTGACTTAGGCATTCCTGTATTAGGAATTTGTTATGGAATGCAGCTTATGGCACTTCATTATGGGGGAAAAGTAGAAAAGGCAAAGAACAGGGAATATGGTAAAGCCGAAATCCATGTAAACGAGTCACCGATACTCTTTAAAGAGACACCGAATACGCAGATTGTGTGGATGAGTCATGGAGATAAGGTGGTTGAGGTACCGGAGCAATTTCAAATTAATGCAACAAGTTCATCTACGCCAATTGCTGCAATGAGCCATCCGGAAAAAGGACTATATGGAGTACAATTTCATCCGGAAGTTCGTCATTCGGAATACGGAAACCACTTGTTAAACCAATTTGTTTTTGATGTTTGTCAAAGCAGTGGAAACTGGACCATTGAAAATTTTATTGAGATGGAAGTAGAAAAAATTCGGAACAAGGTTGGCGACCGTCACGTACTATGTGCATTAAGCGGTGGGGTTGATTCGTCTGTTGTCGCAGCATTAATTCATAAAGCGATTGGTGATCAGCTAACTTGTATTTTTGTCGATCATGGTTTGCTTCGTAAAAATGAAGCTGACGATGTGATGAAGGTATTTGCTGATGATTTCCATATGAAAGTGATTAAGGTCGATGCCAAGGATAGATTCTTATCCAAGCTAAAAGGAGTCGATGATCCAGAGCAAAAGCGTAAAATTATCGGTAATGAATTTATTTATGTGTTTGATGATGAAGCAGCTAAATTAAAAGACATTGATTTCCTTGCGCAAGGAACACTTTACACCGATATTATTGAAAGTGGTACGGAAACGGCACAAACAATTAAGTCACATCATAATGTAGGTGGGCTTCCTGAAAATATGCAATTTGAATTAATTGAGCCGTTAAATACATTGTTTAAAGATGAGGTAAGGGAGTTAGGTACACAACTGGGACTTCCTGAATATATTGTTTGGCGCCAACCATTCCCAGGTCCGGGACTCGCTATTCGTGTACTAGGGGAAGTAACGGAAGAAAAATTAGAGATTGTACGGGAATCCGATGCTATTCTTCGTGAGGAAATAGCAAAAGCTGGATTAGACCGAGATATTTGGCAATATTTCACGGTATTGCCGAATATTCGAAGCGTTGGTGTAATGGGAGATGCAAGAACGTACGACTATACGATTGGTATTCGCGCGGTAACGTCCATTGATGGCATGACTTCGGATTGGGCACGAATTCCATGGGATGTATTGGAGAAAATCTCAACCCGACTTGTGAATGATGTAGAGCATATCAACCGAGTTGTTTATGATATTACATCTAAGCCACCTGCGACGATTGAGTGGGAGTAGTTGTAGTAGAGCTAGAAACCTTTGTGTATCAAGGGTTTTTGGCTCTTTTTAATTTTCCATTGCACTTTTATTGCACTTTTTGTTTTTGCTTTCTTAAATAGTTAACAGTGAATTGATTTTTTGGTGAGGAATCATAGTTTTGTTCAGCTTGCTTGAATGTTATGATTCCGTTTAGTTTGTTAGCTACTTCAAAGTTACTATTTGGATAGAGGTGTCCATATGTTCCTAAAGTCGTTTCAATATCTTCATGTCCTAGACGATCTTTAATGATGAGTGGATTTTCTCCCATACTAATAAGCAACGAAGCATGAGAATGACGCAATCCATGAATTCTGATTCGGTGAATCCCAGCTAGTTTAGAGTAACGCTCAATAGCATGTGAGAGAGTATGTTTTTGTGTTGGAATGCCATTGTAACTCATTACAAAATCTGTTTTGATAAGATCTTGTTGCACATTTTTCCATTCTGATAAAATACTTAGTGTACATTCATCAAGGACAATGTGTCGAACACTCGCTTTTGTTTTCGGTTCAACAAATCTATAATTACTTTGGTTCTTGTAATAAAGATTTTTGTTGATGGTTAGTATCCCCGAATCAAAATCAATATCCTCCCATTGAATGGCGGTAGCTTCACCAATTCGCATTCCTGTCATAAACAAGAACCATAAAGAAACAAAACGATGTTCCTGCTTTTCCCTTTAATATTAAATCATCTGCCTTAATGTACCAATCAACATCTGCGCTACGGAATGTTGCATTTGCGACTGTATCTGCGACAGGGTTAATGATTTCTACTTCCGCATTATAATCAAATTCTTTTAAGGGAACGGAAGCAGGAATACTTACTTGAATCATTTGTCCTCGTATATTATTATTAACTAGTATTTTTACTAGTTTTAAATCGTTGTACCACTCAAGGTATAATGTATTTAGTCAGATAGAGGTTGTCGTAATTGTCCTTGAAGTATTGTCTTCGTTTTCAAGACTGACACCTCTTTCTTTATAGAACTATTCGAATGAGCTGGATGACATATTCGTTGTCGTATATCGAACGAGGTTGGATATCTATAAGGATAAGAGGATTCCTCCCATCTGATAAATAATAATTAGGTGGTGCTTTTATGTTTTATATTGGTGTTGATATTGGTAAGCGGCATCATCAAGTAGGTTTAATTAATGATAAAGGTGATCCCGTTGGGAAAACTGTCCGTTTCGCAAATTCCAAGAAAGGAAGCGAAAAGTTACTTCAATTTATCAACCAATATAAGTTAATACCTGATAACACAGTTGTTGGTATGGAAGCTACCGGTCATTATTGGTTATCTGTTTTTTCATTTCTTCATAAATTAGGATTTAAAATAACCGTTTTTAATCCTTTACAATCGGATGCCTTACGTCATTTTTATATTCGAAAGACAAAAACAGATGTGAGTGATGCCTACCTGATCGCTCAAGTCATCCGTATTGATTCGCCAGAGGAAACTCCTTTCGTTGAAGAAGATTTACTAGAATTAAGACATCTTGAGCGTTTACGGTATTCCTTTGTAGATCAGTGTTCAGACTTAAAACGCAAAGTAATTTCGTTACTTGATCAAGTCTTTCCCGAGTATGAACAAATTTTCTCTGATGTATTTGGAAAATCTTCTACTGAAGTTTTACTACACTCCCCTTTACCTGAAGATTTACTTCAACTTGATACAGAAAAGTTAGCTGAGTTATTAAGTAAAGGGCGTCTCGGTGAAACAAAAGCTTTTAATAAAGCGAATCAAATTAGAGAAAGTGCGTTGAATACCTTTGGCATTTCTATGGGTACAGATGTATTTAAACTACAAATTCAACTTCTTTTAGAACAAATTTCATTAATTGAAAAACATCTAGAAAAAATGGAAAAAGTAATGATTGATATTTCAAATCGCCAAGAACATTTTCTGACAACGATCACTGGTATTAGTGATGTTACCGCGTGTGTCATTCTTGGAGAAATTGGTTCCATTCAACGCTTTGAGCGTCCTGAGCAACTTGTTGCTTTTGCAGGCCTAGACGCCTCTGTTCATCAATCTGGTGACTTTAATAGTAATAAAACTCGACTTTCTAAACGAGGTTCTCCTTACCTCAGACGAGCTATTTGGCAAGCTGCGTTTGTAGCGAGTTTCCATGATCCTGCCCTTTCCTTGCATTACCAAAGATTGCGTAAGCGTGGTAAAGCACATGGTACAGCTGTTGGTGCTGTTGCTCGGAAATTAACACATATCATTTTTGCAATACTTAGAGATAAAAAACCTTATGAACCGAGACCAAATAATAATTAATAATAAATTAATCTAAGCTTTCTTTTTTAAAAAATTAATGAAGGCTTATTTGGTATGCTAATTTTAATCGGAGTCATTTTATCATAATCTCAAAAATCACTCCATTTTTACCTTGACTTTTTATAGCTGGACTTGTTCCCTCGGTTTTAAATCATAGGTGCGTTCCTTTACCTCGGTTGATACCGTACCATCCTCATTTTGTAGAAAGACCTCACGCCGTAATGTCGAAAATTTTAATAATCCAAATGTCTTTTCCTTATCAATGACAATACCTTGTGCTAATCTCATATCTTTTTCCTCCTTATGCTTTGACCATGTCATCTGCATGTAAAATATAGTTTGTAAAACCACGTTCTCCAATTTTATAGCCCTCTGTGGTGATTCTTGCATTGACTAATTTTACTTTTTCTTCATGTTCAAAAAACTTTTCTCCTGCTTCTTGTGGCAGAACGACTTCAATATCATCGGCTCGTTGAATATCCGAATACAGATTATAGCTCCGAGAAAGAGTGGTCATCCGTCCGTTAATCCGTCGTTGTTCGACTTTTCCTTCTCCTGCGTATTCTAGGTTTCCAAATGTTTTTTCCATGTTGGGAATGACATGTTTCAATTCCATGATTATTTTCCTTTCTATTTATAATTTTTATAAGGCCAAAAATATTGGTTTAGATTACGTCTAATGGTAGGGGAACGAATAAAATATATATTCATTTAAAGACCTCCTTTTAAATAAAAAACGACACAGTGATAAACTATGACGTGTAAACAAACGAGGTATTTTATTTATATACATGTTCTTACATCGATAAAAAGTCACTTTAATTGTATAATTAGTTTAATAAGTTTATATGGAGCATAGATAAAATGGATATAAGAATTAATAATAAAATTGAAGCAGTTAGGAGAGCGATTATTCAATATCAAAACATTGAGTATAGCGATTTATATGAAAAGATTGAAAATGCTAAACTAAAAGAGGTTTTTGCTACTTTACATTTTGAGTTTATTAAATTATTTGATTTAATGAATGAGAGACTACCTACCAATGAAGAGGGTAATCA
Organism: Cerasibacillus sp. JNUCC 74; assembly: GCF_053667775.1. Next base: position 3,403,726 of record NZ_CM132207.1, on the reverse strand, counting down.
CTATTGGGCAGATCCGAGTAGAGAATTATCTTTAATGATTGATGAAACCCTAGGCTTACATAGAGCATTGAAATCAAGTGAGCTAGCTTTTGAAATTGACAAGTACTATTACGATATCATGATTAAATGTCGTAATTTTCTATCAAAAAGTGGTGGAAGTACCATTGCTCCGTATATGGACAAAATTGATTTATTCTATGAAATACCTATCTTTAGAATGGCTAATAACATAGAAATAACGAGTAACCCGGGCACTACACTCTCTAAATTAAAAGTTATAGGCACAGGTTCATATGCTAAAGTGTTTCAATTTAAGGATTCCTTCTACAATAAAAAGTTTGTTTTAAAAAGAGCTAATAAGGATCTGAATAAAAAAGAATTACAGAGATTTAAACTGGAATATGAACAAATGAAACTGTTGGATTCCCCATATGTTATAGAAGTATTCAATTATATTGAAGAAAAAAATGAATATATTATGGAATATATGGATAAAACATTAGATAAGTATATATCAGAAAACAATACAAAATTGACAATGTTACAGAGGAAAAACATAGGTAATCAAATATTAAGAGGCTTTAAATACCTTCACTCTAAAGGTCTTTTACACCGAGATATTAGCCCAAAAAATATTTTAGTAAAAGAATATGAAGATATTGTTGTTGTTAAAATTTCTGATTTTGGATTAGTTAAAGTGCCCAATTCTACAATGACTTCAATTGACTCAGATATTAAAGGTTATTTTAATGACCCCGTTTTAGTAACAGAAGGATTTTCAAATTATGATTTGGCTCATGAAATATACGCTTTAACACGGATTTTATTTTTTATTTTGACAGGAAAAACGAATACTAATAATATTACGAATCCGTCATATAAAAATTTCATTGAACTTGGACTACATCCCGAAAAGAATAAAAGATATAAGACGATTGAAGAGTTAGCTAAAAAGTTTCGAGAGTTGTAAAAAAGCTGAAATGATTTCTCATTTCAGCTTTAATATTTATTAAAATCTTTGGCACGCATTATATCAATCTGTATGTTTTTGATATTTCTTTAAATCCCTTGATAACAGATATATTTGACTACATTGTATTGGCGAATTATTGAGTGGAAATAAACTTTGTCAAGTACCACACTTTCGTCCATTTTAAAGTATAGATTTCATTTCCTTAATTTTTGTGTATTTATATGGAAACAAGAATATGAGCTGGAAGAATGAGAAAAATACACCTTAATTTTTAAATTACTCCTATGCTTCTTGTAGTCGATAATCAACACGTCTATAAATGACACACCAGAACACAACCATTGTTTCTCCACTTTTATCACGGATCAATTTCCCATGAGGAAAAAACGGAAAGTCTTCAATCTCAATTTCATTCATTACAAAATGGTCATCAATCCATTCCATGACCTTTTCTTCGTATACTTCTTGTTCTTTCAAAGACATCATGCAACTTTCCCCTTTCGATGTTTTTGTCCAATAAAAAAAGCACGTCAGATGAGAATAATCCAACAAGCTAAGAAATTGATTTACTATAAACTTCTGCAATACCAGCCATAATATATTCCGCACAAGGTACCGCAATTGCATTTCCAATCGCTTTGTATCTTGCATAGTCACTAATCGATTCATTTTCATGTCCTAAAGCTGTCCAGCCCTCTGGTAATCCCATTAAATCACATTCCAATGGGGTAAGTTGTCGGATATACCCTTCTTTTACTTCCCCTTCATACCAAAAAGAAAAGTTATTGACTGAACCAGCTAACAAAGTGGGGAAAGGGTCATTTGTCCGTCCGAAACTTCCGATGAATACTGATTTATTTTTATCCTTTGCGGTACTTCGCATACGTCTTTCTTGAGTCGGACGATGGGTATTTTCCTCCTTGCTTTTCGAGTAAGTGTTCTACTGGTAATGGGGGAGGACAACCCGCTCTTTCCGCAAGACGTAAAAACCGATTGCAAATCGCGGGCTTTAAATAGTATTTCTGTGGCACGTGTTCCTCCAAAATCTGCCACGAGGAAGATACGTCTTCTTCTTTGAGCGAGTGTGGGTTTCCCCAATATTGGGCATCCAACAATCGCCAAGCGATATCAACATCATTCCCTCGGACCATTCCAGCGTTTGCCCCGACTCCAGAAGTAGGCATTGGAATTTCGATATTTCTGAACAATTCAAACACGGCCTTAAAATCCAACCTGTTATTTGATGAAAAAGCTCCCATGACGTTTTCCCAAACAGCGATAACTGGATATGTTCCATTCGTAGCACACCTCATTTCTTCAATGATCCTTATTGCATGATAAAATAAACTAGATTGACTTCCTGTAAGGCCTTCTCGTTTCGATATTGGATAGGTTATGACAAGGGGAACCAAATGTAATGATATGAACAGGCGGTATTTCTCCACCATTTACTTTAGTAATATCTCCGAAATGAAGCATGTTAGGAAAATGCCGTTTTGTAATAGATATAGGTGCTTTTTCAATCTCACTTGCCCATGTTGGACTAATTCCAAAACGGGAAGCAGAGAGGGGGAAGACACCTATTCCATCAAAAAGGCTTCCTATTTTTAAATTTGTGTTATAATTCTTTTTTATCATGCTATCTTTCAAATATTTCACCTCCAATTTAACAACAAAAAACGCCATCTGTTGATGAATACCATCCAAATGACGTTAAATGCAATTATTGAAATGATAAAAATGTAGGACGAATCTTTAAGTTTTTATCACTATTGATATTAAACTTTCCCATAAAAAAAGACGTCCAAATGAATGAACGCCTCTACAGTAATAATGGCTGTATTTTATAGATTTTAACTAAATTTGAATAGTAGAGTTTTGGAAACCAGTAACTGAATTCAACAATTATTTGATTAGGTGTAATTATACTTTTTTCTATACAGTTTGTTTATATATATTTCCAAATGTCTTGATTTTACAGTATTCTTTAAAAGGTAAAACGACAAAAAACACTAAAAAACCTGCCTAGACTTTTCCTTAACAGTTTTTTAGTGTCATTTCAAAATATAAATAATCTATTTAATTATTTTTGTTAGCTTTTAAAATATTCTACATAGGAATTAAACCAGTTATTGAATTTGCTCATAAGGGATGAATTTTGAGATTCCACAACCAACACATTCATTTTTTTTAGAGTGCTCATTTGTAATTTCCAAGCACTTTTAAGTTCAATTACTTGAATTAAAACATCTAGAAAACCGTCTGCATTTTTTTCGATTTCTAAAAAGTAATGACTTATTAGTACGCCCACACTACTCACTTGTAATCCAAATTCAATCTTCCAAACCACCTGAAGTGCTTCATCTTCGCATAACAATATCCTTTTTTCATTGATTGCAGCTTGATTGCTGGATTCATCAAATTGAAGCAATTTGTTTACTTTATCATCAATCAAACCCACACTGGTCGATTTTAAAGAGCGTGAAGATAATACAACTTTACGATATATATCTTTCAATTCCTTCTTTTGCTCTTCGGTCTTTTCATTCAAAACTAGATTATCCTCATTTACTAAATTCAACCTTCCAGCAGTTGTACTTTCAAGTTCTTTTGAGAATCTATTCTCTAGCCATGCTTTTTGTGTTTCCTCCAAAAATACATTTTGATATTCTTTTAAGATATCAAGTAGACTTAGACTCGCTAGAAAAGCTATAGAGGATACACTTATTTGATAGTTAGAATTCGAATTGTATTCAACTTCAAAGCCAACATAGTACTCTATATTTTTATCATTAAAAAAATCTAAATAAAATTCAAACATGTCTTCCTTAGATATTATTTTGCTATAGATGGATGGGAAATGGAATAGTTTATAATAATCATGTATCTTGTTATACTGATCTGATGTATCGAATTTTTTCATAACTTCAATTAAGCTACTTAAATCATTATCTTCCAAATTCAAACTAATCGACGTAATTGGTTTACCACTGCCGATTTCACCACTCTCTCTTCCTAATGACTCATGAAAAACAAAAAGTGACAGCGGTTTTTCCTCAATAAGAGTGTACTCTCTATTTTCAAAATTCAAAGAATCTCCAACTGAGATTCCTTGAACAATTAAACTGAAGTCAGAGTCTGTTTCTTGAAATTCAAGATTGTCGTAATCCTCAAGATTCCACCCTTTTGGCACCAAAACGAACTCTCGTAAATCTTCAGCTTCTTTGAATTTATACCATTTAAGTTGAATATTGTTGTATAAATCTAAGGAATTATTGTTTTCAAACTTTTTTACGTTAGAGAAATGGGAGGTAATCAGAATATTGTTCAATTCACTATTGTTGAATCTCTCTTTTAAGATATATTTCTCAATCATCTGAACACCTTGTGGCAAATCTATTCCATAATGTATTAACGCAACAGCAGCATTTAATTTAAAATAAATGTTGTTGGATTCCATTCCTGTCTCAATTATCGATTCTATATCTTCTTTGTCATGGATATTAATTTTTGCTATCAAAACTTGATTCAAAAAATCGGAAGTCGTTCCCTTTGTGTTTTTGTATAATTGCAACGTTGCTCTGAATTGATTTAATCTATTAAGAGCTTCAGCTTTAACAGCAATTATTGATTCAGAAAGGTCAGAGTCTGAGTATTTACTTATAGCTACAAGAGACTCTAAATTTTTATTGTTTTGTAGATATAAAGTTGCTACTATTTCATCTGCCGATTGCTGATCAATTGCTGCAATAGCAGGATACAGTTGTTGAGCCAACCCTAGCTCGTTATTTCGAAGCAGAAATGCTTGAGCATCCTGTACTTTTCTTGAATCCGGATAGTCTGCAAATCTATCAACAATTAAGCCGAATGATTCGCCATATCTTTTATTCCCAAGATGTTTTCGGCTGTTCTCCAATTCGAATAAAAGGGGTAATTCTAATGGGTACTTATCTATCAAGTTAGAAATAGTCTTATCAAAAGTATTTTCATCTACAACATAATAATTATTCGCAGCAACTAGATATGATTGCGTTAAAAAACCAAATAAATGCTCATTGCCGCTAACTTCCAATGTTTCGAAAAGCTCACTGATATAGTCAAGAGAAGATCTATGTGCTAATCGTTTACTAAATAGTAATATTTTGAATATTATCACCTTGGCACTTATCTGTTTTTCGGACAGTTGATCAATGTAATTCAATGCATTATCAGTCTTATCCAATAAAAATAGCATTTTGATTTTCCACTCAATCAGATATTGAGTATCGTAGTCACTTCCTTTGCTCCTTAGCAGTTGATCTATCCTTTTCAAACCTTCTTTTGGCTCAAACAATATTTTTGATTCAAAGTGCAATCTCTCCAAAACAGGCACTTCAATATAATCGACCTTAGCTACTCTTTGACGGACTACTTCAATATCGTTTAATAAAAAAGCCAATTCATTATTAACTGCTTCTGTCCTATTTCGAAAGCCAAAGAATAAGTCATTTGCAATATGAGCAAAGCGTGCATCCAATTCATCAAACTTGATTCCTATCATATATCGGCTTTGGTTCAATTGGCGCAATACTTCTATAGCTTCTTTGTAGTTGCCTAATCGCAAAAGATATTGTCCATGCAAATACTGCCATTCTTCATCTTCAGCTGAATCACTTGATAATAATTCATAAAATTGGGATAGCTTATTATTCTCAAGATAATATGCAGCTAAATACTTTACTCTTTCATCATCGCTTAGAATACTTTTATTTATCAATGGATCGATATCATCAATATCATAATTTGATTCAATCAATATCTTGTCGTACTCTTTTTGCCATTCATTTGTAGAACCGCTAAATTCAGTGAGTACTGCTCGTGCTGAATCAAAATCTCTACTCATTGCTTTATATCTTGCCTTAATTAACATTGCTAAATTTTTATTGTTCTCTGGCAGGAGATCTAATAAGTTTAACCTTTTAATCTTGGCATAAACACTGGAGAGTCTAAAAGTGTCCAGTATAAGGTTTTGAGATAATACCTTCAACATATTTTTTTTAAGTTTTATATTGAACTGTGAATTTGGATTCTTGTATTCATATTGTTCAATATTTTTAGAAGCACTTTCTACTATGCTTTTTTCAAAGCTATTAGAAAATTTCTCTACAGAAAAGCCATTCTTTAAAAATGCATCAACCTTAGCATCTTTAAAGCCATACACTTTTCGTTGGATAGCAATTTCTCGAAATTTTTCATCTAAATCCAGTTTAGGCGATAACTCATCCAATTCGATAAATCTCGTATTGTTGTCACTATCGTTCAAATCATTCAATATGTTCTCCAATACTTTCGCATCTAAGAATCCAAAGAATACTTTTGTTTCTTGGAAATTTTCTTTGAGTATTTCAACTAGAAATACCACAACACCATCTTCATATTGAAAATTTTTAAATGTATCTCTATCAAATTTATAAAATTTAGCAATTTTATCCGAAAAAGTGTCAACTACTTTCCCTTTTACCTGTACCGGTATACTACTTAAATAAGAGGATTTTGTAATCTGATCGTCTGAGAAAATAACTGCACTACCATCAAATGATATTTCTTTATCTCCAGTTGTAACGTTAGGATCAATTTGTTTTGCTCTATCCAAAAATAATTCATTAATTACACTAGCCGCTTTTTTTTCTATTCTTGTATTATCCACTTATACTACCTCCATTCACTACCCCACATATTTTCTCAACATGTAGGATGCTAGTTATTTTCACTGTTTTCCTAAAGAGTTTTATATGTCTATTGTACTATAAGCATATAAAAATAGGTTCTACTAGAACGAGAAATAACTAGGAATGGAAAATAGATGTAGGAACCCGTGATCGATTAACAACAATAATATAGCTAACATAAATTAAAAAACCAATTTCTGCTTATACACTTTCTTGTCAACTATATTTTCCACCAATTACTTTGAACAAAAATAATGCCATCTTTCGGTTAGTTACTATTCAAATGACATAAAATATGTTTTTTTGAAAGGTGAAATTGTTATTATTCTAATATATTCATCTCCAATTCTTTCTATAAAAAAAGACGCTTCATTATGAAACGTCTCATGTTTAAGATATCAAATATTTTAGTGATAACCCCAAGCAGTGATTTGCATTTATTGCATTAAAATTGCATTATTTTAATTTTTAATATCATATTATAAAAGTTGATACTTCTTGAAAAACCTTTAAAATCAATGATATTGCTCTATATCAAGCACCGTGAAAGTAGAGTGGGAATGAATGGTAAAAATTTGCATTTATAATTTGTTGATTTGACGGTATATAAAATGGATAAAAATAATATAGTTTCCTACCAAACCCTACCAGGGAAAAATTTTGGTAGGGAATTTTGTTTTTTCATTGAATTTTGGCAGGGAATATCTTTCGGTAGAAAAGACAAATAGTATGTACGTGTTATTTTTAGTTTTAAATGGCACTATTTTATCTTGATAAATGGCAACAGATTTAACTAAATAGAACAGTATAAGAATAAAATTGAGATTCTTGATTTAATTTTCATATAAGTTAGCTAGATCATATATTTTCCGTTTCAATTCTGTTCGGATATGTAAAGGCTCTAAACATTCACATTTATCACCAAAACTTAAAAGGATATTGTAATAATATTCGTTTTCTATAAAAGGGAAAGTAACAATGTAGTACTCATCACCGTCTGGTGAAAAATCTTCATACATACAATAATCAAGTGCTCTATCCATGACAGATTTATGAATACGAAGTTTGATCTTTGTTTGCATAGTTGCCAAAATATCAGTAAAATCCAATAGTGGTTTTTGATAATCTCGTGGTGTAAAGAAGATCTTTTCTAATTTTAGATTTGATATACGAGCTAATTTGAACAGACGAAAATCATTTCTTTTATAACAGTAACCTTGAAAATACCAATGATTACCCTTCAATACAATTTGATGGGCTTCAGCTTCTCGTTCAGTGTTATTTCCATGACGGTCGGCATATTCAAACGAAAGTAGCTTGTTTTCTTGTAAAGCTATTTTTATGATTTCTAAATATGGTTGTACGTTCCTATAACCTATCCACTGACTTAAATCGATATGTATTTGATCTGTTTTTAATTTGATCTCGTCAACTCTATCCACTGGGATAAAACTTTTTACTTTCGCAAGGGCGTTTACCAGTTCGTCACTTTGTATCATATTGGAGAGACTAGAAAGTCCTGTCAAAATAGTAGAAATATCAGTAGTTGAAAAAACTTTTCTATCCATTTTATAGTTTTTCATGATTTCAAAGCCACCTCCTACTCCCGATGTTGAGCGAATTGGAATACCTGCCATGTTGATGGCATCTATATCACGGTAGATTGTGCGAGTTGAAACTTCAAACATATTTGCTAACTCCTGTGCGCCTATTCGTTCTTTATCGAGTAGTATCATAATAATGCTAACAAGCCTGCTAACTTTCATCTGTTAACCGCCTTTCAAAAAAATTTCTTCATTCTAGATTATTGCCATATTGTTGTCAACAATAGATAAGTATAATAATAATAAAACAATCAATCTATTACAATCAAATGGAGGAAAATTATGAAAACAATCTATATTTATGTACTTGATACTTTAGCTGACTGGGAACTAGGATACGTTACTTCGGAGTTGAATTCTAGGAGATTTTTCAAAGAAGACGCGAATCAAGTATCGATTAAAACAGTCAGTTACTCCAAACAATCAATCAGTACAATGGGCGGAATGACAATAGTTCCTGACTACTTAATTGATGACATTATTGTAAGTGAAACAAGCATGCTGTTATTACCAGGTGCAGATACAGATACATGGAATGATCCAAAGCATGAAGCTATTCTCGTAAAAGCAAGCGAGTTGCTCTCTGTAGGTGCTACAGTATGTGCAATCTGTGGAGCTACCGCAGCACTTGCTAATTTTGGAATACTAGATAACCGTCCGCATACTAGCAATGGTCCGGGATTCCTTGAAATGATTTGTTCTGATTATAAAGGACAAGATTTTTATATAGACCAACCATCTATTGCATCTAATAACCTTATTACTGCTGGTTCCACTGAAGCTTTGCTATGGACGAAACAAATCATTGAGTGCTTAGATGTTTTTAAGTCAAACACATTAGAATCTTGGTATAATTATTTTAATACTGGCGATTCTAAATATTTCTTTGAACTTGTGCAAACTCTACCATCTAACAATAAAAATTAAACTATTTTTGTTATTATCAAAATCTTAAAAAGAGATTACTAAATGTGCTAATCTCTTTTTGATATTTTTATGTCCAGTAAATCAATTAATGAGTTTAATGCTGATGTATTAGTTGTATCACGTAGATTAAGGCACAGCTCACCAGAAATAACTTTAAAACATTATGCGCACTTATGGAGTAGAAATGATGAACCACTTGCAGAAAAAATTGCAGGGAATATTAAGTTTAATTTTTCTAAGGAAACTTATATGGATTTCAATGGAAATTAAAACTTTAAGATGGAATTGGTTCCCTGCCAAAATCCTACCATAAGGGAAAGTAAATTGTCTGAAAGCAGTGATAGCAAGGGTTCTAGGTAGCCCAGCTACAGTTAATGTGGAGTAGTTGTAGTAGAGATGGAAACCTTTGTGTATCAAGGGTTTTTGGCTCTTTTTAATTTTCCATTGCACTTTTATTGCACTTTTTGTTTTTGCTTTCTTAAATAGTTAACAGTGAATTGATTTTTTGGTGAGGAATTATATTTTTGTTCAGCTTGCTTGAATGTTATGATTCCATTTAGTTTGTTAGCTACTTCAAAGTTACTATTTGGATAGAGGTGTCCATATGTTCCTAAAGTCGTTTCAATATCTTCATGCCTTAGACGGTTTTTAATGATGAGTGGATTTTCTCCCATACTAATAAGTAACGAAGCATGAGAGTGACGTAATCCATGAATTCTAATTCGGTGAATCCCAGCTAGTTTAGCGCAACGTTCAATAGCATGTGAGAGAGTATGTTTTTGTGTGGGAACCATTGTAACTCATCACAAAATCTGTTTTGATAAGATCTTGTTGCACATTTTTCCATTCTGATAAAATACTTAGTGTACATTCATCAAGTACAATGTGTCGAACACTCGCTTTTGTTTTTGGTTCAACAAATCTGTAATTACTTTGGTTCTTGTAATAAAGATTTTTGTCGATGGTTAGTATCCCCGAATCAAATCAACATCCTCCCATTGAATGGCGGTGGCTTCACCAATTGGCATTCCTGTCATAAACAAGAACCATAAAGAAACAAAAAGGAAATGTTGGTAGTAATCCTCTTTATAAATGAAAGAGATTACTTTTTCAAATTCTTCTTTTGTCCAGAAGTCAATCTTTGTCTTTTGTTTTTTTACATTTCCAATAATCTTAGAAGGATTTGTTGTTGTAATGCCTAATACAATCGCTCTATCCATAGCAACAGAAAACAATCCTTGTACTGCTCTTACATATGAAGATTTTAGGTTTTTTGATAATTTCAGTTGCCAATTTTGTACATCAATGGGCTCAATATCAGGAACAGCCATTTTGTAAAAGTAAGGAAAGTGCTTCTTAATACTTGGTAAGCGATTTTCATATGTTCTGAGCTTTACTTGTGTCTTATACCAAGGAAGAAAAATCTCAAAGATATAATGTTCAAACAACATTTTGTTCTTGTTTTCACTTAATTCTTCTGGTTTCATAAGCAGCAGCTTCGAGTATTCTTCTCTTGCTTCTTTTTTAGTAGTAAATCCACTACGATATTTTTGAATCTTTTTCCCTTTAGAATCATATCCTAGATTTGCACGAAAATAGTAAGTACCATTTTTCGCTTTTTTAATCGGGTCTTTAGCCATAGTTTTTACTCCTTACCGTGAGAAACTTAAACCAAGCACCGACCAATTCGCCCTCATTGTATTTACCTAGATTCGCAATATAGACTTGCATATCGTCCATGGATTCACTTCCTTTCTTGAAAATAAAAAAGCAACAAGCGTATTTAATAGCTTGTTGCTACTGTATTATTTTATAAGTTGAGGCATATAAGAGTTTACTCTAAAAATTTTATTATTTCGGGTTGAAGAGTAAAAAGAATAGGTCTGCGAATACTCTCTTCCTTGAATATCGCAGAACATAATATCAAATTCCCATCTTATATTAGTAGCGGGATTAATTTCATCTAAGTTTTCATTAATAGCAGTCAAATATAAACAAAATTCAGTTAGATTCTCAACACGTAAAACATCCGTATCAATAGGTTCACTGACTCCCAGAATATTGTATCCATCATCATAATTATCTTTAAAAGCTATAGCAATATGTTCCATACCCTTGTGTTTCATATCATCATCTAAGTATTTAAGATGAATAGAAAAAGCAATACCAGCTCCTTCATTGATTATTTTGAAAGGAATCGAGATAATATTAATGTTATCTACTTTCTCCATTTCTCCTTCAAATCTATGTTTTTTGTATTTTGGAACAAGAGATAGATAAGGTAAATGCTTTAAACGTTCATTTTCTTCGCTAATAAGTAATTGCTCTTGATACTTCTTTTCTGATACTTTCATATTTTCTATATGATTCTCTTGCTGTAGCTTCATTGCTTCTTTATTTCTTTTTTTCGTAAAATAAAGAGTAATGTAACATACAACCAAAGATGTTAAAACCGGTACTATAATTTTAATAACATCTAGCATTAAAACACCCTTTTCTCTTTATGAAATCTTATCAAATGTTTTCATACTATTCAATAGATACTAAGCTCCAATAATACGATTGAATAACTCTAATAAAAATCTTTTGCGCCAGCTGCATTAAAGACTAAGCCCACTGCAATAATGAGAAAGCCAATGAGTTTGCTGAACTCACGTTTAAATCCAAGATACAAGCCAATCACAACAATTGCTAAAAGTACCAATGATTGAGCATTTGATAGAAACCAGTTATAAAGATTTGTCCAAAATTCATAAAATAATCACCTTTCTTTCTTTGCAATTAATCTATTTATATTAATGCACTAGCGTTGCATGAATTAAAACAAAATATTAAAAATACCCGAAATCTTCGCTAATTTGCTATGTCGCAAAGAAAAAGTCCTTTATAATGGATATAGTCAAGTGGTAACCCTTCCAAATCCAAAAATAAAGAACCTACTCATGGACAAGATTACACCAAAAACGTCATTTGGACAATGGTTTCATCAATTAATCTTCAACAGTTTGAAGAAAATGTGAAAACCATGAAATTAGATTACTATACGAAAAAGTTAACGACCGATTCATTTCTAAAATTATTGCTTTTTGCACAGCTGGAAGAAGTGAAGAGTTTACATGAACTAAACGCTTGTCTTTTCAACGATCAACTTCAAAACGAAATTGATCTTGACTCGATAAGTATCTCCCAGCTGTCTCGTCGATTGAATGGGATGAATCCAGAACTATTTCAAGGATTATTTCTTGATTTAGTGTCTCAGATTCACATTCAAACACACTATCCAAAGCTTCATATGCCCTTGAAGATCATCGATTCAACGACATTGCCACTAAATTTAACCAACCATAGCTGGGCAGAATTTCGCAAAACAAAAGCGGGTGTAAAAGTACATTTAAAACTCGTTTTTATGGCAAAAGGAACTTCCTACCCTGAAAAAACTGTTTTGACGAATGCGAAAGAACATGATCGCAGCCAGCTTGAAGTCTTAGTAGATGATAAGGAATGCATGTATGTGTTTGATCGTGGATACCTTGATTACGAACGTTTGGATCGCATGATGGATGATGGCTACTTTTTCCTCACAAGACTGCGAAAAAATGCATCTATACGAGCTGTTTATGACTTTAAACTGCCGGAAGATGCAACGGTTTTATCGGACCAAATGGTGTTGATTGGCACACCACAAAACCGGGCAGAAAATTATTTCCGGCTAATCAAAGTGGAGGATACAAAAGGAAATATCCTTCAGCTTATTACCAACCGTTTTGATTGGAGTGCCGAAGAAATCTCCGAAATGTATCAATCACGCTGGGCCATTGAATTGTTTTTCAAATGGATGAAACAACATGTGAACATCAAAAAGTTTTATGGCCATAGCGAATCAGCCGTTTACAATCGGTGTTTATTGCGCTTATCGTATTTTGTTTAAATGTACTCGTTCAACTCAAAGCAAACAGCAAGCGAAGTTTATTACAAATTAGCCGCTATTTAAGAGCATCTTTATGGAAACCAGCCTATATCTGGCTTCGAAAAATAGAAGGGAAAGGTGCTTCTTAATAAGAAAACGGCGCTGTCACTTTAGTCTAATTGTAAATATATTCCAAATGGATGGAGCCACCTTTAGATGGGTATTTACTTTTTTGGCTCTCTTAGAAAAAGTATTTAAACTGAAAACTTAGATATTATTTATGCAACGCTAGTGAAATATCATATTATATGAGTTGATACTTCTTGAAAAACCTTTTAAAATCAATGACATTGCTCTATAACCAGCATCGTGAAAGTAGAGTGGAAATAGAGGAAATAAATACGAGTTGTTACAAAAAAGGCTATAACCCTTAGTTTTATAGGGATTATAGTCTTTTTGTAAAAAGCTCAACCTCGTTGTATTTGCTTAAGTTTACAATATAGATTTGGATTTCCATATTAGTAATGCTTTCTTTTAGTACAACCTTAAACAGTATATCATGATAGAATTTGCTGTTTGAGATTGTAAAATATTTTATTTTGAGTGAATCATTTTTAATCTATACTTCTTATCTTGTTTTTCATTTTTATTATTAAGTTCTTGGTTAATAAATTCCATATGCCAATAAAGCTTTTGATGAATCCGTTTATTCCCCTTTTGAGAGTTGTTTGCTTGAATCATTTCAAATCCTTGCATAAGCGTTTGCGCACAAAAGTGACATATAGATAAATAATTTAAGAAGAATATTCCATCAAAATCTTTTCTTACAAAATCAGATAACTCACTAGTTTTCATTAACTCATCGACCACAGAATCGTCCAGTACAATTCTTGGATAAATAGCTACTTTATTTTCTAGATAGTATGATTTTAGCAATGCTTGTCCCCAAACCATAATATCATCTATAAATAATGATCCAATAGATATACCACCTCTTACAAGCCAACCAACTGAATCTGTAGCTGCAAGTACTTGAAAATGAGCAACACAATAAATTAATGCTCTTATTTCCAGTTTTCTATTAGTTTTATCTGTCGACAACTTTTTGCTAATAAGAATATTGTCAGAGAAGATTTTGAAATCTATATCTTTATTTTCATCCCAAGCAGTTTTTCTAGTAGATTCTATAGAATTAGTATAAAGATTATACAATTTATTCATCGCTATTTTTTGCTTATTGATATTATTTTGTATTTCTGATTTTATACCTAATAAGTCAATATACGCCACTATATATTCTGATGTTTCTCTATCATAAGAATCCACATTACTATTTACTAACATATTAGCTCCTTTTATAGTTATAAATCTTTTCTTACATACAATTATATCAGCGATTTTCTATATTTCCTAATATATTTATGATCCAATAATCTGATTGTATGGACAGAGCAATATATCAGTAACATTGAATATCAAATAACTTCATTCTTTTACTAATTCATTTGCACAGAGAGAGATTAAAAAGTAATGGCGAGTTGCAAGCAGTTCATCAGTACCTTTAAAAGACATTTAGTATTTGACTATTCGTTATGTTTTCTTTTCTAATCATTGATATAATCAACATATATGTCTTTGGAGGAACCTTAAATGAAATTTAAACTATCAGCCTCAATATTATTTATTGGAATTTTTCTGTTAAGAATATTGAAACCAGAGTTAAATATTGATTCGATTTCGGTAATGCTAATTGTATTAGCGTTAGTGCCTTGGTTTATTCAATACATAAAGTCTTTAGAAATAAATGGTCTTGGTAAAGTTGAGTTAATTACAGAAGACCAAAAGCAAGCAATCCAGAAGAACGCTGATGAAGCAGGAATTTTAACTGGTACTAAAGAGAATGAAATAAGTAATAATTTTTACATTTTACAATTTAAGATATGAAGATCCAAAACTTGCTCTTGCAGGTTTAAGAATTGAGTTAGAAAACACATTGATTAAATTAGTTGAAAAGAACTCTCTCGACGGTCAACGATTTGGTCTAAATAAAATGACTAACATTTTATCAAAAAACAATATCATTACTAGCGATGAAAGTTCATTGATATATGATATTTCAGGTGTTTTAAATCGTGCCGTTCACAGCCAATTGGGTGAGTATAACAGTGAAACTTTTGACTGGGTTTTTGACGTGGGATTGAAACTGTTAGACTCACTTGGAAAAAAGTTAAGTGACTAGACAAATGAAGAGACGTTCAAAGACTTGAACGCCCTATTAAGAATATTGAAGTTTAAGCTCTATTTCCAGATAGTAAACAGAAATTCTGATTAGGTGCAATTGCACTTTTATTGCACTTTTTATTATTTTCTATACAGTTTATTTGTTTCTATATGCCCCTAAACTCCTTGATATTACAGCATTTTGCTTTATATGCTGTACGCTTAAAACAGAGTGGGAATAGTAGAAGGAGAGCCGAAACCCCTTTGTTCATAAGGGTTTCGGCTCTTTACTCTATTTTCATTGCATTGTTATTGCATTATTAAATTCTTTACGTAGGTAACGAGCAGTGAATTGATTCTTGGGTGAAGTATCTTCATTTTCTGTTGCTGTTTGGTAAGACATAATACCTTCCAATTTATGGGCTACTTCAAAGTTACTATTAGGATACAAATGTCCGTAGGTGCCGAGTGTCGTTTCAATATCTTCATGCCCTAGGCGGTCTTTAATAATTAATGGATTTTCTCCCTACTAATAAGCAGAGAAGCATGAGAATGTCTTAAAGCATGTAATCTGATTTGATGAATCCCAGCTTTTTTAGAATAGCGTGTAATGGCATTTGCTAACGTATGCTTTTGTTAGAAGCAATTTTTTTGAAAAAAAATCTTAATAGACACAAAAAAGCCCAAACTGAACATAAGCTAGCTGGGCATAGATATTGTATATTGATAAATTACAATCCATAATAATCCAATAACACTTCAAGACGTTTCTTGATATGTCGAGTGATATCCAATCAGGGTAAACATAAATAAACACGGCGATAACCTCCTTCATACCGCTGTGTCCTAAAAAGGGCGATTTAATACACACTACTATGTCTTGTTTTTTTAAGAAAACGGCGGCTTTAATTATAAAATTTAAAACCGCCATTTTTCTGTTCCATAAACAATCAACCATTATCTCAAAACAACGGTTTTAAATTAAAGTGTTATTATCACATGAATTATTCCCACTTGAAAAATTTGATAGAAAGTCCTATACAAATTACTGCAACAATCCCCATTACAATGATTGGAAGTAAAATACTGTCAATTTCCATTCCAAGAGAGGCCGCTTTTATCAGCTTAATACCCTGTGTCAACGGCATAATATCAGCCATTCTTTGAAGTGCCTCTGGCATAACTTCATAAGGCAATGTTGCACCTGAAAAAATAAGCATAGGAAAATACAATAAAGTTGCTAGTACACTAGCTGTTTTTGTATTAGGTGCGAGACCGCCAACCATCATGCCAATACTAAAAATAGATAGCATAACTAAAAAATAACCACCAAAAAAATAAAACCATGAGCCAATCATTTGGAAATTGAAAAAAAATACGGCAACAAGATAAAGAAGTAGAAGTGACACGACTGCATATAATGAATAAATGACTACTTGCACGAATAAAATCATGACAGGTGTAACAGGTGTTACCTTAAACCGTTTCAGTATTTTTTTACTACGATATTCAGATATAACTAAAGGAAGTCCCATGACTCCACCAGCCAAAATGGAGATGGTAACAAGTGCACCGAAGGACTGCTGTAAAAAAGTATAATCTGCTCCATTAAAAGCGGGATTATCTCCATAAATAATGCCGAGTAAGACTAACACTATTAGCGGCATACAGATAGCAAAAATGAACATATCCATTCCTCTTAAAGAAAGTTTTAATTCGGTTTTAAGCATTGTTCTAAAAGTACTCATTTTCCATTTCCTCCTCTGTATACCATAAATAAGCATCTTCAAATTCATCAAAAGGACTTGAAGCTATAGCTTCCTCAACTGTTCCATAAAACACTATCTGCCCTTTTCTTAAAACGCAAATGCAATCACATAGAGCTTCAACTTCGTCCATAAAATGTGATGTTAAGAAAATTGTTAATCCTTTTTTCTTTAGACCAGAAAGAATTTTCCAGACATCCCGTCTCGCTCTTGCGTCAAGTCCGGTTGTTAATTCATCCAAAAAAACAACTTCTGGTTGAGGAATAAGGGCAAGAATAATGAATAACCTTTGGCGCTGACCTCCAGAAAGATCACTAACAAGATTTTTACGCCTATCATAAATACCAAATTGTGTCAATAAATCTTTATAATTTTCCGTTTTTTTATAAAGTGATTGGGTGACTTCACACAATTCTTTCACTGTTATTTTTTCTTGATAATTTGCTTCTTGAAATTGAACACCCACCTTTTGAAATAATTGTTTTCGTTCTGTCAATGGATTCTTCCCTAAAATAGTAACCCTTCCACTATCAGCTTTTTTTGTCCCTAGCATACACTCAATCGTTGTGCTTTTTCCTGCACCATTTGCACCAAGTAAACCAAATACCATTCCCCTTTTTATGGAAAAACTCAAGTTTTTTACTACTGGCAACCCAGTATAAGTCTTAGATAACTGTTCAACATGAATGACGGCTTGCATAAACATTTCCTCCTTGTTTTTATCACATAAATTTGTCCAATAAAAGAATAACACCAGCAAGAAGGCTGGTGTTAAAGTGTAGGGTTTAGTGAAATATGTTTTTCATATATTGCAGTTGATTAATCATGATCTGTGCATTGCTTTCAGCTTTGTTCAATGAATCTATTAACTTATCACATACTGAAATAATATCCTCGTTCTTCGTAGGTGTATTAAGTACTTTTTTTAAGTTTGTATTAGGATTTGAGGACAATGCATTAAGCATACGCAAAATTGACTCAAGGGAATAATTTGCACAACGGAGAGAGCGGATAATTTTTAACTGCCGAATATCTTTATCTCTATAAACGCGATAACCATTTTTTTTACGTTTAACTGATAAAAGACCATTCATCTCCCAGTTTCTAAGTGTATCCATAGAAATGTTAAGATATTGGGAAACTTCTTTTCTTTGCATGTACAGTTTATTTATTATTGATTTACCGTCTAAAAGCCTTTTCACTATCACTATAGCTTCTTCTGCATTTTTTCGCTCTTCTTGTAATTGGAGTATATATTCTTGAGTATGCTGAAGGGCCTTATCGTAATCGCCTGATGCTGAAGTCTTGACCATTTTGACAATTTTTTTTCTTAATCCATTTTGTAACACTTCTATTTGAAAGGCAAGTCGAGCAAGTCTGAATTGTTCTAAGTGAAGATCAGTGAAAACACGATAGCCATTTGCTTGACGTTTAGGTTTTGCAATAAGTTCTAAATCTTCATAGAGTCGTACTGTATTGGGATGAACTCCAATTATTTCAGCGATTTGTGAGGTTTTATAGGTATTCATGGTTAAATCACCTCCGTACATACTATCATCGTAACATCGATTAAAAGTCTGGTGTTATAATGGAGAGTTATATTATACAAAAAAATATATTCTGGATGTAATATATTTAATGGAAATGAGCTGAATAATGCAATGCATGTAATTCTTAACACCTTCAGTTTTTTATTTTAGGCTTTTGGAATGAAAAGTAAATTATGTTATTTACTAGAATCAATCGTAAAAATATGCTACATATCCTTCTATTCCTTTATGAAATTTAATAAGAGATAGATTATTCATCATAAAGTTTAATTCAATTAACTTTAAGGAGAAAAGGGGCAAGGTAAGATTCAAGATTTCTTAAATAAATGCAGTGATATAAAATATTCTGTAAAACTTAATCCGATTTTAAACTTTATATTCAACAAACATCTTGAACAAATATATAAATTACAGAATGAATTAGATGTTCTCCAACAAGAAGTTAAGAATTTGGAAGTAACTCTCAAAAGTATGAATTTGTTATCGATCAAGTAAACGCTAATTTACAAAAAAATTGATAGAGATATTTGGTATACAGGTAGAAATTCAGACGATGTGAAGGCATATCTTTCTTCTGTAGTTGAAATGCAAAATGTAGAAAAAAAGCTCTACAAATACTTGACTCAACCCTTTTTAATGTAAATGTTGACACCAATCAAAAAATGTGATAACTTAAAGCTATAATTAAATAAGTTAACCTTAAAATTTAAGGAATGTAACCTTAATTGGGCATAACCTGAATTGATTTGAAAACGCTATACGTGCGTTTTTAAACAGTTCGGGTTTTTTTATTGCCCACCGCTATCCCATGCATGAGGAATCGATTTTCAAAGAAAGAATGAGAGGTTTTAGTAATAGGAGGTCATTTTAATGAGTAAAGACGTTAAAATTGTCACAATAGGTGGGGGGTCAAGCTATACTCCAGAATTAGTCGAGGGATTTATAAAAAGATATGATAGTTTACCAGTCCGTGAGCTTTGGTTAGTTGATATCCCAGAAGGACAAGAAAAACTGGAAATCGTTGGTGGCTTAACTAAGCGTATGATTAAAGAAGCTGGCTTGCCGATTGATGTACATCTTACATTAGACCGCCGGGAAGCATTGAAAGATGCAGACTTTGTAACGACACAGTTACGTGTCGGTTTACTGGAAGCACGTGCAAAAGATGAACGTATTCCTTTAAAATATGACGTCATTGGTCAGGAAACAAATGGGCCGGGTGGACTTTTCAAAGGTTTGAGGACAATTCCGGTTATTTTAGATATCGTTAAAGATATGGAAGAATTATGTCCTGATGCATGGTTGATTAACTTCACCAACCCAGCAGGAATGGTGACAGAAGCAGTTCTCCGCCATAGTGATTGGAAGAAAATCATTGGTCTATGTAATGTCCCGGTCGGAATGAAAATGGGGATTGCAGATCAATTAGGTGTTGATCCTGAGCGGATTCAAATTGATTTTGCAGGATTGAACCATATGATTTACGGATTAAATGTATATCTAGATGGGGAAGTTTATACCGACCAATATATTGAAAAGATTGCTTCAGGAGACGTGTCAAGTGGAACGATGAGAAATATCGTCGACTTGAAATGGGAACCAGACTTTCTGAAAGCACTCCAAGCGATTCCTTGTCCTTATCACCGTTACTACTACAAGACAAATGAGATGTTTGAAGAAGAAAGTAAAGCAGCGGCGGAAGAAGGAACTCGAGCTGAAGTTGTTCAAAAACTAGAAAAAGATTTATTTGAGTTATATAAAGATGAAGACTTAACGATCAAGCCTCCACAATTAGAGGAAAGAGGCGGTGCTTACTATAGTGATGCAGCATGTAGTCTAATCGATTCTATCTATAATGATCGCAGAGATATTCAGCCTGTTAATACTATTAATAATGGAGCAATTGCAAGCATTCCAGATGACTCAGCTGTTGAAATCAATTCTGTTATTACAAAAGATGGTCCAAAACCAATCGCTATTGGCGATTTACCTGTAGCAACAAGAGGTCTTGTACAGCAAATTAAATCATTTGAAAGAGTTGCAGCAGAGGCTGCTGTAACCGGCAATTATCAAACAGCACTTCTAGCAATGACAATTAATCCACTCATTCCATCTGACACCATAGCAAAAGAAATTCTTGATGAAATGCTTGAAGCTCATCAAGAATATCTACCACAGTTTCAGAATAATTAATGACAGATAAGAAATAGTAATAGAATAGTCAAAAGGAGTTGGGCGAAGAGCTGTTTTAGTACTTTGCCCGCCTCATACACTGATTGTATATCAGATTTCCTAAAATATGATTCAGGTGTGAGTAATATGAAAATCAAAAAAATATTAAACAATAATGTAGCATTGACTTATAATGAGCAGCATCAAGAAGTTGTCGTTATGGGTTTAGGCTTGGCTTTTCAGAAAAAAGAAGGCGATTCCATCGATCCAGAAAAGGTAGAAAAGATCTTTATATTGGAGCATAAAGGTATATCTAATAAGATTGCTGAACTATTAAAAGAAATACCAGAGATTTATTTGGAATTAGCCCATCGAATTATTGAACTGGCCAAGTCTAGACTATCCTACCAATTAGATGATTATTTATATGTCGCTTTAATTGATCATTTGAACTTTGCCGTGGAACGCCATAAACTGGGATACGATTTGAAAAATGCATTGTTATGGGAAATTAGCAAGTACTACAAGCAAGAATACAAAATAGCGCTAGAAGCGCTGGACATTATTAACCAAGAATTAAATATAGAATTGCCAGAAGACGAAGCGGCTTCCATTGCATTGCATTTTGTTAATAGTCAGCTTTCTGGTGAGAATATGACAAAGACTGTTCAAGTGACGGAAATGGTCAATGACATATTAAATATCGTTAAATATTATTTTCAAATGGATTTAGATGAAGACTCAGTCAATTATGAGCGATTTTTGACACATTTGCGCTTTTTTGCCATGCGTTTTATTCGCAAAGAAAAATTGGAAGACACGTATGATGAGTTTTTATACGAGCAGATTAAAGTAAAATATGATAAAGCATATCGGTGCGCAGAGCGCATTGCCTCGTATATTAAAAAGGACTATAACTGGTCCATTTCACATGATGAAATATTATATTTAACTTTGCATATTCACCGGTTAACCAATCGAATTTAAGTAGGATTATTTAAAAGACTTTAATGAATAAACAAGCATTTCCTGAATGTATGTTAAAAGGGTTTTTTGTACTTTACAGAGACTAAGAATAGTAACATTCTTTTCTGTGAAAGTACAAACAAACATGGTATGGAATCTTGTTTGTAAAAGCATTCGGGTTTTTATTTTAAAAAAACAGATTAAAATTGGAGGGGTTAAAATGAAATATGAGAAGCTAGCGAAAGCCATAATCGAAAATGTCGGCGGTAAAGAAAACGTTAACAGTGTTGTGCATTGTATTACTCGCTTACGCTTCAAACTAAAAGATGAAGGAAAAGCGAATACACAAGTGCTGGAAAACATGGATGGCGTTGTTACGGTTAGACAAAGTGGCGGGCAGTATCAAGTTGTTATAGGGAACCACGTGCCTGATGTTTATAAAGCAGTTGTTGCTGAAGGTGGTTTCGAATTGAATAGACCGGTTGATGACCCGGATGATAATAGTGATAAAGGTAGCTTATTGGACCGATTTATCGATATGATTTCTGGTATTTTCCAGCCAATCTTAGCTGTATTAGTAGCCTCAGGTATGATCAAAGGGTTTAATGCGTTATTTATTGCGGCGGGTTGGCTTAATGAAGCAAGTGGAACCTACCAAGTTTTAAATGCAATTGGAGATGCATTGTTCTACTTCCTGCCAATATTCCTAGGATATACAGCAATGAAGAAATTTAGCGGAACACCTTTCTTAGGAATGTTGATAGCGGGTGCACTAGTTTATCCAGCGCTTGATCCGAGTGCTCAAGCGGGCGAGCCTTTATATACATTATTTGCAGGTACCCTATTTGAATCACCCGTTCATATTGAATTCTTTGGTATTCCAATTATTTTAATGACGTATGCAATGTCGGTTATTCCAATTATTTTTTCTACATTTTTCGCTGCAAAGCTTGAAAATTTTTTTGCGAAAATAGTACCAGACGTTGTAAAAACATTTATCGTCCCGATGCTGACCGTACTTATCATTGTTCCATTAACCTTTATTGTCATTGGTCCAATTGCTACATGGGCAAGTCAGTTGCTCGGAGCAGGAACCATTTGGTTATATGAGCTAAGTCCTGTGATTGCTGGAGCGGTTGTAGGTGCTTTCTGGTTAGTATTTGTTATGTTTGGACTGCACTGGGGACTTGTCCCAATCGGGATCAACAACTTTGCCAGTCAGGGGTGGGACCCGATCTTAGCATTAATGTTTGTCCATTCCTTTGCACTAGCTGGAGCTCTTACAGCAATCTGGATTAGAACGAAAAAACAAAAGTTGAAAACACTAACCCCTCCAGCTATCATATCAGCTATCTTTGGGGTAACAGAGCCTGGTATGTACGGGATAGCCTTACCACTTAAAAAACCATTTATCTTCACACTAATCGCATCAGGAATTGGCGGTGCATTATTAGGACTGTTTGGTACGATTGGCTATACAATGGGGGGACTTGGAATATTCCAGTTACCTAGCTTTATCCATCCAGAAGAAGGCATGAATGCTGCATTCATTGGTGCCCTTATCGCAGCTGTCGTTGGAACAGTGTTAGCTTTTGTACTGACTTACTTCTTTAGTGGTGCAAATAAAGAAAATGAAGAATCAACTCAACCAGCTCCACAAGCAGAAGATAACACGAAACAAAATGTAACAAGTGAAGTAATAAAAAGTCCGTTAAATGGTGAAGTATTCAAGTTAGCTGACATTTCCGATTCCGTTTTTGCATCAGGTGCGTTAGGGAAAGGTGTCGCAATCAAACCTTCAGAAGGAAAGTTAATTTCACCTGTAGCTGGTACGGTTTCTGCTTTATTTGATACACAACATGCGATTGGTATTGTAACAGAGCATGGTGCAGAATTATTAGTTCATATTGGTATGGATACGGTTCAATTAGAAGGACAGTTCTTTAACGCACATGTTGCTCAGGGAGACAAAATAGAAATAGGACAATTGCTTATTGAGTTTGATATAGAGGCAATTGAAAAAGCTGGCTATAATATTTTTACTCCCGTTGTTATTACAAACTTTGATCAATATACGTCCATTGAAACTGCAGAAGAGGGAACGATTCAGGTTGGAAAGCCAATTATATTTTTAGAGAAATAAAATAAAGCCTTCTATGGATGCAAGAAAAGATGCACCATTAAAAGCAGTAAACTTGTCAGAAAAACATAGGAGAAATTAATAATGTAATAAAGAGTAAACTAGTATCTATTTCATTGCTGGTATTGTTGTTATTGTTAAGTGCCTGTACAGATAGTAATTCTGCTACTAAAGAGAGTGGATAAAGTCAAGACGACCAAGAAAGCGAAGAGAGTCAAGAAGCTGAAGATGCCCAATATCCTGACTATTCATAGTTACCTGATAGTTAAACCCCATTTGGTGTAGTGGAGAACCCTGACGGGGCCAAGCATTAGTTTTTCATTAAGTAGCGGTATTCATATTTTGACTGAGGAAGTAGATGGGGAGACTTATTACTTCATAGATTTAAATAATAACGGAGAATTGGATACTTTTGAAGATTGACGTGAGGATACAGATACTCGTGCAACTGCACTAGCAGAAGTATTATCCGTAGATCAGATTGCTGGTTTGATGTTATTTAGTTCACATGAATGGGATCTCCTGATTTAACAAACGATTAAAAAGCATATTTAGAAAATGATAACCTGCGTAATGTGTTACATGCAGGATCGAACGATGTAGAGCAAGTGTAAAATGGATGAACTAGATGCAAGCATTTGTGGAAGATAGGAACGGAAGATGAGCCAATCATTCCGGTAAACTTTAGCTCTGACCCAACAAGTACGGCGGGTGAGGCGGATGTTATAATGCAGTGGGCGATATTTCACGCTGGCCATTAATTTAGGCTTGGCAGCAACGTTCAATCCGGATATCATGCGAGATTTCTCTAAGACACCATCTGAAGAGTACCAGGCATTAGGGCCACAAATTGATTTAGCGACTGAACCTCGTTGGTTACGGGTAGATGGAACGTTTGGTGAAGGAAGTAAATTAGCTACTGAGCTTGCGGAAGCTTATACGAATGAATCTTAGTCAACATTTGATGGAGATGGGAATGATTTAGGCTCGGGCGATGATTCCATTTCTATTATGATTAAACACTTCTCAGGAGAGGGTGCTGGCGAAGGTGGTTGTTAATCACATACGTTTCAAGGTAAGTTTGCGGTTTTTACAGGTGACAATTATGAGGAGCATCTAAATATATTCACAGGCGGGGGATTAAACCTAACTGGTAAAAAACAAAAGAACCCGCATCTGTCATGACTGTCTATTCCATTCAAGTAGATGGTAAAGGAGATGTGTTATTCGGTGATGAATACGTCGCTTCCGCATATAACGCTGACATCGTAGATCTCTTACGAAAGATAATGATTATGATGGTATCATTGACGATGAAAAAACAGAATGCTTTGTAGAGTAAGTTCACGAAAGAAAAGTTAGGTTAATACTTGAATGAAAGATGTTATCCAAGCGTTTACTCATAAAAACACTGCTTGGATGGCATTACAAAATGAAGGAGGTCATTATATGACAAAAAATACGAGATTTCCAGAAGGATTTTTATGGGGCGGAGCAACGGCTGCGAACCAGTTAGAAGGTGGCTTTGGTGAAGGTAATAAAGGATTGAATATTGCCGATGTCTTACCAGGTGGTAAAGAAAGGCTTAAAGTATTAAGTGAACCTGGGTTTGACTGGGAGATTGACAAAGATAAATATTACTACCCGAACCATTTAGGTATTGATTTTTATCACCGGTATAAAGAAGATATCGCTCTTTTCGCCGAAATGGGATTCAAAACCTATCGCTTATCCATTGCATGGTCTAGAATTTTTCCTAATGGAGATGAACTGGAGCCAAACGAAGAAGGATTGGCATTCTATGATCGTGTCTTTGATGAATTGGCAAAGTATGATATTGAACCTGTTGTTACTTTATCGCACTATGAAATGCCATTAAACTTAGTGAAAAATTATGGCGGCTGGAGAAATCGTGTGGTGATTACATTTTTCGAAAGATATGTTGAAACGGTATTAAACCGCTATAAAGATAAGGTGAAATATTGGTTGACATTTAACGAAATAAATAGTGGATTTATGATGCCGATCATGGGACTTGGATTTGCGATTCAAAAAGAAGAAGATAGGTACCAACCAACATTTCAAGCCCTGCATCATCAATTTGTCGCAAGTGCACTTGCTGTTAAAGCAGCACATCGAATTATCCCGGGATCTCAAGTAGGCTGTATGATTATTTATGCTCCAGTCTATTCCTATGATTCCAATCCTGAAAACGTCATGTATGCACATGAAGAAAGTCGTTTATTTAATAATTTCTGTACAGATGTTCAAGTTCGAGGGAAATATCCTACTTTCATTAATCGCTATTTCAAGGTACATGACATTAATATCGAAATGGGAGATGGCGACTTAGAATTGATTAAAGAAGGTACTGTTGACTTTATTTCTTTAAGTTACTATATGTCTCGTACAGAAAGAAAAGAAAAAACTACAGATGAAATCGGTCAAGGTAACATGGTTGGTGGTGTTAAAAATCCATTCCTTAAAGCAAGTGACTGGGGATGGGAAATTGACCCAACAGGTCTTCGTATTACACTTAATGAACTTTATGATCGGTATGAAGTACCGTTATTTGTAGTGGAAAATGGTTTAGGTGCTTATGACAAAGTAGAAGAGGATGGCAGTATCCAGGATGACTACCGTATCGAATACTTAAGAGAACATATTAATGCGGTCGGAGAGGCTATTAAAGATGGCGTAGAAGTGATGGGCTATACTTCTTGGGGATGTATCGACCTTGTAAGTGCATCAACAGGAGAAATGTCCAAGCGTTATGGCTTTATCTATGTAGACCTAGATGATGAAGGTAATGGTACATTAGAACGTATAAAGAAAAAATCATTCTATTGGTATAAAGACGTAATCGCTACGAATGGAGAAAAGCTATAATCTCTGGAGGAATCCTAAACAAATTTAATTTGTTACTTCCAATTGTCAAGTACACTGAATAATTGAAGGTTATTTATTCATCATTGATGTAAGATAAATGTAGTACAGGAGTTGGATAGGTTGAAAAAAATTATTTTTATGGATATCGATGGGACACTCGTCAATGATAATGGAGTGGTCCCTGAATCAGCAAAGTCTGCGGTGCAAAAAGCGAGAGAGAACGGTCATCTTATTTTTATCAGTACAGGGCGTTCAAAAGCAGAACTATATGAGGATATACTGGACATAGGATTCGATGGCATTATTGGCGCAGTTGGAGGATATATTGAAGTTGGTCAAGAAGTCATTTTACATGAAACCGTGGACCCTGAAGATGTCCAGCATCTGGTCGATTATTTTAGCCAGCATGGTATTGATTTTTATTTAGAGTCTAACGGTGGGTTATTTGCTAGTAAATACTGCAAAAAACATATACGCTCCATCATTGATAAAGAAATCAAGGAAAATCCCGGGGCGAAGGAGGAAATTGAAAAAGGAATCCTTCCATTCCATGATGCGCTGATTGAAGGTGAAAGTTTGATAAGAGACGACATTAACAAGATCTCCTTTTTAGGATCAGACATACCTATCGAAAAGATAAGTGAAGAGTTTGGAACAAAATTCAATATTATTTCTAGCACCGTACCTATCTTCGGGGAAAATAGTGGAGAATTATCCATTCCAGGTACCCATAAAGCGACAGCTATTGTAAAGGTATTAGAACATTTGAATATAAATAGAAAGAACTCATTTGCTTATGGTGATGGGATGAATGATTTGGAAATGATTCAATATGTTCACCGTGGAATTGCTATGGGAAATGCTAAAGAAGCTCTGAAGCTAGTGGCTGATGATATTACTGATACTCCTGATGAAGATGGTATATTTAATAGTTTTGTAAAGTACGGGTTAATATAAAAATTGGGGCCCGTCACTCGCTGAATTTTGTGATATCCTACGAAAGTAGCTACCCCATCTGGATGAAGATGGGGTTAGAAATCGGTGTATATTCATCAATTTCAAATGGCAACTCGTAATCATGTACGGTATATTCTTCATATTGCCATTTAAACCAATTCTAATTTTTACGTCTACCATATCAATAGGAGGGGTAAACCAAACACCGACAAGTTCACCTTTATTATATTTTCCAAGGTTTGAGATATAGACTTGCATTTCCATTTGAATTAATCGTCCTTTCTTCTGAGAATAGGCAATAAAAAACAGCCAACTGTTTAAAGTTAGCTGTTTTTTATAAGATATTTTCTCCAGTAGTATGTTAAATTAGGTTCCATCATACAGTTGTCACCAATTCTCACTTCAGCCATATCTAAAATAGTACAATATATCCAGCATAAAAATCATTGCCAACATGAATGTTATAACCTAAGTTATAATGGAAATTATGTTCTATACTTGGGTTGATGTCCGCATTCCCAAACAAATTCTTAATAATTTCCTCTTTCCTTGCTTCATCATCACAATATTATTAAATCCCTGAATAAGTTTATTTGCGTGATTGTTTTCTTTTTTTAAATCCTCCCTATTCCTCCTAAAAGTTAACAGTTCATTTCACGTTGCAGTATTTCAAAAAATAACGTCACATGATAGCCATCTACTGTTGCATGATGAACCTTAATATTCACTGGCATTAGCAACTGTGAACCAACTTTTTCGTACTTTCCACTGGTAATCATTGGTGTTAAATTATTTTTGATAGCTCCTGGTTGAGATGAAAAATGTTCAAAATGCATCCAAGGAATTGATGAAATATTCACCACGTTAGGGGGAACAACTCCCATTGGTGCGATATCTGTTGTGTTTGCATACTCTTTTATAAGCTTTTTGTACTCACGGTCAAATGTTTTATAATCTGTTAATCCTTCCAACCATAAACTATAAAATAATTCAGTTTCCTGATTAAAGTTCGTAAACGTTGGTACTAATTCTTGCCATTCTACTAATTGCTTATCTATGTGGGCATATCTCAAATTCGGAATCTTGTTAACCGATCTAGTCAAATTAAAAATAGAGTAAGCATAAAAGCTTATAGATTCATCTTTGCATTTTTTAACTGCTCGAGTAACATCAATTTTTACTGTCATTTCAAACGTTGTGTCTGTCGCCATAAAATAATCATAATAGTCTCTTCTTGGAAAACTTTCTAAATCAATGACTTGATAAGTTGTCATCTATTTCAACCTCTCATGTAATATATTCAATTATTATTCTATCACTACATTGTCGGTAAGACAGCATTTTAACGCTGTCTTACCGACTACAGCATGTATAAAACTTTGCATAAATATCATCAAAATTTAATTTTACCTTTTATGATAAACAAAATATTTTAAGCCACTTAAAATGACGTATGAAGGGGATTAAACGGTATCAATACTGTTGATTTTTTTAGACTAATTAGAAAAGTTTATTCTAATCCGTTTTGAAAGCACTGTATATAATAAGCATAAATGCAGTAGAATCAAGGAGTTTGGAGTAGCATCAGAGCATATGAACCATATTAAATCATATAAAGTGCAATTCCAAAAAATCCTTTCAGATTTATCCATAAAACTTGACTAGGTATAAATTGAATCCCAAAACTTTTGTTAGAGATTAGTTAAAAACAAAAGGAAAACCAATCTTTTTTATGAGGCGTTCAAAAATGAGCGTCTTTTTTCATGCTAAAATTTAAGCATTTTTAACTGAAGGGAGCTGATGTTATGAAACAAACAAAGCAAGGAAGGTCTTCCCTCTACTCTCAACAAATGATATATGTATGTGAAATTTAATCAGAAAGTTAAAAAAGAAAGAGGCGAAAACATATGAAACTAAAATTTGTTATCCCGAATACAGAATAGACGTTCGTCAATTTGGAGTTTGCCGGAGAAGGCAAAACACAGCAGCCAAGAATCAACGGGCGCATGACCGTATTATCCACACAGGTATAACTTGGTAAGCGTCAATAGCTATGTATTTGGACATAGAAACAATAATTGACTAGTTTTCAAAACATTAGATTAGGCAATAGCTACTTTAAACGAAGAAGAACATCCACTTATTCATAGTGATCGAGGATTTCAATATACTTCACATGGATTTAAACGTAGGATAGATAAGGCTGAGATAACACACAGTATGTCACGAGTTGGTAAATGTATGGATAACGGACCAATGGAATCTTTTTGGGGAACACTCAAAAGCGAAAAGTATTATTTACATAAGTATGAGACATTTGAGGAGCTATCTAAAGCGATGGATGAGTACATATATTTTTATAATCATGATAGATATCAAGAACGATTAAACGGCCTCAGCCCTATAGAATATAGAACTAAAGCCGCTTAAATCATTTTTATTATTTCCACTGTCTACTTGACAGGGGGCAGTTTATTAATAGGTGGGGACTATTTAGACTTACATATATTGGTAATATATTGAAAGTGAGATTTATCAATACACTAAAGTAAAAGTCCATTTCCGGAACAACAGATTCTAATAAAAAGATAAGGATTACGAATTTTAAATCGAACGTAGAATCGATTAGTAAAAAATAATGAAACAGCTAACTGTTTAAAGTTAACTGCTTCTTTAGTTTGGACTATTTGAATTTATTTCTAATGTTCACTTCAATTTTAATCTTTACATTGGAAATGACATCTATTTTTTTAGACTCATCTTAAACAATCGCGCCCATGATTAATGGAACATCTATTTAATATTTACCAAGTAAATATTTTATCTCACTTAAATTGACAAATCAAATGATAAAAACTTAGGCCGTTGTTGTTCATGCTTGTCGAGCATAATCTGTTCAGGCTTGATGCCCTGTTCACGCAGTACTTCAATGTTCTGCACGAGGAATTCGTCACTGCCGACAATATAGAAAAGTCCATCCTTGTCTGCAGCAAGTTTTTTTACTTCTTCATAGTAGTCTTTTCGGTTATCAACAAACTGTGATGTGAACTTCTTGTCAGGAACGGATTCGAAAATATTAGTGAATAAGAAATCTTTTGATGAATCGATGTTCAAGGAATGAATTTGATTGACGTTGTCAGCACGTTCGAAATAATCAAGCACAAGCGGTCTGAAGGTTGCCAGACCGACACCTGATGACAGCAGGTAAACATTTTTTCCTTCTCTTTTAAGCGGTACATTCGAATGAGTTTTAAAGAGTGCAATCTTATTGCCGACTTCAAGGTTTCTTAAAATCGCTTTAAACTCAGAGCATTGTTCTCTGATACGTGTTGTGATACCGATTGAATTTTCATGCGGTAAAGTCGAGATTGACATATGGCGAATTAGCCCGCGGTTTGGTTTATCTCCAGCATTAAAACCTTCCAGTGCGAAGTGGGTGTGAGCACCTTCTTCCCATGTAAAGCCTTCCGGACAGTCGAGCATGTACGTTTTAATCTCAGGCGTTTCTTCAATAATTTTATTTATTTTAGTCCAGTATATTTGCATTATACATTCTCCTTATTTAATTATATGTTCGTTACTATCTAATATACAACAATTGATAATGGTTATCAATTAAACAAATTCAATATTTCAAATAATTTATGTGACTTAATTTAGAAACAATTTAGCAAGAAAACTGGCTCTGAACTTTTTTGTATTTATTATGTTAAAGCATTTAATGCTACACAAGCGGCTATTTCAATTCTATGGTTAAGAATTATTTGGCAATTTAGATTTCATAAAAATTGCGACGGATACTTTATTGCTTCGGCTTTATTTGATAATCCAATACTTGGAATAGATAGTAATGAAAGTAGTAAAGAAATTAAAATTTCGAGAGTATTGAAAATAATTGGGTATGCTGTTAATCTGTTAATAATTGTTTACTGGGTTATACCTTTTTTATGGATTCTATTTTCAAGTATTTTTTTGTAATTCATTGAAAGCGGATTATTTAAGATAAAAAAGCATTGGAGGTTGCAATGATGATAGAAATTAAGGGGGATAATAAAAATTTAAAAATTAATGCTATTTCTAAATCTTATAAGCGTGGAACTGTAAGAGCAAACTGTGACATTTCAGCTGTACTTCACCCAGGGCAAATTGTAGCTGTTATAGGTCATAATGGAGCTGGTAAATCAACATTATTAAATCAAATCATTGGTATCGTTAAACCTGATCAAGGTCAAATTGATTACCAAGGAATATCATTTATTAATAATACAAAATCTGCTAGAAATCTTGTTTCTATGATGCCACAATTTCATGCACCATTATCAGGTGTTACTTTGCGTCAGTCGGTTGAATCAATCTTACATATTCGTGGCATTTCAGGTAAAAAAAACAAAGAACTTTGTAAAGAAATCTTAGTTGAACTAAAGATTGATAAATGGGCAGATAGACCTGGTGAAAAGCTTTCTGGTGGTTTACAAAGATTGGCATCATTTGCTATGGCAGTGATATCACCATCTCCTATACTCCTACTTGATGAGCCTACAAATGATGTTGATCCTGTAAGAAGAAAGTTAGTTTGGAATTATATGAGAAAGTTAGCTAAAAATGGGCATATTGTAGTTGTAGTTACTCATAATTTATTAGAAGTTGAGCAGTATGCTGACCGCTTTCTATTATTGAATCATGGTAAGTTGATTCAAGATGAATTGATAATAGGAGAACATAAACAAATATCGACCAATATACTTTTTGTAATCATGAATGATTGGGGTTCCCTATCAAATCTACCTAAATCATTAGAGACTAGATACATAGAGGAGGAGATGCAAATTATTTTTAATCTTTCTGCTGAACAAGTTCCTGATGCAATAGCATGGGTATTGAAACAAATTCATGAAAGGAAAGTGGTTAATTACAGGCTTACATCTGCATCGCTAGAAGCATCATATAGGGGGTTAACAGATGGAAATGAATAATACTATAACAATTAATGGGAATAATGGATTGGTATTAAGAATCAAAAAGTTCTGGGGGCTAATTCGTTGGAGTCTTGTAAGACATAAATATCTTTTACCCATATTTAGTATTGTACAAGTAGCTTTTGCGTTGGCAATTGTGTATGGCCTGGCACTACTAATTCCAGATATGAATGATACCTTGGCTTTATATTTATCCTCAGGAGCAATTGCTCTTGGAATTATTGCGGTTGGATGTGTGCTAGCTCCACA
This sequence comes from Cerasibacillus sp. JNUCC 74, assembly GCF_053667775.1. The sequence continues at coordinate 3,370,722 of NZ_CM132207.1, read as the reverse complement.
GATAGTCAGCACAGCCAAGCAAGATGGTATCTTTAAATACCAAAAAACACTGCCAGTTTCTCGTAGTTCAATACTTGTGGCGGATATTATAATTTGGTGCGTTGCTTCACTACCAGGAGTTTTTATGGGATGTTTAGCTGCAATACTTCGATTTAATATCTCTTTACATATAACATATTTAAGCTTTTTATTTATTTTAATTGCTCAGATAACTATGATATGCATCGGTTTTGCAATAGCTTATACTTTTAAGCCAAATGTTATGGCTTTAGTAACACAATTAATAATGATCGGTGGTTTATTATTTTCTCCTATCACTTATCCAATGGAAAGATTACCGGAGTGGACGACTTACATCCATCAAATACTCCCATTTGTCCCAACAACAAATTTGTTACGTTCAACATTATTTAATTATGGTGTGTTTTCACTAATTGATTTAATAGTCGTATTACTTTGGGCTATTCTTGGGTTTCTAATATCTTTTATTGTGCTTTCGAGAAGGGACTAGATTTTATGGTAAATATATTAATAGATAATCTATGTAAGGTTATTAATGAAAATGAGGTTATAAGGAAAGCTGATGCACATATTTCTGGAGGAGAAATATGTGCATTCATTGGACCAAATGGAGTAGGTAAAACAACTTTATTGAAGTGCTTATTAGGTTTACTCTCACCGGACCAAGGATCTATAAAGATAGATAATCAAGTGTTGTCTAAATCGAATCGTTCAGAAATGTTAAAGGAATTTGGCTCTGTAATTCAACTCCCTCCGAGTACTTCTGATATGACCGTTTATGAGTTATTTGTTGAACACTATAATTACATGGAAATAAAAGAACCTACTCCTCATATGGAGATGTTAGAGCTACTTGAATTACAAGTTCCACTAACAAAAAAGATAGGTCAATTATCTTTAGGGATGAAACAGCGTCTTCAGTTAGCAATAGCTTTATCTCATCGACCAAAAATAATTATATTAGATGAGCCCTTTAATGGACTTGATTTTGATGGTATAAACCTAATGAAGGAAATCCTTTCTGATTTAAAAGGTAAAGGCGTTTGTGTAATAATAACTAGTCATTCCTTATCAGAACTTGAGAATTTCGTTACTAGTGTAGTATTCATGTTGAATGGTAAAACTTATAAAAAAAGAGAGCTTAAAGATATAGTTAAGAATTATTCCGGAGGTCTTAAAGAATACTATTATTTTTTGAAAAGGGGAGGAATAACTAATTGAGAAGAATAAATTATAATTTTGAACGCTCCAAAGTAAAGAAATTTAATAAGTCTATCCTTTTAACAGCTTTTTTTGCTCAGATTATTTCACTTTATTTTTTTACTATTATTGGGCGTTTTGATGCTTCTGAATCCGATAATATATTAACTAACTATAGCGCTCTTTCAGGATTAGCTTCTACAATCTCCATGTGTATATTAGTTATTTATGGAGCGATTATTATAAATGGAACTCTTGTTAAAAATTATATTGGAGAGAATAAAATTAGAACTTATTCATACCCAAACGGAAGGTCTCAATTATTCTACGACAAAGTAATGGCTTTTTCGAGTGTTTTTAATTCCTTTCAGTTCTTAGGTATGGCAGCGGCTAATATCGTTTATTTAATTATAGAATCGCTATTTCCAATACTTGATTCCCACGTATTTGCTCTAAGTTATTTAGTTCACTTTTTTATTATTAATATATCAACAGCTATACTAACTGTATCATTAATAATTTTTTCAGGGCTAGCAGGTGTATATTTGAATTCAACAGTCACAACTATTGTAACGGGAGTTATTCTAATAGCTGTGCTTGGTAATGTACTAGCAATGGCTTTCGCTAGTCATTTACTAGTCACATTAATTTCAACTATTCTGATTGCATTCCTATCCGTAATATTAATTAAATTAACTGGTATAAAAATAGAGCAAGATGAAGTGTTATCATAATAAGATTGTTTTTTATACTTTGTGTTTGTGAAGAAGAATATGACAGCCAGAGGAGTTAATCAAATTAGGAAATATATGTAAGCGTAAAACAGTCCCCATCTAATTAATAGGTGGGGACTGTTTTACGCTTACAAACGTTTTCCTTTTCTACGGATCACTAATTATAATTCTGTAATTTGCATTAAACGATAAATGCGTTTGTAATTGAACATTTTTCTTCCCTTTCCGATTTAATATTTAATGGAATTCTTCATAACCATAAACCTATAGTGGACTTTCACCACCAAGTTATCACCCATGCCAGGCGCACAGTAAAAAAACCTTATTCGATGTCGAATAAGGTTAAGGGGTTTGAGCTTCTTTTTTCTTCAAACCATTTGGGATAATTGAACTTGTCCCTCCAGACCACCTTAGAAAAAGTCTAGTAGATTAGAAGAATGCTTTAATACTTGATAGAACTACTAGTATGCCCACAATAATGACAAATGCGTTGCTAATATAATTTTTTCTGTATTTAGCTAGTGCAGGCACTTTATAGATTGCATACATTGGTAATAAGAATAAAATTAGCGCAATTAGTGGTGCATTAATCATATCGATGAGATCAAGAATACTTGGGTTTGCATAAGCAACTAGCCAGCATGTCACGATCATAAATCCAATGATGATGTTCTTCACGGTTTTACTATTTATATTTTTTCCGCGGGATTTAGCGGCTTGCACAATAATGTCTTCTAATCCTTCATATGCACCTACATAATGGCCAAGGAAAGATTTTGTAATGGCAATGAAAGCAATGATAGGAGCTGCATATGCGAATAATGGCATACTATATTTATTAGCAAGATAAGAAAGAATTGGTAAATTTTGTTCTTTGGCAAGTGCAAGTTCACCAGAAGTCACACTTAAGACAGTACTGAATACAAAGAACAGTACAACAGAAATCGTCATGATATAACATACCTTTTGAATTTGGGCACATTTGCGGTCTACATTTTCTATTCCATAGCTTTCCCGTTGTTTAATAACAAAAGTAGATATCATAGGAGAATGGTTAAACGAAAATACGATGATTGGTAGGATAAACCAAGCCATTCCTAAAATATCTGTAAAACCTACTCCTCCATTTACAGATGCAAAATTACCAGCTAAACTTAAATTTGAAAAATCCCATTGTGGAATCAAATATAGAGAAAGAAACACCAGAGTTGCTATAAATGGATATACAATCCAGCTCATTACTTTTACAGTAACATCATGACCAAAATTCACGATAAATATTAGACCGAGAACTAAAATAAGTGATAGTATAATTCTAGGTGGTGATTGCATGTCCAATTGATTCTCCATGAAACTGCCTGCAGTATTGGTTAATGAGACTGCATACATAAGCAATATTGCATAAATCGAAAAGAAATAGATGATATCAAAAACTGTACTGGCCTTTTTTCCGAAATACTCCCTTACTGTAGCTGTAATTCCCTCACCAGCAGATTCGGAAGAGTAGATCATTTTAGCCATCGCCCTATGTGAAAAGTACATGACAGGGAATGCAAGTACCGTAATTAAAAGTAAAGATAATATCCCCCCTGCCCCAGCATTAATTGGTAAAAAGAGTACACCTGCCCCAATTGCTGTTCCAAAAAGACTCATTGCCCAAGTGGTATCTTGCATATGCCATTTATTAGGGTCTTTATACTGTTTAACATCTTCTGTAGTTTTTTTAACTTCATGTACTTTAGCCGCACTTTGACTCATTTTAATTTCCTCCTTGTGAGGCATGGATTTTAATTATTGTTTACAACTTCACAATATGTTAGAAAAAATATGTTTTATTATAATATGGGTAAAATCTTATTGTTCTTTTCCGAGAATTTTATTTCTAATAGCAATGCCTGTCGGTGTGTCTGCAACCCCACCTAAGCCAGTTTCCCTTAATTCCCGAGGCATCTGTCTACCTACTTTATACATTGCTTCAACTACTTCATCAGCATTTATTAGATTGTCTACACCAGCTAATGCTAAATCTGCTGCAACTAATGCATTAGCCGTTCCAACGGCATTTCTTTTTACACAAGGAATCTCTACCAAACCTCCAACTGGATCACAAACTAAACCGAGTAAATTTTGTAGTGCGGTTGAGAAAGCGTGAGCTGATTGCTCTGGTGTTCCTCCTGCAGCTTCTACTGCCGCTGCAGCCGCCATTGCGGAGGCACTACCTACTTCAGCTTGACATCCTCCTAAAGCTCCTGCAATACACGCATTATTTGCTACAATCATACCAAATAATGCTGAAGTAAACAGAAAATGAATCTGTTCCTCACGACTTAACTGTAACGTTTCTTTAATGGTAAAAAGTACACCCGGGATTGTTCCACTTGCTCCAGCTGTTGGCGTTGCACAAATAACTCCCATAGCCGCATTCACTTCATTTGTGCCTATAGCACTCTGGACGCCTCTCATCATTATATCGCCAGAAAGCGTTCTTCCACTTTCACGATATTTTTTAATTTTAACCGCTTCTCCTCCAGTTAACCCAGTCAGCGAAAATACACCATCGCCTTCAATACTCCTATTTACAGCATTTTCCATTGTTTCTAAGTTTTTTTCCATATTCTGCCAAGCTTCATCAAAAGTAGATCTCATTACTTCCATTTCCTGTTCTATTGCTAATATATAAATGGGTACTTGTCTTTCATTTGCAGCATCTACTATTTCTTTAATAGACATATACATACCGTTTCACCCCCTGGTAAAATTAAAGTATAATGATCTTAGCCATCTCACTGAGTTTTTCTAATTCTTTCCGGGCATCCCTACTTAATTGTGAATCCAAATCGAATTGGTATAAGTATTTTCCGTCTTTCTCCAAACTGATGGAGTTATTAATATCCACATCGTGCTTTTTAAAGATTCTGTGTAATTCAAGTTCAAGATTATTTCGATCCGAAATCGCTATCATTATTGGTAATGAACCTTGAGGATGTAAGCTAAATCCATCGATTTCAATATGTTTCACTTTAATTAATCCACCACCGACTGAAATGCCCATTGTTCGAATATATTGGCTATCATCCTGTAGATAAATGTCAGCAGTATTGGGATGCCCGGCAGGACTATCACCTGATTCTTCTAAAAAGGTGATGTCAATGCCTTGAGACTCTGCTATTTTAATAGCATCTGGTACCCTACTATCATCAGCCTCAAAACCTAATATACCGGAAATAATGGCAAAATCAGTTCCGTGTCCTTTATGAGTTTCTGCAAAAGATTCATAATACTTTACCACCACTTTTTTTGGAAGACCTTTAAATAATTTATTTGCAACCAATCCCATGGCTAAAGCACCTGCCGTATGTGAACTTGAAGGTCCGATCATAACTGGTCCAATCACATCAAAACAACTTTTGTAACTGACATTCTTTTTTTCTCTCGCCGTTACTACGCTCATGGCTAATCCTCCCTTGAATTTAATTAATTTACTGGAATAATCTTGAAATAACATTTATTAAAAATTAAAACGTATTTAAATTTGGCTGAATTTTACATGAAAGTGCTTCTAATGTGTCAGTAAGAATGGGGTACCAATTATTTCAAATTCTTATTGAAATGGAAAATTTTTGCTTTTAATTGGTGCTTACTTATTATGAAGTTAAGTTTCAATAATTCTTTAATCACTTGTTAGACTAGAAATGATTTGCATATGCAACAATAAAAGCAGACACATAATAAATTTTTAGTAATTAGATTCCTTATTACGGATAGAAACAACTATATAAAACCGCTTTCAAAATACGCCAAATAATCGATCAGAATACCTTTTTATTTTGTTATTCCTGTTTTTGAGTTCACCTCCTATTATTATTATTTTGAATAGATCCAAGGACAAGATTTCATAAGTTTCTAAGAAAAACGATATAATGTCTCTACTTGTAATAAAAATTTATCAATATAATAATTTATTATTACAAGTTAAAAATATCACATAAAAAATATACCGTCAACATATTATAATAAAAAATTTCTTTAATAAAAAATTTTTATTATAATATTGGATTGTCTGTAAAATCTGTTATAATTATCTGTATAAAAAAAGGACGTGCCATTTGACATCTTTTCTTTCATTGGAAAGGTATTCTTATCCATTTATAGTATAGTGGCAACTTTTTTAAATAAAAATTGGATCCTTTCCTCTTCCACAGCAGTTGGAAACCAGGATGTTCCTTCTTATCCAGCAATACGAAAACGGTTTGCCAAAAAGTTAACAGTTACTTGTAGAATAATTTATTTGAATAGTTTAGGAAGATGTTTTTACCAGTTTGTGAATTATATAACATTTCAATCATGAATAAGGATGAATGGGATAAATGACTACTCCTTAAATATAGTCGTAACCGAAAGGTACAATACTGAATTTATGGTTAAATAGAGCCTTTCTAGAAGACAGAAGATTGATTTGCAAAAGCTGGACTAAATGAAAATTGCATCCGAAAAAAGGACGAGTAAACCTTTTTGAACTATTATTATAGTAAATAGTTGTAATTCAATCGTGATTAAAAACGATTTACTTAAAATTATCTTGGAAATTCTTAACCAATCATTCAAAAAGAAGGATTTATAAAAAGGAGGAGTACTGATTGGATGATCATCTTTTTCGACACTATAAAAATATAATGAATTATTTTGGTGAAATTTGTGGATCTCATTATGAATTTGTATTACATGTTTTAGATCCTGACGGAGGTTCGCACATTGGTCACATCGTCCATGGTGAATTAAGTGGAAGGTCATTAAATAGCCCCTTAACCAACTATGCGAAAAAGTTAATTGAGGAAAAAGTATATTTAAAAAAAGATTTTATTGTAAATTATGTTGGAGAAGGGCCAAAAGGTAAAAAATTTCGTTCATCAACCATGTTTATAAAAGATCATGAAGGTCAATTACAAGGTCTTTTGTGTATAAACTTTGATGCGGATGCCTATCGAAAGGTCGCAAAGGATTTATTAAATTTAGCTAATCTAAGCTGGGATATAGCGTATATAGACAAAAAAACAGAACAGGAACAACCCGTTGAAAAACTGACCGAAAATATTCATAACATTATTTATACACAAATAGACAAAGATATATTAGAATCTGGTGCTCAATTATCACCTGAACAAAAAAAACTCGCCATTTCCAAATTAAAGGAATCTGGTGTATTTGATATTAAAGGTACTGTAATTGACGTTGCTAAAGTAATGGGAATGTCTGAATCAAGTGTTTACCGTTATCTACGGATAGTATCACTTAACGAAAATAAAAATAAATAAATTATCATTTAATATCAAGAATTACTGGGTAGTAAGCGTATCCATTGTGGATTTATATGGCGATAGTATCCAGAAAACAGGTAGATAGGCAGGAATTTTCTATAAAAATACAGATGGGAAAAAGTTAAGGCCATACCTTATGTTGTTTGTTTTATCAAACACTTATTACAAATATGAAAATAGTTACGTCGTCCGTGGTACGATTGGAGGTGATGATTATGAGTTAATATTTGGGGTCTCAGAAGAAGTTCCTTACTAAAATTTTTAAGTAAGGGGCTGGCTGAGGGTCTTCACGATATAGAAGTGGATGTTGCTGCCACGCTTTATATCCTATTATTTAGGTACCTCGAATTGGAACAGCCCCTATTTTATTCATCAATTCCAATATATTCTTTACTACCCATATAAGGTCTTAAAACTTCTGGTATTCGTACTCTTTCTTCCTTCTGTTGATTATTCTCTAAAATGGCTGCAACAGTACGCCCAACTGCCAATCCAGAACCATTTAGCGTATGAACGAATTCGGGCTTCCCTTTTGGTTCTCTTCTAAACCGGATATTTGCTCTTCTTGCTTGGAAATCTTCAAAATTACTGCAAGAAGAATTCTCACGATATGTGTCGTAGCTTGGTAGCCATACTTCTAAGTCATATTTTTTTGCAGCAGTAAAACCTAGACCCCCTGTACAAATAGCTACTACCCGATATGGAAGTCCTAACAATTGTAATACCTTTCTGCATCATTTGTTGATTTTTCCATTTCCCCATAAGAATCTTCTGGTTTAACGAATTTTACCAATTCAACTTTATTAAACTGATGTTGACGAATTAAACCACGTGTGTCTCTTCCTCCCGATCCAGCTTCAGAACGAAAACAAGCACTGTACGCAGCAAACTTAGCAGGAAGATCATCTTTGGATAATATTTCATTACGATAGTAATTCGTACAGGCACTTCCGCCGTTGGTATTAAGAAATAATCCTCCTTCTCAACTAAAAACACATCTTCTTCAAATTTTGGCAGCTGCCAGTCCCTGTAAGGCTTAACACGATTCACTAAATACGGAGGTAATATTTCTGTATAACCATGTTGTTCAGTATGAAGATTAAGCATAAAGGAGATTAGTGCTCTTTCTAATTTTGCGCCAAGGCCTTTATAAAAAACAAAGCGACTTCCTATTACTTTTCAGCACGTTCAAAATCAATAATTTCTAATTCAGTAGCAACATCCCAATAGGGTTTCGGATCAAAATCAAATTGAGGAAGTTCTCTACACTTACGAATTTCAACATTCTCATCCTCTGTATCACCAATGGGTACGGTTTCATACGGCAAATTTGGAATGGACAAAAGTAATGCATTTAATTCTTCTTCAATCACACGTAATTCTTCATCGAGTTTCTTTATTTGTTCTCCAACTTCACGCATTTCTACAATTAAAACTTCAGCATCTTTATTCTCTTTCTTTAGAACGGCGATTTGATAAGATACATCTTTTCTCTTTTTCTTTAATTGTTCAGTTTCGACGATTAATTTCCGACGCTTTTGGTCAAGTTCAGCAAACTTTTCTAATTCGGTTAAGTCTTCACCACGATGTTGTAATTTTACTTTTACCTCTTTAAAGTTCTCCCTAAGTGGTTTAATATTAAACATTTTACGACCTCCTTTTTAGTTTGAAAATAGAAATAAAAAAACTTCCATCCCTAAAAAGGAACGGAAGTTTGATATCCGCGTTGCCACCCAAATTGCAAGTATTGTAAAAAATACTTACCTCTCGATAATATATCGGTTTCGCCGGCAGTATCTACTCAAATTCTTTTCAGTACCACTCTCAAGGATGGATTCACAAATATGTCGCTCATTCTCTTTATTTAACGTGATAATGTTTACATTGAAAAAGGTTATTCAGTCGTTCAGCAAATGTTTTTGCGGATGAAGTATCCAAACAATAGATACAAATAGTGAAATAGCTCATGGGCATTTAACACAACTCTATATTGTAGAAACAATACATGAATGTAATTTAAAAATGATAAATATTGTAAAAGGAGCTATTGCTCTTCATGGAAGTGCGGGAACACTAGATCCAAGAATGGTTTGAAGTGTTTATTTAGGCACAATTTGGATATCATCAAAAATCAGCTTTCTTTCAAATCAACTTCTAAAGAAGAAAAATGGACAAAATCTCTATAGCCGTTTTAATTGTCTAATAATAAAAAAATTAGAAATAAAAAAATCCTGCTAGAAGACACTTTTGTAACTAGGAACTATTGTTGTTAAAATGTTGCAAAACAATTAATTAAGAAAGCACTTACATGACTTGATACATACGATTTAGTAGTTACTCATATCTAATGCTAGAAAATAAGGAATGTAGTCCGGAATTTACGCATCTTTCAGAAAGATAAAGGAAAACTACTGCCCAATAGGGTCGGGAGCTTTAGGGATCATCAAGTTTTGTTCCTTTTACTGTACCTTATTTCACTAAAACATTAAAATAAAAGTCACAATGTTAACCAGGGGCAATGCTAGAAAATGATTTGAAAATGTAAATGGAAATGGAGGATGTAACGGATGCAAGACAAAATATTGTTAATAGAAGATGACCCATCGATTTCCGAGATGGTTACAAACTTTTTATCCAAAGAAGGATTTTGTGTCATCCATTCATCAGATGGAAAAGAAGCGATGGATTTATTTGAACAACAAACATTTGATTTGGTCATATTAGACTTGATGTTACCAAAACAGAGTGGCATTGATTGCTTGAAGGAGATGAGAAATCAAAGTCTCGTTCCGGTACTAATTATTTCTGCTAAAGACAGTGATGTAGATAAAGCGATCGGTCTAGGTTTTGGCGCAGATGATTATCTCACAAAGCCTTTTTCCATGATTGAATTACTTGCAAGGGTGAAGGCATCCATCAGAAGAGCAACCGAGTATTCCGGACATAAAGAAAAACGCCAGCGAAAAATGCTTCACATTCATAAGCTAACGATTGATATAGATAATTTTCATATTAGTAAAAAAGGAATTACTATCAAACTAACAAACAAAGAATGGGAAATATTAAAGTTATTTATTCAACATCCTACAAAAGTATTTACGAAAGAACAAATTTATCGTTTAGTTTGGAAAGAAGAATATTATGGAGATGAAAATGTGATTAACGTCCATATGAGTAGATTAAGAGAAAAAATAGATGATGACCCAGCGAATCCACAATATATTGAAACATTATGGGGAATCGGCTACAGACTAGGAGAATTGAATTCTAAATGATGTTTATGGTGATGGGCGTTATCTTTATTTTAATAACTTTAAATATAATTCAGTATGTACAAATGACAAATAGAGATAAAAAACTAGATTATTTGGCTAATAAACTCGGACAAATTTTAGAAGAAGATTCTATGGAACAATTATTATTAATGACGGATGATAAAAAGTTAAAAGCTTTAATAATTGAAATAAATAAGTTGCTTGATATGCATAAGGGAAGAATTGCAAAATACAATCAGTCAAGACAGGCTATGAAAAAAATGTTAACCAATATTTCACACGATTTGAAAACACCATTAACAGTCGTACTAGGGTATATCGAAATGATTCAGAAAGACAAAACAATCGATCAAAAGGAACAAGAAAGGCTGCTATTACAAGTTCATCGTAAAACAATAGAAATTATCGATCTAATGAATGCTTTTTTCGATTTGGCAAGAGTGGAATCAGGAGATAAAGAAATTCCACTAATGAAAATAAATATCAATGAGATTTGTAAAGATAATTTACTTTCATTCTATGATGTAGTTCAAACTAAAGGGTTAAAGATAGATTTCCAATTACCAGATAACCCCATTCATGTAGTAGGAAATAAAGAAGCGCTGAACAGAGTTTTACATAATCTTTTGTCAAATGCCATCCAGTATGGCAGTGACGGTAAGATACTCGGTTTAGCTCTAACTTTTAACGAAAAACATGTTTGTATTGACGTATGGGACAGAGGAAAAGGAATCGAGGAACAGAAGCAAGATCTCGTTTTCGAAAGAATGTTCACATTAGAAGAATCAAGAAACAAAGCCTTTCACGGAAGCGGGCTAGGATTAACAATTACGAAAAGACTGCTAGAACAAATGAATGGAACGATACATGTACAAAGTATGCCATATCAGAAAACAACATTTACGGTTACGTTACCACGAATCACTTACTAACTTAAGAAATAAGTAAGAATTAAGAAAGAGAAAAGCAACAGCTGGTTGGTACGATGCATATAACTAAACTTGAAGAAAGGATGGAAATATGGTGTATATCATAAAGACACATAACGTAACAAAGTGTTTTCAAGGGAAAGAAGTCGTATCAAAAATAAATATGAATGTAAAAAAAGGCGAAATTTATGGATTCCTCGGTCCGAATGGATCAGGAAAAACAACACTCATGAAAATGCTAACAAACTTAATAAAACCTACCGCCGGAGAAATTGAGATTTTTGGACAGCCATTGACCCCTTCTTCGTCATACGATGTGTTAGGAAGGATAGGAAGTATGATCGAGTATCCGATTTTCTATGAGAAATTTACAGCTAAGGAAAACTTAGAACTTCACTGTGAATATATGGGTTACCATAATAAAAAAGCGATAAATGAAGTATTAGAAATGGTTCATTTAATAAATATTGACAATAAACCGGTGGAGAACTTTTCATTAGGGATGAAGCAACGTTTAGGTATTGCAAGAGCCATTATTACAAGACCTGAGCTATTAATTCTCGATGAACCAATTAATGGACTTGACCCTATTGGTATACGAGAAATTAGAAATTTGTTCAAACTACTCTGTAAAGAATATGATATTACGATGCTAATCTCTAGTCACATTTTAGCTGAAATTGAACAAATGGCGGATACGATCGGAGTTGTTAACAAGGGAAAATTAATCGAAGAAGTTTCGCTGGAGGAAATGAGAAAAAAAAATAGAGAATACATGGAGTTCGTAACGTCAAATCCGACGAGGGCATGTTTTATTCTCGAAAATAGACTTCATTTGCGTAATTTTAAAATAATTGACCAGAAAATCATTCGTATTTTTGAACAGAGTGTGTCACAATCGGAGATTTCAAAAACAATGATTTTAAACGGCATCGAGATTGAGTCAATGAGTAAAAAAATAACGTCCTTAGAAGAATATTTTATGGGGTTAATGGATAAAGAGAAACAAGATGAAGTAAGGTAAAAATAATTGGAGATGGTTTATACATGTTTACATTAATGAAATTGGAATTCAAAAAAGTGAAAATGGGATGGTATGTAAAGGGAGCAGTTATTGCAAATATCCTAATCCTTTCTTCCCTTTTTATCATTGGTTATATTGAAAAGTTGGAAGGTAATGTTGTTTTTCTTGACTACGACGAAGTTTTTATTATAATAGGTGCATTTGTAAGAGCCACATTTATTATTTTTGCAGCGGTCTTAATTGTAAAATTAGTGATCGAAGAGTTTAAAAATAAAACAATCACCGTATTGTTTACGTATCCTATTAATAGAAAGAAGTTAATTGGTGTAAAACTATTTATTGTCGGTTCCTTAACCTTTATTACAATCATTATATCTAATTTTTTTGTACTTGGTTCATTTTTTGCATTGAATCCATACTTTCAAATCATTCCAGGTACTCTTTCATTGGAAATGGTAGTCCAACAAATTATTCCAATCATTACATTTGCTTTTGCGGCAGCAGGAACAAGTTTAATTAGTTTATATTTCGGAATGCGAAAATTTTCTGTCCCAGCAACAATTATTTCGTCAATTGTGATCGTTTTTTTAATTAGTTCTCATAATCCAGTCTTTTCTGTAGCTTCGATTGTTTATATTCCGTTATTATTAGCGGTCATTGGTATTTTAATATCTATTTTGTCAATTAGAAAAATAGACAAAATAGATATTATTTGAGGTAAAAAATTTGGCAGGCGTAGGATTTCGATCTAAACTTATTATTTTATATGATAGGTTAGTTATAATAAGAATAGTTTTCTGAATCGAGCTAGCTAGGTGACTTAAACTTGTTCGCCTACCTTGAAATAGTTAATAGATCTTTATTAAAATGTAAAGCTGCTTTTAAATTTGAGAGAATATCTTGAGGTAATACAATATTAAGGCTACTAAAATTATAATATTTAAATCCAATGTTTTTACCTTTCTAATCGCAAGTTCTCATAACGACACAATCTTTTTAATTGAATTTTCTATTAACATAAAAATATAAATGTGAACTTGAAATCAATAAAAAATTCCTTGTCCATTCTCATAGCGTCTTTGAATATATGAAATAAAGCTAGTTCTTGATATAATAAGTCTACAAACATTGATGATCTGATGATAATCCATCATATCAAAAAACACGGGAACTCGGGTGGTTGTATTGAATTCTGACTAATTTGTTTATTCTTAGATATCTTGAAAGTTTACAGGATAACTTTATTCAAAATCAGGATGAGCAAAAAACAATAAGGGGGAAACTAACATGACAAAGAGAGATAAAACCAGCAATAATAAAGAGCTGTCACTAGAACAACGTGAAGAATTACTCAGAACATTGCAAGCTCGTTTTGAGAAAAACATGAACCGTCATAAAGGTCTTGAATGGGCTAAAGTCCAAGCAAAGCTGGAAGCTAATACTGAAAAACTATGGTCGCTCAATGAAATGGAACGAACTGGCGGTGAACCAGATGTTGTTGGTTATGATAAAAAGAAGGATGAATACATTTTTTATGATTGTTCAGCGGAAAGTCCTAAAGGTCGCAGAAGTGTTTGTTACGACCGTGAAGGGCTGGAGTCAAGGAAAAAACATAAACCGGAAAATAGCGCTATTGATATGGCAACTGCCATGGGCATTGAACTATTAACGGAAGAACAATATCGAGCGTTGCAAAAACTTGAAAAATTCGATATGAAAACGTCGAGTTGGGTGCAAACACCCTCTGATATTAGGGAACTCGGCGGTGCCCTTTTTTGCGATTATCGCTTTGGGCGTGTTTTCGTGTATCACAATGGTGCGTCCTCTTACTATGGAGTTAGAGGGTTTCGTGGTTCCCTAAGGGTTTAAATTTTGCACAGACAGCTAAATTTGAAGTTAGGGAACGGATCACCTACTTAGACTTTCATTTTATTCTTCAACAAATAGGTGGATTGCGGAAGAACAGTCGAAAACTGAAATAGAAAAATTCTACATGATAATCTGAATACCTAAAATAAAAATATGTAGCAGTGAACTGAAAAAGGTTGCTGTTATTTTTTTATTTCATTTAAAGATATCTCCTGTTTATTTATTTTATCCTTAATTGGATACCACTAGAAATATTAAGAAACGCCTTGAAGTGTTATGGGATTATTATGGCTGTAAATGTGCCAACAAACAATATCTGATCAAATATATTACTTCATGCCCAGCTTGCTTATGTTCAGTTGGGCTTTTTTATACTAATAGGAAAGTACAAAACTTTAGGCTCTATCGTATAAGAAAAACAGAGCTTTCGACATAAAACTTGGTGACAAGCCAAATTTTTTCTAATGTCTTATAAGGATTTTTTTCCAAAAAACTGCTTCTATTTTTGGCATTAAATAAATGCTTGTTAAGGGTTATGAAAGGGAAAATCATCACTTCATTTTTAGGTTGCGAAGGGAAGTGAATGACATACGAACTTACGCGTACCAATGACTATTCGGTGTATCTTTAACGAATGTTGCACCGAGTGTTATAAATGCTCTAAAAAGGGAATGGTTCAATTTGATGTATTAATAAAGTTACATCAAGGGATATCCCATAAAGAGTGCGATGGTAGAGATAGGGATGAAATTAAAAACGATAGGATTTTGGAGCTATTTGTAACGAGTCAAAAATCAAATACAGCTGTTCAATACGCAATGCTACATATAAGATTTCGAAACATCTAAGTTTCTGAAGCCAACGAGAAATCCAACTAGTAACGCTAATAATGATCGTATAAATTTAAAAAAATTGGCTAGGATAAATATAAAAATAAATGTCGGAAACAAATTACAATATACAGTAAAGGTTAAAAATGGTTGTAGATCTTTAATAAAAGAAATTTTAGAAAGAAGGCTCTTTGATGTATTTTAATAAAGAAATAGTTTTGCTTAATTTTGATGGAAACTCTAAAGAAGAGGCCTTAAGGGTCTTATCGGATTATTTTATTAAACATGGTCTAGTTACATCAGACTTCTATGAAGGAATAATATCCAGAGAATCTAAATTTCCAACCGGATTATTTGTTAATGGAACTGGTGTTGCAATACCGCACACGGATAGTGAAAAAGTAAAACATTCACAGATTGGGTTTATGTCACTAAAAAAACCTGTCAGATTTAGGGATATGGCCAATAAAGATAATGAAATAGAAGTATCATTAATTTTCATGCTGGCATTAAAGAAATCGGATGAACAGTTGTCGATTTTGCAAAAGCTTATTGATCTTTTCCAAAACGAAAGATTAGTCAATCAATTAAAAGAATGTACGTCACGGATTGAATTTAAAAACATAATGAAAAATGCTGAAATAGAATAAAAGGCTATTTAAAAAGGAGGAGTTTCGATGCAAGTCTTTCAACAGGTAATTCAATGGTTTCTTGATTTAGGAGCAAGTGTTATGCTTCCAATTATTTTCTTGGCATTTGGCTTGATTTTAAGGATAAAGCCAGGAAAGGCCTTTAAATCTGCTTTAACTATTGGGATTGGCTTTATTGGCTTGAATTTAGTCATTGGTCTTTTGACTGATAACTTAGGTCCGGCTGCTAAAGCAATGGTTGATAATTACAATTTATCGTTACAAACAATAGATGTTGGTTGGCCGGCAGCATCAGCGATTGCATATGGTACCCTTTTGGGAAGTATGGCAATAATTGTCGGTATTTTAGTAAATGTCGTATTACTTTTATTTGGATTGACCAAAACGTTGAATGTTGATATTTGGAACTTTTGGCATATTGCCTTTACAGGATCAATCGTATATGCAGCAACAGCAAGTTTTGCTTTAGGTATTTTCACCATGATTACGCATTCCATGCTTCTCTATTTTATGGCGGATAAGAGTGCGAATTATGTTCAAGAATATTATCAGTTACCTAATATGTCATTTCCGCATGGTTCTTCGACGCCGGGTTTTCTTTTGGCATTACCATTGAACTGGGTTTTTGACCGAATTCCCGGTTTAAATAAAATAAATATCAGCCCTGAATTAGTTCAAAAAAGATTTGGTGTTTTTGGTGATACAACGGTTTTAGGTTTTTTTATTGGAATAATTATTGGGTTATTAGCTGGTTATGATGTTAGTGGCACTTTAAATTTGGGTGTTGTAACCGGTGCTGTCATGTTGCTTATGCCTCGGATGGTTGCTTTATTAATGGAAGGGCTTACCCCCATTTCTGAAGCCGCAAGTAGTTGGGTGCAAAGACGGTTCCCCGGTAAAGAGTTATATATAGGAATGGATAGTGCATTGGCTGTTGGTCAATCATCCGTTTTATCGGCTTCATTATTATTGGTACCGATTGCATTACTGTTAGCAGTCATTTTACCTGGAAATACGGTACTGCCTTTAGGCGATTTAGCCACAATTCCTTTTATGATTTGTTTAATGGCGGCAGTCTTTAGGGGAGACATACTTCGTACTGTGATAGGGGGAGCATTATATATTGTTACAACACTGTATGTGGCATCTTGGGCAGCTCCGCTAATCACCGATTCCGCAATTGCATCCAACTTTGATTTAGGAGGAAATCCCTCCATAAGTGTATTAAGTGATGGCGGTGCATGGACAACCATTTTATTTGGTGGTTTGGGAATAACTTGGTTAGGGATCGGATTCATTTTCGTTGTTGTCTTATTTGCCTTGATTTACCAAAGTAAGATCAAAGGCAGTAAAAAAATAGAGTCTTAAGTCTTGGGTAAAACAAAAAAGTTGGTAAACATCATCAACCTTATATGTTTTTACATTCAAAGTAAGATTTGAAAAATTAGGTTCTGCGTTAAAATCCAATGCTGACATGGAAGGGGAAATATGGTAATTGAGCTTATTAAATAACCAAACTCTTTTAATCCTGCTATGGTGAAGCTAGATGTAAGCTAACATAGCACCATGTAATTTAGCTCGTATGGTATTGTTCATTCTTCAAGCATACATGTTGTTGTTAGCCGGAATTTAAAAGTTAAATTTATGGGAGGAATGTAAATGAAAAAATTATTAATTATGTGTGGAACAGGAGTTGCAACATCAACTGTCGTTACAGGCAAAATAAAAGATTGGCTAAAGGAAAATAATTTGGAAAATACAGTGAAGTTATTCCAAAGCAAAATTTCAGATGAAATAAATAATATTGACAATTATGATGTAGTCATTAGTACAACCATTGTGCCTGATCATCTTAAAAGTAAGGTGATTAATGGAGTCCCTTTATTAACCGGGGTTGGCAAAGAAGACGTTTTTATTCAACTTAAAGAAAAGTTAACAAATTAATATCTTGGCTAAAATTGAATATTTGATTAGAAAGGAATTTTCAATATGATTAACTACAATTTTAAAAAACCGGTTTTTATTGTAAATCCTAAATCATATCTTTACGGAGATGATTTATTAAAATTAGCTAAGATTTCAAACGGATTGGCAGAGAAATATGATATTGACATACTATTTACAGGTCAATTAGTGGATCTACCGAAGATAATAGAGAATACAAATCATTTAATCATTACCGCTCAACATATGGATCATTTAACACCAGGAAGAGGTATGGGTCATGTTCTTCCGGATGCTTTAAAAAATATCGGCGTGAAAGCTGTAGTTTTAAATCATGCAGAAAATCCGTTAACTTTATCCAGCCTAGATAAAACAATACGAAGAGCTGATGAATTGGGACTCATTACAATTGTTTGTGCTGACACGGTACAACAATGTAAGGCAGTTGCAGAGTTAGAGCCTAATATGATTATTTGTGAACCAACCAGTTTAATTGGAACCGGTACTACGAGTGAATCGTCTTATCGAAAAGAAACAACATCTGCAATCAAACATGTGAATTCAGATATCCTGGTTCTTCAGGCAGCAGGTGTAAGTACCGGAGAAGATGTCAGACAAGTTATCCGAGAAGGTGCTGATGGTACTGGCGGAACAAGTGGAATTATTAAGGCTCCTGATTGGAAAGCAAAATTAGAAGAAATGGTAAGTAGTTTATCCCGTATGTAAGGTGCCGTAAGACTCCCACTTCAAGAGCCTGAGTTGGTACAAAAGGGTCTAAGTGGGAGATAACGGCACCTAAATGCCCGATTCGTTTAAGGGGCCTTTAGGTCATACCCTGTTGTACTAACATTCAGTAGGAGATGGAAGAAAACTCCTACTGAATGAAGTTTCACTTTATAAAGGAGGAACATAAATGATTGTTTATAACGATACGTTAATCATAACTTCAGTAGGAAATAGAGTTTCATACCATGAGATTACAGATCAAATTAGGGAAATTGTTAAGAAAAGTAAAGTGAAAAACGGCTTATGTGTCGTTTCTTCACCACATACAACTTGTTCTGTATTCTTTGAGGAATATTCACATGATAGGAACTATGCGGGTGATGAATATCTTCAAGTTGATTTAAATAATGTTTTAGAGAAAGTGGTGCCTAGATGCCTTTCGGAAGGACAGTATTATCATCCGGGACCTGAGCATACAAAATTCGGAATAGAACTGCCAAAAGAAGAAATGAGCACCGAGGGCACAGATTTAGTCCCGGATAAACGGTCGTTATTAAATACAGAGGCTCATATAAAAGGTACACTGATTGGCTCTAGTGAGACGTTTATTATTGAGGAGTCAGAACTGCAAATTGGAAAAGTAGGTTACATTTATTTTGTAGATTGGGATCAGAATCGAGAAAGAAATAGACAATGCAAAGTGCAAGTTCTTGGGGAATAATGAACCAAACCTTGAAACTTCAATCAAAGGAGAGCGGGCTTAATGCTAGTTACGTTAAAAGAAATTTTGGAGATCGCGGAAAAAAGAGATTGTGGAGTTGCAGCAATAAATACACCCACATTTGAAAGTCTAGTTGCTGCCATAAGGGTAGCCGAAAAAAATAATGCTCCGATAATTATTCAACATGCACAAAGCCATGAATATATTAACCAAATAGAAATGATCGGACCAGCTATGGTTGCCTTGGCCAAAAATGCAAGTATACCGGTATGTGCACATGTTGATCATGGTGAATCCATAGAGTATCTGGAGAAAGGTTTAAAGCTTGGATTTACATCCATCATGTATGACGGATCGAGACTAACATATGAGGAGAATGTTAAAAACACGAAAAAGGCGGTAGAACTAGCTCATAAATTTGATGCAAGCGTGGAAGGCGAGCTAGGTATGATGGCAGGAAATGAGCTGGGGGAAGATTCATCAGACGATAACGAAGAAAGTTATTATACGGACCCACAATTAGCTCATCAATTTGTAAAAGAGACAAATATAGACGCATTGGCAGCTTCTTTTGGTACAGTTCATGGATTTTATAAAAGGCAACCAAAATTAGATTATGAATTAATAAAGGAGATTGCTGAATTAACAAAATTACCATTGGTCATGCATGGGGGCTCAGGCCTAAGCCCGGAAGAATATAAACGATCGATTAAAAACGGCATAAGAAAAATTAATTATTATACGTATGGCGCTAAAGCTGGTGCAGATGCCACTAAGGACTTTATCAAGAATAATAAGGCAGTTTTATTTTCTGAAATATCACGTGTGGCACAAGATGCTATGGAAAAGGACTTTCAACACATTATAGATATTTTTTGCTATTAACCATTTTAAAAATGATACAACATTCGTGTTTAGGGAAATAAACGAACAATAAAGGTGTTTTTAAATTTAATGTTCGTATTACGTTGACTTTTGACAAAAAAACACGTATGATAATCCTGTGTTTATAAAATAAATGCGTATAATTTGGGAATAGGGCCCAGAGTTTCTACCAGACTGCCGTAAATAGTCTGACTACGCAAAAGATGAATGATGTTTTTAGGATTATTGTTTTTAGTGATAATAATCACATTCGTTTTTTGACCAGATATAAAGAAGCTCTTGGGGAATTATTCTCAAGAGTTTTTTTGTACTATAGGAAAGTATAAAACTTTATGGTTTATAGTATAAGAAAAACTTTTGCCATAAAGACTTGGCGACAAGCCAAGCTTTTCTAAAAGGGCTTATTTTAACAGCTAGATTAGAAAGGGGAAGCATGATGAAGAAGTACTTTCGCTTTGATGAACTAGGTACGAATTACCGTACTGAATTTATGGCGGGATTAACGACCTTTTTAGCAATGGCCTATATTTTATTTGTTAATCCAGCTACATTAGCATTAGTGGGAATTGAAGAGTTGCCAGAGGGCATTACTCGTATGGATCAGGGAGCGGTTTTTGCTGCTACTGCTATTGCTGCAGCAGTTGGTTCATTATTTATGGGGGTTATCGCTAAATACCCAATTGCATTAGCACCTGGTATGGGTTTAAATGCATTTTTCGCTTATACCGTTGTTTTAGGTTATGGCATCCCATGGCAAACAGCATTAAGTGGAGTTCTCGCTTCTGGACTTATTTTTGTTTTACTTACATTAACAGGCTTAAGGGAAAAGATTATTAATGCTATTCCAGCAAATTTAAAGATGGCAGTTGGTGCAGGAATTGGGTTCTTTATTGCATTTATCGGATTTCAAAATTCCGGAATTATAATCGCCAATGAAGCTACGTTGCTGTCATTAGGTGATCTAACATCTCCAACTGTTCTACTATCGGTTTTTGGGCTGGTTATTTCGATTATTTTAATGACCATTGGTATTCGTGGAGGCATCTTTTATGGCATGATTATAACTGCTATAGCTGGTATGGTAACGGGTTTAATTGCACCACCAACAGGTATTGACGGAGTTGTTAGCAGTGTGCCAAGTCTTGCCCCAACATTTGGACAGGCATTTGTGAATTTTGGCGATATCTTTACATTACAAATGCTTGTGGTGATTTTAACATTCTTATTCGTAGACTTTTTTGATACAGCAGGTACATTGGTTGCCGTAGCTAACCAAGCAGGATTAATGAAAAATAATAAGCTGCCACGTGCAGGTAAAGCACTGTTTGCAGATTCAGCTGCTACTGTAGTTGGTGCAGTAGTTGGTACATCAACGACAACTTCTTACGTTGAATCTACAGCTGGAGTTGGAGCAGGGGGGCGTTCTGGCTTTACCGCTGTTGTTACTGCGATGTTTTTCTTGCTTTCTTTATTCTTCTCGCCGTTATTAAGTGTTGTAACGACCGAAGTTACGGCGCCTGCATTAATTATTGTTGGGGTATTAATGGCTTCTTCGTTAAAGAATATTGAATGGGAACAATTTGAAATAGCTGTACCAGCATTTCTAATTATAATTGCAATGCCTCTAACATACAGTATTGCGACTGGAATTGCTATTGGTTTTGTATTCTATCCGATAACGATGCTTTTAAAGGGCCGTGCTAAAGAAATTCATCCTGTTATGTATTTATTGTTTATTATCTTTATTTTATATTTTATCTTTTTAAGATAAAGCTAAAGGTGGTTGCTTCAACAAAGAGCATCCACCTTTTCAACTATTGGATTATAGAAAACGATATCTTTTTTACATGATGCATATCTTTTTTTAAAAAGTAGCTTTGTTTTCTAGCTTAGGTGATGAGCGCTGGTTAATATAACCTTTTTGATAAGTCAACAGTTGTCCCTCCAACCGTATTTTTTTATCCGTTAAAATTTTGCAAAGTTTGTCCGTTGCTAAGCAAGCATCTGCGCTTTTATTATTATAAACGAATACATAAAATCACTAACCTCTTTTAAGATTAAAAGCTTGTTAAATTTGCTTTTCCAACTGTGCTAATAAGGAAATCACTTGACTAGATGCTGCTCGGAGCTGTTCAAAATAATGCTGTGCTGTAGCTCGATCCCCTTGTTCATAACTTTCAATTGCTAATTTCGCATAATGATGCACTTTTTGATGCGGCTCTTCCAACTGATGAAATATGGAATTGGATGTCAAGTGAACATGAAAAAAAGTTAGCCGGTACTTACCTATTTGCTAATAAAATCAGAGGTCAGGTAATTCCTAATTGTGATTTTCTAGAAAAGTATTGTAAAATCAAATGCTCCCGCACCAATTGATGCGGGAGTCTATTGTTGAAAACGTTCAATTTGACATAATGCTTGAGCAAATTATTTATCTTTGGCATGTACATATGTTTCTTTACCATATGGTAATAGGTGGTAAATGGTAATTAATATGGTTCCAACAAGAGCGATGCCTCCCATAACAAAATATAATGTTCCGCCTCCATACGAATCAATCAATGCACCGCCTAATAATGAGCCAATGATCCCTGAGACTCCGAAAAAAGTGGCAAAAAAGACAAGATGTCCGGTTGATTGTAAAAGCTTTGGTATCAGTCGAGAAATATAGTTGAAAGAAGCTAGATAGAATGTACCAAATGTTAAGCCATGTAAAAATTGCATGCTAATAATGTGCCATGGACTAGTTGCTGAACCATAGATAAACCAGCGAATACTATATAGAATTCCAGCAACAATGACAAATACGAGTGGATGATATTTTCTAAACCAATACCCAGCGGTTGCAAATACAATGGCTTCTGTAACGACTCCAACAAACCAGGCAACTCCGACCAGCCCTTCACTTCCGCCTAATTGTTCGACGTAGAGACCAATAAAGCTATCATTTGCTCGGTGTGTAACACTTAGAAACATAATAAAAAATAAAAAGATAACAAACGGTTTGCTTTTAATAATTGCATTCACATCTTTTAGTTGGATAGGATCAGATGCGACCTCGACATCTGTTAGCTTAAAGCTGACAATGAAGGCAAGAAATCCAAACACTAAATATGGAATAATCATATATTGAATTCCCGCTCTTGTGAGCACTTCACCGATTACAAGGGATGATGTTGCAAAACCGATTGATCCCCATAGTCGAATGGTACCAAATGAAACACCTAAATCATGCGCTCGCCGCTGTGCTAAACTATCGCCTAAAGCACCGATTGGTGTTACAAAAAAATAGAACACAGCACCGACAATCAGAATTGGCAGTAGCGTATTCATTTGGAAAAATAGGATACTTAATAGAAGCAGTCCAATCAGACAAACTTGGATAACTCGTTTTACGGTCTTATATTTATCACTCATATACCCCCAAAACGGCTGTGCTATAATAGAAGCAAGTGGACCGACTGCAAGTACATAACCAATTTCCGTTCCATTAAGTCCCTTATACTTTAAGTATAAAGGTAAATAACTAAGGATAATCGTATTTGTAGCATGAAAGGCAAATAATAGCATTTTTAAAGGTATTAACGATTGCTGTTTAGACAAAATTCTCCCTCCTGACTTAATAGTATGCTAAACAACTAGATGCTCGGTTAGAAAGGACAACTTACGGGACGAAAACCAGAGATAATATTATAATTCATATAGAAGCTGTTTAAGAAGTGAGTCCGTTAGTATAAACATATCTACATTCGGAAAAGAGATTCCGCGTAAGTAACAATTTGAAGTTTTGCATCTTGCTTTATTTTCTCGCAAAGTCATAGCTTGTTAAGCTTTATCCCGCATCTAAGGTGCCGTAAGACTCCCACTTCAAGAGCCTTGAGTTGATATAAAAGGTTCTAAGTGGGAGAAAACGGCACCTAAATGCCCGATTCGTTCAAGCTAACATTCAGTAGGAGATGGAAGAAAACTCCTACTGAATGAAGTTTCACTTTATCTTTCTATTACCTAAAAATAAATATGTAGTCTAGCAATAAGATGAATCGTTTCTATTGTGGATATACTTGCACAGAAAAAAAGATAAGAATGGTATTTATTGATAGTAACATTCCCTTGTAAAGGCTCAATTATAATTAGAAAGAGCAGAGTCTTAAAAGCTTCATTGGCTAAATAGCAGCAATCTGCAAATGCTGCTATGAATAAGTTTTCGGATAAGCTAGAAGTAATGATTGTGTTAGGTAACTATACCTGATCCATTAATGAAATTTCAAACTTTTTATTTCATTCGTAGCGGGTTTTTAAATGAACGCGTACAACATTCTAGTTTAAAGGTGAAAGGTAGTCAAATTTTCTGCATGATTCTCGATGTCATAGGAAATACTTTGTCTGCCATAACTATGTTGAGGTTAACGATGTTTCCATACGTTTTCAATAAATTCATCTCTTCCCGATTTGGCACGATCTGCTTTATATGCAGCTTCATGCTTTCGATAATAATTCTGATGATCGTCTTCTGCAGGATAAAAGGTTGTAGCAGGTAAGATTTTCGTTACTATTGGTTTGGTGAATTTTCCGCTCTGGTCCAGTGTTTGCTTGGAGACTTCTGCCAATTCCTTTTGATATTCATTATGATAGAAAATGGCTGTTCGATAGGAAGATCCTCGATCATGGAATTGTCCGCCATCGTCTGTTGGATCAATTTGTTTCCAAAAAACATCTAAAATGGTTTGATATGTAATAATTTCAGGATCATAGGTTATTTCTACCGCTTCATAATGTCCCGTTGTTCCTGTTTTTACAGTTTCGTAGGTAGGTTTTTTAAACTTCCACCTGTGTAGCCAGAAACAACACGTTTAACCCCGTCCCATTCGTCAAACGGTTTTACCATACACCAAAAGCAGCCGCCTGCAAAAGTTGCTAGTTGTTTCGTCATCGTATATCCTCCTTATAAAGGGTATGCTGCAAAAAGAAGTAAAAAAAAGCTATTATTTCAAACAATCTTGAAAAATGCAATGTGTCAGTGTCTATTCTTTCTTTTTAAAAAAAATAAAAATACTTCTACGTGCGATGTGTCGCTGCCGAAGTTTTTCTTGTCCTGTTGTCTTAAATGAATCGGGTGTTAGGTGTAGTTATCCTTCGCTCAAATTCTTTTCAAACTGGTAAATTGAGAAAGATTTCTACGGGTAAACTTCTGCTCGTTTCGTCTTAACTTCAGCATTAAAATCTATTCTAATGTACAATAAACGTTAAATCATTTTTGTAGACCTTTTTGAACATCCCTTTATAATAAATCTATATTTTCAGCACTTCTTTTTAATAGAATAAAGATACTATATCATATTTTTATAGGCAGGTGATAGTAATGGAGGAGCCATATATTTATAAACTTTTTCTACATAAAGTAAAAGGAAATACGGAGTCAGCTAGTGAAAAGAAGGAATGGGTCACTGAGGAAGTAGAGGAGAGCATTTGGTTAGCAGCAAATGGTTTAATTGGAGATGAAAAAGAACAACCAAAATTGGATCAAGCCTTGTTTGCTTATCCATTTAAACATTATTACTCTTGGGTAGAAGAAATGCAATTTGCTTCCATCCCATCAGGATATGTAGGGGAAAATTTATCCGTATTAGAGATGGATGAGTATTCTGTTTTTATAGGTGATACATACCGAGTTGGTGATGCTGTTATTCAAGTAACCCAGCCATATTTGCCAACATGGAAGCTGGCTCAGAGGTTTCAGGTTGAAGACTTTGCGCTTCGTATGCAACGATCAGGGCGAACAGGATGGCATTTTCGAGTAATTGAAGAGGGAGAGATTCGAACAGACCAAGATATAAAACTACTTGATCGTCCATATTCGCAATGGTCCATCGCAGCATGTAATGAAATCATGCATATCCTTAAAGAGGATTTACGATTAGCAGATGATTTATTGCAATGTCCAGTACTTGGGAAAACATGGAAGCATTTGTTAACGAAACGACTGCGTGGAATTCCTTTACAAACAAAAAAACGATTATTTGGACCAAATATATAATAAAAGATAATAATTTTATAACACCATGATCAAAAAGCCGCGCTCTATCAAGCGCGGCTTTTTGATTTTACCTGGAAAATGATTCCATTTCGCGTAGTGGATATATGGAATCGCCGTTTCGTTTAAACATACAAGCCGCTAGTAAACCGAACGTTCCAAGTTTTTGTTATCTATTTCTATCCCGTATGTAAGGTGCCGTAAGACCCTCCCACTTCAAGAGCCTGAGTTGGTACAAAGGGGTCTAAGTGGAAGAAAACGGCACCTAAATACCCAATTCGTTCAAGGGTCTTTAGGTCATACCCTGTGGTACTAACATTCAGTAGGAGATAGAAGAAAACTCCTACTGAATGAAGTTTCACTTTATTTTTCCTCCAAGACACGGACATTAACTCTATTTTTTCGATTTGATTCCGAAATAAGCCGGTGCAGTTGAATATAGACGAGCCCATTTTTATAGGTGGCGTTTATTTTATCCGCACGGACTGGGAATGGGAGAGGAATCTTTCGTTCAAATACACCATGCAGTATTTCTTCTTTTACGACAACACCATGTGAGTTGTCCATATTAATGGTTCCTTTTAATTCTAATGTGGAATAGTCAACATAAATATCGAGCTTATCGAGATCCTCTAGCCCTGGAATATTAACAATACAGAATAATTCGTGATCGGTTTGATAAAGATTAATTTGTGGAATCGTAGGTTTAATAAGACCTTCAAATTCATTCCAAAAGCTATCGCCGAAAAAATAATCCAGATTCTTTTTCCAATCGCCCATTTGCTGAAATGGATTCATATTATCACCTCATTTTAACTAAAATAGAAGAGTCCATTTTCTTCTATAGCTTATGCCCAGATCGCTTGAATGTGCCTTGAAGTTAACGGATGGACAATACAAATAGCAGTGGAAAGATTTGTCTATTGGGTATGTGATTTCACTTTATTCCACATCTAACGTGTGCCGTAAGAATCTCCTTCAAAAGTTGTAAAAATACGAAGAAGTCTCAGTGGCAGGTAAGGACACCTATATGTGAAAGTAACTCATGCATATACAGATAATAAGGAGGAGATATTCAATTGTTTTTGAAGATAAAAACAAGCGATATGTTTAGACAGAAGTAAATTCATCTGACAAAATTTAAGCTAAAACACTGATGAGGTAATTATCTGTCAAAGGAGCATGCTTCCCGTTTTTATGTAATTTTTGGATATGCAAAAGAATGATTAAAAAAATATTTCATATGATTAAAAAATGAGGTATTCTTAAACAATAGAGATAAGGAGGGTTTCCTTTGTTAAGTAATGCATTCGTAATGGTTGCCATTATATTAGTAATTAATATTGTTTATGTATCATTATCTACAGTTCGGATGATTTTGACTCTGAAGGGCCGACGTTATATTGCTGCAATGGTCAGTATGTTTGAAATCGTTATTTATGTACTAGGTCTTGGGCTTGTATTGGATAATCTAAACGAAATTCAAAATTTAATCGCTTATGCGATCGGTTTCGGAATCGGTGTTATTTGTGGCTCCATCATTGAAGAAAAATTGGCCTTGGGATATATAACTGTCAATGTTATTTCAACGAATCCAGATATCGCCTTTACTAGAAAATTACGTGATAAGGGCTATGGTGTGACAAGTTGGTATGCATATGGCATGGAAGGTGACCGTCTATCGATGCAAATTTTAACTCCTCGAAAATATGAACTTCGTCTCTATGAAACAATTAAACAAATTGATCCCAAGGCTTTTATAATTGCCTATGAACCAAAGCATATCCATGGTGGATTTTGGGTTAAGCAAGTACGTAAAGGACGTTTAATGAATCCAAAGAAACAAGCAGAAGAACAGACCAAAAAACAACAGGCAACGATGAATGGAACTGAAAAACATAACGATTCATAAATTAATTTAAAAAGAGCGCCATTACATTCGAAAATTTGCTATAATAGATTATAAATTTGGTTAAACATAAGTAAAAACCGAACGTTATTTAGAGTAAATTAAATAATGTTCGTTATTCCTGTTGACAGAAATGAATTATATTGTTATTCTAAAATCGACAACTACAAATCGGTTCCTCATATATACCTGAGAATATGGCTCAGAAGTCTCTACCCGGCACCGTAAATGACCGGACTATGAGGGAAGTAGAATCGTTTGCATTGCGATCTGTTGGACTATACCCAAAACAGGTCTATTCTCTTCTCTCATTTTATATGAGGGAGGTAAGATAGATCTGTTTTTTGTTTTTACTTCTAACAGACAAAATTGATTTGCTAGCTTTTACGGACTTTTTTATACCATAGGAAGTAGTATAAGAAAAACTACAGCTTTTGCTAAAGACGTGGAGACAAGCCAAGTTTTTCTAAATATCCTCTTCATAGTGCAAGAGGCAATGATATAATCTCTCAAATATACTAAAAAGTTAAGGTGGTTATAGAAATGATTGGAGTTATCATGGGCAGTATTTCTGATTGGAAAACGATGAAGCATGCTTGTGATGTACTGGATGAATTACAGCTGCCTTATGAAAAAGAAATTATCTCCGCTCATCGTACACCTGATGATATGTTTGATTATGCAAAAACAGCTAGAAAGCGGGGAATAAAAGTTATTATAGCAGGGGCTGGAGGGGCAGCGCATTTACCGGGGATGGTTGCTTCCCAAACAACGATACCAGTAATTGGCGTGCCTGTTGAAAGTAAATCATTACAAGGATTGGATTCACTGTTATCGATTGTGCAGATGCCTGGTGGAGTTCCCACGGCTACAGTTGCTATCGGAAATGCAGGGGCGAAAAATGCTGGGATTTTAGCTGGACAAATAATTGGTGCATTTGATGAAAAAGTTGCAGAGCGGCTAGAAAATTATCGTAAGCAAATGAAAGCTAAGGTAACAGAAATGAGGGAAGAGCTTGCAAAAAAATAACACTATTTTACCTGGAAAAACAATTGGCATTATTGGTGGCGGACAATTAGGTCGCATGATGGCACTTGCGGCTAAATATATGGGATATCGTGTTCGTGTTCTTGATCCGACAGAAGATTGCCCAACAAGTCAAGTGGCTGACTCTCAAATTATTGCAGATTATGATGATATGGATGCGATTAAACAATTAACGGAACAAGCTGATGTGATCACCTATGAGTTTGAAAATGTAGATTTACGAGCTGCAGCGTATATCGAAAAGCAAGGTAAACTACCCCAAGGTGCTTATCCATTAGAAATTACGCAAAACCGGGAAAAAGAAAAAACAATATTGAAAAATCTTGATTTACCGGTTCCAATGTTTGCCATTGTAACGAATGGATCAGAATGTAAGAAAGCATTAGCTGACTTTTCATTGCCTGCTGTAATAAAAACGTGTCGAGGCGGATACGATGGCAAAGGTCAGTTAAAGATAGAAACAAATAGTGATATAACGGCTGCGATCGAATTTGCCGACAAACACAAACATTGTATTGTAGAAGAATGGATTTCATTTGACAAAGAAATTTCCGTTATTTTTACCCGTTCGCAGGGGGGAAAGATCACATTTTTCCCAATTGCGGAAAATGAGCATAAGGGTCATATTTTATTCCAAACAACCGTACCTGCAGCAATTAGCAAAACCATAGAACAGCATGCACTTGAAGCAATAGAAAAACTAGCTCATCATATGGACATTGTTGGAACATTTGCTGTAGAATTATTCGTTCAAGATGACAGGATATACATAAATGAAATGGCCCCACGCCCACATAATTCTGGACATTATACGATTGAGGCTTGTACGATTTCACAATTTGCACAGCATATCCGTGCTATTTGTGGGATACCATTGATGGAGGTGCTCCTGCTTCAATCCGCTGTCATGATAAACATTTTAGGTGAAGATTTGCCAAGAGTGCTTCGGGCTATTCCAAAGACTTCGACAGGCTTTATTCACTTATATGGAAAAGCCGAAGCGAAAACAAAACGGAAAATGGGACATATTACATTCACTAGTTCTTCAATAGAACAGGTACAAAAACAAATTCAAACATTCTGGGAGGCCGAATAATGATTGAACGCTATACGAGAGAAGAAATGGGTGTCATTTGGCAAGAGGAAAATAAATATAAAGCCTGGCTTGAAGTTGAGCTTCTAGCTTGCGAAGCGTGGAGTGAGTTGGGAATCATTCCAAAAGAAGATATGAAAAAGCTTAGAGCCAATGCTTCATTTGATATCAA
Source organism: Cerasibacillus sp. JNUCC 74 (assembly GCF_053667775.1). The sequence goes on along the minus strand of NZ_CM132207.1, from coordinate 3,340,347 downwards.
ACGAATTTATGAAATCGAACAAGAAACGAGACATGATGTAGTTGCTTTTACGCGTGCAGTATCAGAAACATTGGGTGATGAGAAGAAATGGGTACATTACGGTTTAACGTCAACGGACGTAGTGGATACGGCTCTTTCTTATTTAATCAAACAAGCGAATACGATTATTCGTAAGGATCTGCAACGTTTTATCGAGATTTTAAAAAACAAGGCAATCGAGCATAAACATACCGTGATGATGGGGAGAACGCATGGTGTCCATGCTGAGCCAACAACATTCGGCTTAAAGCTGGCACTATGGTATGAAGAAATGAAGCGAAACTTACAACGCTTTGAAGCTGCTGCCGATCAAATCGAATATGGTAAATTATCCGGTGCGGTAGGTACGTATGCTAATATTGATCCATATGTAGAGCAATATGTATGTGAAAAACTTGGACTCTCTCCGGCACCAGTATCCACACAGACATTGCAAAGAGATCGTCATGCAGCCTATATAGCAACATTGGCTTTAATTGCGACTTCAATTGAAAAATTTGCAACTGAGATTCGTGGTTTACAAAAAACCGAAACGCGTGAAGTCGAGGAGTATTTTGCAAAAGGACAAAAGGGATCTTCAGCAATGCCGCATAAACGGAATCCGATCGGTTCAGAAAATATGACTGGTATGGCAAGGGTATTGCGCGGTTATGTTACGACAGCTTATGAAAATGTTGCTTTATGGCATGAACGTGATATTTCACATTCTTCCGCAGAGCGAATTATTTTGCCTGATGCAACGATAGCCATTAATTATATGTTACATCGCTTTAGTAATATTGTAAAAAATTTAACCGTGTTTCCGGAAAACATGAAGCGTAATATTGATAAAACACATGGCGTTATCTTTTCTCAACGCGTCTTACTGGCATTAATTGATAAAGGGATGACTCGTGAGGCAGCTTATGATATGGTTCAGCCAAAAGCAATGGAAGCATGGGAAACAGGCATCCACTTTAAACAATTAGTGGAAACGGATGAAAAAATTACTGCTCACTTATCTAAGCAAGAAATCGCCGATTGTTTTGATTACACGTATCACTTGAAAAATGTCGATGTAATTTTTCAAAGAATTGGATTAGAGTGAGGTGAAGATCCGTGGAACGCACGTTACTGTATGAAGGTAAGGCAAAAAAAGTGTATCAGGTAAACGACAGAACAGGGGAAATCATTTTATCCTATAAAAATGATGCAACTGCCTTTAACGGCGAAAAAAAATCGGTTTTTCCCGGCAAAGGTCGTCTAAATAACGAAATTTCTTCCCTGATTTTTACCAAGCTCCGAGAAAAAGGGATCACGTCACATTTTATTAAACAATTAAATAAGACAGAACAGCTTGTCTATCAAACTGAAATTATCCCATTAGAAGTTGTTGTTCGTAATGTTGCTGCTGGCAGCATTACGAAGCGGCTGGGTATGAAAGAAAGAACACCGTTTAACCCACCGATTGTAGAGTTGTTTTATAAGAATGACGATCTCAAAGATCCATTGATTAATGATGAGCATGCGATATTATTAACGAATATTTCGCTAAATGAATTAAAGGAAATCAAGGAAAAAGCTCTCGAAATAAACGAGACACTAAGCGAAAATTTTCAGAGAATTGGGATAAAACTAGTAGACTTCAAAGTTGAATTCGGTCGCTTGCCAGATGGGTGGATTGTCTTAGCTGATGAAATATCACCTGATACATGCCGACTTTGGGATGTGGAAACGATGGAAAAGCTGGATAAAGATGTTTTTCGCCAAGGAACAGGCGATTTAATTGAAGTTTATGAGGAGATTTTAAACCGACTGGAGGAGCAAAAATGAAAAGAGTAATGGTGCATATTACATTAAAACCGGGTGTACTTGATCCACAAGGGAAGGCGATTGAAGATTCATTACATTCTCTAGGCTATGCTGAAGTGGAAGAAGCTCGTGTTGGAAAAGTCATCGAATTACATGTGCAGGATGGACCTAAATTGGAGGCTCGTGTTACAGAAATGTGCAAGAAACTGCTGGCAAATCCTGTGATTGAAAATTATCAATTCGTAGTGGAGGAGGCTGTTCAGTCGTGAGATTTGCTGTCATTACATTTCCTGGTTCTAATTGTGATTATGATATGTACCATGCGGTGAAAGAAGTCTTAGGGAAAGAAGCAGAGCTTATTTGGTATGAAAATAGCAATCTAGAAAGCTATGATGCTATTTTACTTCCTGGTGGCTTTTCTTATGGAGATTATTTACGAACTGGAGCTGTAGCAGCAACCTCTCAAGTGATGAAGCAAATTAAACAGCATGCAGCCAAAGGAAAGCCGGTATTGGGTGTCTGTAACGGCTTTCAAATATTGACAGAAGCGGGACTGCTTCCGGGAGCATTACTCCGTAATCAGCAGCTTTCATTTATTTGTCGAGAGCAGAATGTTGTTGTGAAAAATAATCAAACTATTTTTACAGATGGATATCGTGAGGGGGAAATTATTCAGTTGCCAATTGCACATGGGGAAGGCAATTATTATTGTGATGAGACAACATTGCAATCATTACAGGAAAATAAGCAGATTGTGTTTACGTATCAAGATAATCCAAATGGATCTGTAGCAAATATAGCGGGAATTGTGAATCAACAAGGTAATGTACTTGGGATGATGCCACATCCGGAGCGAGCTGTAGAACAGATAATAGGCAGTAAGGACGGATTACGTTTATTGAAGTCATTGGTTCATAATTGGAGGGAATCATATGTTACAAACGCATGAAGTTAGTCCAGAACAAATAGAGAAAGAAGCGCTTTATCGGGAAATGGGATTAAGTGATGAAGAGTACAAAGTGATAAAAACAATTTTACAGCGCCAACCAAATTTTACGGAAACAGGTATATTTTCTGTGATGTGGTCTGAACATTGTAGTTATAAATCATCCAAGCCGTTACTGAAAAGGTTTCCAACAAAAGCACCTCATGTATTGCAGGGGCCGGGTGAAGGTGCCGGAATTATTGATATTGGTGATGAGCAGGCAGTTGTTTTTAAAATAGAAAGCCATAACCACCCATCTGCTGTAGAACCGTATCAGGGAGCAGCGACTGGAGTGGGCGGTATTATTCGTGATGTTTTTTCCATGGGTGCACGCCCAATCGCATTATTAAATTCATTGAGGTTCGGGAAGCTTTCCAATGATCGGGTGAAATATTTGTTCTCGGGTGTCGTAGACGGTATTGCAGGCTATGGCAATTGTGTAGGTGTTCCTACAGTAGGTGGAGAAGTGCAGTTTGATGATAGCTATGAAGATAATCCGCTTGTTAATGCAATGTGCGTGGGATTAATCCATCATGGGGATATTCAGAAAGGAATTGCAGCAGGAATCGGTAATACAGTCATTTATGCAGGGGCTGCAACTGGTCGCGATGGAATTCACGGGGCAACATTTGCTTCTGATGATCTAGCAGATGATGTGCTAAAGGATCGTCCAGCAGTTCAAGTCGGCGATCCATTTATAGAAAAGTTATTAATTGAAGCGTGTTTAGAAGTGATAAAGTCAGATGCTGTAGTAGGTATGCAAGATATGGGAGCAGCTGGGCTAACCTCTTCAGCCAGTGAAATGGCAAGTAAAGCAGGAACTGGAGTGGAGTTGAATTTAGACCATGTTCCGCAACGGGAGCAGCATATGTCAGCATATGAAATGATGCTTTCAGAATCACAGGAGCGGATGCTGCTTGTTGTTAAAAAGGGTCGTGAACAAGAAATTATCGAAGTATTTCAAAAATACGGACTAGAGGCAATGGTGATTGGCAGAGTCATTGAGGAAAAGGTATTTCGCATTTTTCATCTTAATAAGCAGGTAGCTGATATTCCTGTTGACGCACTTGCTGAGGAGGCACCAGTCTACGATTTACCGGCTAAAGAGCCTTCCTATTTTAGGGAATTTCAGCAAATGGGAAATAAGCCATTGATGGTTGACGATCACGCAGCTGTTATCAAGCAGCTATTACAACAACCAACGATTGCTTCCAAGGAATGGGTTTATCATCAGTATGACTTTATGGTGCAAACGAATACAGTAGTAGGTCCTGGTTCAGATGCAGCTGTGATTCGTATTAAAGGAACGGATAAAGCATTGGCAATGACGACGGATTGTAATTCCCGCTATATTTATTTAGATCCGGAGACTGGCGGAAAAATTGCTGTAGCAGAGGCAGCTAGAAATATTATTTGCTCTGGTGCAAAACCACTTGGGTTAACAGATGGTTTAAACTTTGGAAATCCGAATAACCCGGAAGTCTTTTGGCAGATGGAAAAAAGCGTTGAAGGGATGGCAAAAGCATGTGAAGCGCTTTCTACACCAGTGCTTAGCGGTAATGTCTCGCTTTACAACCAATCCGGAGGAAAAGCAATTTTCCCTACACCAATCGTCGGTATGGTAGGTCTTCATGAGTCGACCAGCCACATCACACCGAATTATTTCCAGGCAGCTGGAGATACGATTTATATCATTGGCAAAACGGATAGTTCATTTGGTGGAAGCGAACTACAGTATCTCCTTCTCGGAAAATATGAAGGAGCTGCACCAACTATTGATCTCCATGTCGAAAAAACAAGACAAGACCAGTTATTGCATGCAATTAAACAAGGTGTAGTTACATCAGCACATGACGTATCAGAAGGTGGTCTGGCAGTTGCTGTAGCTGAGTGCTTATTTGCAAATAAACAGGTAGGAGCAACTGTAGAACTAAGTGGAGAACCAACTGCCGCCTTATTTAGTGAAACACAGTCCCGGTTTATTGTGACAGTAAACGAAGCAAACAAAAAACGCTTTGAGCAACTCGTCGATGATGCTATTGAAATAGGTAAGGTAACAAGTGATGAAGTGTTATTGATTTCGGTCAATGGCAAACAGATTGTATCTGAGGAGGTATCCCCATTAAAGTCAATATGGAAAGGAGCCATTCCATGTTTGCTGAAGACAAAGGCATAAACGAAGAATGTGGTGTATTTGGCATTTGGGGACATGAAAAAGCAGCTGAATTGACGTATTATGGGCTACACTCGATGCAACACCGTGGTCAGGAAGGCGCCGGAGTTGTTGTAAGCGATGGAAAGCAATTAAAAGCTCATAAAGGTTTAGGGCTAGTCAACGATGTTTTTAAGGATGCTAATTTTCAAGCGTTAAAAGGAAACGTAGCGATTGGTCATGTACGTTACTCTACACAAGGCGCTAAAACACTTGAAAATGTACAGCCGCTATTATTTCGTTCGCAAACAGGGAGCATGGCGCTCGCCCATAATGGCAACCTGATGAATGCTTATAAATTACGGGGGAAGCTCGAACAAGAGGGGAGCATTTTACAAACAACATCAGATACAGAAGTACTCGCTCACCTTATTAAACGGGGAGGAAATAGCGTAACGGAAACAACCATTGCTCAAGCACTTAATCAAATTGTTGGAGCTTATGCCTATTTGATCTTAACAGAGGATCGAATGTACATTGCCCTTGATCCTCGAGGCATTCGCCCATTATCAATTGGCAGACTCGGAAGGGCATATGTATTTGCATCAGAAACATGTGCCTTTGGACAAATTGGTGCAGTGTTTGAACGAGAAGTATTGCCCGGGGAATTAATTACCATTAGTGAAGCTGGATTAACTTCTACACGGTTTGCTATTCGTGAGCAACGGAAAATGTGTGCGATGGAATATGTATATTTATCTCGTCCGGATAGTGATGTAAATCTTGTTAATGTCCATGCTTCCCGTAAACGAATGGGAAAAGAATTAGCAAAAGAGGCCCCGACAAATGCAGACATTGTAGTGGGTGTCCCAGATTCAAGCACTTCGGCAGCAATTGGTTATGCAGAGGAAAGTGATCTTCCTTATGAGATGGGGATTATTAAAAATCGTTATGTAGGAAGAACATTTATTCAGCCTTCCCAAGAGTTAAGGGAGCAAGGGGTGAAAATGAAGCTTTCTCCGGTAAAAAGCATTATTGAAGGAAAGCGTGTGGTTATGATTGATGATTCCATTGTCCGAGGAACAACAAGCAAACGAATTGTGCAAATGCTAAAAGCAGCAGGAGCGAAGGAAGTGCATGTTCGAATAGCATCTCCAGCGATTCAACATCCTTGCTATTATGGAATTGATATGTCAACACGAGAGGAATTGATCGCAGCCAATTATTCCATTCAAGAAATAAGTGACATGATTGGAGCAGATAGTTTAGCTTATTTATCCGAAGCAGGAATGGAAAAAGCGATTTTAAAAGATAAAACAATTCATCAAGGAATTTGTACAGCCTGTATGAATGGAAGCTATCCTGTACAACTGGAAGGGGAAAAGAAATTTGCCTTTATTCCGCATTAACACTAAATGAATATATATAAGTGTGTGAGTTTAATTTTGAATGGAAAAACTCGATAAGAGACAGAAAAATATTATTTCAGAGAGGACCAATTTGTTCTTAGAGAGGAACAAAGTGTTTCACTTTATCTCGCATGAAGGTGCCGTACAATCCAATCGATAACACTAGTATGATCAAGAAGTCTAGTGTCAGCTGACCGCACCTAAATGCCCGATTCGTTCAAGGGCCATTAGGTCATACCCTTGTGGTACTAACATTCAGTAGGAGATGGAAGAAGACTCCTACTGAATGAAGGTTCATTTTATTTATAGACAGGAGAAGTGGCAAACGTGACTGAACTTTATAAACAAGCGGGTGTAGATGTAGAGCGTGGTTATCAAGCTGTTGAGCGAATGAAAAAGCATATTCAGCGAACCTCCAGAAAAGAAGTTATCGGTGGAATCGGATCATTTGCTGGCTTGTTTGATCTATCCACATTTACGTATAAGGAGCCAGTATTAGTATCTGGAACAGATGGAGTCGGTACGAAACTCAAGCTTGCTTTTACATTGAATAAACATGATACTGTTGGCATTGATTTAGTAGCTATGTGCGTCAATGATATTGTTGCCCAAGGTGCAAAGCCGTTATTTTTTCTTGATTATATTGCCTGTGGGAAGAACGACCCGGACCAGATTGAACAGATTGTTGCAGGTATTGCAGCAGGTTGTGTTCAAGCAGAGGCAGCTTTAATTGGTGGAGAAACAGCGGAAATGCCAGGAATGTATAGCGAAGGAGAATATGATTTAGCAGGTTTTACTGTTGGCATTGCTGAAAAAGAACACTTAATTACCGGTGAAACCATTACAGCAGGTGATGTTTTACTTGGACTCCCATCGAGTGGAATTCATTCAAACGGTTATTCACTTGTTCGTAAAGTAATAGCTGATCTCAGCTTGGATCAATCATATGGATTAAAGAAATCACTTGGCGAAACATTACTTACTCCGACAAAAATATATGCCAAAGCCGTACAACAAGTAATTGAAAAAGGTTTTACGAAAGGAATTTCGCATATTACAGGCGGCGGTTTTTATGAGAATTTGCCACGAATGCTTCCTTCCCATCTAGGAGTGGAAATCGATACGACATCATGGGAAGTACCAGAAATTTTTCCGTTTTTACAGAAACAAGGATCGATTTCTACAAATGAAATGTACGGTGTATTCAACATGGGGATCGGTCTAGTACTAGTTGTTACCAAGGATCATGTGAATGAAGTGAAAGAAATAATTGAGAAACACGGAGAAACAGTACGGACAATTGGTATGGTGACAGATCATAAAGGAGTGCATCTTCACTCATGAAAGCATCAATAAAAGTGTGTGTGTTTGCATCTGGTACGGGAAGTAATTTTCAGGCGATCATGGAAACTGAATCGTTGTCTTGTGAAATAGTTCTCTTAGTTTGTGATCGTCCGGGGGCTTCGGTTATTGACAAAGCAAAACAAAAACAAATTCCTGTACATGTATTTGATCCAACATCCTATTCGTCCAAGCAGGCATATGAGGAGGAGTTAATTACTATACTTAGGGAAAGAGAAGTTACATGGATTTTCTTGGCTGGTTATATGCGCATTATTGGTGCTCATTTGCTTCAGGCTTATCATGGGAGAATTGTTAATATTCACCCTTCACTATTGCCGAAGTTTCCTGGAAAAGATGCAATTGAAAAAGCGTATCGAGCAAAAGTAAACAAAACAGGAGTAACGGTCCATTATATTGATGAAGGTATCGACACAGGGCCAATTATCGCTCAGCAAGAAGTAAAAATTTACCCAACGGACTCGCTGAAAACACTTACAAACCGCATTCAAAAGGTAGAACATCAATTATATCCGAAAGTTATTAATCAACTTATACAGAATGAGGGATAATTATGAAAAGACGTGCATTAATGAGTGTATCTAATAAACAAGGGATAACGGAATTTGCTAAAGGATTAATGGAAAACGATTATGAAATCATTTCAACAGGAGGAACGCTGAAAGCATTACAGCAGCAAGGAATATCCGTTATCCCAGTAGACGAAGTAACCGGTTTTCCAGAAATTTTAGATGGACGGGTTAAAACATTGCACCCTTTTATCCATGGGGGATTACTGGCTAAGCGGGAAAACGAGCTTCATCGTCAAGAACTGGATAAATACAACATTACGCCAATTGATATGGTGGTTGTTAATCTTTATCCATTTAAAGAGACATTAAACAAACAGACTGCAAGTAAAGAGGACATCATTGAAAATATAGATATTGGCGGCCCATCTATGCTTCGTGCAGCAGCCAAAAACTATCAATCTGTAACCGTAATTGTTGATCCTAACGATTATGAAGATGTGCTTCAAGTCGTAAAGGGTGGAGAAGTGACTTTGGAAAAACGGCAGCAGTTGGCAGCAAAAGTATTTCAACATACCGCTAGTTATGATGCATTAATTGCCCAATATTTTACAAAAGAGATCGGTGAAGCTTTTCCGGAAAGCTATACCATGACATATGAAAAAGTACAAACACTTCGCTATGGTGAAAATCCGCATCAAGCTGCTGCTTTTTACCAACAGCCAATTAGGGAGGCAGGGAGTCTTGCTAGTAGTAAACAATTACATGGCAAAGAACTTTCTTATAACAATATTCAAGATGCGAATGCAGCTTTAGAAATTTTAGCAGAATACGATGAGCCTGCTGCTGTTGCAGTGAAACATATGAATCCATGTGGAATTGGAGTAGCAGATAATTTATCAAATGCCTTTCAACAAGCATATGAAGCTGATTCCACCTCTATTTTTGGCGGGATTGTTGCTTGTAATCAAGTGATTGATGAAGCAACAGCAGAAAAAATGAGTAACATCTTTTTAGAAATTGTCATCGCTCCTGGTTTTACAGAAGAAGCGCTAGAAATATTAACGAAAAAGAAAAACATCCGTCTGTTAGAACTGGAAGTTAGAGCAGAAAAACCAGGTTTAGAACATAAATATACATCCGTTAAAGGCGGAATGCTCATTCAAACCATCGATAATAAACGGATTACTGCCAGTGATTTGCACGTGGTGACAAACCGTAAACCATCTGAGGATGAAGTCAATCAGCTAATATTTGCTTGGAAAGCAGTTAAGCATGTGAAGTCGAATGCCATTGTACTAGCAAAGGATAATCGTACGGTTGGTATTGGTGCTGGACAAATGAATCGAATTGGTGCTGCTAAGATTGCCATTGAGCAAGCGGCTGAACAAGCAGCAGGAGCAGTAATGGCTTCTGATGCATTTTTTCCAATGCCAGATACGATAGAAGCTGCTGCAAAAGCAGGCATCACAGCAATTATTCAGCCGGGCGGCTCTAAACGTGACCAAGATTCCGTTGATGTCTGTAACGAACATGGAATTGCTATGGTTTATACAAGCATTCGTCATTTTAAACATTAAAGAGAATGTTCTAAAAGTCCGGTAAATGATGTACCAAAATTTCTGCACTTGCTTTGTCTCTGGTGTAAACTAGTTCGATCGCCAAAAAGGATAAAGTCTCGAACTTCATTGCTCTTTTAATTAGGCACTTAAATGGAAGGGGAGTTTTATGAATATTTTAGTAGTTGGCCGAGGCGGAAGAGAACATAGCATTATTATGAAGCTAAAAGAAAGCGATAGAGTAACAAAACTATATGCTGCACCCGGAAATGGTGGTATAGCACAAGAAGCAACTTGCATACCCATTGACGAAATGGATACAGAAGGATTAATCGCCTTTGCTAAAAAGGAAACGATTGATTTAACGATAGTCGGTCCGGAAAATCCGTTAAACAACGGAATTGCCAATGCATTTCAGCGAGAAGGTCTACGAATATTTGCACCTACAAAGGAAGCTGCTTTATTAGAAGGAAGCAAGCAGTTTGCAAAGCAATTTATGGAAAAATATAACATACCAACAGCTGCTTATCGATCATTTACCGACCCCGAAACAGCAAAAGTATATATTGAGGAAAAAGGAGTACCGATTGTAATTAAAGCTGATGGATTAGCTGCTGGAAAAGGGGTTGTCGTTGCTTCAACAAAACAAGAAGCATTTACCGCTGTTGATCAAATGCTTATTGAGAAAACTTTCTCTGAAGCAGGCAGTAGGATTGTGATTGAGGAATTTTTAGTAGGTAAAGAATTTTCGCTTATGGCGTTTGTTCATGAAGACCAAGTATATCCAATGGTACCTGCACGTGATCATAAGCGGGCATATGACGGAGATAAAGGACCTAACACTGGAGGAATGGGGGCTTTTGCACCAGTTCCTGACATTACGAAGCAAGTGCTAGAGTTTTCGTATACGCATATTTTGCAAAAAACAGTAGGTGGGATGATACAGGAAGGAAGACCGTTTACTGGAATTCTATATGCAGGACTAATGATTACAAAAAATGGACCAAAAGTAATTGAATTTAATACACGCTTTGGTGATCCGGAAACACAGGTCGTTCTGCCACTGTTAGAGAATGATCTTGTCCAAGTAATGTCGGATGTATTGAACGGAATTGATCCTAAGCTTCAATGGGAAGATAAATCATGTGTGGGTATTGTCGTAGCGGCGAAAGGCTACCCAAACGCTTGTGAAAAAGGAATGGAGATTCCGGAATTTTCACCTAAACAAGCAATGATCGTACATGCAGGTACAAAGCAGATTGGAAAAAGACTTGTTAGTGATGGAGGACGTGTACTGCTTTCAGCTGCAACTGCACCTACATTAGGTCAAGCGGCAGCTCATGCCTATGAACCGCTAAGGGCACTTCATAATAATGATGACTTTTTTTATCGAACCGATATAGCCAGATATAAAGCCACCCAAGTCTAAGCACTGTGGTGGCTTTAAGCTGTCTTAAACAAGTAAAGAAGTAGAATTAATGTAATACCATTTTAATGTTTCATGTACCCGTGTGATTGGTTACTTCATTCAAATACTTCTCACTTATCAGGTTTATTCCAGTTTTTTATTTAATTGAATCAAGAACAAAATCTAGAAGCGCTCAGTTAGCGCCTAAGATAATGCTATTTTTTAAAAATATCGACATGTAGAAACCGATTTCAGACAATAAAAAATGAAACCTTTTGTGGTTGTAAGCGTATGAAGATTAGTAGTATCCATTTAACATATTAGCATCCTACAATGTATAAAGCGTCACTATAGTCACAGGCTTTCTTGTATTAAGGAAAGTATAAAATTTTAGAGTTTATCGTATAAGAAAAACTACAGCTTTCGCTGAAGACTTGGCGACAAGCCAAGTTTTTCTAAAAATCTTAAAAAATAATAAGAGTTTACAAAATTGAAACAGTTAAATGGCGAAAAATATGTTAAAATGGAATGACATATATTGGTTATGGGATTTTTTTCCTTTTTACCCCTTGTGGATTTTTCGCTAACATGTTAATCTACAACCATCGTACAAAATAATTATTGGAGTTCATCCTTGCTTTATCATAGATATATAGATGATATTAACTAAAAGCTCGTGTTCAAAAAGAGAATAGAAGGACTAACGGAGAAATTCGATGTGTCTAAAGCGCACTTTTTGAACAACTTCTAAAAAAGAGATGATGTAAATTGGAGAGATGTTGAATCATGTTACGCAATGGATTTTATTGGAGAAACAGAGATATGAGGCAGCATGTACGAGTTATTGATGGAGAAGTAGCTCCAACACTTGTACTTGCAAATGGAACGTATTTAAATACGTATGTAAAGAAATGGTTGCAGGGCCATGTTTGGGTGTACGAGGATCGAATCGTTTATGTTGGTGATAATTTACCCATTAACCAGAAAGGTACGGAAATAGTTGATTGTACAGGAAAGTTTTTAGTCCCGGGGTATATTGAACCACATGCACATCCTTTTCAACTATACAATCCGGAACAATTGGCAAATCATGCTGCAAAAACAGGGACAACCACATTAATTAATGACAATCTATTATGGCTATTTATGTTAAATAAAAAGAAAGCGTTTTCTGTTTTGGATGAATTCAGTACCCATCCCGTATCGATGTATTGGTGGGCACGTTTTGATCCGCAAACTGAATTACAGGATGACCATGAACTTTTTAAGACAGAAGATGTCTTAGATTGGATTAATCATCCAGCTGTTGTACAAGGTGGAGAATTAACATCTTGGCCGCAATTATTGGCCGGAGACGATATTTTACTGTATTGGATTCAAGAGACGAAAAAACAAAGGAAACCGGTAGAAGGACATTTTCCGGGAGCTTCTGTTCGAACATTAACAAAAATGAAGTTGCTGGGTGCTAATGCAGATCATGAATCAATAACAGGGGAAGAAGTAATGCGGCGTTTACTGCTTGGCTATCACGTTGGTCTCCGTTATTCCTCAATCAGACCGGATTTGCCAAAGCTAATTGAGGAATTGCTTGCAGCAGGTCTAACCTCATTTGATAATCTTTCGTTTACAACTGACGGAGCAACACCGGCATTTTATGAACAAGGATTGATCAATCGTTGCATAGATATTGCCATTAAACAAGGATTACCCGTGGAAGAAGCTTATTTAATCGGAAGTTATTATCCAGCCAAGCATTTACGTATGGAAGAACAGCTCGGCAGTATTGCTCCCGGGCGACTTGCACATATCAACATTTTAACTGATAAAAAAGTTCCTCAACCGGAAAGCGTCTTGGCAAAGGGGCAATGGATAGTAAAAGGTGGAGTAGAACAACGGATTTGCACCTTAATTAAATGGAAAAATTACGATATAGGCCCATTAGAATTAGACTGGCAAGTAAGTAGTAAAGAATTACAATTTTCAGTACCAATCGGGTTAGAAATGGTTAACGATGTGATTATGAAGCCATATGCGATTGAAATTGATATTACGGTAGATCATTTGCCTGCTCATACAAGTGATTCCTTTTTAATGTTGTTGGATCGACATGGTAAATGGCGGGTAAATACAACCTTGCGTGGGTTTACAAATGAATTAGGCGCAATTGCCAGCTCTTATTCGGTTACCGGTGATTTTGTGTTTATTGGAAAAAATAAACATGATATCCTCTTAGCAGGTAAACGATTAAAAGAGTTAGGAGGAGGCATTGTTATTGTACACCAGGGTGAGGTACTGTTAGAAATACCGCTTGCATTAAGAGGAATGATGTTCAAAGGGGAAATGACAGATTTAATCGCTAAGGAAAAAGAATTGAAGCGGCATTTAAAAAATTTCGGCTATCCATTTTCTGATCCAGTTTATTCTATATTTTTCTTAGCATCCACTCATTTACCATATGTTCGAATTACACCTCAAGGTATCATAGATGTGAAGAAAAAAGAACTACTATTCCCAGCAACAATGTGTTAGCCTTATAATGTAAGTTTTTGTGCAAAAAGAGAGCAATAGACTTGAAATTGGCTTAAATGGAAACATCCTTTTTAAAAAAAACGATGTATCGTTGCCGAAGTCTTCGTTGACCTTGAAAGATCACGAAATATTAGTACAGGTACTTTCACTTTCCTTAACCTTTTGAACACTGATACAAGTATGTCTTGTGCATCGAAGTTTGAGGCGGTGTCATTTGAGTAGTGCGCTTGGACAGGACGTGGGTGCTTTTAGTAGATACATGAGTACTAGTTGCTTCCTTGACATCCATTTCTAAGCAAGAAAAGCAGTTTTCTTTTCCAAGGAACGTAGAAACAAAGCTACGATGATAGTCGATGGAAGAAAAAGTAAAAAAGCATAACGTAACAGGTAGACTAGCCTCACTTTTAAGGTGAGGCCTGCTATCTGCAAGTTATGTTTTAAGGGGTTGTGACATGTGAAAAAAGGATTACTTATTCTACTCATATTAACGTTTTTGATTACGGCATGTAAAGACGATCAAGCTGAAACAAATAATCAAGAAAAAGGGGATTCCAATCCATCACAGTTGACGGATACATATCCATTAACCGGTATGGCTGCAGATAACGCTGTTGATAACAGGATCGTTGCAGTCATGGTAAATAACCATGAAAAAGCAAGGCCACAAACTGGTTTGTCGCAAGCAGATATCGTTTTTGAAATATTAGCAGAAGGTAAGATTACACGCTTTTTAGCACTTTATCAAAGTGAATTGCCTCCGGTAGTTGGTCCGGTTAGAAGTGCACGAGAGTACTATTCTGAACTAGCACAGGGTTATAACGCTATTTACGTATATCACGGTGCAGCTGATTTCATAAATCAGTCAATTCAAGACAGAGGAATTGACCATTTAAACGGTTCGCTTTATGATAATGAGGGATTATTTAAACGGGAAACATTTAGACAAGCACCGCATAATTCTTATTTACAGCTTGATGAGCTGTATGATGAAGCAGAAGCAAAGGGGTATCAGACAACAGCTGATTATTCTCAAATGTTATTTTTACAAGAAGGAGAAAAGGAGACGGGAGACGAGGCTTTAACCGTCGAAATCGTCTATTCCGAGAATCCAATGGAAATCGTAGAATATCAGTTTGACAAATCTACACAAGTGTATACTCGCTTTAATGATCATCAACAAACAGTGGAAATGGACTCGGAAAAACCGATAGAAATAAATAATGTTTTTATTATAGAGACAAAACATGAAGTGATTGATGATGAAGGCCGCCGATCCATTGATTTAGCTTCCGGCGGGGATGCGTATTTATTGCAGCAGGGTGTAGTGCAAAAGCTTCAATGGGAAAAGCTAAATGGCAGAATTGTTCCTGTGAAAGAAGGTAAAGAAGTCCCATTAACTCCGGGAAAAACATGGATTAATGTTATACCTGAAGATCCTGGATTAGATACAGCGGTCACCTTATCAAGCGAGTAATGGGAAGGAGGACGTAACGTGCAGATTGATAAATTACGTGGCGAACAATTGGATCAGTTATTTGATGCTATCTTATCGTTAAAAGATAGAGAAGAATGCTATCGCTTCTTTGATGACATCGCTACTATGTCGGAAATCCATTCGTTAACTCAACGTTTACAAGTTGCTAAAATGCTGACACAAGGAGCTACATATAATGAAATAGAAAAGCAAACGAATGCATCAACTGCCACCATTTCAAGGGTTAGAAGATGTATCGATTACGGTAGCGATGGGTATAAGCTAGTACTGGAACGGATAATGAAGGATGATCATAACCATAACGTTTAAGCCACCATTTGCTTATAACTGTTAAAAAGATCGTTCGTTCAGGGGAGTATTTTGTCGGGGGCATCTAGGATCAAGCCTGAACCTCACTGAAACGAAGTTCATAGTGTAAGATTCTAACCAGCTGTACGTTAAACTTAAGCCTTAAAAATTTTTACGGTATGGAATGAACATAATCGCAAAAATTTTATTATCCAACATATGAAGAAATTCAGCTTGCCATTTTTGCCGTACTTTTTGAACATCCTCTATAAAATTCAAGCTTCTCTAACTTGTGAATATCAGGAAGTTACATCTGCTAATAGATTTTGCCGTCGCCTTTTTGGTGGCGTTTTTATTTTTATTCAAGAAACAGGAAAGCACTCCTCGAATAAGGTTCACATAATCTTGTCAGAAATTCTGACGTTTGTACGTAGTAACGCTTCAAGCTTTTGTTCTACGTTTAGACATGAAGTGGAAAAACCATAGTCTTATAGTGCACCACTAGTGACTTATTCTTTGAACTTGACTTGTACTTAGAAATATCATTGAAGTCAAATCATTTTCATCTTACTTATTTCTAAATTCCCTCTATAATTTTTGGTATAATAAACTAACGGAATAATCATAATGGAGGATTTCATATTGGATAAATTAATGAAGGATTGGAAACACGTATTTAAGCTTGATCCTGCCAAGGAGATATCAGATGAACATTTGGAGATGGTGTGTGAATCTGGAACGGATGCTATTATAGTTGGTGGGACAGATAATATAACATTAGATGGTGTGTTAGACTTGTTATCCCGTATTCGTCGATATCCAGTACCTTGTGTTTTAGAAATTTCTTCTATGGAGGCGATCACACCAGGATTTGACTATTACTATATTCCAATGGTGCTTAACTCTAAAGATAAAAAATGGATGATGGATATGCAGCATCAGGCTATTAAGGAATATGTGGACATGATGGATTATAGTGAAATTCTGTTTGAAGGATACTGTATATTGAATAGCAATGCAAAAGCATTTATCCATACGAATTGTTATTTACCAGATGAGGAAGATGTTATTGCCTATGCGTTTATGGTAGATAAGGTATTTCACTTACCAATATTTTATTTGGAATACAGTGGGACATACGGAGATCCAGAGCTTGTGAAAAAAGTAAAAACTCAATTGGAGCATTCCTTATTGTTTTATGGTGGAGGAATTGAGACAATAGACCAAGCTAAAGAAATGAAAGAATATGCAGATGTTATCGTAGTAGGTAATAGTATTTATACAGATATAAAGAACGCTTTAAAAACAGTAAAAGTAGTAAAAGATAGTATTTAGATAGGCGGTGTTAGGATGAGTCAGACAAAGGAATCCTTACTAAGAGGATTAAACGAGCAGCAAAGAGAAGCTGTCATCCATACAGAAGGACCATTATTAATTATGGCAGGAGCAGGAAGTGGAAAAACACGTGTATTGACACATAGAATTGCCTATTTACTAGCAGAAAAAGGAGTGGCAGCACGCAATATTTTAGCAATTACGTTTACAAATAAAGCTGCTCGTGAGATGAAAAATCGGGTAAGCAGGTTAGTTGGAGCAGAAAGTGAGTACATGTGGGTATCTACGTTTCACTCGATGTGTGTACGAATTTTACGCAGAGATATTGATCGGATTGGTTATAATAGCAATTTTACAATTTTGGATAGTAGTGATCAACTATCTGTTATCAAGCAAATATTAAAAAACCTCAATATTGACCCGAAAAAATTTGACCCAAGAGCAATGCTCGGCCAAATCAGTGCAGCGAAAAACGAACTTATTACCCCAGAAGTTTATAACAAGCAAGTTGGTAATTTCTATGAGAGACAGGTTGGACAAATTTATGAAGCATATCAAAAGATGCTTGTAAAAAACCATTCGCTTGACTTCGATGATTTAATTATGCAAACCATTCATCTGTTTAAACGTGTACCAGAGGTATTAGAGTATTATCAGCGCCGTTTTCAGTATATTCATGTTGATGAGTATCAAGATACGAATCATGCTCAATATGCGCTTGTTAAAATGCTGGCAAGCCGTTACCAAAATCTATGTGTTGTCGGTGATTCCGACCAGTCTATCTATCGCTGGCGTGGAGCAGATATCACGAATATCCTTACCTTTGAAAAGGATTATCCATCTTCTCGAACCATTTTTCTAGAGCAAAACTATCGGTCAACGAAATGCATTCTTAAAGCTGCTAACCATGTGATTGCTAATAATAGCGGCCGGAAACCGAAGAACCTATGGACGGAAAATCCCGACGGAAAACACATTCATTATTTTCAAGGTGCGACAGAACAGGAAGAAGCATTATTTGTTACGGAAAAAATTCAGCAGTTAACAAAAGAAGAAGGATATTCTCTTAGTGATGTGGCGATATTATATCGGACAAATGCACAATCACGTGCCATTGAAGATACGCTTGTAAAATCAAATATACCGTATCAAATGGTTGGTGGAACAAAATTCTATGAACGGAAGGAAATTAAAGATATGGTCGCTTACCTCCGTTTAATTGCTAATCCTAATGATGATTTAAGCTTTGAGCGAGTGGTCAATGTTCCAAAACGCGGGATTGGAAAAACATCAATAGAGCGACTCCGTGAATATGCGGCATTACATGATATCTCTTTTAATGAAGCTGTAAAAGAGATTGACTTTACAGGTGTTCCTAAAAAAGCAGCTAATGCCTTAGTGGAATTCACCGAACTAATTCGCACATTATCAAAACAGCAAGCGTTTTTAACAGCAACGGATATGGTTGAAGCAGTGTTAAAACAGACTGGCTATGAAACGATGTTAAAAAATGAACGATCCATTGAAGCACATAGCAGATTAGAAAACTTAGAAGAATTTATGACGGTTACGAAAGACTTTGAAGCGTCAAGTGAAGATAAAACACTGATCGCTTTTCTTACGGATTTAGCGTTAATCGCAGATATCGACCAAATGGATGAATCGGACACAGTGGATGAAGATAAAATTACATTAATGACATTGCACGCAGCGAAAGGATTGGAATTTCCAGTTGTTTTCCTAATCGGTATGGAAGAAAACGTATTTCCACATAGCCGTTCTATGCTAGATGAAGAAGAAATGGAAGAAGAACGCAGACTGGCTTATGTTGGTATTACACGTGCTGAAAAAGAATTATATCTCACGAATGCTAAAATGAGGACCTTATTTGGTCGTACAAATATGAATCCGATTAGTCGTTTCATCCATGAAATCCCTGAAGAATTGATGGAAGGGATTGAATCAGTTAGAACAGCGATGTTTGGTAGTAATCTAAGACAAAATCCGGATAAACTTGCACCGAAGCGAAAAGCAGAACGCATTCAAAAAACAACTGGGGCTGAACAGCAAATGTGGTCACCTGGAGATAAGGCTAATCACAAAAAATGGGGCGTTGGTACAGTTGTAAAGGTTCAGGGAGAAGGCGAAGCTATGGAGCTTGATATTGCATTTCCAGCACCAATTGGAATTAAACGCGTACTAGCAAAATTTGCACCGATCACGAAGGAATAAGGGAGGTACTTGGGTGGATAAACAACAAGCAAAACAGAAGATGGAGCAACTAACAGAAGAATTAAACCAGTATAATTACGAGTATCATGTACTTGATCAACCATCAGTAGAAGATGCTATCTATGACCAAAAAATGCAAGAACTGCGAAAGTTGGAAGAAGCATATCCAGATCTTGTACATCCAGACTCCCCGACACAACGAGTAGGTGGAGAACCGCTTGATGCGTTTCAAAAAGTGGAGCATAAGATCCCAATGCTCAGCTTAGCCAATGCTTTTAATGAACAGGATATTCGTGACTTTGTTCGTCGTGCAAGTCAAGGAATTAAAGAGCCGATTAGCTTTGTATGTGAATTAAAAATTGATGGTTTAGCCGTATCATTAACCTATGAAAATGGAAAATTTGTCCGAGGCGCAACACGAGGCGATGGATATGTAGGTGAGGATATAACAAGTAATTTACGAACCATTCGCAGCATTCCTTTAGTTATTAAAGAAAAAGAGACATTAGAAATTCGTGGAGAAGCCTATATGCCGCACCGCTCTTTTTTAGCTTTAAACAAAGAAAGAGAAGTTAACGAAGAACCATTATTTGCTAATCCGCGTAATGCAGCTGCCGGTTCTTTACGGCAATTGGACCCAAAGATTGCTGCTAAACGCAATCTAGATATCTTTTTGTATGGTGTAGGCGAATGGAACAACAGCAAATTAACAAAGCATAGTGAGCGCTTAGTGAGACTAAAAGAATTAGGATTAAAGACCAATCCGGAATGGAAAAAATGTAATACGGTAGAAGAAGTTATGGAATATGTAGATTATTGGACAAAGGAACGTCCTCATTTAGACTATGAAATTGATGGTATCGTCATTAAAGTAGATGATCTCAAGCAACAGGAAGAACTTGGTTATACGGCTAAAAGTCCAAGATGGGCAATCGCTTATAAATTTCCAGCTGAAGAGGCAATTACAAAGCTAACTGATATTGAATTAAGTGTTGGAAGGACTGGAGTAATTACGCCAACAGCTATTTTAAATCCAGTAAAAGTTGCTGGAACAACGGTACAACGAGCTTCCCTGCACAATGAAGATTTAATTCGCGAGCAGGATATTCGAATTGGTGATACAGTTGTCATTAAAAAAGCCGGTGATATTATTCCCAAAGTCGTCCGTGTATTAGTCGAAGATCGTACTGGTGAGGAAAAAGAGTTCCACATGCCGAAAGAATGTCCGGCTTGTGGCAGTGAGCTTGTTCATTTAGAAGAAGAGGTAGCCTTACGTTGTATTAATACGAATTGCCCTGCACAAGTAAAAGAAGGGCTGATTCACTTTGTTTCCAGAAATGCGATGAATATTGACGGCTTGGGTGAAAAGGTGATTAACCAACTATTTCAAGCTAATTTGGTGAAGACAATCGCTGATATATACCGATTAGAAAAAGAAGAGTTATTGAAACTCGAGCGAATGGGCGAAAAATCAGTAACAAACCTACTACAGGCTATTGAAGCATCCAAAGCCAATTCACTAGAGCGTTTATTATTTGGATTAGGAATTCGCTTTGTGGGGGCAAAAGCAGCTAAAACGTTAGCCATGGAATTTGAGACGATGGATAATTTGCAACAAGCAACATACGAGGATTTGCTGGAAGTAGATGAAATAGGTGAAAAAATAGCAGATTCTATTGTTCAATACTTTCAGGAGCAAAAGGTTATTGACTTAATCCAAGAATTAAAAGAACTGGGAATTAATATGTCTTATTTAGGTGCAAAGCCAACAGAATTGGAAAAAGGAAGCATTTTTAATGAAAAGACGATTGTGCTGACTGGAAAAATGGACAATTACACTCGCTCTGAGGCAAAGGAATTAATTGAACAACTTGGCGGTACAGTAACCGGAAGTGTAAGCAAAAAGACAGATCTTGTTATAGCTGGTGAGGATGCTGGTTCAAAATTAACGAAGGCGAAACAGCTGGATATTCTCGTTTGGGATGAAAACCAGTTTCAGCAAGCATTGAAAGATGAGGGTGTGGAATCGTGAAAAAGCTTAGTATATGGATAATCGGTGCACTTTTATTGCTAGCGGGTTGCGGACCTGATGTAAATGAAGATAAAGTTGTCCAAGATAATGAATCTAATTCGAAAGAGAAACAAGCGATTGTCCCCAGCTATCAGCTCTCTGAAGAAAATTATAAAATGATACTGCCATTTGAACCGGGAAAAGCAAGAGGAGTAATAGTTGATCAAGTTGCCAATCGTCTAGATATTGATGAAATGGAAGAAGGGCTGCGCAGACACTCTAAAGATGTGTATGATCCTAGCAAGTACTTGTTTCAAGAAGGACAATACATTACAGAAGAATTAGTTATAGAATGGATTGACAAATTAAATCCTAAGAAAAAAGAAAAGGCAGATAAGGATTATTATGAAAAAAACCCGCGTTATCTTTCACATATTTTAGAGCAAAATTATCTAGTGAAAAAGGAAGATAACTCGGTTTCCTTGCAAGGAATATCAATTGGTATTGCAATGAAGTCCAATTATCAATTTCAGACGGAGACAGGCGGTCCTACTTATGAAACAAATATTTCTCAAGCGAAGATGATGGAGCAAGCGAATAAAATTGCACAGAAGATAATTAAGGATGTCAGGAAAATTAAAGGACTTGAAAAAGTACCAGTAATGATGGCAATATATCGTGAAGAAGCGCAATCATCTCCTGTTCCGGGAAATTTCGTAGCAAAAACAACTATTCCCAAAGGCAGTTCTACCATCGGGGACTGGAAAAAGATAGATGAGGAATATGTTTTATTTCCTTCTGAAGAGGGTAAAAAGAAGTATTATGAAGATCAAGAAATTGTCAATAGTTTTGGTAAAGAAATAGCAACGTATTTCCCGAATTATGTCGGCATTATTGGGCAAGGATTTTACGTAGATGGTAAACTACAAAAAATGACAATTGAAATCCCTATCGAATTTTATGGTAGAAGTGAGGTTGTTGGTTTCACGCAATATGCCTATGGTCTTATCCAGGAAATGTTTGCTGATCACTATGCTTTAGAAGTAAAAATAACTTCCAGTGACAAATTAGAAAGCTTTATTTATCGAGATGCAGATGCTAAGAAGCCAACTGTTCATATATTAGACTAAAAGGAAATCACTTTTTAGGATGAAGTCCACAAAGGAATGATTTACATTCTTTGTGGGCTTTTTTGCACTATAGGAAAGTTATAAAACTTTAGACTTTATCCATGTAAGGTGCCGTAAGTTTCCTACTTCAAGTCCTGAATTGATACAAAAGAGTCTAAGTTGGAGAAAACGGCCCCTAAATGCCCGATTGGTTCAAGGGCCTTTAGGTCATACCCTTGTGGTACTAACATTACGTGTAAAAAGCATTCCACGGAATGAAGTTTCACTTTATCGTATAATAAAAACGTGGCTTATCGCCATAAAAACTTGGCGATAAGCCACGTTTTTCTAATGTACGTTTATAAATAAAAGATCATACGGCGATAAGTTTAATGGGGCGAACATTAAATCTTTAAACCATTGCTTATACACAGTATTCAAGCATTTTAAAACTTAGTAGACGAGAGAAATTGGTCTCTTAACAATTGTGGCCAATGACTGTAGAAAAAGTCAAAGCGCTTGTTGTGTCAAATAAATGCCATTTGTGCACTGAAAAAATATATTTAATGTTTTCATAGGTGCACATAATAGTAATTTGCTCTCCCAACTTTTTGATTATGTTAATGTCATGTTTGCATCTCATTGCCTAAAATTTTAGTTTGAAATTAAACTTTTTACCGATTATAAACAAATTTTTACATAAAAAGTACTAATGAATAAATCATAGGTTTTTAGCAATTTTAGCCAAATTTATGTGTATTTTCCTGTTAGAGGAAAATAAGAAAGTTATATGACGATTTTTGATGGGGAACCATATGAAAAATCAGATTATTTTCCCAATATGAATTATCAGAATTTATGTTATAATAGCACTAAGCACATGCAAGTATCAATTGTAGACGGTGGGTGAGAGCTTTATGGAAATTGGCCCTTTTATTAAATTACAGCGAACAAAGCGCAAAATGACACAAGGTGAATTATCGGAAGGCATCGTTTCCTTATCCTATTTATCAAAAATAGAAAATAAAAAGACAAAGCCAAACCCGGAAATCATTCAATTACTTTGCAACCGATTAGGAATTGAACTAACGGATGAGACTGACTTACAGATTGAAGAGAAGTGCAAAGAATGGTACGATATGTTGTTTGACAGGTATGATAAGCGCGTTATGACAGAGAAGTATGAAGAATTACAACAGCTGATGGATCGAAGTATTAATGATAACACACTATTGTTCGAAATTCATAAAATTCGTTATTATATCGTTTTAAGGGACTATGGAAAAGCATTACAGAAAATCAATGAGCTGAATGAAATGGTAGACACATTTAGTGATACACATGCCTACTATTGGTATAAATTTAAAGGCAACTATTACTCACATAAAGAAGAGCAGCATCAAGCAATGCGTTGTTATAAAACAGCAGAGGAAAAGATTCGCCTAGCCAATATTAATGAAGCGGAAATCGCCGATTTGCATTATATATTTTCAGTTACCCACAGCAAACTATGGGAAGACTTAGAGGCTATCGATTATGCGAAGCAGGCAATGGAAGTATTTCAACGGGATTATAATTTTATTCGCTGTGCACAATGTCATATCTTATTAGGAATATCGTATCAAAGAATTAAGATGCCAGAGAGAGCGTTGAAAAATTATAATCTGGCAAAACACTTAGGAGAATTAAATCACAGTGAAGATGTCGTTCAACTAGCGCATCATAATCTTGGATATATGCACTCAACAATGGGCAATTCGGAAGAAGCAATCAAGAATTACTTAATTGCTCTTGAAAATAAAGAATTAGAACACAAAGATAGATTAGCAGCTATTACTCGTTTAATTCAAGAATATTACACAATTAGTGATTTTGATAAAGTAAAACAGCATTTACGACAGGCCGAGGAAATATTGGAATTAGCTAAAAACAAGTATTACTACAAATTTTTTAATTACATTATTCAAGTATATATGTATTTGTTAAATGGCGATGTAAAAAAGTTTAGATTGGTATTAGCAGATGACTTTATACCTTATCTGAAACAGCAAGGCGATTACGGCAATCTAGCAATCTACGCAAAATTGCTGGCAGCAAAGTTAGAAGAGATAGGGAAGTATAAAGAGTCTGTTCAATATTATAAACTAGCAAGCAACAGTTATAACAATTTAATTAAATTATAGAGGAGGGATAGTGTGAGAAAAGTAGTAGTATCATTAGCATGTGGTGTACTACTTATTGGTGGTCTTTTATTTGCAAATCATCAATATGATGACAAGGCATCAAATCAGCCTGGAGTTTTGTCTAATCTTACCAGCCAACTTTAATACATTTTTTTCAAACTAGTTCTTTAACTTTTTTACCCTATTAATTTATGATAGAACGTACCTAGGACGGATTGGAGCCCCGTTCTGGGGTTTTTTTTGTACTTAATCACTTCAGTACTGATCTTATTTCTGTCTCCAGATTGTTAATCTGATTTTCTTAAACAGATTTGTTTAGACATCTATATCTGTTTGTACATATGATAACTTTTTTGAAAAGTAGCTTCGTTTAGCTGAAGCGTTCGAGTGACTAGCCAACCTCGATCTCCCTCCTACAATAAATCAACATCTGGCTCAAATCTATAGGAAGGCCGACTAAAAGCGGGCTTGCTGCTCAGGTGTCGGCATACCCCTGTTTTAGAGACCTGTTTCCTCTATACTAATTGCAGGGAGCCGTATTTCCCTCATTTGAAAAATCTGCTTATCATTTTGCGATCGTTATGAGAATAACGGCTTCTAAATCCCCGCTTCGTTTAAGTCGATAGAACAAGGAAAACTACGTTATCGTACGAAGAAAAAGAGTACTTCTTTTCCAAGAACAGAGTTGCTACGTTAGCAATACATCGCAATTTTTCAAGGATGTCGATCACAAAGGAGTTGCAACAGGATGTTGCGAACTTAGCCTTTGATCTATAATGCCCGATTGGTTTAGAGACTTTTAGATCATACTTGTGGCACTAACATTTGGGGAAAAGCATTCCAAGAAATGAAGTTTCACTTATCTAGTCAAGATCTGCCGTTTGTACCCGCTAACCGAGTGCTTCTAGCTGTTGTTCAAGACTCTCGTAATATATGAAGAAAAGCTACTGAAGTAAATCCTCATTGATGAAGCTTGTGAGGGTCTAATAATTGTCAACAACCATATTAGTCCTCATCTTAGAAAAGATCATTCACTTTTTCTTAATTTTCCTCAACGTAGAAATAATTCTTTTCAGAAAGACGTTGTAAATACTTTCAGGTGTTTCTCAAGTGCTTCACAGTACCTATAGTTTTAGCTTGAAATTAAACCAATTACTCATAGGTTATAAATTTTGACTTAAAAAGTACCAATTATATATATTGATTAATTGTTAATTTTAACCAGTTAAACACTAGTTTTCCTCTGGCAAGAAAATTAGAAAATAATAAGCTGTTTTTTGCGAAATAATACATAAAAAAGCGAATTATTTTCCCAATAAGAAATATCAGAAATCATGTTATAATAGCAATATACTAAAAGTATTAATTGAAGATGGCGGGTGAGAGTTTGATAGAAATGGGTCCTTTTATTAAATTACAACGAACGAAGCGCAATATGACACAGGAGGAATTGGCGGAAGGTATCGTTTCATTATCTTATTTATCTAAAATAGAAAATCAAAAGACAAAAGCTAGCCCGCAAATCATTCAATTACTTTGTGATCGCTTGGGGATTGAGCTTATGGATAAAGCAGATTCACAGATTGAAGAGAAGTGCAAAGAATGGTATGATCTGCTGTTTGACAGGTATGATAAGCAACTAATAACAGCAAAGTATGAAGAACTACAACAGCTGATGGACCGGAGTATAAATAATCATTTAATAATGTTCGAGATTCATAAAATTCGTTACTATGTCGTTTTACATGATTTTGAAAAGGCTTCCAATAAAATCAACGAGCTGTATGGAATGGTTGATTCATTTAATCATACACAAAGCTATTATTGGTATAAATTTAAAGGCAACCATTACTCACTTAAAGAAGACCACCAACAAGCGATGCAGTGTTATAAAACAGCAGAGGAAAAGATTCGCTTAGCAAATATTGACGAAGCGGAAATCGCTAATTTGCATTATACATTATCCGTAACGCATAGTAAGCTGTGGGAAGAACTAGAAGCAATTGATTATGCAAAGCAAGCAATGGCAGTATTTCAGAGGAACTATGATTTTATTAGCTGTGCTCTCTGTCATATTTTATTAGGAGTATCATATCAAAGAATTAAAATGCTAAAACGAGCAATGAAAAATTATAATTTAGCAAAGCATTTGGGGGAATTAAATAGCAATGAAGAGGTCGTTCAACTAGTTGACCTTAATATTGGATATTTATACAGGATTACGGGAAACTCAGAAGCAGCAATCAAAAATTATTTGATTGCTGCTAAAAGTAAAAAAATAGATTATAATCACAGGTTAGTCGCGATTGTTAACTTAATTCAAGAATATTTCACGATTAAGGAGTATGCGAAAGTAAGAGAGTATTTAAGACAGGCCGAGGATATATTAGAATTAGCAAAAAACAAGTATTATAACAAACTATATGATTACAGTATTCAAGTATATAAATATTTGTTAAATGGTGATGTAAATAAGTTTAAAAGTATATTAACAGATGACTTTCTACCTTACCTGAAGCAACAAGGTGATTATGGTAATTTGGTGATTTATGCAAAATTGCTGGCAGCTCAGCTAGAGGAAATGGGTAAGTATAAAGAATCTGTTCAATATTATAAATTAGTAAGTAACAGTTACAACAAACTAATCAATTTGTAAAGGAGGGATAATGTGAGAAAAATAGCCGTATCTTTAATGTGTGGTGCAGTAATTATTCTAGGAGCATCTCAACCAGTCGTTATATTCTAACGTTACACTAGTATGCCAATCAGTAATTTTATTTCTTTTCAAACTGGTTCTTTAACTTTTACCCTATCAATTTATGATAAAGCAAACCCAGGACGGACTGGAGCCCCGTTCTGGGATTTTTTTTGATACTCAAGCATGTGGAATCTAAACACTACTCTTGTTTTTATCCCGTATGTAAGGTGCCGTAAGACTCCCACTTCAAGAGCCTTGAGTTGATACAAAAGGGCTAAGTGGGAGAAAACGGCACCTAAATGCCCGATTCGTTCAAGGGCCTTTAGGTCATACCCTTGTGGTACTAACATTCATTAGGAGATGGAAGAAAACTCCTACTGAATGAAGTTTGACTTTATTTCTAGGGTTTTCTTAGTATATCATTCATCTACCATCATTATAATGAAAACATATTTTTAGGTTAAAAGTTCTAATTAAATATTTATATAGTTATAAATATTCATTAAAAACCAGGATAAAGGATGTATGGTTAATGGATGAATTTAACATTATTATTAATATAGAAAAAATTAAGCTAAACAGTAAATTAGAAAAGTGAGTTGAGTATACTGATGACTGCAAATGTTGAAAATCAATGGAAAAGGCTAGTTTTACAGAAGGTAGACCAAATTGCTCAGTCATTCATCAAGGAAACCCAAGTGGAATTAAGACAGCACGTACGGGAGTTTTTTCAATCTTTTTCGCAAGAGGAAAAGCTATTACAACAACTCTATCAAGCATATAAGAAAAAACTTCCTGTTCTTGATGTATCGTCCGATCGCGGTACGGTTTCGTACAAACAAAATGGTACCTCATGCATTCTTGCATATACAGATAAGCAATTTTCACTAGAGGAGGAGGTATTTGTTCTGCTGTTAACGAACACGCTAGAAATCATGAGAGAAGTCCTGCCGCTTGGATCGATCGTGGAATTAGATCCAGCCTATTTTAAGCCGGATCGTCATTCCACATCCCCTTCTAAAGTAGTCATCACCGGTCGTTTTGTAGCTCCAAAGCATTATACCAGCTATTTTCCGTATGTCGGCATTCTTTATCCAATCGGTGAAATGAAAGCTGGCACGCAAATTCACTTTACGGCTCCATTGATAAAGAGAGTGATTCAGAAAGGTTATAAGGATGAGATGGAAGAAGCTTTTGTTTTTCTGATGAAACAAGAATTTATAATAGAAAAAGACATGAACTCCATTGAATTTTCCCACCATGATATGACCAAGCTTCAACAGGAGATGGAACAAAAGCAAAAGCAGGTGATTGATAATGAAATTATATGATTACGAGTTTTGCCAAAATTTATTGTACGGTGGCTGGGATTCGGGAATTATCAACAATTTGCGAGATGCCCAAAAGGAAATCAAACAGAACTTTGCCGATATGGATTTGGAAAATGCCTCGGTACAAGAGGATATGGAAGCGATTATAAATGAGATGGTGAACGAGCTGAATCAACTAATCAATGAAATCCAATCCATTCGGTTTCGCTAATTTGTAAGAAAGGGAGGGGTTTTGTGGTATCCGCACAAGAAATTAAATTAAATCTGATAGAGCTGCGAAAAATCATTCAACAATTACAGACTGGAATCGATGATTTTACAGGCTATACAATTACCTTTCGTTCCAATACGAGAGGTCGTCTCAAATCATTTCATTCGGATTTTATTGATAAAGTCGATGCCCTACTGGACAACATGAACAATGATATCAACCAAGATTTGATCCACCAAATGGAAGAAATCCACCAAGCGGGAAAAATATTACTGGAAAGCATGAAGCAATTGGATGAAGAACTTGGCGAGGCAATTGGGGGCAATGGTTCATGAAGCGGGATTTACAAATCAATTATGGGATTTTGGATGATATTATAGGGGAACTTCATTCGTATAAGAATGCTCTAGTAAAAATGAATGATTCTCTGAATAAGGTTTCTACGTTTATTCAAACCAACAAGGGAAAAAGTGTCGAAGCATGGGATCAAAATATCGATACATCGAAGGATAAAATCGAAAAATACGAAACGCAAATTAATGATCTGTTGTCATTATTTGAAAATTATGTGAGAGACACCACTACTTATATTTCCCCTATTGCGAGAAACCAAATGATGCGGGTCGACCGAAATGATATATGGGCAAATCTAAAGCAAATAGACAAGGGTATGGAAAGAAACGTACTTAAAGCATTGAACCAAAGTTATCGGACACCTTCCTCTTTTTTCAGCTTGTTGGATGACCCTACGGAAGCGGAAAAAGAAGCAAGCGAAAGCAATAGAAGGAATATGGAACGCATTCAGGAAAGCATTCGATCCACAAGAAATAAACTTCAAAACAAAATGGATGACTTGTGGGAACTGTACAACACGAAAGTGAAGCGATTTGAAAATGTTGATGACGCCTATAATAATTTAGCTGGAAATGTAAAGAAAAAATATACGAACTTCTTTGAAGGAGTATGGGATGTCGTCGAAACTATAGCTGAGGGTGCTGGCAACCTTTTAAAAGGATTGGCAAATGGAATAGTAGGACTGGTTAGCGGATTAGTGACGGTTGCGGTGGATGCTGGTGTAATTGTTGCATCAGGCTATATTCCTGATGTAATCGAACCAGCTTGGTTGAAAGATAAGGCAGATAAAACGCTTGATAGCTACACCCAAGTTGCGATACAATTTCTACAAGATCCTATGCGTGTAGCGGAATCCGCCGCCCAGTCTTTCACCGATACCGTGGAACAAGAGGGAATCATGTATGTAACGGGTTCTGCTTTGCCGGCACTAATACCAAGTACCTGGGCTTTAAGAGGAGCAAAGGGAATTTCCAAAGTAGGAAGTGCAGGGAAATCGCCAAAGCTGACTGGTGGGAAACCTTACAGCAAGAGTTATTTCCAAGAGAAGTTAAATGCAGCTAAAGCGGAACTGGCTAAGGTAAAAGTGCCTGTGTTTTACAGAGAACAACTTTCAACAGGCTACTCAACGATCCCGATGATTGGAATGGGATCGAAGCCGCTTGGTGAAATCCGCCCACAGATGTTTTCGGTAAAGAATGAGGGGAAGGATACTTTAAAGGGGAATGGAAGTAAGAGAGCTAGTATTGCAACAAGCAAAATTGATGGACTTGATATAATCGATGGAAAAATTGGTGGAAAAATCCCCGTCGAGGATTTCAAAGATATTCGTAAAGCTTCTATGCATAATATAGACAGTAATTCTATGACCTTAGGAAAATATACACCAACAATTGAAAATGGTGTGGAAAACTGGGGAAAGGCAGGAACAGATTCCTATATTGGAAAGGCTGGTAAAGATTCTATGTACTTTGATTTAGGAAGTGAATGGGGAAATATTCAAAAGAAATATGGTTTAACGAATGATGAAATGTTTGAGTATTTTAATGTTCCTGCTTTGGATGATGCTGTGAAAAGTGGTAAAGAAATAAGGTTTTCTCACAATCCGGAAGATTATCCAGATAGTTTTTTATTCAGCGAATGGAGCTATCTTCAAAGAGAACATGGATATATTAAATTAGAAACCAAAGGAGATGTTTGGATTGCAAAATAGTGAAGTCCTTGAAGATAAAATAATGAAAGAAATAAAAAATTACTTTAAAGACAAAATAACAAGTAGTTTTAATGTTATTACTCGCACTGATAAACCTTATACTATGTTTAGCTTCAGTTTTATTGCTTATGATTATTTTAATGTAATATTTAATTATGATAGAGGAAGATTTGGCTGTCACTTATTCATTGGTGATAAAAGAATTCCATTGAAAAACACTCAGAAATGGTATGACAAAGCTGATATGCAAGTTTTTTACCAAGAACTTGAACAACAGCTAGAGCTAAGAATCCCAGATAAATTTTTAGAGTACAATGGATGGAAATAAGCGGAAAAATACGAGAGCCTAGGTATGATGACACTTTAGGTTCTCGTATTTTTATCTAACCTCGTGGCAGTTAGTAAGGATACTATTAATAGTGATATTGTTTGAGAAATCCCTGCTCTAGCTTTTAAGTCGACTTTTTGTTTTAGTTTCAAGAACATTTATAATTCTATTAATTATATTTTCAATGTTTAA
Organism: Cerasibacillus sp. JNUCC 74; assembly: GCF_053667775.1. Next base: position 3,309,126 of record NZ_CM132207.1, on the reverse strand, counting down.
TTAAGTGACCTTTTTAAAATCACAAGTTAAGGGTAATTTCATCTCCACAAAAAAGGAAAATCGAGAATACACTATTTAATTTAAAAAATTGTTTTTTGAATCAGTCTTTCACCGATACCGTGAAACAAGAGGGAATCATGTATGTAACGGGTTCTGCTTTGCCGGCACTAATACCAAGTACCTGGGCCTTAAGAGGAAAGGAAATTTCCAAAGTAGGAAGTGCAGGGAAATCGCCAAAGCTGACTGGTGGGAAACCTTACAGCAAGAGTTATTTCCAAGAGAAGTTAAATACAGCTAAAGTAGCACTATCTAAGGTGAAAATGCCTGTGTTCTATCGAGAGCAACTTTCGACAGGCTATTCTACAATTCCGATGATTGGAATGGGATCGAAGCCGCTTGGTGAAATCCGCCCACAGATGTTTTCGGTGAAGAACGGCGAAAAAGATATAACTAAAGGTAGAGACGAAAGTAGTAAACTAAATATTAATACAATTACTAAAGAGGTTAGACAAATAGATTTTGGAGAACATATAGTGAAGGGTAAAAATGGAAAAAAAGTACTATTACCCAATATAAAATATATCACTAATGATAACTATAAGTATACTACAGATGATATTGGGCGTATTGTAAATGTAAACGCTCCTAACCTTGTATTGAAAAAAGCTGATAGAAATAAATATGCTCAAGCGAATGTAGGGGGAAAAGATAGATTCCCAGATGATAATGGTGGGCACTTAATTGGAGCCCAATTTAATGGCCCTTCTGATATAGATAATCTCTACCACAAAATAGTCAAATTAATAGGAGAGGTGGAGCTTGGTACGAGATGGAAACTGAGTGGGCAAATGCGTTAAAAGAAATACCACCCAAGAAAGTTTCTGTCGCATTGAGCCAATCTATTCTAATAAATCAATGAGACCCGATTCCTTTTTAGTTGAATATGAAATCGAAGGTCAATTCCCAGTGATTCGTGAGACTACAAACAAATCAGGAGGCTGATATTATGAGTTTTGAAATGGAATTAAATAAGTTATATACTGAAATTGCCCAACAGGTTAATGATATGATTCCAGTTGAATGGGAAAACTTCTGTTTTAATAGTGAAGTTAAGAATGGAGAAGGAGGAGCTTTCTTCTTTTTTATGCCTAAAGGGGAGGAGCAACACGTTTTTTCTCATTATATCCCAAAACTATATAATATAGATAAGAGGGCTTACAATAAAGAACTCCATAAATTATTTCAACTAACTGTTGAACTACAAAAGTTGTTTATTGATAACGACCAAGAACCTTGGTTTTCTGTTACGTTGTTAGTTAATAGTTTAGGTAATTTAAATGTACATTTCGACTACACAAACTGGAACAAAAGTAAGTTTGGTCCAGCAGATAGAATATACTATTTTGAGTATAAATATGTAAGAAAAAACAAGGAAAAACAAGATTTAATAGAAAAGATGAAGGATTTTGAAGAAAGTAATATGTAATTGGTGTTCTTTAACAATATTATTTTAAGTTATAAGTCTTGATGGATTATTGAATTTTTATATGTCCCTTAAAGGTAGACAGATTAAAAAATAAAATTTAGGGGGAGTATCCGACTTTCTTCCAAATATAGTGGTGGAAATCAACTTCACTGCTTTAAACCTTATGATTTGCTACCACAGTTTTTTTATTATGACTTTAGTCAGTTGAGCTCGCGGCAGCGTGCCTGCTATACGGGTGGCCAAAAACTCACTTTCTTCTTATAATAGAGATTGTTCGTGCCTATAAGATAGGAAGGAAAGTGAGCAAATTGGCCGATAAAGCCAAAAGTTTGGCACAAATAAAATAGCCTTGTAAATACCATATTGTGTGCACTCTAAAGCGTAGAAGAAAAATAATTTATAATCTCTATATTGAAGAAGTATAAGTGAAATACTACGAACTATGTAAATATAAAGGGGTAGAGATAATCGAGGGGGCATCTTCTATCTGATCATGTGCATATGTTAGTAAATATTCCACCAAAAATATCTGTTTTAAGTTTTTGAGATATTCAAAGATAAAAGCGCACTAATGATATTTGATAAGTATGTAAACTTAAAATATAAGTTTGAAAACAGACATTTTGGGCAGAAGGATATTATGTAAGCACAGTTGGACTTAATGAAGCAACCATTGGTAAATATGTCCAATAACAAGGAAAACATGATATAGCGAACAACTAACTAGGTAGTCTTTTAGTCAAATTATCGACCAAGAGGGCGCCTAGTTTTTTGTTTAAGAAAATCACTCATAACTAAAGGTTATTAATAAGTTCATCCTACTACAAGTCTTTCCGGAAATTCTCCCCCGTGTTTATACACGTTTAACCTTAAATCAATAATTCGTTATATCCCACATGTAAGGTGCGTATTTTTCTCCATTCGAAAATGTGCTAATGATGTTACGAACATGATGAGAAAACGGCACCTAAATGCCCGATTCGTTCAACTAACATTCAAGGAGAAAAGCACTCCTTGAATGAAGTTTCACTTTATTAACTAAACAAGTTATTATAAGCATAAAATAATAATGATGAATGAAAATTCGGATTTTACAAGCAATACATACTTTTAATAAACTATAGAAAAGGAGGTCTATCTTTTATGGAATATTCAATTCAAGGAGTTACTTGGTTTTGGTTGTTTGTTCCGATGCCTAGTTTAATTGTTTTATCGTTTATTACTTTAATTATAGAAAGGAGAAAGTAGTACATGGATTTACCCACGCTGATAACGTTTATTATTTACCTAATAATTATGTTAGTAATCGGAATCATTATGTATTATCGAACAAATAGCTTATCGGATTACGTCTTAGGTGGTCGCAGTCTTGGGCCGGGGGTTGCTGCATTAAGTGCCGGTGCATCGGATATGAGCGGATGGTTATTATTAGGTTTACCGGGAGCCGTTTATGCTACGGGAATTTCTGAAGCATGGATGGGGGTTGGTCTGGCTATAGGTGCTTACTTAAATTGGCAATTTGTTGCTAAGCGACTGCGAGTCTATACAGAAGTTTCCAATAACTCCATTACCATTCCTGACTTTTTAGAGAATCGTTTTAAAGACCAATCTCATATTCTTCGAGTGATAGCTGCCTTAGTAATTTTAGTTTTTTTTACTTTTTATACTTCATCTGGTTTAGTTGGCGGAGCGAAATTATTTGAAGCTTCATTTGATGTTCCGTATGAAACGGCGCTTTGGATTGGAGGAATAGTCGTTGTTTCTTATACATTACTTGGTGGGTTTTTAGCTGTAGCTTGGACTGATTTTATTCAAGGTAGTCTTATGCTTTTTACTTTATTAGTTGTACCAATTGTTGCATCAAATGAAATGGGTGGATGGAATGAAGCAGTTCAAGCAGTTGGTGAGATTGCACCATCTCATTTAAGTATGGTTGAAGGTATTGGCATCATGGCAATTATATCTTCACTTGCTTGGGGACTCGGTTATTTTGGTCAGCCGCATATCCTTGTTCGATTCATGGCTTTACGCTCTTCCAAAGATGTACCATTAGCTAGATTCATTGGGACGACATGGATGATATTAGGGCTGTATGGTGCTATTTTTACAGGGTTTGTCGGTTTAGCTTTTATAAGTACAGAGGACGTTTCCAGGCTTTCCGAATTTGGAATTCAAGTTATTCATGAGAATGGATTACAAGTACTAGCAGATTCGGAAAAAATCTTTATTGCTTTTTCACAAATTCTCTTTCATCCGGTAATGGCAGGTATACTTTTAGCTGCCATTCTTTCAGCTATCATGAGTACCATTGATTCACAGTTGCTCGTCTCATCATCGGCTGTAGCGGAAGATTTTTATAAAGCTATTTTTCGTAAGAAAGCTTCAAGTAAAGAACTAATTTGGGTTGGTAGAATTGCAACAGTATGTATAGCACTGATTGCAATGGGAATTGCTTTAAATCCAGAAAGTTCTGTGTTAAAGCTTGTTAGTTATGCTTGGGCTGGGTTTGGTGCAGCTTTTGGACCGATTATTCTTTTATCTTTATTTTGGCGAGGAATTACAAGAAATGGTGCATTAGCAGGAATCGTCATTGGTGCTGTAACCGTTATTGTTTGGGGAAACTTTCTTGAAGGTGGTATATTCGAGCTATATGAAATTGCTCCTGGGTTTTTATTTAACTGTATTGTTACGATCATTGTCAGTTTGTTGGATAAGCCAAACACAGAATTAACGCAAGACTTTGACCAAACAATTAAAAAGTTGCAAGAGTAATGGTTTTAAGAATAAAAGCGTGGCATGATAAAGAGAGGTTGACTATAAAAATGTAGCTGATTACACATATGAAACTTATTGAGGCTCAAATCAACTTTTTATTTAACTTTAGTTGCTTAGTAATAGGTCATTCTGCTATCATCTATAGTGTTACTAACGTTTAAAATGAGATAGTAGGGCATGTTCAAAAAGTTCGTCAAAAATGGCAGATCGAAATTCTTTGTTCGCTAAAAGTATGTACGAAAGAGAATGCAGTGGAAATTTTAATGTCCTACTTATGTGCAACATTGGATAGTTTCCCGCATCAAGGTTAGGGTTCAGCCAAGTTGGCTAATTTCGCGGTTCTATCATTTAAATATATAAATCCGTTTGCCCCAAAACTTGGCTGCTTCTCGGTTCTTTTTGTACAGTTGTTTGGAAAAATGAATAGTGCCGATTCTGTTCATTCTAACAATCAGGAGGGGATCAAAGAAAACCCCACGGTTTGAAGATTCACTTTATGGATGAAGGACTTATGTATATAATGAAAGAAGATAACTGTTTGGAGGGAAAATAGTGGATAAAATTTCAAAAGATCAAGTAAAGCATGTAGCTCACTTAGCTCGTTTACATGTAACAGAAGAAGAAACTGAAATGTTTACGGAGCATTTAAGTTCCATTATTGCTTATGCAGAACAGCTGAATGAACTGGACACCACGAATGTTGAGCCGACAACACATGTGCTGGATATAAAAAATGTAATGCGTAAAGATGAGCCAAAGCAATGGATTACACAAGAAGAAGCACTGAAAAATGCTCCAGATCACAAAGATGGTCATTTTCGTGTCCCATCAATTTTGGAGTAGGAGGGAATAAGCATGTCATTATTTGATCACACAATAAAAGAATTAGAAGAAAAACTACATAATAATGAAATTACGGTACAAGACTTAGTAAACGCCTCTTATGAACGAATTCAAGAAGTCGATGATAAGGTTCATGCATTTTTAACATTAAACAATGATAAGGCTCTTGCTTACGCAAAAGAGCTGGACGAGTCAGTGGACAAAACCGGGGCTCTATTTGGAATGCCAAGTGGGATTAAAGATAATATTGTTACAAAAGCTTTACGCACTACTTGCGCGAGCCAAATTCTTGATAATTTTCATGATCCTTTATATAACGCTACTGTTATCGAAAAATTGCATAACGAAAAGGCAGTTACGATTGGTAAACTGAACATGGATGAATTTGCTATGGGATCTTCAAATGAAAACTCCAGTTATGAACCAACCCGTAATCCCTGGAATATAGACTATGTACCGGGGGGATCGAGTGGTGGTTCAGCTGCAGCTGTAGCGTCAGGTGAAGTGCTATTTGCTTTAGGATCTGATACTGGTGGCTCGATCCGCCAGCCTGCTGCATTTTGCGGTGTAGTTGGTTTAAAGCCAACTTATGGACGGGTATCTCGTTTCGGTCTAGTTGCTTTTGCATCTTCATTGGATCAAATCGGTCCAATTACGCGAACCGTAGAGGACAATGCACGGGTATTAGAAGTTATTGCTGGACACGATTCCATGGATGCAACAAGTGCAAATATTGAGGTTCCAGCATACACAAAAGCTTTAACTGGAAATGTGAAAGGATTAAAAATTGCTGTACCTAAGGAATACCTTGGTGAAGGGGTAGCACCTGAAGTGAAAGAGGCTGTCCTTCAAGCATTAAAAGTATATGAATCATTAGGTGCAACTTGGGAAGAAGTATCTTTACCGCATTCCAAATATGCTGTAGCAACGTATTATTTATTATCTTCATCTGAAGCATCAGCAAATCTGGCTCGTTTTGACGGGGTTCGCTATGGGGTTCGTTCAAAAAATGCAGATAATATGATTGATATGTTTAAAAAATCTCGCAGCGAAGGCTTTGGTGATGAAGTAAAACGCCGTATTATGTTAGGTACATTTGCACTTAGCTCTGGCTACTATGATGCTTATTACAAAAAAGCCCAAAAAGTACGTACTTTAATTAAAAATGATTTTGATAAGATTCTTGAGGATTATGATGTCGTGATGGGACCAACAACACCAACTCCAGCATTTAAAGTTGGGGAAAAAGTGGATGATCCATTAACGATGTATGCAAATGATCTTTTAACTATTCCAGTGAACTTGGCAGGAGTACCGGGTATTTCCATTCCTTGTGGCTTTTCAACGGATGGTTTACCAATTGGTCTGCAAATTATCGGTAAACATTTTGATGAAATGACGGTATACCGGGCAGCACATGCTTATGAACAAGTGACAGATCATCATAAACAACGCCCTCAGCTAGGAGGTGCCAACGAATGAATTTCGAAACAATTATTGGCTTAGAGGTACATGTTGAATTAAAAACAAAATCCAAAATATTTAGCCCTAGCGTGAATGCGTTCGGGACAGCACCAAATACGAATGTCAACCCAATTGATCTAGGTTATCCTGGGGTTTTACCTGTCTTAAATGAAGAAGCAGTTAATTTTGCAATGAAAGCGGCAATGGCTCTGAATTGTGAAATTGCAACACATACAAAGTTTGATCGTAAAAATTACTTCTACCCAGACAATCCAAAAGCTTACCAAATCTCTCAATTTGATCAGCCAATTGGTGAAAATGGCTGGATCGAAATTGAAGTGCATGGAAAGAAAAAACGAATTGGAATTACTCGCCTGCATTTGGAAGAAGATGCTGGAAAATTAACACATGGTGATGATGGATATTCATTAATTGATTTTAACCGTCAAGGAGCGCCATTAATTGAGATTGTCTCCGAACCGGATATGCGTTCTCCAGAAGAAGCATATGCATATTTAGAAAAACTGAAAAATATTATCCATTATACAGGCGTTTCCGATGTGAAAATGGAGGAAGGCTCGCTACGTTGTGATGCTAATATTTCACTTCGTCCAATTGGGCAAAAGGAATTTGGCACAAAAACCGAATTGAAAAACTTAAACTCCTTTAGTTATGTACAAAAAGGGTTAGAGTTTGAAGAAAAACGTCAAGAAAAAGTCTTGCTTTCCGGTGGAGAGATCCTTCAAGAAACTCGCCGTTATGATGAGAGAACAAAAGAGACTTTATTAATGCGTGTGAAAGAAGGTTCGGATGATTATCGTTACTTCCCAGAACCGGATCTTGTTCCATTGTATATTGATGATGCTTGGAAAGAGCGAATTCGTCAAGAGATTCCTGAACTTCCAGACGCACGTAAACAACGATATATGGAAGAAATTGGGTTGCCGGAATACGATGCAACGGTCATTACGAATTCGAAACAAATGGCAGACTTTTTCGAGGAAGCAATCGCTCATGATGTTGATATAAAACAAGTTTCCAACTGGTTAATGGGAGAATTATCTGCCTATATGAATAAACATTATAAAGAATTAGATGATTTAGCGATTACTCCAGAGGCATTAAGCAAAATGATTAAGCTCATTGATGATGGTACCATTTCATCAAAAATAGCGAAAAAAGTCTTTGCTGAGTTGGTTGAAAAAGGCGGCGATCCAGAGAAAATTGTTAAAGAAAAAGGTCTGGTTCAAATTTCTGATGAGGGTCAGTTAAAAGAGATTATTTCAAAAGTCCTTGATGAAAATGAACAGTCCATCATAGATTATAAAAATGGTAAAAAGAAGGCTGTTGGTTTCTTAGTGGGTCAAGTAATGAAAGCGACCAAGGGGCAAGCAAACCCGCCAATGGTTAATAAAATCTTATTAGAAGAAATTAATAAGCGATAGTAGTTAACCTAGACTATCATGATTTTAAATCTATGATAGTCTAGGGTTTTATGTAAGAAAAGAGCTGTCTCCTAGGTATCAGGTTCCATTATATATATATGTCTTGTGAGAACCAAAGCTATTAACTCCTCTTTTCAAGCAGTTAAGGATCAGGCGACTCTTATGTTAACCGTATTCGAGTATTGAGAGTTCATTCATTTCTTTAATAGTTCATGAATTTTTGCTTAGTATTAACTTAATGTTCGCTATTATAAATAGAAACAGTTCTGCATATCAGTGCATGGTGCATTGCGGAGGGAAAACAATGAAGAAAGCACGTATTATCTATAACCCTACATCTGGGAGAGAAGCCTTTAGAAAAGAATTACCAGTTGTTTTAGAAAAGCTTGAAGTAGCTGGATATGAAACTTCTGCTCATGCAACAACTTGCGAGGGGGATGCTACCACTGCTGCAAGATTAGCGATTGAGAGAGGACATGATCTTGTTATTGCTGCTGGTGGTGATGGTACCATAAATGAGGTAATTAATGGCCTTGCTGAGCAAAATCACCGACCAAAGTTGGGCATCATCCCTGTGGGAACGACAAATGATTTTGCGAGAGCTTTACGGATTCCAAGAGATATTCAAAAAGCTGTAGATGTTATTATCGAAGGCAAAACAATGTTTTTAGATATTGGAAAAGTAAACAACCATTATTTTATGAATATAGCTGGTGGAGGTAAGTTAACCGAGCTGACTTATGAAGTGCCTAGCAAATTAAAAACCATGTTGGGACAGCTCGCTTATTATATGAAAGGTATTGAAATGCTGCCTTCTTTAAAACCGACAAGAGCCAAAATAGAATATGACGGAAAAGTAGTAGACGAGGATATTATGCTTTTTCTTATTTCTAATTCAAATTCTGTTGGAGGCTTTGAAAAGCTTGCTCCTGATGCAGATATGCAGGATGGTTATTTTGATTTAATTATTCTACGAAAAACGAATTTGGCTGAGTTTATTCGAATTGCGACGCTTGCTTTACGAGGAGCACATTTAGAGGATAAACATGTCATTTATGACAAGGCAAAGCATATTAAGGTGACTACGGATGAAAAGATGCAATTAAATATAGATGGAGAATATGGTGGTCTGCTCCCGGGCGAATTTGTCAATCTGCAACAACATATTGAATTTTTTGTTCCAACTGAATTCATTGAAAAAAGGTAAAAAAGGCTACTTGTACAGTAGTCTTTTTTATACTATGGGATAGTATAAAGTTTTTAGGTTTATAGTATAAGAAAAAAAACTACAGCTTTCGCTAAAGACTTGGCGTCAAGCCAAGTTTTTCTAAAAAAATGGTTGTCCATATGAAGAGAGCTTAAGCTTCGGATAACACATAATATGATTAAGCCGATTTTTAGGGAATGGTTTCTGTATTGAAGAACTGTTTTAAGTTAAAAATCTTCTGCTGAACCTGAAATTAGCTGAGGACAGTTTAAAAAGACATATTCCCGCTCATTAGTAAGGATCTTGTATGTAGCCGAATCTTTAGTAAGAGTGAAACGCCATGGCTCTTTAAAACAGTATGGGTATGGGGGGAGATGTTCATGTGGAAAATGCAAATTATTATGTTGGCTGGGGAACGCTTGCATTAATAAATGCCGGTCTGGCACAGGGGAAAAATAGAAGCGGTCTGAATTGGTTTCTTGTATCACTCTTACTAGGACCATTTGCAACTTTAATGCTGTTGTTTATAGAAAAAAATTAAGTTAGACTATAGTTATTCTTGTCGCTTTACATGTGGATACCTCATAGAGTTATGCGATAAGGAATACATACAAGCGTATAAAGGAAGAGAATAATGGCAAAAAGAGTAGTACCAGTAAAAAAGAATGAAACAGTAACACTTACTTTTGAAGATTTGACCCATGAAGGTAACGGTATTGCAAAAATAGACGGCTATCCATTATTTGTCCCAAATGCTTTGCCGGGTGAAAAAGCATTGGTTAAAGTCGTTAAAGTAAATAAAAACTTCGGCTATGGCAAGCTCTTGCAAATAGAGAAGCAAAGTTCGGAGCGTGTAGAGCCACCGTGTAATGTGTATTATAAATGCGGTGGCTGTCAATTACAGCATATGAGCTATGATATGCAGCTTGAGATGAAACGAAATCAAGTGAAAAATGTCATGCGGAAGATTGCGCATCTAGATGATGTCTCTGTTTTGCCAACACTAGGGATGAGAGATCCTTGGCGTTATCGTAACAAAGTACAAATTCCAGTAGGCGAAAAGAAAGGCGAACTAATTACTGGATTTTACCAAAAAAGAAGTCACCGTATTATTGAAGATATGAATACTTGTGTTATTCAAGATGAGGTAAATGATCGGATGGTAGAGGCTGTACGGCGAATTGCTGAACGTTTAGGTATACAAGCATATAATGAGAAGCAACATAGCGGTGTTCTGCGTCATATTATGGTGCGCACAGGTAGAGAAACAAATGATACGATGATTGTAATTGTAACCCGAACGGAAAAACTGCCTCAGCAAGATAAGCTAATTAAAGAATTGACCGAAACATACCCTCATGTTAAATCTGTTGTTCATAATGTTAACAAAGAACGGACGAATGTTATTTTAGGAAAGGAAACAAAGGTTATCTGGGGGGACGCCTATATCTACGATACGATTGGTGATATTCGTTTCGCCATTTCGGCAAAATCCTTTTATCAGGTCAACCCGCAACAAACAAAGGTATTATATGAAAAGGCATTGGAATATGCAAATATTGGAGCAAATGATGTAGTAATTGATGCCTATTGCGGGATTGGCACTATTTCATTGTTTTTGGCTCGACAAGCAAAAAAAGTATATGGTATTGAAGTCGTTCCGGAAGCGATTCACGATGCGAAAATAAATGCAAAGCTCAACGGTATTACGAATGCAGAGTTTATTGTTGGAAAAGCTGAAAAAGTTATGCCACGGTGGAAAGCTCAAGGACTTCAGCCGGATGTTATTGTCATTGATCCTCCGCGTAAAGGTTGCGAAATAGATTTTCTTCAAGCCATGATTGAAATGGAACCAAATCGGATTGTATATGTTTCCTGCAATCCTTCTACACTAGCACGCGATTTAAAAATACTTGATGAAGGCGGCTATGAAACAAAGGAAATACAGCCAGTTGATATGTTTCCTCAGACAAATCATGTGGAGTGTGTAGTTAAACTTTTTAAAAAATTTGTCTAACTAAAATAAACTCTTGTTCGTAAAAATAAACATTTTTAAACCGACCCTGATTTCGTTAAAATAATCATTTGCGATTTTGGGGTCTTTTTCATATCTAGTCCTTGTTCTGTCTCAGTTCGTCTTTGCTTTCCTCATGCAACGTTCTCGAAAATTTCTATTTTAACTTCGAAAAAGGTGAAAAAACGGTCATTTTTGAAACAAAAAGTGGGAAAATAAGGAGGAAATCTGGCGTTTAGGCTAAGTCCCATTGCCTTGAAGTATAAAAATCAAGTTGAAACTAAGGGGGATAAGGCGTAAAGGCAGATTTGAAGAGGAAAGAAAAAAGTAATATATATAATAGAAGGATGAAAAGAATCAGAAATAAGAGGAAAAAAATGGTTATTCAGTTAGTGGTAATTTCATGTAGGAATCTCTCTGAATGGATTTACTTAATTAGCTAGTAAGTGTAACTAAATCCTTTGTCCAAGAAGTTTGAAGAAATACATCCAATTAGATATATCAATGATTGGCATGATAACGAGGAATATGCCTTTCTTAAATATATTCCTAAAGAAGAATGTACTATTAGAGATATTGCAAAAGAGGTTTTATCAATCATAAAAAAATCTCAAAACATAATTCGAATTATGGATTGTTACACGGCGATTTATGGTTAGAAAACATATTGGTTAATAAAGATTCGAATTTGGCAATGGTTGATTTTCAAGATTGTGAGAAACATTTTTATATTTATGATTTAGCAGTTCCAATATATAGTGCGTTGGAGTATTCGTTTGTAGGTGGAGGTGTTATTTATACACATGATAAAATGTTATTTGAGACTATAAGCGACTAAAAGGGTGATTAACATTACGATTAAACAAGTTGGTCGCAGTGTGGAAGTTCAAGTGAATTTCGGTCAATTGTTTTTAAAAGAAAGGTAAATATTGATTTTACAACATGTTAGTTACAAGCTGATTCTATTTTTTAGATCGTGCAGAAAGAAACATCAATAAAATAAATAGGAAGGTAAATTGGTAACCGAAACACTTTTACAAATCTACATTGCTATTTTAGAGTTAAGAAACTAAAAATCATAGAAAGGATATCCAAACATGAATGTGACCGAGTTTCAACAGTGGGTAAAGCAGTATTATGAAAGCAGGGGGTGGTCTGACTTAGATATTTTTATTCGAATTGGCTTTTTGGCAGAAGAAACTGGAGAAGTAGCAAGAGCTATAAGAGCCCTTGAGATTGGCAGGGATAGACCTGATGAGCTACAGGGGTCTTATGAGGAAAACAAACAGGAATTAACTGAAGAATTAGGAGATGTATTGGGTAATTTAATTGTGATTGCAAACAACTATAATATTCCTTTAGAAGACATGTTTCAATCACATAAAAAGAAATTATCACAACGTTATTCGAAGCAGGTTAATAAGTACTCTAAAAGAAGTATAATGTTTGATAGTGCTAATCAATAACAGTTGAATGAAATTAGCACTACCTTGTATTTTAGGAATCATCTTACTGCGTAGTACAAAATAGGATAATATAATATAATGATCACAAATTGCAAGCAATATACAATAATATCTCGCTACTATTTGACAAATAGTAGCAAGTAGATTGGCTATTATGCTGGTTCTTTGGCACCAAGTCGAGCTCATCCGAGGTCTTATACCAAATAACAATAATCCTATGTACTATTTATTGTTGGTGTACACGTTCTAAGCGTTTTTAAAATGAATATAATGCAACTTACTTTTCAATTAAAAAAATTCCTCAACAATGTAATTTTTTGATTTAGACAATGCTGTACAATTATACAGGTTGTATTGGAATGGATATAATAAGGGAGGAAAATGTAATTTAATGCTCTCTAAGCGTCAGAGATATGCATAATGAGTAAAAGTTATATCAAATTTTTATCGACCGAGAAACCATATTGGAGATTTTTCCTCCCTTTTGTCCTCGCCTCGAATGCCAGTTTTGGAATCGAAGCGGCTATAATCTCAGGTGGACAAAAAAGGTAATTCAAGAAAAATAGCGAATTTCTAAGTAAAAAGTAGTTTAAGAGTGTTATTGTCCAAAATTAGGGTTTTAATCCGCTAAAACCTTCCCTATAATTTACTCACTATATTATAATTCCGTACTGGTTTTCATAATTATCTTATCTATATCAGTAATAAAATTATTATAGTTCCCCGAATCATTTATTATTATAGAAACTATTTGTGTCAGAGCAATATTCACACCCCATTCTGGTTGGTATTTCAATATAAAATTGCTATTGGCAATAAACCATTTTATAAACCAAGAAAAATCATGTTTTAAAGTAAAAGACAAACTGCCAATAGTAATTGGTAAAAATGAGGCTTCGGGTTTATTATCTTTTAATAAATCTAGAGTAATGTCTAAAAACACTTCTGGCCTGTATAAAATGTACTCTTTTAGATTTTGTTTTGTAAACATGTCATTTTCAACTATTAAGTATTGACTCAATACCTCTATTAAATGGCGCCATCTAAATGACATTTCCTTATTCAAAAATTCTTTCGTTAATATATCTGGTTTGAGATTATTATTAATATCCAATGGAGTGCTCATCCTCATTCTTAACTGCCATCTTAGATTAATCATTTTATACGCTAATAAGTCATTCACATTCAAATCAACTTTTGATTCTCCTAGACAACAAAGGGGATTATTGCCCAAGGCAGAAACTAAAGTCATATTTCTTCTGTTTATTATATAAGAAACATTATTAAACACTTCGTAAAGAGCATTCATAATATATACTTGTGGATTGTTCCCTTGTAAGGGCCTTAAATGGTCTGGTAGACCAAAAGCATTTAATATTAGAATTCCTTTGTTAGTTAATAAGCTTTTAATTTTTGTTAAGTAGTTAATCTCGAATAAAAATTCAGGATAACCATTGATTGTATATAAGTCAATACAGATTGAATCAAATTCACAACCCTTGAAATAATCAAAAATATTTTTTGCGTTTATCCTAAAAAAGAACACATTCTTTTTTATACTATGGAAGTACTTACTGTATATAGTTTCTGTAATTGTAATGTTGTTCTGATCTATATCAACAACGTAGATTTCTGCACTCGGATTATTAATTAATAGACTTCTTATTGCACCTCCTTGTCCCCCACCTAATAATAGTATTCTTTTATTATGATTTAAGTTCACTAAGGAAAAATCATCAATTTGAGTTCCAGTAAAAATTCTATCTCCTCTTAAAATGGTATCAACACTTTTTAGAAAAAAGTCTTCCTCACTATATAAACACTTTTGTATCATATTAAGAACCTCGTGTATCTGCTCTTGAAACATCTACACCATCGATGAAACATTCATCCAAATTTACTCCCCATAAATAAGCCCCCCATAATTCCGCTCCCCTTAACGGAACTCCTTTGAATGTTGATTCTCTAAGTTCACAATGCTTAAGGTTAGTTCTTCTTAAATCCGTACTTATAAAAGTTGAACCTAGCATATTTGAATCTTCAAAATCTACACCTTGCAAATTTGAATTTGAAAAGTCTACACTTCTTAAATTTGACTTTGTTAAATTTGCCCCGATTAAATTTGAATTACTTAGTGATGAAGCACTTAAATTAGCACCAGAAAGATCAGCTCCAGGAAAATGTAGACCATCTAGGTTTAGGTTAGAACCATATTCTTTCAAAAAGTCTTCTAAACTAAAAACACCTTCGAAAATAATTTCTGAAGTCTTTGTGTTTATTAATTTTGAAAAAACTGCTAATATTTTATTATCAACTTTCCCAATTGATTTGAAGTCTTCGTATAAAGTAATATTCTTACTTTCAATAATCGTTCCAGATTTTAAATTAGGAAGAAATAAATCGTTTATAAGAAGATTTTTATCTACCTTCCCTAAAAAGAGTCTTTTATTTTTTTGATTATTAAAATATACCTCTTTTATTCTATCAATCGGATTGATCATCTAATCCCCTACTTTCGTAATAATAGAATTAGTTGCCGAAACAGTGTTTATGCCGAAAAAATCTGTATACCTAGTGTCCACAAAAAAATTAATCCTGTTTATTGCCCATTGTTTTATTTCTTTCTGTTTTGAAATACTATCCTCTATGATTATATAATCACCAGGGTGAATTAAATCAGAAAAGAACTCCAGTATTCCTTTTGTATTAACATGACAATCCTCAATAATTATCAATGGATGTTCAAGATTAATGAAAAATTTATTATACTTTTCATCCTGAATATCATTTGCATTTATATTTAAGTATTCTAGTTCATCTTTATTATTGATGTTCACAATATTTATTCCAATCAATCTTGTCTTATATTGATATTGATTTATAACTGATTTTAACCATCTAAGACTTGTCTCAGTTGCGCCAAATTCAATAATTGTCGAGGGACAAGTTTCATAAATTAGCAACTCATATATAGCTTTATCATATATACTTTTGAAAAGCGGCTGTCCCTTCCATCTGTATACTTCATTTTTTCCTTGACTGTATAATCTTGATAAAAAGGGTAATTCTGACCCATTAGTCTTTTCAATTCTTTCTAAAATTGGTTGGTATCTAGCAGCAGATAATTTATCGCTAGTTATTATTTTTTTTAATAGTGTAGATTTGTTACCATTATATAGTTCGTTTAGGATAAAATTATCTAGAATTGTTGGAATACCACCTTGTCTCATAATTTTCTTATTTATTTTCTCTTTTAGAGATGACTGCTTTTTGTTCATATTTATCCTCATTTTCTTCATTTTTGAAAAAGAACACTTGTGAAAGTCTTGAATCTGTTATATTTTTTCCAAATTGTTTTGTAATTCCATGAAAGTATTTTTCACCTTTCATTAAAATCAGTCTATTATATTTTATAGGTATTTCTTTAATTAAGTCCCACGCTTTTTTCTCTTTAGTAATCGGTAACACATGTTTTTCATCAAATTCAATAATATCCTTACAGCCATAAGCCATCAACCTATACGACAAAGGGACAGTCGGCAAATTTAATTCCTTATGTTTATAAATACCAAGGCCGCCTTTACAATCTTCATTTAAACTTAAGTAAATAATTGCAGCCCAGCTAACCTTATCAAAATGCACTACCGTTTGAGAAATATCATTCGATGTAGAAAATCGAAATTTACCAAACACATATTTATCGGTGGCTACATGTATTTTCTGATTAACTAAACTCTCAAATCTTCTAATATGCTCTTGCGTATAAAATGCTTTTACTGATTCTCCTCCTGGAAAATTAGCTTTATTTCCAAAAAAATTATACTCTGCATTTAATGCAAGCTCCCGAACCTGCATGGGATTTTTATAAAAATTATCAACAACTATTATATCTTCACCTAAAATTCCCAATTTTCACCCTCCTTATAGTGAAACGAGTTTTGAGGTGTAATCTTTTTTTGTCACCTCTTTAAAGAAGAAGTTTTGAGTGATCCTACAATTTTCAGGAGTTTGTCCAAAGCCTTTCATCGGTGCATGATATAATTCACAACCCTTAATTAGAACTAATCTATTAAATTGATTGCCTATGAAACTAATCAATTCCCATTTAGATGGATCATCCATATCTTTTCTTATTACACACCTTTCAAACTCAGAAGTATCTTCATAACCTAGTTCTCTTGCTTTCATGTCTGTTGGCGGACCAGTCAACCCTGACTCTCTGTGTCTATATATCCCTAAGCCTGAGTTTAAGGGAGCTTTTGGTGTTAAAAAGATTAATCCTGCCCAATCAATTATTGTATCCGCATGAACCTTTAAGACTTTACCTGTTTGTTCTGTTATTAAACGAAAACCTCCAAAAGTAAATCGACCCTTCGGATCTTCAATTTTGTTACCTATAATCTGTTCAAAAACCTCTATAATTCCATTTGCGTCAAACTCTTTATCACTTTGAAACCCTGGATAGTTCAATTTAGCAACTGATGAATAATCTGATTTTACTGCTAAATTTCTTATTAGTTCAGGATTCTTATAAAAATTTTCAATTACAATTATCTTCTTATTTTGCATTTACTACACACCTTTCTTTCTATTAAAGAAAAATCTTTGAGTTAAGCGTCCATTACTTGGAGAATCTCCAAAACCCGATGAAGCTCTATGAAACAATGCACCGGAATTCAATAAAACCAGCCGATTAAATTGCATATCGATATACACTGTTTCTTCCCAAGCTTCTGGTTCTAACTTCCAATTAAGATAATCTTCATACCAGCTATCCATCGATATATATCCTAATTCAGATAGTTGTTCTTCACTAGGAGGACCAGTAAGTCCAGTTTGTCGGTGTCGATATAAAGAAATACCACCTTGACATAAATCATTTGGAACTAAATAAATAATTCCTGACCAATCACTGTCATCAAAATGTGTTGTTAAATCTACTCTAGAATACGAAGGATAAAAAGCAAAAACGCCAAACCCCATTTTATTAGGGTCGACATCAATATCAAATCCTAATATACTCTCGAATTGATTTATAACTTCTTTTGTATAAAAATTTTTCTCTGTTTCTATGCTTGGCTTTTTCTCACCTTGCATGTTTTCGTCAATCCAACCATGCACATTCAATGCCATACTTCTTACTTTATTTGGTTCTTTATAAAAATCATCAATCACAATGATGTCTTTTGTCACAACGAATGCCCCCTTTAATAAATTCTAGCGTACTTGATTAATTTTTAATCAAGTACGCTGAGTTTTAGAATGATATAGCAGATTCTAGTTGTTTTCTTTCTTCGTCAGTAAGAGGCTCAGCCTTGCCAAAAATCGGCATGTTATTATCAGATGTACGTGCGTATACCTCTTGGTCAAACTTTTCTAAGTTTTTTGGTTTCTCATTATTCATTAATTTCACCTCCTCTAAATTATTTTCTCTTTCAATATAACATTTTCTATTAATTATTTCATCAAAATTTTCAGTTTTTTAGGAATAATTAGCCTATATACCTG
This sequence comes from Cerasibacillus sp. JNUCC 74, assembly GCF_053667775.1. Next base: position 3,290,918 of record NZ_CM132207.1, on the reverse strand, counting down.
CCCCTTGATATCATCATATATATTAGCTGATACAAAAGTTTACTAGAAGTACGTATGTATACTTCTTGATTGGACTCCTTTAGAAATACTTTTAATCTTCTTTATTATCTTGATAAAAATTCTCTTTATCATTCTTTAATACTGTAAATAAAAATATAACAGCTAAAACAAGCATAAATAATGATAAAACAACAATTGTTAAACGTAAGGAAACTAAATCTGCAATAATACCTATTGATAAGATAAATATAACCTGACCTACACTTTGTATAAGTTGAAAGATACTCGTTACTCTTCCCATGATGTCTATAGGAATATTATTTTGGTAAAAAGTCATGATTCCTGCGTTAAGAAATGCATTAAAAAATCCTAAGATAACAAAACCAACAACTATCGATGCAAAAGACCACGAAAATGCATAAATTACATATCCTAGTGCCACCATAATAATACCAATAGAAATCATACTGCGCAGGGATAATTTATTTGAATAAATAGATAGTGTAATTGCACCGACGACAGAACCAATCCCAGTTATGCTAATAAGTAGACTATAATCAAATTCTGTTAACCCGATGACTTTTTGTACAAAAACAACTTCTTGTGCATCCATAGCAAAGGTAAATATCATAATTAGAATATATCCTAAATACATAAAAGATACATATTTATTACGCATTATAAATTCCCAAACAATTGTAAAATCGCGCATTACTTGAGAAACAGTTAAAGTAGGGATAGCTTCTTTACTAATCGTTTCTTTTTCTGGAAGAAATGACAATAGCATAGCCGATATTACAAAAAAAAGGGCATTAATCCATAGCGTTATTTCAATTGAAGTTAATAAAATAAGAGTACCTCCAACTGCTGGCCCCATAATAATTGCCCCTGAACTTGCAAAGGAACGAATAGAGTTAAAGCGCTTTCTCTTCTCTTTTGGAACGATCATGGAAACATATGTCATTGATGCTGGGTTAAAGAATGAGTTTGCTACACTTAAGATAAAGAGAATGACATAAATCACCAACATATTAGGCGCAAATGGGATTGCACCGATAAATAGTGCTCTTATAATATAGGTGCTCATCATGACTTGTCGTTTGCTTCGGTAATCTATAAAACTACCGGTCCAAAATTTAGTAAAAGTATTCGTCAAAGGTCCTATAATCCATAATCCTGCTACAGCAGCTGCCGAACCAGTAAGTTGATAGACAACAATATTAATTGCCACTAAGTAAATAAAATTTCCTATACTTGAAACTCCGATTGAAAAAAGCAGTATTGTTGGCTGCTTCCAAGATCTAAATTTTTGTACCATTAATATAACTCCTAATTATATACTTTCATCTATACGAACAAGTAATGTTTATTTATTTTATTTAATTATCATCCATTCTGGAAAACCAATAATTTTACTTCATAATACCTTTCCTTATGGTCACGGTTATTTACTTCATTTTGGATTGCTACTATCCCCAGTGGAATACATCAAAACCAATTGAAAAGAAATATAATCTACTACAACGCACTAGTTGATTGCTGGGTTGAATTAAAAGACAAAAATAATAAAGTGAAACCTAATAAGACTAAAATTTTAATTATTTTCCATTATTTATATATTTCATTTTTTAGAAAAATCTAACTTGTCTATATTATATAATAAAGAATAAATATAATGCAACATGGAAAAATTTTAAGTTTACCGTTTTCCAATGAAAATCGAATATTGGAAGATCAATTTCTTAAGTATAAAGGTTTTTCATGTATCTTCAGGAATATATTCATATTAGACCGCACCAAATAAACGTACTATAAAATACATTTTGACTATACTGTAACTGCTAAACTAAATTGAACAGTTTTTGATCAATAGAACTGAACGCTTTCCGCCCATATTCCTTCCCATCAGTTAAACTGGAATGGAAAAGTAGGAACGAACTGATGTAACGGAGGATCGGAATATGGATATTAAAGAGGCTTGCAGGTGGACAGAGGAGTTGAAGACACGAAAACGAAAACTTGATCTCTTTCAGGATCAGATGCTGGACTGGTTAATACCTGTTGAAGGGTGTCCTTAAATAAACGCTCCATCATTTCTTGAACATCTTCTACAGTACGACATTATTTTGCCAATTCCTTAACCATTTTCTCATGAAAAAAGTCTTGCATAAATGATCATCTCCTTATTGGAAAGTATATCCGTTTACACAAAACTTTTTACGCTCTCACGCTTCCCCTAATTACAATCGTTCCCGTTACTTTAAGTATGTTTTTTCACAATGTCATCAGAGTTCACTTCAAAAGTTAATCACAGAGCCTCGCCACTCCTTTAATAGGAGTTTTATTCACCTACCACTCCTTGAAATACATAAGGAACTGATTTATCTAGCAAATATTTAATACCATTTTTATGATATGGCATCATTTCATCAGCTGTTTTTAAATTTACCCATCTTACTTCTGAAATAGTTACTGTATCCTGTATTGAAGTTTCACCGCTTATTATCCTTGCTTTAAATGTTATAAAAAAAGTGCATGATTGTCATCATTCGTCATAAAAGCTTCATTTACGGTAATGATGTGATCAATCTCAATAGTTAAACCAGTTTCTTCTTTAGCTTCGCGTATAGCTGCTTGTGATAAAGTTTCTCCTGGTTCAACAGATCCACCTGGTAAAGACCAATTATTATATTTAGTGTTTTTAACCATTAAAACTTTTTCTTGTATTTCATCATAAATAAGTGAATATACTACATCTACTCTTTTCATTAAACACACTCCTTGTACGTTTCTAATCTCATCATATTACAAAAGCGATTATACTTATTACGTAATCGGCCCCCGTTTGTACAATAATAAAACTACTTATTATAAGACTTTCCAATCTTCATAAGTTTTAGCTTCAATACCTAAATTTTTGATTTTTAACCATTTAAAAGCTTTTATAACAAGTAGTAAAGCATTACTCCAACTGCTGCCAAAAAACTACATAATTCAATATTAACACAATATTCCGAGTATATTTAAATTTTGGCAAAGAGAAACAAAATGAATTGGAGGGGAATGATACTAATTAACCCTGGAAAATATTTATCTGTATATCTATTGTTACACTACTGCTGTGTTTTATTTTCAACTCCACATTAACGGGCAGTAATACTCACTCCCAACTTAAGGTTTTAAACCATATAAGCCCGATTCGTTCAACTAACCATTCATGAAAAAAACTCATAGAGTGATATTTTTTAAGTTAGTAATATATGATAAAGCTTATTTTTACAAGTGAATGCCAGCTTGACCTTAAAATTTATTGCTAATTTTTATAAATAAATAATGATAACAGCGTCAATAATATTGCAAAAATACCGGTTGTAAATGGAAGAAAATAACTCTGTGGTATAAGTTGGGATAGAGGACGTCTGCCTGTATCGGTCAATTGACCGAAAATATGCTGAAAGCTGAAAAAAACGATATCAAAAAAACGCCCATTTATGACATAGCCTGTTAACGATATCAAAATAAGAATGGAACCAATGATAAAAGAAACATTTACATATGATAAAAGATCTATTCGCTTGTAAAATAGAACTGACAATAAAAAAATCAATGCTTGGGACATTCCAATCCAAATAAAGATTTTTTTAAACATTGGTATCCGCTCCTTTTATAAATATATATTTAAGTAAAAACTTTATCCCGTATGTAAGGTGCCATAAGACTCCCACTTCAAGAGTTTATTTGGTACAAAAGGGTCTAAGTGGTTGAAAACGGACCTAAATGCCCGATTCGTTCAGCTAACATTTCTTGGGAAAGGCATTCCAAGGAAATGAAGTTTCACTTTATAGTAAGCAGTTGCTTATTATATGATGATTACTTATAAATCAAACTACTATTTTTACTCGTGACGATTTAAAAAATATGGTAAGAAACGCATATATTGATATAAATTATAAATTAAATTTAAAAAAAGTCACTATTTTCTATCTAATATTTGTATTTTTTAAAAAATTCCGCGTAGATATAATAATAGTACACTTATAATACTTTTGTATTATTTATTAAATACAAAAAACATTTACAATTTAGAATATTAATGTATAATAAAATTGAAAAATAATAAAGAAAAGGGTGGTCAGATCAATGGTAAAGTCAAAAAAATTTATTATTTTTGCTTTTATGCTAATTTTAACCATGGTGCTATTTGCTTGTAGTGGGGGAGCTGACTCAAAAAGTAGTAACAATGATGGTGAAAGCAAAAAAGAATCTGCTAGTAGCGATTCCCCAGATAAACAAGTCTTTAATATGGTTGAAACAGCAGAAATTCCAACCGGAGACCCGTCTCTTGCGACAGATGCAGCAAGTTTTATTGTATTTGGGCAAACGTTAGAAGGACTTTATGTCTTAGATAAAGATGATAATCCGATCCCCGCAATTGCAGAAGGAGAGCCAGAAATAAGCGAAGATGGTAAGGTTTATACATTTAAATTGCGCGAAAATGCAAAATGGTCCAATGGAGATCCTGTTACGGCACATGATTTTGTATATTCCTGGCGGAGGGCACTCGACTCTGATACTGGATCAGAATATGCATATATGTTCTCAGGAGTTATTGAAAACGCTACCGATATAATGAATGGAGAAAAAGACCCGGAAGAATTAAATGTCGAAGCTGTTGATGATCATACATTAAAGTTGACATTGGAACAACCTGTTGAGTACTTAAAATCATTACTGGCATTTAGTACGTACCTTCCGCTTAATCAAAAATTTGTTGAGGAGAAAGGAGACAAATTTGGAACAAACAGCGACAATATGCTCGCAAACGGCCCATTTGTATTAACAGAGTGGGACGGATCAGGACTAAGCTGGAAATACGTGAAAAATGATAATTATTGGGATAAAGACAACGTAAGCTTAGATGAAGTAAATGTTCAAGTTGCCAAAGAGCCAAGTACGGCGGTTAATTTATTTGAAACAGACAAAGTGGATCGTACAGCACCATTAAATGCAGAATATGCAAGACAGTATAAAAATAATGAAGCTGCATCTACCTTTGAAGAAGGAAGCTCTTGGTATCTTAAGTTCAACCAGAAGCGTGACGGAAAAGATACTCCTTTAGCAAACGAAAATATCCGCAAGGCATTAGCCATGGCGTTTGATAAAAAGTCTTTTACTGAAACTGTACTGGCAAATGGCTCAATTCCTTCTGACGGCTATGTACCTAGAGGACTAGCAAAAAACCCTGAAACAGATCAAGATTTCCGTGAAGAGAGTGGCGATTTAATTTCATATGATTTAGAAAAAGCAAAGGAACATTGGGAAAAAGGCTTGAAAGAATTGGGTACGGATGAAATCACTCTTGATTACCTTAGTGATGATTCGGAAAACGCCAAAACAACAGCTGAATATTTTAAAAATCAACTGGAAACAAATCTTGAAGGTTTAACATTGAAATTGGCAAATGTTCCATTTAAAGTACGTTTGCAAAAAACATCAGACCAAGATTATGATGTCGTTATGCATGGCTGGGGACCGGATTATTTAGATCCAATGACTTTCCTTGATTTGTATGTCACAGATGGAACGAATAATAATACTGGTTATTCAAATGAAAAATATGACCAGCTCATCAATGATGCAAAAGTTAAATACGCGAATGACCCTGTAAAACGCTGGGAACTAATGCTAGAAGCTGAAAAACTTTTGATACAGGAAGATACGGTAGTTGCTCCTATTTATCAACGTGGCAGAATCGTTCTAATTAAACCATATGTCAAAGGTTTTGAAGAGCATTTATTTGGTTCGGATTATACGTTTAAGAACGTTTCTATCGAAAAGTAGAATGTACAAATTTTTAGAATAGGTAAATTGGAAAAAGGGGGTATTTCAATCATAAGTACTCTCTTTTCCTCATTTTTTTATGGATTTAAAGGAATTTTTTATACTATAGGAAAGTATAAAATTTTAGGCTTTATCCCCCATGTAAGGTGCCGTAAGATTCCGACTTAAGAGCCTTTAGTTGATACAAAGGGTCAAAGTGGAGAAAACGGCACCTAAATACCCGATTCGTTCAAACTAACATTCCGTGTAAAAAGCATTCCACGGAATGAAGTTTCACTTTATCGTATAAGAAAAACTACAGCTTTCGCTAAAGACTTGGTGACAAGCCAAGTTTTTCTAATCTGCCTTTAGGAGGAAATAGGATGGCAAAGTATATTACAAAACGAATAATCTATTTAATTATTACGTTATTTATTATAGCTTCAGCAACATTTTTTTTGATGAAGTTTTTGCCCGGAACTCCATTTCAAAATGAAGAAAAACTGTCCATGGAACAACGTGAAATTTTGAATGAAAAGTATGGTTTGGATGAGCCGATACCTGTACAATATGCGAATTATATGGTCAATATTTTAAAAGGTGATCTTGGAGTATCCTTTCAGTTCGACAATCAGCCAGTAACAAACCTCTTAAAAAATCGAATTGGTCCATCATTACAACTCGGTTTTCAAGCGATGTTTTTAGGAACTATAATTGGTATGATACTTGGAGTACTAGCAGCTATGTTTCAGAATACGTGGATTGATTATGGAAGCACGTTTTTGGCTGTTTTAGGAAAATCTATTCCATCCTTTGTTTTTGCTTCTGTTTTGCAATATATCGTAGGAGTGAAGCTTGAATTGCTTCCGGTTGCCTCTTGGAATGATTTTGCATCATCCATCATGCCTACTATATCATTAGCGATTTTTCCAATTGCAACAGCCGCTCGTTTTATGAGAACGGAAATGATTGAGGTTTTAGGTTCTGAATATATTATATTAGCAAAAGCAAAAGGTAATTCAAGAATAGAAGTATCATTTAAGCATGGCGTTCGTAATGCACTAATTCCTTTAATAACTGTGCTGGGGCCAATGGCAGTTGGTTTAATGACAGGTTCGATGGTTGTAGAAAAAATATTTTCAATTCCTGGAATTGGCGAACAATTTGTGAAATCAATTCAAACGAATGATTTTCCACTTATTATGGGAACAACATTATTTTTCGCTTTCTTGCTGACGGTAATTATTTTAGTAATAGATGTACTGTATGGCATCATTGATCCAAGGATTCGCTTGTCTGGGGGGGATCGATCATGATAAAAAACACAGGAGAAATAGAAAAACATTGGTTTGATCCTGCTCCAAAGGTCGATTTTGAAAGTGAGCGAATTGCTAAACCCCAAGTATCGATGTTTAAAGATGCTTGGCTCCGCGTGCGAAAGAATAAAGGCGCATTAATTAGTTTAGTTATTTTGTTTTTTATCATTGTGATGGCGATTATCGGACCGTATCTATCACCATTTGATGGTTATGAACAAAATGTTACCAGAGCTAATCTACCTCCAAGAATTCCCTTATTAGAGGATTGGGGAATATTTGATGGTAGTCAGGTAATCGGTGGTGTAGAGACAAATAAATATAAAGATCTTCATATTGATGAATATTACTGGTTTGGGACAGACGGTCTTGGCCGTGATTTGTTTACTCGGACTTGGTTGGGGACAAGAATTTCCTTATATATCGCTTTTTTAGCAGCACTTATTGATATGCTGATAGGTGTAATATACGGTTTAGTTTCAGGTTTTAAGGGCGGCAGAGTGGATAATGTAATGCAACGAATACTAGAAGTAATGTCAGGAATTCCTAATTTAATCGTTGTTATATTAATGATGTTAATCTTAGATCCGGGGGTACTCTCAATCACTATCGCTATGGTAATAACAGGTTGGATCGGAATGGCAAGAGTTGTAAGAGGACAAGTATTAAAGTTGAAAAATCAGGAATTCGTACTTGCTGCAAGAACATTGGGGGCTAAAAATAACAGACTACTTTTTAAGCATTTATTACCAAATCTATCAGGGGTTATCATTATTAATACAATGTTCACCATTCCAAGTGCTATTTTTTTTGAAGCTTTTTTAAGCTTTATTGGAATTGGCTTACAAGCACCTGAAGCCTCACTTGGTACACTAATCGAGGACGGATATAAAACATTTCAATTCTTACCTCATTTAATGATAATTCCATGTATTGTTATTTGTATTATTTTAATAACGTGTAATTTAATTGGTGACGGGCTGCGTGATGCTTTCGATCCTAAGATGCGTGATTAATATTAAATATTTTGAGGTGGTTATATGAATAAAATATTACAAGTTAAGGATCTCCATGTATCGTTCCATACGTTTGCAGGAGAAGTGCAAGCGGTCAGGGGCGTTCATTTCGATTTATATGAAGGGGAGACTCTTGCTATTGTAGGAGAATCAGGCTCCGGTAAATCAGTAACAATCAAATCTATCATGCAATTGTTGCCACAAAGAAATTCAGAAATAAAAGCTGGAGAAATCATATTTAATGATACAGATATTGTGAAAGCATCAGAAAAACAAATGCAAAAAATACGAGGAAAAGACATTTCAATGATTTTTCAAGATCCAATGACGTCTCTTAATCCGACAATGACGATTGGTAAACAGATCATGGAGCCACTATTTAAGCATCGTAAGCTGAGCAAGACAGAAGCAAAAGAACGTATGCTACAGCTATTAGAGTTAGTAGGTATTCCCCAACCGGAAATACGCATGAAACAATACCCGCATCAATTTTCTGGAGGAATGAGGCAGCGGGTTGTCATAGCTATTGCACTTGCTTGTGCTCCAAAAGTACTGATTGCGGATGAACCGACTACGGCTTTAGATGTTACGATACAAGGACAAATCTTAGATTTAATGAAAGAACTGCAACAGCGCTTTGAGACTTCGATTATTTTTATTACACATGATTTAGGTATTGTTGCAAATGTTGCAGATCGAGTAGCAGTTATGTATGGAGGAAAAATTGTGGAAATTGGTACAGTAGATGAAATATATTATAATCCGCAGCATCCCTACACTTGGGGGTTAATTAGCTCCATGCCTAATCTGGATACGAAGGAGGAAGAACTGTATGTCATTCCAGGGACACCTCCGGATATGCTGAATCCACCAAAGGGTGATGCGTTTGCTCCTAGAAATAACTATGCAATGAAAATTGATTTTGAAGAAGAGCCACCGATGTTTAAAATATCAGATACCCATTATGCTGCTACATGGTTATTACACCCTAATGCACCTAAAATAGAGCCCCCTTTGGTTATCAAAGAAAGAATGAATAGATTTTTAGAAAAAAAATTAGTTCGTTAATGAGGGGAGAATGGCATGGAAGAATTAGAAAAATTAATTGAAGTAAAGAATTTAAAGCAGTATTTTAATATTGGAAAGCCGAAAGAAGTTCGTGCTGTCGATGGTATTACATTTGATATTTACAAAGGAGAGACACTGGGGCTTGTCGGGGAATCAGGATGTGGAAAGTCAACAACTGGCAGAACCATGATTCGCTTATATAATGCAACAGCTGGGAAAGTGCTTTACAAAGGGGAAAACGTTCATGGGAAAAAATCTAAATCCCAGCTTAAATCATTTAATCGAAAGATGCAGATGATTTTTCAAGATCCTTATGCATCTTTAAATCCTAGAATGAAGATATCGGATATAATTGCAGAAGGTATTGATATCCATGGGCTTGCCAAGTCAAGTAAAGAGCGGATGGAAAAGGTCTATTCACTTTTAGAAACGGTTGGCTTAAATCGTGAACATGCAAATCGCTTTCCGCATGAATTTTCCGGAGGTCAAAGACAAAGAATAGGAATTGCAAGAGCATTAGCAGTAGAACCTGAATTTATTATTGCAGATGAACCAATATCGGCGTTAGATGTATCGATTCAAGCTCAAGTGGTTAATTTACTAAAAAAATTACAAAAAGAAAAACAATTAACCTACCTATTTATTGCTCATGATCTTTCCATGGTTAAATATATAAGTGATCGTATTGGTGTTATGTACCAAGGTAAATTGGTGGAACTTGCACCTGCGGAAGATTTGTATCATAGTCCGCTACATCCCTACACACAGTCCTTACTTTCTGCAATTCCTCTTCCTGATCCTGATTATGAACGTACCCGTGTGCGTAAGACATATGATCCAAGTTTACATCATGATGCAGGAGAAGAAGTAAAAATGAGAGAAATAGCTCCAGGACATTTTGTGAATTGTACAGAAGACGAATTTATACAATATAAAAAAGCATATACTCGAAAATAAACAAAAAATATCTTCAATCATTTTAATAAATCGGTGAATTTAAATAATTCACCGATTAAGTTCTTTTCTATTCATTGATTACTACATTTCTGAATCCAATTTTTACATGTAGACTTATAGAGAGTCTACCCGTATGCTCTGCAAGATTTTTCGGCTTTTAGCTGAGCCATACCTGCATGGCAAAACCTTTCATTTAATTTCATATCGTATAGGGTTTTAATCGCAAAATATCTTATTAGGACTCTGTAAGTCAGCGTGGTACTAAGCTATCTGGATATGAAACGAAATATGGAGTAACGAGGCATCTTTATAATTTTCGACTGTAGTTTTTGTTAAGATACTTTTCACCATTTTGCAAAGGTCGTTAGGTAAATGAAAGTAAATGAAAGATCCTATTTAAAGTAAAAAACCCGTATAAGTGACACATTTTAGTTATGTCCTTTATACGAGTAGTTTTCAAACATTAGAGGATATTTTACATTTTCTCTTAAACTGTAAGGGTAAAGTTCACTTTTTCCTGCCTTTTTATAGTTGGTTGTTGATTTGAACTGGTTTTCCAGTTTTTAATGATTCTAAGCCGGCAGCAGCGGCGCGTTGTGCCAAAATAACATCTTCAATCGAGCATACTACTGGTTTGTTGTTAACAATCGAATCAATGAATTGTTCTAATTCAGAAATATATGCATGTTCATAACGATCCATAAAAATTGGTAATGGATTTTTATTGCTTTGGCTATCTTTGTTGTAATATTCTACAGTAGATTCGTTGACATTTTCTACTTTTAACATTCCTTCTGAACCAAAAACTTCTACTCGCACATCATATCCATAAACAGCTTGACGGCTATTGTCGATTAGACCGAAAGCACCATTTTCAAATTCAAGTACTAACGCCAATGTGTCAATATCATCCACCGTTTTTAATTCTGGTTCAATCAATATACCACCTTTTGCATACACTTCTTTAATATTGCTGTCCATCATATAACGAGCCATATCAAAATCATGCATCGTGAAGTCAACTAACAGGCCACCAATTCGTTTGATTAGATCAATAGGAATAACAAACGGATCACGAGAAGTAATTTTTAAAATTTGTGGATCTCCAATTTTGCCTTCTTGAATTTGGTTATAAGCGGCTCGATATTGTTTGTCCATGCGGCGATTAAATCCTACTTGGAATTTAATATCCGCATCTTTTACTAGATGATAAACTTTTAAGCTTTCTGTTTCGTCGGTTACATTTGTATCTAAAGGTTTCTCACAGAAGATATGGATCTTTTTGGGATGCTTTAGAATATACTGGCACATTTCCGTATGAAGATCTGTTGGGGAAGCAACAACGATAGCATCCATCTCTTCTTCATCTAACATTTTTTTGTAATCCTTATACGTGTTTTTAAAACCTAGCTCCTTTGCAGTAGCAAGTTGCTCATCATCTAATGCACAAGCAGCAACGGGTTCAAGTTGATTGCTTAAAGCAGCAATATGTTTTGCATGTTCCATCCCCATGCGCCCTAGTCCAATGATACTCATTTTTAGTTTACTCATCATGTTCCCTCCAAATAATTCATAGTTAAAGCCGCATACATAGATAACGTTTACAAAAAGATAATAGTATAATTTAGTAGATTAGTCAATAAAAAAACCAAAAAATATTACAAGAAACAACAAACATTTAATCAAAATGAATCAAAAATATGATATTAATTTCAAAAAATGATTGAAATATTACCAACAAGAGGTTAAAATGTACTTGTAATCTACAACAAATCATTTTAATGATTTAGGTTTGAGTTGGTGATAATTAAAAGAGAGTACGAAGAAGTAATTGGTGAAAAGAAAAAACATGAATGGAATATAGGAAAGGAGGAATTAGCAAATGCAAAAAATAAGTATTGGAATTATTGGCTTTGGAAGAATCGGTAATGTTCATTTGCAAAATTTATTACGAAATAATAGATATACGGTTAAATATGTTTGTGATATAAAGCCAATAGGTGATTTTAACAAAAAATATCCGGAAATCACATATGTTCAAGATTATCATGAAATTTTGCAAGACCAAGAAGTGGATGCTGTTTTAATCGGTACGCCAACGAATCTTCATCCAGAAATGATCATGGAGGCAGCAAAAGCCGAAAAGCATATTTTATGTGAGAAGCCGATCGGATTTGATTTACACGCAATTATGGATGCTTATCATGAAGTACAACAACATGATATTATTTTTCAATTAGGGTTTAATCGTCGTTTTGATGATGACTTTTTGAATATCCGTAATCAAATAGAAAAAATCGGTAAACCACAAATTTTGAAAATAACCTCAAGGGACCCAGAAGTGCCGCCAATTGAATATGTAAAAAATTCAGGTGGAATCTTTATGGATATGGCTATCCATGATTTTGATATGGCTCGTTACATGTTTGGTGAAGTAGAAGAAGTTTATGTGAATGGTGCTACTTTAATTAATCCTGAAATATCTAAATATGGAGATATCGATACAGCAATTATATCTTTAAAATTTGAAAACGATTCAATTGGTGTTATTGATAACAGCCGACAAGCCGTTTATGGCTATGATCAAAGATTAGAAGTTTTTGGTTCAGAAGGAATGTTGCATAATACAAATCATTTAAATCATAATACTACTTTTTCTGCTAGACAGGGAGTTCAATTAGAAAAACCGATGTACTTCTTTTTAGAGAGGTATAAACAGTCTTATGCGACGGAAATGGAATATTTTGCTGACTCTATTCTAACTAACACACCCATTGCCTGCACCATAACAGATGGTATTATGGCGGTGAAAATTGCCCAGGCAGCTGCTGAATCTTTTGCGACGGGAAAGGCAGTTTCAGTAAAAAAAGATTTTTAACGGTCTATTCTAAACTAAAATGTGAAATGTTGAGCATTAAGAGAAAGAGGTGGATATGTTGTCGAAAACAATATCAAAGACGAATTTAATGACAGTTGCTCTTATTGTTACTATCGGCGGGTTGCTATTTGGTTACAATACAGGGGTAGTTAATGGAGCATTAACCTTTATAGAAAAAGACTTAGGCATTGATGCTTTGCAAAAAGGTATGATCTCTTCTGCTGTTACTTTGTCGGCGGCATTTGGTGCTGTATTTGGCGGGAGCATAAGTGACCGGATTGGTCGAAAAAAAACATTGCGTATGATTGCCTGGATTTTCTTGGTCGGAGCTTTAGGGTGTGGAGTTTCCACAAGCTTTACTATGCTAGTTTCTGCACGTTTCTTTTTAGGCTTAGCTGTAGGGTCTGCTTCCGCAGTAATTCCATTGTATCTTGGGGAAATATCCTCTGCTAGTAAACGTGGGAAAATGGTTGGTTTAAACCAAGTTATGATTGTAGGCGGACAATTCCTTGCTTTTTTACTTAATGCAATTCTGGGCAATATGTTTATGGAAAATGTCGAGATCTGGAAAGTAATGATGGGACTTGCTATTGTTCCAGCCATAATCATGATTATTGGGATGACAAAGGTGTTTGAATCACCAAAATGGCTAGTGAAAAATGGAAAATTACAACAGGCTATTGAAATTATAAAATCAATTTACCAAGAGGATCAAGAACAGGCTGATGAGATTGAAAAATTAAAGCAGTTAGAAGACGATGCGAAGGAAAAAACGCAGGCGAAAGGGAAAATTCCTGGATGGGCGTTAAAAGTTCTTATTATTGGCTGTCTTCTAGGAGTAATTCAACAATTTGCTGGTATTAATTCCATTATGTACTACGGTGCAGAAGTTCTTCATACGTATGGATTTGGTGAAAGTGCTTCACTAATCTTTAATGTGTTAAATGGTGTGATGTCTGTTGTTGCTTCAATAGTAGGAATGAGCATTGTAGATAAAATGGGTCGTAAAAAATTAGAAAACACTGGTTTATTGATTTGCGCAACTTCTTTAATCCTGGTAGGTGTATTATCTGGTATTTTAACCGGTCAAAGCTATGCACCATATGTGATCATGATTTTAATTTTTATTTATATTTTTGCTTTCCAGGGTGCTGTTGGTCCTGTAACTTGGATCTTAATTTCAGAAATTTTCCCAGCAAAATATCGAGGCTCCTTTTCTGGAATTGCAGTATTTGTATTATGGATTGCTAACTTCTGCGTAGGACTTTTCTTTCCAGTGTTGGTTGAAAGTATCGGTATTAATACAACCTTCTATGCTTTTGCCGCATGTGCAATAATCGGGGTCATTATCGTATCCACAATGATTCCTGAAACGAAAGGAAAAACATTAGAAGAAATTGAAGGATTTTTTAACAGCAATGCTTCTTGAGTAATCAATCTTGAATGATCAAGTTTAATTTAATATTAAAACTCACATAGAGAAGGAGTGTCTTTCATGGAAAAAGTTAACGTTGGCGTCATTGGTTTAGGTCGCTTAGGTATGGTTCATGCTGATCATTTAGTAAATTTAATTAGTGATGCAAATGTATTGGCTGTTTGTACTTTGGATCAATCTCAACTAGATTATGCGAAAGAAAATTTTGGCGTTAACACATACCAAAATTATAAAGAAATGATTGACAAAGAAGATATCGATGCAGTTGTCATAGTAGCTCCAACTGGCTTCCATCCGGAGATGACGAAATATGCATTAGATGCTGGCAAGCATGTTTTTTGTGAAAAGCCATTAGGATTGGATATGCCGGAAGTAAAAGAAATGGCTAAGCATATTAAAGCACATCCGGATAAAGTTTTTCAGCTAGGCTTTATGCGTCGCTTTGATGAGTCTTATCGTCATGCGAAAGAATTAGTGGATAATAAACAGATTGGCGATATCATTTATATTCGTGCTTATGGCATTGATCCAATTTCTGGAATGGAAAGCTTCACTAAATTTGCAACAGATAACGATAGCGGTGGTATCTTTGTAGATATGTGTATTCATGATATTGATCTAATCCGCTGGTATACAGGAATGGACCCAGTACAAACATGGTCATTAGGTAATAATATTGCCGCACCACAACTAAAAGAAATTGGCGAATTTGAGACGGGAGTAGCAACGTTAAAATTTGATAATGGCATGGTAGCTACTTTAATTGGCGGACGCCATGCAGCACATGGCAACCAAGTAGAAATGGAAATTATGGGCTCTCATGGTTGGATTCGAATCGCTCAAGAACCGGAAAAAGATTTTGTAACGTTGTTTACCGATGCTGGAGTTGTACGTCCAAGCATGCAAAGCTTTTCTGAAAGGTTTGAACAAGCGTTTATTACTGAATTAAAAGACTTTATTAACAATGTTAAAGCTAATCGTCAATCAGACATCTCTGTAGAAGATGGAGTAAAAGCATTACAGATTGCCAAGGCCTGCAAAGAGTCCGCAGAAACTGGTGAAATTGTCAACATTGTTTTAGTTTGAGGAGGAATATAGTTTGAAAAAGATGAATTGTGGAGTAATCGGTGCAGGACGTGTTGGGATGATGCACATCCGAAATATTATAACCATTCCTGAAGTTAACATTTTAGGAGTAGCAGAACTATTTATTGACCATGTCAAAGACGAATTACATGAACTGGGGATTATGAATACGTACAAAGATTATCATGAATTATTGGAAGACAAAGATATTGAAGCGGTATTTGTATTTACATCTACAGACAGTCACGAAGAAATTGTTACCGCCGCAGCAAAAGCAGGAAAACATATTTTCTGTGAGAAACCACTGAGCATGGACGTAAATGAAGAAGCTAGTCTTAATGTGTTAAGAGCGGTGAAAGAAAATGGGGTAAAATTACAAATAGGCTTCAACCGTCGGATTGATAGACAATTCCGTGACGTGTTTGAAAAAGTTAGAGCTGGTAAAATTGGAGATCCGCAAATTGTGAAAATTACCTCTCGCGACCCAGATTTACTTCCACATGACTTGATTAAACGTATTGGTGGATTACTATTCGATTTCACCATGCATGACTTTGATATGGCTCGTTATATGATGGACAGCAATGTTACCGAAGTTTATGCTAAAGGTGGAACCTTAATTGATCCAACGCTTCAAGAAATAAATGACGTCGATACGATTGCAATTGTTTTGCAATTTGAAAATGGCACATTTGGGTTAATTGATAATAGTCGTAGAGCGGTGTATGGGTACGATCAGCGTGTAGAAGTATTCGGATCAGAGGGAATGCTCAAAGCGGAAAATGTTAACAATTCCACAGTCGAATATTACAGTAAGGAAGATACGAGCTTTACAAAACCACTTCCAATCTTTACAGAACGTTATAGAGAGGCTTATATTGCTGAAATGCGCTTCTTTATTGATGCATTACTAAATGATGGTCCGCTTTTAGCTACTGGGGAAGACGTAATTATGGCTCAACGAGTAGCCGTCGCTGCTCAAAAATCGCTAGAAACAGGATTACCAGTAAAAGTTGATACGACATTGCCAAAAATTTAGTTCCAGATAATTTTGCGATCAATTGGAATATTAGTCCATTATTCGATTCCACCTAGTTTAAATATAGAAATAACATAATAATACCTTCAGCTGAAAAATAACCACGGAGATTTTCCATGGTTATTTTGTTTGTGGATAAATAGGGATAAGGATTCGATTTAAGAATATTTTCATACGGTAAAATAAAAGAAACGAGGTTTTACAATCCATGTACATGCTGCTAAATAAAATTGTATACTATTATTGTTTTTGGCTACGAGATTATCAATGAGATAATTTTTGTAATTAATTTTAGCCCTATTGGCTTCAGCACTAAGCCACTTGAGATTGACTTACTTTTTTTCTCAGTTTGCCCGTCGCTTATCAAATGCTTTCAGCTTTTATTCTACTATAGAAAAGTATAAAATTTTAGGGTTTATCCCGCATGTAAGGTGCCGTAAGACTCCCACTTAAAATCTTGAGTTGATACAAAAGGTCAAAGTGGGAGAAAACGGCACCTAAATGCCCGATTCGTTTAAGGGCCTTTAGGTCATACCATTAAGGTACTAACATTCAGTAGGAGATGGAAGAAAACTCCTACTGAATGAAGTTTATGTTGATTTCCCGTTATATGTTATAGGTTTTCCAATAAGCGTTTGGCGATCTTTTTATAATCATCTTTATCAATCCCCGGAGCAAACTCCTCAGGTAAGGCATCTAAATTTGGAATTGGTGCGCCTTTTGGTGCCCCTTCTTTAACAACTAGTTTTTCTCCGTTTTCCGGATTCGTTCCTTTCCATATTTGTCGGATATCTGTGTAATCGCCAACATCGTTCCAAGTATATAGTACGTTAGCTAACCCTTGCTGTTCAAATTTCCGGGCATGGTCAAACTTCGTATTAGATAAATCAGGAACGGGGACCATTTTTTCTACATTTACTCCTGTTGCAATTTCTAAAGCTTTTGCAAATGCCAAAATATGTGTACCGCCCCGAACTAATAAATATCCAATCATTTCTCTGGCCGTTTCATGTTCCGTCATTTCATAGACGCGCATTTTATGGGTACGTGCACCAATTTCCAGAAAGAAATTATGCAGTAAGTCCAAAACAAGATTGCCACTGTTAAATACATTGTCTCCTGTCCAAGTACGTCCCATTGAATCCCCGGCTAAAGCAGTTTGTGCAGTAACAATAAAATGGTAGGTATTACGACTATCCTTTCCCGTACGGAGTGGTGTAGTATCTGGATCACCTGTGTAAAATGTATTTCCTTTAGATAAAAGATTGATCGTGTTGGAGACGAGTTCAACGTGCCCGAATTCTTCAGCTGTAATGCTGGCTACTAAATCATAAAACGGTTTGAGCTTATTTTTTTGCCGAAAATTAAAGGATTGAAACATATAATTATTTAATGTTGACATTTCGCCATACTTACCGCCTAATAACTCTTGTACAGCAGCTGCTGCGTTAGGGTCACCGTGTTCTGGTACAGGAAGTTCAATTGCCATTCGATTTTCACGCTTAAACAATGGTACACCCTCCTTCTATGCTTTAGGAATAAACCAAACGATTTGTTGTGTACGAATAAAGAAAGAAGAGCCACCTGATTTCATCACAACATGATCTGGCATTACCGTTTTTAGCTTACCAGTAACGCTTCCTTTTGTTGTTTGTATAATTAATTGTGAACCTGTAATGGACTGTAAGGCTTGATAGATATAAGGATCAAAATGGCTAACAAAAGATGATGGCGTCTGTCCATTCATGCTTCTATTCCTCCTTAATAAGACATCACTATATAAGGCTATGACTTTGAATAGTCCTTTATTCATAAGGACAAGTAAAAATATATATTCTAAAAATATATTAAAAATCTGGTTGTATAAAGCATTATAGAAAATTAGATTTCAGTTTATCCTAAATCTAAGATGCCATAGATCCTAACTTCAGAAGTTATAGCTACGAACTTGGAAAAATGCCCAATTCGTTAGACCTGAAAAAGAAAGCTTTGATAATATACTGTAGCATTTCAAGAACATTGAAAGTACCCTCATTTATGGAAAAAGCATCCTTAAATGAAAGTTCATTTATGGAAGTAAAAACTAGCGGAAATGCAAGGAGGAGTTTGAAGTAGTTTCAAATTTGGCTTAGACTTTGACAGGGATATTTACTATACTAAAAGAAAATATTCGATTGAAGAGGAGGACAGAGACTGATTACAACGTATGATGGGAAAAATGTGAAGAATATGTAAATGAATAGTTTTATAATTGGAATAGTTGAGCAAAAAGTGGCTAGTACTTAAAGCAGTTATATTGTTTTTGGTATGTAAACTAATAGTTTATCAATAATAATAAAAAGGAGAAAAAATGTACACGTATGAAGGATTTGAACAATTCGGGACATTTACCTTATTAAGGCCTATTTTTATAACATTTTTATCTGCTACCATTATCTTATTAAGTTTATTGCTATTTGAGCGCACAAAGAAATATATAAATGCATTTACTGTTTTTAGTTTATCCATACTATTAATCATTGCTTCTGTACAGCTTATGTTTTACGATGCAATTATTACGGATGAGCTTAACTTAAGTGGAGATACTGTTTCTTTTTTTATATGTTTAGGGGTTGTTGGAATTAGCTTAGTCAATATAGTCGTTTACTTCAAGACTAAACAAAGTAACGGATAAATTTAATAAACTTATAAATCAAGCCATTGAAGTACGCAATTGGGCCTCAAGATTTAAAAAAGAATCACTCATTTAAACTTATTAAACGTTCATTCGTTGATTTTATAAATCAACGAATGAACGTTTTTGATTTTAGTCAACACGATAAGCTTCTGACATATTAATAAACGAGCGTACTGAATAAGGTAAGTATTTGTTTTTCTTCCATATCATTGCCAGTTCAAGATGTACCGCTGGTTGTTTAAACGAAATGGCAATCACATCATGATGCGTAAGTTGCTGGCAAATTTTACTTGGTAACAGTGCCACTCCTAATTTTGCTTCTACCATTTCAATCATAAAGTCTCTTTGTGAGCTTTTACATACAATATTTGGTTCAAAGCCGTGTTTTCTACAAGCTTCAACAATTCTATCGTAGAGAGAAAAATCTTGTTGATATAGGACAAACGGCTGGTTTTCCAAATCTCTAAATTCAATAGTCGTTCTCTTAGCTAATGGATGATCCTTTTGTACGACAAGCTTTAATGGATCGTTTAACAATTTAATAATTTCAAAATTTTTCTTTTGCACAGGGATATTACAGATTAATCCAATATCAAGATCACCACTATGAATGCCCTGCTTAATTGTATTACTGCCAACTTCATTTAATTCAATATTAAAATTTGGATATGCTTCTTTGTATTTGCTAATCAATTTTGAAAAGAATGTAGCGCCAATAATTGGAGGGATGCCGATTTTAATTTCTCCCTTTTTTAAATGCATCACATCATCTAATTCAGAAGTTAAATTATTATAGGCATCAAGAAATTGACGAGCATTAATTAAAAATGCTTTCCCGGCATCGGTGAGATCAATTTGCTTACCTCCGCGATAAAACAATAAAACTCCAAGTTCAGTTTCTAAGTTTTTTATTGTTTTACTCAATGAGGGCTGAGAGATATGAAGCTCAGCGGCTGCTTTTGTGAAATTTTTTTGTTTGGAAACTTCTACAAAATACTCTACTTGGCGAATATCCACGATAGACACCCTTTCCGCAGAAACATTTGCCTTTTGTACTTCATTATACTGGAACTTATAGCTAAAAGGAATAATCACTATGCAAAACATATATTTTTGTTTAAAGAGGGTTACTATTACAATGGAGGAAAGGGAGTATAGAGGAGGAGTCAACATTGACAAATTATGTATCAGTAGGAAATTTACAAATTGCTGAACAGCTTTATGATTTTGTGAATAAAGAAGCGATACCTGAGACGGGTCTTGATAAGGAAAAGTTTTGGCTGGATTTGGGAAAACTAATCACGGATCTGTCTCCCAAAAATAAAGCACTACTTCAAGAGCGTGAAGAAATTCAAAAGAAAATAGATGCATGGTATCGTGATCATAACAACTTTGATGCAAATGAGTATAAGGAATTTCTAAAGGAGATCGGTTATTTAGAGCCAGAGGTAAAGGACTTTTCGATAACAACAGAAAATGTTGATGATGCAATTACTGCCCAAGCTGGACCACAGCTTGTCGTGCCAATCGATAACGCTCGTTATGCCATTAATGCTGCGAATGCACGATGGGGTTCGCTTTATGATGCATTATATGGCTCCGATGTAATAAGTGAAGAAAATGGAGCAGAAAAAGGGAGTTCGTATAACCCATTACGTGGTGAAAAAGTAATTGCATTTGCAAAGGATTTTCTAAATCAGCATATTCCGCTAAAAAGAGGTTCACATGTTGATGTTACCAAGTATGTCGTTGAGAATGGAAACCTAAAGGTAAAACTAAAGAATGACGAAACGACAAAGCTCAAGGATGCTTCTAAATTTGTTGGTTACCAAGGTACGAAAGAAGCACCAGCAGCTGTCCTGTTTCGTAATAACGGATTGCATTTTGAAATTCAACTTGATCGCAATGATCCAATTGGTGCACAAGATAAAGCAGGAGTGAAGGATGTTTTACTAGAAGCTGCAACAACCACGATTATGGACTGTGAAGATTCTGTTGCAGCTGTGGATGCAGAAGATAAAACACTTGTCTATCGAAATTGGCTAGGATTAAATAAAGGAGATTTAACAGCTACTTTTGTAAAAAACGATAAAGAAATGACTCGTGTATTACATTCTGACCGTACGTATTTAAGTCCAAAGGATGATGAATTTACTTTACCAGGTCGAGTTTTAATGTTTGTGAGAAATGTTGGGCATTTAATGATGACCAACGTAATTTTAGATGAAAATAGTGAAGAAATTCCTGAGGGTATCATGGATTGTGTATTTACGAGCTTGATGGCTAAGCACGATTTGTTAGGTAATAGTCGATATAAAAACTCGCAAAAAGGTTCTATTTATATTGTAAAGCCAAAAATGCATGGTTCAAAAGAAGTAGCCTTTGCAAATGAATTATTTAATCGTGTAGAAGATATGCTGGAAATGGAACGATATACAATTAAAATTGGGGTCATGGACGAAGAACGGAGAACAAGCCTAAATTTAAAAAATTGTATTTATCAAGTAAAGGAAAGAATTGTATTTATAAATACAGGCTTTTTAGATCGTACAGGTGATGAAATTCACACTTCAATGGAAGCAGGTCCAATGATTCGAAAAGGGGAAATGAAATCATCTGTTTGGCTGCATGCATATGAAAAAAATAATGTCCGTGTTGGTTTGGATACTGGCTTAAAAGGAAAGGCACAAATTGGAAAAGGAATGTGGGCAATGCCTGACCTAATGAAAGCTATGCTGGAGCAAAAAATCGGACATCTACAAGCAGGTGGAAATACAGCATGGGTACCTTCGCCAACGGCAGCTATCTTGCATGCACTACATTATCATGAGGTGAATGTCAGAAAAGTGCAGGATCAGCTAGCAAAAGAAAACGAAACCTATCAAGATGAGATTTTACAAATACCAGTTGCTACAAATACCAATTGGACAGCTGAAGAAATTCAGGAAGAACTTGACAATAGTGCACAAACATTATTAGGTTATGTCGTGCGCTGGATCGATCAAGGAGTAGGTTGCTCTAAAGTGCCAGATATCAATAATGTAGCATTGATGGAAGATCGGGCAACATTAAGAATTTCCAGTCAAATGCTTACAAATTGGCTATACCATGGCATTTGCAGTGAGGAGCAGCTGCTTGAAACATTAAAGCGTATGGCTAAAGTAGTTGATAAGCAAAATGAAAATGAGCCTGTTTATCGTCCAATGGCTAATAATTATGATAAATCGATTGCTTTCCAAGCCGCATGTGATTTAGTTTTTAAAGGAAAAGAACAGCCAAATGGCTATACCGAACCGATTCTCCATCGTCGTCGTTTAGAAGTCAAGGAAAGACATCAGGTAAAAAGCTAAAATTCATGATAAAGGACCAAGGGTTGTAGTTACTCCCCTTGGTCTATTTTTTCATACCCTTTGATGTTAAATAACCAATAAGAACAGAGGAATAGGAATAAAAAAATGAAAAAATCATACAATGTTGACCAATTTTTAGGGTTGTAAAAACCTATAGCTTTGAACAAGTTCATCCCCCCAAATGCTGCAATAGCAGCGAAAATACTTCCTTTTAAGAAGGGGTTTGCCTGGGGCTTTATTTGTAAGACAAACATTATAGCAACTGGAGTTAGTGCTAAATGATATGGGAGAAACAATACTGGTGATATTGGCGAAAATTTCATTGGATACGACCATAAACCATATGAAAGTGCAATAAGATCGATTAACAATGATAGAGTCATGGTAAGAAAGGCACTGCCAAGTAGTCGACCTGTACTTTTTTTAGGTCTAAATAAAATCCATAGTAACCAAGGAAGTATAAATAAGATGATACCTAACCACCATTGCCATGTGAAGAGAAATGCATGAATGACTGCATCTGTTAGCATTTGGTTAGCTTCCATTAATTTTAATGCTGCTTTTTCTGATAGTTCCAATCCTTGTTCAACTGTCACTTTACTGCTCCTAACGATAAATTTTGACATGGGTATCCCGTAAAACAATAAAGACTAAAGAAAATGATTTGATTTATATAACCACTAAACTTCTTGCTTACTTTTTTATAGCGTGTTCCATTTATCCTACTTTATGTATAAAATTTAAAAGACCAGCGTATTTAACTTCTTTCTGAAAAATTCAAATAACTATGTGGTAAACTAAAGCGTGATATTACTGCCCGATTAGTAGAGGGAAGGACTTGAAGACTAAAGAGACCATAGTAAAGTCACAACAGTTCTCCCCGAAGTCAGGAGAGACCATTGCTTAAGTCGCAACATTTCGCCCCGAAGTCAGGAGAGACCTTTGCAAAGTCACAACAGTTCTCCCTCGAAGTCGGGAGAGACCATCGCAAAGTTGCAACAACTCGCCCCGAAGTCGGGAGACCATTGCTTAAGTCGCAACAGTTCGTCCCGAAGTCGGGAGAGACCATCGCAAAGTTGAACCAGCTCATCCTTGCAGTTGAAAGGGAGAAACGTATATTACTGTAAAGCTAATTTTGGGTTTTAAAGTTAACAGTCGCATTTACCACGCAGAAATTATCTACTCTCTACAACCGCATGTTCGTCAGCATTAATAAAATTCCACACGAAATACAACAGTAACAGGCTAATGGCACCCATGGTAATATAGCTAATATTTAGATAGTTTTTCATAACAATAGAAATTAATGGCGGCCCAAAAGCTACACCAATAAATCTGGAAGCACTGTAAAAAGCCGTTACTGTGCCACGTTCTTCTTTATCAATTCCTTGAGTAATCATGGCATCTAACGTAGGCAAAATAGCGCCAATAGCAATACCTAAACAAGATGTAACGATTAATAAAAGAATTAAACGTTCACTAAAAAAGCCAACAAAGGCAATGCTTACAGAGGTGATAATTAAGCCTGATAGTAAGACACGCTTCATTTTTATTAAGTCACCTTTAATTTTTTTCCCTGTTATATAAGAGGAAACACAAAGACCAAATAGCGGAATGGCCAAAACAAATCCCTTTGTAACTCCATATAGTCCATGCTGCTTTTCAAAAATATCGGACAGGAAAAACAAAACTCCAAATAAAATTAACATTAAATGAACTCCAACTAGAAAAACGATATAGAGCCATTTTCCTTCTATTTTAAATGTCTCTTTTGTTTTCTCGAAAAATTGACGAAATGGAAGCGGCTCTTCTTCCTGCTTGGGAACTTTTATAAAAAAATAGATAAGCACAATGGAGATTAAACTAAAAAATGAAATTGAAAAAAAGGGAATATACCATAGAAATGAAGCAAATAATGCTCCTAAGATCGGGCTTAATGCTTTCCCAAATGTATTCGATGTTTCAACTATTCCTAAACAGGCACTAGTCTTTGTATCATCACCCTTAAAAAGATCACCGACTAACGGAATAATAATTGGAAACGCACCTGCTGCACCAATGCCCTGCAATACCCGTCCAATAATTATCCAAACGAAGGGATCAGACGCTTTCCAGGAAGCAAACCCAGCTATTAGACCACCAATAAAGGCTAATATTAGACTAGGCATGATAACCATCTTTCTCCCAAATCGGTCAGACAAATAACCGGCAACCGGAATCAGAAAGATCGCGGCAAGCGAGTAGCTTGTGATAATCATGCTTGATTGGAAGGAAGTAATCCCTACCTTACTTTCAAAAATAGGCAGCACGGGAATTAACATGGAATTTCCTAATGTCATGACTAGCGGGATCGATGCAATGCTTATAATACACCATGTGCCAACCTGTTGTTTTTCATGATTGCTCATTTTAATTCTCCATTCATTTCGTTTTTTCTTTCTTATCATGCCAATCCCAAATTTTCCTATACATAGTAAAAGAAGGGTAAAAATGGGAAAGAAGCCAGTTTCAATGAGAATGTTGATTTGGTATAGTCATGTGCTTTTTGAAGGAAAATATAAACTAAGATATGAAGGAGTAAATTATCACCTTAGGTCTAATAGAGGTTATAAGCATGTAATGAAAAAGAGTTGACCTCCTTAAAGAAGGAGGTGCAGCAGAGAGCTATTGACGATTTTGCAACGTTTTAAGTGCTTGTTCATAGGTTTGAAAATCTTTATTGGAAAATAAAACCATGGCAACATATCCAAATTTATGTTGTTCTAAATAAGTTTTAATTGTGGTTAACGCAATCTTTGCTGCTCTATCAATCGGAAAGCGGTAAATACCAGTAGAAATGGAAGGGAAAGAAATACTTGTTAAGTTATGTTTTTTGGCAAGTTCTAAAGCATTTTTATAGCAATTGGATAATTGTTCATCTTGCTTTACATGGTTTTTATCCCATATTGGTCCCACTGTATGGATTACATAGCTTGCCGGCAACCGAAACCCGGGAGTAATAACTGCTTCTCCAGTACCTAAGTAGTCGCCATGCAGTTCTTCCTGCCGTACTTGTTTGCAGGCTGCAAGCAATTCACTACCAGCTGCTTTATGAATAGCTCCATCAACACCTCCGCCTCCCATTAATGTGCCATTAGCAGCATTGACAATAGCGTCTGTGGTTTGTTTCGTAATATCCCCTGTTAGTAATTTTAACGTATTGCCATTTACATTCATTTTCAATTTGAATCACTCCTCCTATTATCTCCTTTACTATTATCATGGAATAAAAGGAAAGGGTTGTCCAGCTTCCAGCTAGGGGGAGGGGTCGAATCCTTGCTTTAAATTAGTGTTTAAAATAAGCATTCTTTATTCTGATTCAAGCAGGGTTACAACGCTTTCACATTTAGTGTTTGAATAAACTGTACAAATGCTCTAATAATGTTTAACTGTAACGTTTCTTTATGATAATACATCCATGTTTTTCTTGTTATTGGTTTTCCAGATGGAAGGTGGAGTGGTTTCGTGATTAGCTCTGGATAAGGACGGACAACAAGATTAGCCATAATGGCATAGCCTAAGCCATTAACAACCATTTCTTTACAAGTCTCTACCTGGTTTACATGAATCTTTATATTCGGATTTTGTTTATAATTACCATACCACCATTGCTCAACAATACTTTTCATTTTTTCATCGGTATGATAATCAACCCTTGGTAGGCTAGGAAGATCTTCCCAAGCAAATTCCCATGGAGCTGCAACGCATATTTCTTCTTCATAAAGCAAATACTTGTTTTCATTCCAAAGATAATCACCCTTGATAAAACCAATATGCACATCATGATTGAGAATTAATCGATGCATCTCACTACTCCAACCTGTAACTACTTGAAACTCGACATTGGGATAACTCTGTTTAAATAGACGAAGCAACTTCGGCATTTTATTTAAGGCAAAAAAGTTGGAAACACCAACGCGAATGGTTCCCGATACTTGTTCCCCCATATTATGTAGTTCTTCTTCAATCTTTCTTTGTTCAGATAACATTTTTTCCGCATGAAGTGCCAACTTTTCGCCTTCGGGTGTAAAGATAATCCCCCGTTGCTTACGAATAACGAGCTGCACTCCATAGTAATTTTCTAGTTTTTTTAATCTTGAAGTGATCGTGGGCTGGGATATAAATAGCCGTTGTGCAGCTTTTGTAATATTTTCGGTGTCATATAATGTCGTTAACATCTCCCAATCTTGTATTCTCATTGAATAACACCCCCCTTGAACAGATTTCTGATATTGAAAAAAATTATGGCTATTAATTAAAATTATATATTTTCCTAATCTTCATTTCAATTTTATAATAGTTATATAGAAAATAAAGAAATTATTGAATTATATAAGGAGGATGCATATGAGTACGAAACAGCAGTTTGTTCCTGGTTTGGAAGGTGTAATTGCAGCGGAGACAGCCATATCTTTTCTTGATACAGAACGAGAAAAAATTATTATTCGGGGTCATGATTTAATTGATCTGTCCAAAAGCAATGATTATATTGATGTTGCGCATTTATTATTAGATGAGAGATTGCCAAATGACTCAGAAAAATTTGCGCTGGAAGAAAAACTGAAGGAAAATTACGACATCCCTTCCTATGTAATGGAGATTTTAAGTTTGCTACCGGAAACAACACATCCAATGGATGGCATGCGCACAGGATTGTCAGCGCTTTCTGGAAATGACAAAGATATTGACAGTCGATCTACAGAAGCGAATAAAACTCGGGCTTATGAACTGCTAGGAAAGCTGCCGGCCATTACGGTAAATAGCTATCGGCTGATAAAAGGTAAAAAAGCTGTCGAGCCTGATCCTAGTCTTTCATACAGTGCTAACTTTCTATACATGATTACTGAGAAAAAGCCAGAGCCATTTGAAGCTAACATTTTTGATCGCTCATTACTTTTGTATAGTGAGCATGAAATGCCAAACTCGACATTTACCGCTAGAGTAATTGCTTCAACAAACTCTGACATTTATGGAGCATTGACTGGTGGAGTAGCTTCATTGAAAGGAAACCTCCATGGTGGTGCAAACGAAGCAGTTATGTATATGTTAAATGCAGTAAAGTCAGCTGGTGAGTTTGAGGAATTAATTCAGAAAAAACTGATAAATAAAGAGAAAATAATGGGTTTTGGTCACCGGGTTTATATGAAGAAAATGGATCCGCGTGCATTAGAAATGAAAGCGTCTTTAAAGCAGTTATGTGATAAAAAAGGAGATCATTCTCTGTTAGAAATGTGTGAAGCCGGAGAAAAAGTCATGCGTGAAGAGAAAGGATTATACCCTAACCTAGACTACTATGCAGCACCTGTGTACTGGATGCTGGGAATTCCAATTGAATTGTATACGCCGATATTCTTCAATGCTCGCACAGCAGGCTTAGCCGCTCATGTCATGGAACAGCATAATAATAATCGTATTTTCCGCCCTCGAGTTAATTATATTGGAGAAAGCTATTAAAACTAGAAAAGGAGAATCAATATGGTACAAGTAACGGATGAGAGAAAAACAGATGTATTGTTAGAGCAGATTGCTGATTACGTACTGAATAAAGAGATTACAAGTGAGGAAGCATTGTCTACTGCACATTACGTATTAATTGACACCATTGGTTGTGGAATATTAGCCTTAAATTATCCAGAGTGCACGAAGCATCTCGGGCCGATTGTTCCGGGAACGATTGTACCAAGAGGGGTAAGAGTACCGGGTACTTCACATGTGTTGGATCCAGTTCAAGGTGCATTTAATATTGGAACCATGATCCGCTGGTTAGATTACAATGATACGTGGCTTGCAGCTGAGTGGGGACACCCATCGGATAACTTGGGAGGAATTTTGGCAGTAGCTGACTTTATTAGTCAAGAAAACCTTTCCAAAGGTAAAGAGCCACTAAAAGTGAAAGATGTATTGGAAATGATGATTAAAGCACATGAAATTCAAGGAGTTTTAGCTCTAGAAAACAGTTTAAACCGTGTTGGACTCGATCATGTACTTTTTGTTAAAATTGCCACAACAGCAGTCGTTGCTAAAATGTTGGGAGGAACGAAACAAGAAATCATCAATGCGTTATCCAATGCATGGATTGATAACTCCAGTTTACGTACGTATCGGCATGCACCAAATACGGGATCTCGTAAATCATGGGCTGCTGGGGATGCAACCAGTCGTGCAGTTCGTTTGGCAATGATGGCTGTAAAAGGGGAAATGGGCTATCCAACAGCTTTAAGTGCACCAGGATGGGGCTTTCAAGACGTGTTATTCAATAAACAAGAACTCGTATTGAAGCAGCAGCTTGACAGCTATGTTATGGAAAATGTGCTATTTAAAGTATCCTATCCGGCTGAGTTTCATGCACAAACGGCAGCGGAGGCAGCCATAGAACTGCACCCAGAAGTAAAAGAACGCATAGAAGAAATTGATCATATTACGATTTCAACCCATGAGTCGGCTATTCGGATAATTGATAAAAAAGGTCCATTATATAACCCTGCCGACCGGGATCATTGTCTGCAGTATATAACAGCAATTGGCTTATTAAAAGGGGATATTGTTGCTGAGGATTATGAGGATGAAGCAGCAGCCGATCCGCGTATTGATATGCTTCGCGAAAAAATGGTAGTTACAGAGAACCAAACGTATACGGAAGATTACTTGGATCCAAATAAACGCTCCATTGCAAATGCGGTCCAAATTCATTTTAAAGATGGTACGTCAACGGATAATATAGAGCGTGAATATCCATTAGGACACCGTTTCCGTAGAGAAGAAGCTATTCCGAAAATTTTAGAGAAATATGCAGCCAATTTAGAAACACAATACGCAAGTAAACAATTGCAGGAAATCGAAGCAGTAAGTTATGACTATGCTAAATTAACAGCAATGAATGTTGATGATTTTATGGAGTTGTTTGTGAAGTAAATAAGGAGGACGTTTAGGAATGGCATGGATTGTTGAACAACCGAAAACACAGCAGCAATTAGCTGATCATTTCAGGAAGCTGATGGAAGAAGAAACTATTTTGCAAATTCCTGGTGCCCATGATGCAATGGCAGCACTAGTTGCCAAAAATACTGGCTTTCCGGCTCTCTATTTATCAGGGGGAGCTTATACGGCAAGTAAGGGGTTACCAGATTTAGGAATCGTTACATCCACCGAGGTTGCAGAACGAGCTAGAGATCTTGTGCGGGCAACTAATTTACCTGTACTCGTAGACATTGATACCGGTTTTGGAGGTGTTTTAAATGTAGCCCGCACGGCACAGGAGATGCTGGAAGCAAATGTCGCAGCTGTTCAAATTGAGGATCAGCAGCTGCCGAAAAAATGTGGTCACTTAAATGGTAAGCAGCTCGTTACGACAGAAGATATGAAGCAAAAAATCCAAGCAATTAAAAAAGTAGCTCCATCGTTGGTGATTGTTGCTAGAACGGATGCACGGGCAAATGAAGGTTTAGATGCAGCTATCGAACGAGCGAATGCCTATGTCGATGCCGGAGCTGATGCTATTTTTCCAGAAGCGTTGCAATCAGATGAAGAGTTTCGGCTTGTTGCTGAGAAAGTAACCGTACCCTTACTAGCAAATATGACAGAGTTCGGAAAAACGCCGTATATTACCGCCGAAGAATTTCAAAGCATGGGCTTTAAAATGGTTATTTATCCAGTAACTTCTTTACGGGTCGCTGCCAAAGCGTATGAGCGTATTTTTAAATTAATTAAAGAAGAAGGAACGCAAAAAGCTGGGGTTAAGGATATGCAAACAAGAAAAGAGCTTTATAAAACGATTTCATATAATGAATTTGAAGCGCTTGATAAAAACATTGCTAAAACCGTATTAGGTGAATAGATAATGATTGGGCTATACTGCGAGGGAGTTTTTCTCGCAGTGTAGTTCTCTTTTTTTGCAGAAAAAAGTAAATAATTCAGTGTAGAAGTTGATTCGACACCAGGAAAATTAATATTTGTAATGTGTAATAATTTAGCTAAAAGTAGATATATGTTGTGAGAGAAATAAAGAGTAGAAGGCAGGTATAACTGCTTCTTTTCATGTACAATTGTAGTATAATGATCTAGCATGAAAAGAGGTTCCCGCCTTATAGAAGATGTTTAAAAAGTCTGATAAAAATGACGCATCGAATTTCTTTATTTGCTTGCCGACTATATACACTGCGCGACTCGAAACTACGCTACCTTGAACTTCGGTGAATAGGAAGTGATAGTGTCGGCGCTTGGGGTTTAGCTGACACTGGTCTGTTTTATCCCCTATTTGAACCCGTACATGTAAATAATTATTTAGAAAGCTAATAGTGAATTCTCCTTTTACTTGCTTTTAAAAAAAATCAGTAAATAAAGCTTCTTGTACCGTATATCTAGTATGTTATTTACCATGATCGAAACAGATTACGTTGCGCGATGAGGCTTCTTGAACAACCCGTATTAGATGATTCTTTATATTTAATGATAATAAGTAGGAACAATCATGGTATGGAAGTATCTGCCTCTTTCAGAGTTCCTCATCATGTAAAATGCTTCGCATAATTGAATGATAATTCATTCAACTAAGAGATAAAAGATATGATTATAAAACCAGTGATAAATACGGGCTTTAAGTTATTTTGTAAATTTAATAATGTATCAAGCTGTTGGCTACATTTAACAGTTCGCCAGTCAGTTAACCCATATTTCAATCCAAGGGTAACCATTTCTTTTTTTTTCTTGTTAATGGTTGCGGATAAGTGTGAAGACTTTGGTTCTATAACTTTCATTATAAAAATCTTCCCTTCTACATGATAAAAATTTTTAGAGGTTATGTCGTAAACACACAAAAATAAGTATGCTCATTTCTAAATAAAATTGCAATAGATTCTACAAAGAAAGTCAAAACATTTCATAAAACGACATAAATTGACTAACGAAAATATGATTTTCTAATTTCGTCCCGAATAATATTGGTTAATTAGTAAAAATTGGTAATCCATAATAAAAGTAATAGAAGCATGTAAATTCGCTTACAAACTGATACAATAAAAGCAGTAGAAATATTATAAAAGAGGTTTGAGAATGAGTCGATTACATGATATTATGAATCTTTTATTGGAAAATGATAGCTTAAGTGCCTCTGAAGTTAGCGAGATGCTTCATATTGATCGTTCTACAGCCAGTCGCTACTTAAACTCCCTTGTTAAAGAAAACAAAGCAGAAAAAATTCCAGGAAAACCAGTAAAATACAAGGTCAATTCACTATTTAATGGAAACGCTGACTTTCGTAGTATGAAAGGAATTGGCAAAAGCTTACAGCCTATTTTAGAACAAGGGATGGCAGCACTACTTTACCCGTCCCGAAATATTCCAATTTTACTTACAGGTGAAACCGGCACAGGTAAAACGTATTTAGCAGAAACGTTATGTAAATTAGCGCAAAAACGATTAAATAAACAGCAAGAAGTACCATTTGTTTCATTTAACTGTGCAGATTATGCGCAAAATACTGAATTATTAGTTGGACAAATTTTTGGTATAAAGGAAGGCGCATTCACAGGTGCTATGGAAGACCGGGTTGGATTAGTAGAAAAAGCAAATGGAGGAATTTTATTTCTTGATGAAATTCACCGTTTGCCCCCATCTGGTCAAGAGATGTTATTTTATTTAATGGACAAAGGAATTTATCGTGTATTAGGAGAAGCGACGAAGGATCGTTATGCAAATATCACGTTAATCGGGGCTACTACAGAAGATCCTCATAAAGCCTTGCTACCAGCGCTTGTACGACGCTTCTCCATCAAGCTTACTCTTCCTTCGTTGCGGGAACGAACACGTGCGGAGCGAGAAGAACTTGTTCATCATTTCCTCATGCAAGAAGCGAATAAAATGGATACCAATTTGGCCATTACTGATAATAGTCGAGAGGCATTGTTAAATTACCCATGTCCAGGAAATATTGGCCAATTAAAAGGCGATATTCAAATTGCTTGTGCCCATGCATATTTACGTTATTTAAATCAACATGAGGAAAAAGTGCTTATCCAATCATCGGACTTGCCAGATAATATTTCATCCTATGCTACTTCGGATTCGATGAAACAGCAAGAAGTCTCTGCTACGTTAGCTGCTGAAGAAGAAATACCTGAACTTTCGATTGGGATACCTAATATCTATCAAAAAATAGCAAACCAAAATGATCATAAAACCATTCATGAAACGATTAGAAACTATATTACTGACTTAGCCAAAAAGTATCGTCAACCATCCCCATCCCAACAAGGATGGCAGCAATTAATCGATGACGATTTGTTTAATGCCTTACGAGAGGCAAACAAACATTTAAATAATCTACCTTTTCACTTGGATGTTAATCAACTATATGTCATTGGTTTGCATTTACAGAATTATCGAGATCATGAACATGAAGAAAAGAAAGATTTACCCATTATTATTCATCCAAATGCCGTATATCGACAAGCTGCACAACAGCTGGCAGCATACCTAGAGTCGGCCATTGGTTTACAGCTGCCAGAGGAAGAAGTTGAATTAATGGCACATTTTTTAACGGCTGATGAATCTAATGCGCCAACGAAAGAACAGACGATAGCTGTGATTTTGATTACACATGGAACAGCAACTGCTTCCTCCATGGCCGAAGTTACGAATACATTACTAGGAAATGAGGTAATCCAAGCAATTGATATGCCCCTGCACATGTCAGCTACAGAAATATATCAGCATGTTAAGCACAAGATCAGGAATATGACAAATATTAAAGGTGCGCTTTTACTGGTTGATATTGGATCACTCATTACAATTGGTGATGCGATTCAACATGACCTAGATGTAGAGATAAAAACATTATCAAGTGTAAATCTACCAATGGTACTGGAAGCGGGTAGAAAATCGCTTCATTCTAACATTTCGTTGGAGGAGATATATCATGATACGAAAAAAGCGATGACTGTATTTGTGAAAGAGGAAACAACATATTCTCCTATTGAAAAGAAACGAATGATTACTACGGTTTGTTTTACCGGGGAAGGTGCAGCACAATTATTGGAAACATGGATTGAAAACCAGTTAACAGATGTAGACGAGGATGTGCTGATTCGTTCGGTTCGAATTGATCCGACGACAAAGGATACGACAATTTTAGAGGATTTGAAAAATCATTACGATATTGTAGCAATTATCGGTACAGTGCCGGTAGCAATTGATGGAATCCCATATCTACCTGCATGGGAACTACTGCAGGAAGAAGGGATTTCTCGTATGCTAAAACTATTGGAAGTGACGCGAAAAACGCCAAAATTAAAAGATGGGGAAATTAAAAGAAATGAAATTTTACCACTCGTATTGAAGGGACTCGGTGAAATTGTAACATATATTAATCCGAAACCACTAGTTCAAGTATTAAATGATAAAATGCCAATTATTGCTGAATTTTATGGATGGGATATGAATAGAAAGCTAGGGATGTGGATGCATATCGGCAGCCTGATGGACCGCTTAGTAGGTGCCAAGTTAAAGAATAATGTGGAACAGTTGCTTTCTTCTATTCCACTAGACCGCCAGTTTACGATGCAGGAACGGGAAAAAGAAATTTGGGAGCCGCTATTTTCTGAACTAGAAAAAATGTATTATTTTCAATTACATCCGCCAATTAGGGAAGCATTAGTGAAACTATCTCGTTAATGTGTGCAGTTAAACTGCACACATTTTTTAATTGCCTCATTAAAGCTTGTCCTTATTGCTTTCATCTGTGTTGGCATGAAATTTGCATATAAAAAAGTGAAAAGGCAATAATAAAAAAAGTTATACCTTGTCACTTATTTTAAACGAAAGGAGGATAACAGTGAAAAAATTTTTAGCCATCTATGCAATTGGATTTTCACTAATTTGGGTAGGCTATGGAATTTATGCAATATGGTCTCATCATGATTCAGCAACGCTTATTTTAGGATTTGGGATTGCATTTTCAATTGTTATTTGTTTAGCCTCATGGTTTTCTTATTGGCTTATGCGCCATTATAAAAGAATTGACAAGATGGCCAAAGATATTTTAAGCAATACACCAAAAAAGCACTAATCAATTACTATTTATAGATGGGAGTTTTTAAAATGGAAACAAATCAAGAAATCAAATTAATTATTCTATGCAGCTGGGGTGCTACCTCAAGTCAGTTAGCAAAAAAAGTACAAGAAGCAGCTGAAAAAAGAGGGATCTCGATAACCGTAGACGCTGGGGGTACTGGTGAATTTAAACAAAAAGCTAGTAATTATAATGTAGCTTTACTAGAGCCGCAAGTACGTCATTTGAAAAAGGAAGTATCTAAAACTGCAGAACAATATCAAATCCCAGTAGAACTTGTTGATCAACGCGCATTTGCCTTGATGGACGGGGATAAGGTGTTAGATCAAGTTTTAAAATTAATGAATAAATAGGAGGCGTTAAATATGATTGAATGGTTGGAAAATCACTTAATGGAGCCATTAGGTAAAATTGCTCAAAACAAATATTTGCAAGCAATTCGTGATGCATTTGTCATTTTCGCTCTACCTGTCATTATCACAGGAGCTATTTTCCTTATTATTGCTAACCCGCCAACTTCATTGGACTGGGGTATCATTAATGCTTGGGAAAATGCAGTAACACCAATTCAAGCGGAATTATTATTTCCATTTAATTTAACTTTTGGTTTAATGGCATTAACCGTGTCCTTTGGGGTTGGTTATAGTCTGGCAATTCGCCAAGAAATGGATGCGGTAATGGCTGGGATTCTTTCCATGCTGGCGTTTTTCATGACTGCATTTCCTGTCACAGACATTACCAAGGTTCCATTCGGTGATATTTTAAATTATCTTGGAGGACAAGGATTATTTGTTGCCATTATTTTAGGGATTGCAACAACGGAGGCGATGCGGTTTTTAATTAACAAAGGATTTACCTTTGAAATGCCTGCCGGTGTACCACCATATGTAATGAGAACATTTAGAGCACTTATTCCATTTATGGTTATTTTACCGTTAGTTTGGATCATTGCCTGGATTGTATGGGCGAATTATGAAGTAACCCTGCCACAATTAGTGCTTGATTTATTCAGTCCATTAGTTAGTGCGTCTAATTCATACTGGGCAGCACTTGGTATGATCTTATTGATGTTAATTTTATGGTCAATTGGTATTCATGGGATGAACGTTGTTTCTTCTGTTGCCTATCCGTTTTGGATGACACAACTAGCAGAAAATGCGGATGCAGTTAAAGCTGGTACAGAAGCAACTGGTATTGTAACAGAGCCGTTCTTCCATATGTTTACTCATGTTGGTGGATCAGGTGCAACACTTGGACTTGTTATATTTATGTTGTTTTCAGCATCTGTTCAGTTGAAGCAAGTAGGAAAAACGGCAATTATTCCGTCGTTGTTTAATATTAATGAACCGGTTATTTTTGGATTGCCAATTGTGTTAAATCCAATCTTGATTATTCCGTTTGTTTTAGGTCCGGCGGTTATCGTGACCATTAACTATATTTTATTTGCAACCGGAATTTTACCACCCGTCGTTATTCAACCACCATTTACTGTACCAATTTTCTTTGGTGGATTTATTGCAACAGGGGGTTCCTGGTTAGCAGGTCTCGTACAAATTATGAACGTCGTTATTGCGACATTAATTTACTATCCTTTCTTTAAAAAATATGAAAAACAATTGGTGCAACAAGAACAAGAGGAAGCAGTTGAAACAAGCGTCAACTAGAGGAGTGTTTACTTATGGACTATGAAGCAATTATGATGCAGCTTATCTTGCACGGCGGAAATGCCCGCGGTGCAGCATATGAAGCATTAGATGCCGCAGAAGAATATGATTTTACCGAAGCAGAAAAGAAACTCGAAGAAGCGCATGATGAATTCGTTAAAGGGCATAAATATCAAACCGAACTGATTCAAAGTCAAAATGAAGACACGGTTCCAAGCTTTTTCATGATTCATGCGCAGGATCACATTATGACAGCGCAAGCAGAAATCCAGTTAATTAAACGGATGATTGAACAGCTACGAAAAACAAAAGTGATGGAGAAACGTTTGGAAAAACTAGAAAGCAACTAATATAGCATTTTTACAACATCCCATAGATCAATGAGGTCTATGGGATGTTTTTATTGGAAGAACTGTATTTATTCTTTGGAACATCAGAGGAAAAGCCACCTCCTGAGCTTGTGAAACGCTGGCTAAGAAATTATGCTGCACAAGGAATCTTGCAAGCTGCAAAACGGAATGATTTTTGCCAAACCCCAGGATGAGCAGTATGATGAAGAATATAAAGCTGTTATTCGTACCGTTATACAGGAATATCATTTGCAGCATTTACCAGTTCTTTATAATCTGAACTTTGGTCATACAGAGCCGGAATTTATTTTGCCATATGGTGCAATGGCCGAAATAAATTGTAAAGCAAAGACGTTTTCCATTTTAGAACCAGGAGTAGTAAGCGATATATAGCATGCTGAAGCAGGCTTAAATGTTAAGAAGTGTAAGAATTAGTTATTTAGATTTCAAGTGTGTTTTGAAAAAGACAATGTTCGAGACAAGACATTTTAAACAGAAGAATGTATTTTAAATGATAGAAATCTCACAACCAGCTAAGAATTCCAATTATGTTTTTTGTACATCCTTTTAAGCTAAAGCAGAACGATCAGAGACTCGTGACTACTTCAAATTCTTATAAGTATGTATGATACGTTAACATATGATTCAAACTAATAAGGATTTTAAATTACGTTTATCCTGTATCTAAGGTGTAGTAAGACTCCTGCTTATAAGAGTGATAGAAAAAAAGAAGAAGTCTAAGTGGGGGGATAATTGCACATTTGTTCGAAACGAAAGAACAAGATAAACTTTGGTAAGCAATACATCATACGGGAGAAAAGGAAAAAACGATTTTTTGTTTCTAAGACGCCTGGGGTTTTCTACATCAAGAAAGAGCACTACTGAAAGTTTCACTTTATAAAGTCTTAGGCGAAGTAGGAGGTGTACAGTAAAAAGTGGAGATAAAAAAAGGTCAAAAAAATTTCTATGTTGGCGATAAGAAAAATCCAATAGCAGAAATAACGTATTATCTATCGGATGATGGCAATATCGTTATTGATCATACGGAGGTAGCTAATGAGTTGCGCGGAAAGGGCATAGCTGGAAAATTAGTAGCTGCAGTTGTAGAACAAGCAAAAGCAGAAGGGAAAAAAATTAAACCTATTTGTTCTTACGCTAAAAATAAAATGGAAAAAACTCCAGAATACCAGGATGTCCTAGTATAATAAAAGTAATACTTAAAGGGCTAAAGAGTTATGACTCACATGTAAAAGGTTGTCATCTTCCTGCTTTTTGATGAAGAAAGTAGCCTTGGTTATAGATGAGAAACCAGATGCGTAACAGAATAAGAATGCTTTAGTAGTAAGTCTTCCTGTTTCTTAAAGATTTGCGATGTTAGTCATTGTTTTACTTTATATTTAAAAAGGGATGGAAAGGAATGACGAAGAATGTACTTAACGATACCAGAAACAGCAGAATTCCTATCTATTGATGAAAAGAAAATTCATGCATTAGTCTTGCAAGGACGGATACGGGCTGTTCATGATGGCGAGCAATTTCTCATTAACAACGAACAGTTTAATACGCATTTAAAGCAAATGGAAAAGTACCGGGCAATGATACAGGATTATTTGCGTGAACCTATCCCTGAAGATATGGATGTAAACGATGAGGATTAAATGTAAAGGAATCCATTTGATAACATAGGTAGGCAAACTAAAACAGGGTGGAATAACCCTGTTTTAGTTTGGGTTATCCCGCATGTAAGGTGCCGTAAGACTCCTGCTTCAAGACCTGAGTTGATACAAAGGGTCAAAGTGAGGGAAAACGGCACCTAAATGCCTGATTGGTTCAAGGGCCTTTAGGTCATACCCTTGTGGTACTAACATTTCTTGGGAAAAGCTCCAAGAAATGAAGTTTCACTTTATAGTTAGGAGGACATCCCCAAAATTGCTTTTATCTCTAAAAATTCTTCGATACCAAAGTCGCCCCATTCTCTGCCGATCCCAGATTGTTTATAACCGCCAAATGGTGCCATGAAGTCAATTTTACCATTATTCACAGTAATTTGTCCTGCTTTAATTTTATTTGCCACATAGGATAATGTGTCTTTATTTTTACCTACTACATATCCAGCAAGACCGTAAACCGTATCATTAGCAATGTTTAATGCTTCTTCTAAATCATTATAGGCAATAATCGACAGTACCGGACCAAAGATTTCTTCTTGTGCAATAACCATATCATTGGAAACATCCGTAAACACAGTAGGTTTTACAAAATAGCCTGTTTCCATCCCTTTTGGTTTCCCTAGTCCACCGACAAGCAAGGTTGCTCCTTCATCTATGCCCTTTTTAATATAAGACTGAACCGTCTCCCACTGTTCTTTTGATACGACTGGTCCGGTTTTGACATCGGTTTTTTTCGGGTCGCCATATTTAAATGAAGGAAGGGTACGTTTGATTGCTTCTTCAAAATCGTTTTTCATGGTTACAGGAATAATGGCTCGAGTTGCTGCCGAACAAACTTGTCCTGTATTCATCATAATATGGGAGATGGCTGTTTTGGCTGCTTCATTCACATCGGCATCGTCTAGAACGATGAGTGGTGACTTTCCACCAAGTTCAAGAGCAACTTTCTTAATCGTTTTTGCGCTATTTTTCATGATTTTTTCTCCCACTTTCCCAGAACCAGTGAAAGAGACAAAGTCAATATCTGGATGCGTACTAATTCTATTACCAATAATGGATCCGGTTCCATTTACTAAATTAAATGCTCCTTTTGGTATACCAGCCTTCTGAATGACCTCAGCTAGTATCATCGCTGCAAAAGGGGTTCTGGAAGCAGGTTTTAAAACAACAGGGCTACTTGCGGCAATAGCACTTGCTATTTTTGTGGATACTTGATTGGTCGGAAAGTTCCATGGTGTAATTAATCCACTGACACCGATTGTTTCTTTTCGAATGATGTGATTACCACGGTTTTCCTCAAAGACAAATGACTTTAGCGCTTTTGCAACATGTGTGAAATGATTATATCCCATTTGATAGTGGACTTTTTCTGACATAGTTACCGGCGAACCAAGCTCTTCTGTAATAACTTCAACCAATTCATCTTTTCTTTTTTCATACTCTGAAGCAATTGCCTTAAGCATGTCTATTCGTTCTTCTTTCGTTGTTTCTGAAAATGATGGCAGTACAGCTTTAGCAGCAACAACAGCTTCATTTAAATCTTCTTCTGTACCAGAGCTTATTTTTCCAATTACTTCTTCCGTTGCGGGGTTGATAACGTCAATGGTGTCCGTGCCAGTAGACTCAACCCAATCCCCATTTATAAAATGCTTTACATTTGTTCGCATACGAAACTCTCTCCTTTTTGGAAATCATTGTATAATGGGTATTCCCTAGAGAAGATAGAATAAAACATAAAGTAATTTAAACAATAAGTTTTTCTTGTTAGGTAATTGACTTATAAAGGTGCTTTTTCCACTATTCTTCCTAATCTGCCAATAGTCGTTTCTGCCATGAGCAAGGAACGAATTACCGCCTCCTCTACAATCTCTACCACTGCTTGAAATAGCTGATTCATTATTGGGTGATCATCGCGTAGCCACTCTTTTGTCTCGGTTGTTGCGTCCGTTTGGTGTGAACAGGTAGTAGCGGTAGAAAAAGCAATTGCAATATCACCACTTCCGTTAGCAATATTACTTCCAGTGCGCCCTAATCCTAGAGCACTACGTTTTGCCAAACGTTTCAGCTGACGATCGTAAAGGGGGGCATCTGTAGCAATAACAATCATAATGGAGCCATCTGGTGTTTCTTGATCAAATCCTTGCCAATTTGCAAATAATGCATCCTCGCGCTTTCCAAAATTACTTACAACTAGGCAGCCAATTTGATAGCTTGATTGTTGATATGTAACATAACGAGATGCTGAGCCAATTCCACCCTTATATCCAAGACATACCATCCCTTTTCCAGCACCAACCGCTCCCTCTACTACCGGATTAGAGGATGCAGCCTCAATGGCTTCTAATGCGTGTTTAGGTTGGATAGCCGGGTAACGAGCGGCATTTAAATAGCTGTCATTACATTCACCCACGACAATATTAATGGAACTCGTAGTATCGCCAATTTCTTCCGTCGTTCTCAGCATATATTCGAGTGTTCCTTGCCAGACAGCACCTACGCTAAAAGTATTGGTGAGCATAATCGGTGATTCGATAAGTCCTAACTCATTCACTTGAATAAGTCCGGTTGTTTTGCCAAATCCGTTTAGTACAGCACTGCCTGCATGAACTTTATTCCGAAATAGATTGTACTTATGCGGCAAAATTGCTGTTACACCGGTGCAAATCGTCGTTTTTTCATCCATCTTCTCATATAATGTCACATGACCTACTTGTACTCCTTTTACATCCGTAATGCAATTATCCTTGCCTTTTTTTAGCTTCATATTAAAAACCTCCTTTTGAAAATGTGAAATGTGATTCATTTTGTTCTTGCCTTGCAAAAGCCATTCGTTTTTTCATAGTGGATAAGTTTTGAAACAACTTCGTCTAGTTTAAGCGCTCAAGCGACTAGCAAACTTCAATTTTCCTCTACGATAAATTAACATCGGTGCGAATCTAAAAGGAAGGCGACTAAAAGCGGGCTTACCGCTTAGGCGTCGACATCCCCCTGTGGCAGAGGCATGTTGTCTTTATCCCGGATGTAAGGATCCGTATTTTTCTCATTTCAAAAAAGTGCTAAATATTTTGCGAACATGATGAGGAAAACGGTTCCTAAATCCCCGATTCGTTCAAGGGCCTTTAGGTCATACCCTTGTGGTACTAACATTTCTTGGGAAAGCTCCAAGAAATGAAGTTTCACTTTATCCCGGATGTAAGGATCCGTATTTTTCTCATTTCAAAAAAGTGCTAAATATTTTGCGAACATGATGAGGAAAACGGTTCCTAAATCCCCGATTCGTTCAAGGGCCTTTAGGTCATACCCTTGTGGTACTAACATTTCTTGGGAAAGCTCCAAGAAATGAAGTTTCACTTTATCCCGGATGTAAGGATCCGTATTTTTCTCATTTCAAAAAAAGTGCTAAATATTTTGCGAACATGATGAGAAAAACGGTTCCTAAATCCCCGATTCGTTCAACTAACATTTCTTGGGAAAACTCCAAGAAATGAAGTTTCACTTTATTCCGTCAGAGTTTTTCAGTTTGTCCATCACTAACCGATTGCTTCTAGCTTTTTCTCATTATAACAGAGTAGCATCTTTTTCCCATTTCGAGTGATGAGAAAACTTAAGCTGTTTATTGGAAGCTTACATATTTTTAAAAACTGATTTCGTAAAATCAAGTGAAACTAAAATTTCAGACAGTTTCTTTTAAAGCATGCTAAAATGAAGCTAGAAAGAAATAAGCAGGTGATGGGATGGAAAATATTCTACTTCAAACGAAACAGCTATATAACTCCATTGTTCAGGAAATGAATCGATTAATTAATGAAGAAGTGATTGTAACGGATCAGCAAGGAATTATTGTAGCGAGTACAGATGCAAAACGGATTGGAAATTACCATGAAGGTGCGTATATAGCGATGAACCATAAAGAAAAAATGATCATGACGAAGGAGCTTAAGGAAAGGCTACAAGGTGTGCAAGAAGGGGTCGTCTTTCCAATTATTATTAATAAGAATCCCTTAGGTGTATTGGGGATTACTGGTGACCCAATTATGGTAGAGCCATATGCTAGACTAGTACAAAAAGTAACCGAGCTTTTCATCCAGGACACGATGATGAGAATAAATCAAGAAAGTAAAGCACGAGATTTAGAGTTTTTTATTTTTGACTGGTTAAACCACACTGGAAGCTATGCCAGTTTAGTAGAGAGAAGTAAATTTTTCCATATTGAAATGGAAACATATAAACAAATTGTTGTCTTTAAACGAAAACAGTTAGAAACAGGCTTTTCCTATCATCGATTTGAAAAGTTAAAATCAGCTTGGGACTATTCGATTAATGCTTTATTTGTTCGGTGGGGGCAGGATAGAATTGTGATGTTGGTAGAGCCAGTGAAGCAAACCATACTAGTAAACCATCTTCGTCGATTTATAGAGCTTGTGAACTGTGATTTAAATATTCGTTTGTATGCAGGGGTTGGAAATCGGATGGACTCTGAGCGGCTGTCAGAATCTTTTGCTCAAGCAGCTAAAGCAAGCGAGCATGCCGATGATAACAATCCAATCTTGTTTGAAGCTGATCTACGTTTTGAGATGCTGGAATATGAAATAAGTGATAAAACGAAACAGAAATTTATTTTACGAACATTAAAAGATTTACCTAAGGAACAAGAGATGATGAGGACATTGGCTAGTTGGTTTTCCCATGATATGCAAATACAAATAACAGCAGATGCACTCCATATTCATAAGAATACGCTACATTATCGCTTAAAGCGTATTGAGGAACGAACGGGTTTACATTTAAAACAGATTGATGACTTAATGTTGCTATACATTGGCTATCGTCTGTATTATTGTTAAAATTTAGTCTTACGTACAAAAGTATTCGATTTCTTAGTAGTATTTTTGTGTTTATGAATATATATTTTTCTTTTAATTTTTCTTAAAATAGAATTATTACTGATTAGGAGAATGCATATGTTAAAAAGGGATGTAAGAGAAAAGTTAATCGCTATTGTTGGAAAAGAAAACGTGGAAGATAATAATGCCAGTTTACTAGCCTATTCCTATGATTCGACAGCAAGGTACCAAGCATTGCCTGATGCCGTGGTTGCGCCACGAAATAAGGATGAGGTTCAAGCTGTCGTAAAGCTTTGTAATGAACATAAAATTCCGATTGTACCAAGGGGATCTGGAAC
Source organism: Cerasibacillus sp. JNUCC 74 (assembly GCF_053667775.1). The sequence continues at coordinate 3,247,307 of NZ_CM132207.1, read as the reverse complement.
AAATTTATGTGCCGGTACTACACCAACAGAAGGCGGGATTGTCCTTATTTTTAAGCACATGAATCAAATTTTAGAAATTGATGAAGAAAATTTAACAATGACCGTTCAGGCTGGCGTGTATACAAAAGATATTTTAGAAGCGGCACAGGAAGTGGGCTTATTTTATCCGCCTGACCCAGGGTCCATGCATATTTCGCAAATTGGCGGTAATATTAGTGAAAATTCTGGTGGTCTCCGTGGTCTGAAATATGGCGTAACCAGAGACTATGTGATTGGGCTAGAAATCGTGCTCCCTAATGGCGAGATCATTCAAACAGGTGGAAAACTGGCAAAAGACGTAGCCGGATATGATTTGACCAGACTGTATGTTGGGGCAGAAGGAACATTAGGAGTAATTACGGAAGCAATTTTAAAATTAATTCCACAACCCGAAACGAAACAAACGATGCTAGCGCTTTATGAAGATTTAGAAGCTGCTGCTGAGAGTGTTTCAGCAATTATTGCGAATCGGATTATACCTGCAACATTGGAATTCTTGGATCAAGCAACGGTAAAAGTAGTGGAGGATTTTGCCAAGATCGGTTTACCAACGGAAGCAAAAGCAGTGCTTTTAATTGAGCAAGATGGTCCACATGAAGTAGTCATTCGCGATATGGAAAAAATTGCAGCGTTATGCAAAGAGAATCGTGCATTTGCTGTCCAATTAGCGAAAACGAAGGAAGAAGCAGAACAATTAACTGCTGCAAGAAGAACAGCATTATCGGCATTGTCACGGCTAAAACCAACGACTATTTTAGAGGACGCGACTGTTCCGCGTTCAGAAATTGCTAACATGGTAAAAGCAATTAGCGAGATTGCAGAAAAATATCAATTAACCATTTGCACATTTGGTCATGCTGGAGATGGAAATCTCCATCCAACCTGTTTAACAGATGTACGCAATGAAGAAGAAATTGAATTAGTCGAAAAGGCGTTTGCAGAGATTTTTGAAAAAGCGGTTGAATTAGGAGGAACGATTACCGGGGAACATGGTGTGGGAATGATGAAACTGCCATATTTACAATTGAAGGCTGGAGAGCATGGTATTGAGATAATGCGCAGCATTAAGCAAGCAATCGACCCAAATGCGATCATGAACCCAGGGAAAATGTTCATGCCTTATGAAAGACATCAAGTGGTGGTGGAAGAATCATGAATACAGCAGAAAAACAGCGCATTCAAGAAGCATTTAAAGAAAAAATGGACTATGATGAATTAATGAATTGCACCCGTTGCGGTTTTTGTTTACCGACATGTCCTACGTATATTGAAACAGGTCGTAATGAAGTACATTCACCACGGGGACGTATTGCATTAATGAAAGGGGTTGTCGATGGGGTCATTGAACCAAGTGAAGAGGTAAAAGAATCCATCGATATGTGTCTTGGTTGTAGAGCTTGTGAACCGGTCTGCCCTTCTGGAGTAAACTTTGGCAGATTACTGGAACAAGCTAGAGATGCGATCTATCAAAGTAAAAAACAAACATTACCTGAAAAAGTTTTAAAAGGTATTTTTTTAAAAAATGTATTTCCATATCAAAACCGAATGATTGGTTTAACCGGGCTACTGGGCTTTTACCAACGCTCAGGTGCACAAAAATTAGCTCAATCAATTGGAATTATGAAACTATTTCCTGAAAGTCTACGAACGATGGAAAAAGTATTGCCCAATGTACCAAAGCGAAAAGAAATGAAGGAGCGTCCACGTCATTTACAGCCATTACAGCAGAAAAGGAAAAAGAAAGTTGCTTTTTTCTCGGGCTGCTTAATGGACACGATGTTTATGAAAACAAATGATGCTACGATTAAACTATTACAGTATGCAGGCTGTGAAATTGTCGTACCAGAAACTCAAGCGTGCTGCGGAGCACTACATGGGCATAGCGGTGAAGTGGATCAAGCTAGAGAATTGGCGAAACGGAATATTGCAGCATTTGAACAGGCAGAAGTAGATTATATTATTACAAATGCTGGGGGTTGTGGAGCTTTCCTAGTTGAATATGCACATTTGCTTAAAGACGAACCAGATTGGGTTGAACGCGCAACTCAATTTTGTAATAAAATTAAAGATATTACCCGAATATTAATAGAATTAGATTTTCATAAACAACCCTTATCACTTCCAGAACAGATTGTAACGTATCAGGACTCCTGTCATTTGAAAAACGGGCAAAAAACATTTATGGAACCTCGGCAATTATTAGAATCTATTCAAGGTGTCCATTATGTTGAAATGAAGGATGCCAGCCGTTGCTGTGGATCAGCAGGAATATATAATATTGTACAATCTGAAATGGCCATGCAAATATTGGATTATAAAATGGAGCAAGCGATTCATACCAAAGCGAAAACAATTGTTACAGCTAATCCGGGTTGTTTATTGCAAATGAAGTTAGGAATTGAACGTGAGGGACTTTCGGATGAAATGGAAGCTGTTCATATTGTCGATTTATTACTCCAAGCTTATGAGCATGCTAACGCTAAACCAGTTGTTGAAAAACACATTGCTGCTACAAAAATATGAGAAGTAAAAAGGTTACAGAAAAAATCCTCTTTCTGTAACCTTTTCCTTTTCAAGTACCACCGAGTTTTAGCCTTTGTTCCGCTCCAAAAAAAGCACAACACTTGAATGAAAATTTCCTTTATCCCGAATATAAGGGAGCGGTATTTCTCTCATTTCAAAAACTGCTTATGATTTAAGAACATGATGAGAACAACGGCTCCTGAATCCTCAGGTTCGTTCGAATCAACAGGACAAGGAAAGCTACGGCAGCAATACACCGCAATTTTTAAAGGAGAAAAGTGCTCTTTGAATGAGTTTCACTATCTCGCCAGAAGTTCTTCCGTTTGTCCGTCGCTAACCGAGTGATTTAATTCCTAATTTAGTTTCATGCGTTCTGTTTTTATAGAGAAGAATTTTTAATGGTTGACAAAATACCTGGCAGGGTATAATATGGAGTGGAATTGCAATCAAATAAAAACATGTTAATAAATAATAGGACAACATTTAAAATAGATATAGAGAGGAGTTAGGAGGAATGAAATACGATAGTCGCGTTAAGAATCGCATGAAACGTATCGAAGGCCAAGTAAAAGGAATATTAAGAATGATGGAAGAAGAAAAAGACTGTAGAGATGTTGTCATGCAATTATCAGCAGTAAAGAGTGCACTTGATCGTACTTCGGCTTTGGTAGTCAGTAAAAATCTTGAAATATGCATTCGGCAAGCAGACGGTGAAAATGCAGAAGAATTAATTAATGAAGCAGTTAATTTACTTGTTAAAAGCAGATAATCGCTTTTATTAATAAACATTAAAAATCACTGACATATTCACCTAGAAAGAAAAATTAGCATTCCTTCTTTATGCGTATAGGAAGAGTAGTTTTTAAGAGAACAAAATTAATGCAATGTGGTAATCGTTTTTATATTGATAGACTTATAAAATTTCTGACAGAAGTAAAGTTAATACGACAAAGTGACACGTTTAAAATTCAATAACGTCAAAGGATTTGACACATAGTTTTCTTTCGATGCAAAATAGACGGGAGAGCAGTAGATGGAGATATTTCAAGGGATAATTATAATTTTAGCAATTGCTTTTCTCATTAGCCGGTTTATACCAGTAAAAGGAATTAATCAAATTACATCTCAAGAGGCAAAGCGTAAGTTTACGAACAAAAATGTACAGTTTGTAGATGTTCGTACGCCGCAGGAGTATAAAGCGAATCATCGAAAGCCATTTACAAATATTCCGTTGCATGAATTGGCTAATCGCATAAAAGATTTAGATAAGCATAAGGAGATTATTGTTATTTGTCAAAGTGGAATGAGGAGTATGAGAGCAGCAAAGTTCCTTAAGAAAAATGGTTTTGAAAAGATCTCGAATGTTAAAGGCGGGATGAGCTCATGGATGTAAGTTCTTGACCTTTAAAACTGCAGTCATCTTTGGAAAAAGGAGGATAAAGCATGAGTTTAATGATCGCAGGACTAGCAATTTTTACACTTTATATTATATATAAAAGGTACATCCCGGTTCGAGGTGTAAATAATATGGAGCGAGATAAACTTGTTAAACTGGATGATGGTACAGTATTACTGGATTTAAGAGACTATAATATATCCCATAAAGATAAGCTCGATCAAGCGATCCCTTTACCTTTAGCTTATTTAAACCGACATTACCAAGATATTTCTGCTTGTTCTGTAATTTTAGTTGCATCCAATCATGTTGATAAAAATATCGCAGCCAGATTTTTAATAAATAAAGGATTTTATGTAAAAGGGTATTATTTTATGAATAACAGTTAAAAATGATAAACAGAATTTTTAAAAAATTTACTGTTGACAAATTATTATTTAATAAATACTATAAGTATAGTGATATTGGTAATCACTTATTTTTTTAACAAAACAATATACCCGTACACCTATTAGTATATGTTGAGGGAGGAGTATGCAGATGTCTGAGAAAAAGAAAACAACGATTATACTGTTCAGTGGAGAGTATGATAAAGCAATGGCTGCTTATATTATAGCAAATGGAGCTGCTGCTTATGACCATGAAGTAACCATATTTCATACATTTTGGGGTTTAAATGCTTTACGTAAGGATAATCAAGTACCCATTAAAAAAGGCTTTTTGGAAAAAATATTTGGAAAAATGATGCCACGTGGAGCGGATAAAATGGGACTTTCTAAAATGAACTATTTAGGTATGGGGCCAAAAATGATAAAACATGTTATGAAAAAGCATAATGCAATGCCATTACCTGGTTTAATAAATATGGCACAAGAACAAGATGTTAAGCTGCTTGCATGTACCATGACAATGGATTTATTAGGTCTTCAGAAAGATGAACTTCTAGATAATATTGAATATGGCGGAGTCGGGGCTTATGTTGGTGATTCTGAAGATGGAAACATCACCTTATTTGTATAAAGTGAAACTTTCATGAGTGGGGTTTTTCTATCATCCCCCACCTAGACTTTTTCGATTCCTCTTACTCCCTGAGGTGGGGGTCTTACTGCCAGTTAGATGTGGAATAAATCAAGTTATATATGAGACTGTGCTATCATGATGAAATATAGTTAATAACAATTTTACAATTTGGAGGGTATGATATGAATGAGATTACAGCAAAAGAATTAGCTGAAAAACGAAAGAAAGGTGAAAAATTAAATATTATTGATGTTCGTGAGGATGAAGAAGTAGCGCTAGGAAAAATTCCTGGAGCTCGACATATCCCATTAGGGGAGATTCCCAATCACCTAAATGAATTTAATAAAGAGGAACATTATTATATGGTTTGTCGTTCTGGAGGCAGAAGTGCACGAGCATGCGAATTTTTAGCTGATTATCATTTCAATACGACAAATGTTTCTGGTGGCATGCTTGCATGGGAAGATGAAGTAGAAAAATAAGGGAGGAATAAAGGTGAGTATTACAGCAAATCAAGTTTTGAATGCGAAAGGACTTTCTTGTCCAATGCCAATTGTTAAAACTAAAAAAGCGATTCAAAACCTTAAAGCTGGGGAAGTAATCGAAGTACAAGCTACTGACCGTGGTTCTACGGCTGATATTCAAGCATGGGCAAATAGTACAGGTCATCAGTATATCGGCACGGTGGAAGAAGGAGAAGTGCTCAAGCATTATATTCGTGTGGCAACCGAAGAAGAAATAAAAGAAGAAAAGCGCCATAAAGCTGTCATTGATTTAGCTGAGTTACGTAAAAAGGTAGAAGGAAATGAACGAGTTTCTATACTTGATGTTCGCGAACCAGCAGAATTCGCTTTTGGTCATATTCCAGGTGCCATTAATATGCCGTTAGGAGAACTGGAAGAAAGAATGGCTGAACTTAGTAAAGAAGACGATCTTTATGTGGTTTGCCGTACTGGAAATCGCAGTGATTTAGCTGCCCGAAAATTAACGGATAACGGTTTTAAGCATGTGAAAAATGTCGTACCTGGAATGATAAAATGGGAAGGGCCGATGGAAAAAGATAACTAAATATTGGAGGAAATTAACATGGTGAATACTAAAGTAGCGATCATTGCGTCCAATGGTAATTTGTTTGATGCGTATAAAGTATTTAATATTGCTTCAGCAGCTGCTGCATCGGATGCTGAAGTAGGAATATTCTTTACATTCGAAGGTTTAAATTTAATCCATCAAGACGCACATAAAAACCTTCCGTTACCAGAAGGAAAAGAACAGTTTCAAGAAGGTTTTAAACAAGCTAATGTTCCTTCCATTGAAGAATTACTAAGTATTGTGCAAGAATTGGATGTTAAATTAATTGCATGTCAAATGACAATGGATGTTATGAATTTAGATAAGGATCAATTTGTAGAGGGCATCGAAGTCGGTGGCGCTGCATCCTTTATTGAATACGCAAAAGACGCGAATATGACGCTAACCTTTTAATAGATATAGATAACCGAAAGAGGAAAACTATTAATTTAAAATTGATAAAAAGTAGAGTTTGACTTCAAAATATAATTGATATCGGACTCTTTAGATAATAAATGCTAAAACGCAATGTGTTAAGGAACAGATTTAAGGAGGAATTTTATAATGGAAGCAGTTAAAGTGTTAGATGCAAAAGGGTTGGCATGTCCAATGCCGGTTGTAAGAACAAAGAAGGCGATGGATGATTTGAAATCAGGTGAAATTCTAGAAGTTCATACTACAGATCAAGGTTCAAAAAGTGATTTAACAGCATGGGCTAAATCCGGTGGTCATGAAATTGTTAAAAACACGGAAGAAGGCGAAGTATTAAAGTTTTGGATCAAAAAGGCATAATTTTACCTCCCCAGGCATTACCTGGGGAGGTACTAAATGTCCGATTCGTTCAACTAACATTCCGTATTCCACGGAATGAAGTTTCACTTTATTAGTTAATTATAAATGAATGGAGTGATTATTTTGTTTCATTATACGTTAGAAACAAGTAAATCCATGAAAGAAGCAGTACATTCGCTTGAGAGTAGTTTAAAGGAAGGAGGCTTTGGTGTACTTTGGAGTTTTGACATTCAGGAAACGTTACAAAAAAAGGGGTTCGAATTTGAGCAGCCATTTCTAGTTCTAGAGGTTTGTAATCCAAAGGAAGCAAATCGGGTGTTAGCAAAAAACCACATGGCAGGTTATTTTCTTCCATGTAAAATAGTGTTGTACCAAGAGGAGAACAAGATAAAAATAGGTCTCCCTAAGCCAACAGCACTCATTCAAATGGTTAATGATGAGTCCTTAAATAAAATTGCTCAAGATATTGAAGAACGATTAATTGCCTGTATGAATAAAGCAATCTAGCTTTAACGCTTCGTAGTCAGAGGTGTTTCCCCTTTAATTAGTTAAATATAAGTAGTCATCTTCTTCAAAGGTAGAGTGAATAAGAAAAATCAGAATAATGTGATTTCATTATTCTGCATAAGGGTAAAACAGCATTCATATGCAAGTTCACGATATCTTAAGCAGACTTAAGGAAAAAAGAATTTGTTTCCTAATCAACGTGAAAGGGGATTTTAAATTGTGGAAAAAATTTATTCCAGCATTCGAATGGCTGACGAATTATAAGCGGGATGATTTGAGCGGGGATATATCTGCAGGGTTAATTGTAGCAATTATGTTAATCCCTCAAGGTATGGCGTATGCAATGTTAGCTGGGTTAGATCCGGTAATTGGTTTATATGCCTCAACGATTCCTTTAGTGGTTTATGCACTATTTGGCACTTCACGTCAATTAGCTGTTGGACCTGTAGCTATGGTTTCTTTATTAGTACTTAGTGGTGTTTCAACACTGGCAGAACCAGGAACAGCTGAGTATATTTCTTTTGTCCTTCTACTAATGCTAATGGTTGGACTGATTCAAATGTTACTCGGGGTATTAAAGTTAGGGTTTTTAGTTAACTTTCTTTCACATGCTGTGATCAGCGGGTTTACTTCTGCAGCAGCTATTATTATTGGGCTCAGTCAATTAAAGGATTTAACTGGAGTTCATTATGAAGCAGGTAAAAGTGAAGTATTTTTGCTTATTGCTGAGGCAATAAAGAGATTTACGGAAATTAATCCAATCACATTTATTATTGGTTTAATTAGCATTCTGTTATTGGTGGTTTTCAAAAAATATTTCAAGAAAATACCTAGTCCGATTGTTGTTGTAGCATTCAGCATATTAGCTGTGTACGGATTTAAATTGTACGAATATGGTGTTTCTATTGTTGGTGTGGTTCCAAAAGGTCTTCCAGGTATTTCTATTCCTGCTTTTAATCTTGACTCTGTAATTGCATTATTACCTATTGCTTTAACGATTACCTTTGTTGGTTTTATGGAATCTATTGCAATGGCGAAAGCAATCGCTGCAAAGGAAAAATATAAAATTAATGCAAACCAGGAATTAATCGGTCTAGGATTGGCTAACGTGAGCGGTTCATTCTTTTCTGCATATCCTGTAACAGGCGGCTTTTCCAGATCAGCAGTAAATTATCAATCTGGTGCAAGAACTCCGCTGGCTTCGATGATTACTGCCGTTCTTATTATGCTAACATTGCTTTTCTTTACTGATTTATTCTACTATCTTCCTAAAGCAGTTCTAGCAGCAATCATTATGGTCGCTGTTTACAGTTTAATTGATTTTGGTGAGGCGAAACAACTTTTCAAAATTAATCGTGCAGATGGATGGACGTGGTTTATAACATTCGGGTCAACACTTGTACTTGGTATACAAAAGGGTATTTTCATTGGTATCGTCTTTTCTCTAATTGTATATGTAAGTAAAAATGCTTATCCGCATATTGCTGAGTTAGGATTTATTCCAGATCGTGGAGTTTATAGAAATATAGAACGTTATCCGAACGCTAAAGATGATCCAGAGGTGATGATTTTTCGTGTGGATTCCGACTTGTTTTTTGCCAACATGTCGTTTATTGAAGATAAGTTGTGTGAACGAATAGCAGTTAAACCAACAACGAAATATATTATCATGGACTTTTCTGGGGTTAATTCAATGGATGCAGTTTCTATTCACTCATTAGAAGAAATGATGAACACATGTAAGAAAGGTACGACCTTTTTATTTGCAGAGATAAAAGGACCGGTGATGGATGTATTGAAAAAAGCAGGTTGGCATACAAAATATCGAGAAAACATCCACTATTTATCTATTGATCAAGCATTAAAGGCAATTGGTAAAACAGGGTGAATTTATATGGATGAAATGAATTTAATTAAAAATAACGAAGATTTTATTCGTAAGATGCAAGAAGAAGATCCTGATTTTTTTCGCCATCTTCAACAAGGACAACATCCTGAATTTTTTGTATTAGCATGTAGTGATTCCCGTGTTAGCCCATCAGCTATTTCTCAGATGAAGCTGGGGAACATGTTTATTCATCGTAATATTGCTAATCAAGTTTCCAACAACGATGATAGTTTTTCAGCAGGTCTCTACTATGCTTTGGTTCATCTTAAAGTAAGTCACATTATTATTAAAGGTCATACAGAATGTGGTGGAATTCATGCGCATGGAATGGTAATAATGAGGAAGAGTTACAAGCATGGCTCACTCATATTCGAAATAGTTTGCCGGATCGAAAGGATAATGAAGAAATATCGCTGGATGAGCTTTCAAAAATAAATATCCTGAAGCAAGTGAATAATATTAAAAATTATCCGATCTATAAAGCTTATGGCAAGGGTATTGATGTAAGTGGATTTCTCTTTCATTTAGATAGTGGACAGCTGGAAAAAATTATCTAAGAGACAACACAGAATTAGCATGGCCAGAAGTTGATTATAGTAGTTGACAGACTGAATTAAATCACTTATTATACCCTAGTAGGGTATAAAAGAAAGGGTTATTTTTTTACAATAAATAATACCTGTACCGGTATATGTAGAAAATAGGGCCCATATAATTAAAATGTAACTAGGTTAGAAAAGAGTAGCTGATCGTTAATGCAGATGTTTAAAATAAGTGACGATAGATAATTACTTGCAGAGATTGTTCAAAAAGTCGGTTTAAAATTAATACTATTGCCCAGGTCCAAATAGTATACGCTTTGCTCTCAAAGCACTACATCTCCGCTGATTGGTATCCTATTTAAACATTTTCTTGAAGATGATTGAAATAAAATTTAAATTTATGTAATGGAGGAATGAAAAATGTCTTTAACGGCAAGAAAACCAAAAGAAATTGCAAAAAAGGTAATTAATAAAGAAGCGTTATTTATTCTGGATGTTCGAAATGAAAATGAATTTGCGGATTGGAAAATTGAAGGAAAAAACATCATATATATGAATATTCCTTACTTTGAGCTAATAGACGGGGTGGACCATATTTTGGATAACCTCCCTTCTGATAAGGAAATCTTAGTTGTCTGTGCAAAAGAAGGATCTTCTGTAATGGTTGCGGAGATGTTAGCTGAAAAAGGGTTGTATGTTTCCTATCTAAAAGGTGGAATGAAAGCATGGAGTGAATATATGGAGCCTGTTAAAGTTGGTGATTTAACTGGTGGTGGTGAGCTGTATCAATTCGTTCGCCTAGGTAAAGGATGTCTTTCGTATATGGTCATTTCTAATGGGGAAACAGCAATTATTGACCCTACACGAATGACAGATGTTTTTATTGAGTTTGCTAAAGAAGCTGGAGTTACTATTACACATGTACTCGATACACATTTACATGCAGATCATATTTCCGGCGGAAGAGCAATTGCTAATGAAACAGGGGCAACCTATTGGCTACCACCAAAAGATGCTGGGGAGGTAGTATTTGACTATCAACCATTAGAAGATGGTGAAGAAGTCAAAATTGGTAATACAACAATTACTATTCATGCACTATACAGCCCCGGACATACCATTGGATCCACTTCATTTGTGGTAGATAAGAAGTATTTGATGACGGGGGATATTTTATTCATCGATTCAATTGGCAGACCTGATCTTGCTGGATTAGCCGAGGATTGGGTAGGAGATTTAAGAGAAACGCTATACCGACGCTATCGAGAATTATCAGATGAATTAATCGTGTTGCCAGCTCATTATATGATTATTGAGGAATTAAATAATGATGGGTCTATTCAAGAAAAACTAGGAACTTTATTTGCTGAAAACCATGGTTTAAATATTGATAGTGAAGACGAGTTTAGAAAAATTGTTACAGAAAACTTGCCACCTCAGCCAAATGCTTATCAAGAAATTCGTCAAACAAACATGGGTAAAATTAATCCAGATGAAGAAAAACAACGTGAAATGGAGATAGGTCCAAATCGTTGTGCTGTACGGTAAATAGTAAAATAAAAGCAGACAGAATATTTATTGTTCTGTCTGCTTTTAATTTCATTTAAGTATTTTTTATAAGTTACAACTTGCAGATCACCTTTAGTAAAGTCTTGCACTAACTAAATTTTTATAGGAAAATATTTCTAAATATAACATTCTGCTGGAATTGTGTCGATATTCTTATTATAGACAGAAAAACGTACATAGGTATTTTATACAGTATAATAGTAGGTAAAAAGTATGGTTTCGTGTAAAATAGGAAATAATTGGGTATTCTTAGAGAGACAGAGGGGGAAAGAACATTGATTTTTAAGAAAAACAAGCATGTATTATTTGTGGATGAAATTCAAGAACAAGAAATGAATACAGTCCAATTAGAAGTGAAAAAAGGAAGCGAGGCAGCTAAGCAAATTCAGATGATTGGGCTTACGAAATTTGACTTGGCAGTTATGAAGTGGCTAAAGCCATATGTTGTAGAAAAATTGGATACAATTGTTGATCGCTTTTATAAAAATTTAGAAAAAGAACCGACACTGATTACCATTATAAATCAGTCTAGTTCGATTGAACGACTAAAACGGACATTAAAACGGCATATTGGTGAGATGTTTAATGGGGCTATCAACCAGGAATATTTTGATAAGCGAACACAAATAGCTAAAATTCATGTAAAGATTGGACTTGAAACAAAATGGTATATGAGTGCTTTTCAAGATATTTTACTGTCTTTGATCGATATTATCGAAGCAAATATGGAGCGAAAAGAGGAATGCCTCATAGCGATACGTGCAGTATCGAGATTATTAAATTTAGAGCAACAATTAGTACTCGAAGCATATGATCGAAATACCGAAAAAATAAAACAACAGGCAGAATTACAGAAACAGCAAACACGAAAAAAAGTAGCGGAGTCATCGGAAAATCTTGCTGCCATTTCTGAACAAACAAATGCTGCATTTCAGCAACTTCAGTCGCAATCGGAAGAAATTATTACAATTACCAATAATGGAACAAATTTATCGGAGGTTGCTTATAAAAGAGCAGATGAAGGAAAGCAACAACTAAATAAATTAAATACTAATATTTCAACGATTTATGGTTCCGTTAATCACTTATCAAATGAACTGCTTCAGCTCACCAATATATCTAAGCAAATGCAATCCATTGTAAATATAGTGAACGAAGTAGCAGAGCAGACAAATTTACTTTCACTCAATGCCTCGATAGAAGCAGCAAGAGCGGGTGAACATGGGCTTGGCTTTGCGGTAGTGGCTGAGGAGGTTCGTAAGCTATCTAAGCAAACAAAAAACTCCGTAACCAATGTATCTACATTAATTGGGAATATGGGGACACAAGTAGAAAAATTAACAGATTCATTACAAAAGGTAGGGGATGACATAAAGAACGGTAATTCTGGCTTAAAAGAAACAGAGGATTATTTCTACCAAATTATGAAGACGATGGGTGAAACTAAAAATCAAAATAGCAAAATTGAAAATGAAATCGTTTCATTTATGGAAATAATTGCTGAGTTAAGTAGAGCAGTTGAAGAAGTAGCTTCATCCGCTGATGACCTAAGTGAAATTACACATGAGATGAATTAAAAATATACAATAGTTAAATGCTATCTTATATTTTGTGTATAAGCAATAACAGTAATTTCACAGCATTTACATTAATAAAAACATCCTTATTTGTTTCGAACCATTTTTGAAATTTCGGTTTATTTTTCAAATCTATTTGAGTGATTCATGCTTTTTTATAGGCTTAAAGAAAAGCCTCGAATACGAATGAAATAAAGTGAAAAGCCTTAATAACGGAAGCCCTATAATCCAGGTCCAAGCCCAAAAGTTACCTAAATAATAATGAGTGAGATAGTATGTTAATTCCTATAAATCCATCATAACGCAATACAAGAATAATGACAGCAACATTTTTTAGGAAAGGAATGAAAAAATATTCTGCCAAATAATAAGATACAAACAGCGAAGAAAAGCCGATAATTAGCACATTCACCACTTTTTTTGTTTTGGTTAATTATATTTACTTAGGGAAACTTTCGACGTTATACATTGGAACCACATTTTAGTCAATCATTTAATCGTTTTAATCAGTTATGTCATTATTTAAGTTGCTTCGCGTGGTGCATTTAAACAGTCGGAACTAGTCTTTTGACGATTATTATTGTTATTATGTTGTCTAATCCGTTTCTGTTGTTAGGTGCGTTGTAATTTTTAGCGTTATTAATTGCTTTAGTGTAGCCTTTTGCATTTGTCATGAGTCTTATTCCATATTTTGTTATGGGTGGATTTAATAAGCTAGGGAAACTGGTGACAACCTTTTTATTTAAGCGTCATAAGGGATATTTATGTTTATTACAAATTTATTTATAGAAATAAGAATGTATCTAATGTAGAAGAAAGAAAAAAAGAGCGATATATATAATATGCTCCCCTAAGGTAGACAGATTAAAAAATAAAAATCTGTTTTGCCTTAGGGTGGGAGCATATTAAGGAATGTCTTAATGGGCATTCCTTTTTTTATTTTTATGGAGGTGAGAGATGAATATGAAGTTTAAATTAGAAAAGATACCTGTTGTAAAAATGGCCAAATGGAAAATAAAAATCTATGTATTTATCAATTGTTATTTGATATGGGTATTCTTTTTGTACTTATGTCTAGTACAAGTGGTGATATGATTGGAGGTTTTTTAAAACAAGAGGAAAATGAAGACCTTACGGGTGTTTATGTTTTGGTGGGATTTTATTAGGGACAAGGTACAAAAGCTATTTTCAAAAGTATGCCAAAAAAATGGCATAGAAAAGCATGTAGATGTAGTAATAACAATGGGTATGCAGGAATCGGGCGTTAGATATTTGAATGTTATGCAAAACTCTGAATCTCTTGACTTACGAAATGCTTTAACTGATCCAGAAAAATCCATTGAACAAGGTGTTAAATACTTTTCACAGTTTTAGAACATGCTGGCGGTGATGTGGCATTATCTTACAGGCTTAACATATGGGGCATGGATTTATTGGGTCTGTGAACAAGTATAACAATAGGGAAATATAGCTAATAAATGGAAAATTAATTTAGTAATACGATGTCTCAAAAAATGGGGATGGTCAAGGTATGAAGATACTAATTATGTTCGGCATGTTATGCGATATTTGGAACAAGATGATTCTGTTACCCCTGTTAATATTAATGGTGATTAACGGTTACCATTAATAGAAATTATTGTAACAAGTGGCTTGGGGAGAAGCGTAAACCCTATAAACTGGTAAAGATAGTTTTCACGTTGATATAGACTTTAGTTGCTCCTGCGGATGATATGTTGGCAGTGAAAAGTGGGGATTAGTAGAAGCTATTCATATAATATTAGTTCTGTGCTATGATTGGTTATATAATTATTCTAATGCGTAAACACATGTTGAAATTGGGTTTTCTAATAATTTTATTATTAGTGTTAGCATCATGTGGAAACGTAGAAGGAATAAGCGATTGAGGATTTTATATCTTATGAAAACGATGAATTTCTTCATTCGACATGCTCTAAAAATCCAAGTGTTGATGATATAAGAGTGGTAACAGATATAGAGAGATGGAACGGGAAATAGATAAAATTAACTTGTAAAAGGTGATATTGAGGTTCGTTGGGCTGGGTGGAGAAAATAGATATTTATATAAGTTTGAGGATGGGGATTTGTTAAATAGTTACCATTGAGAAGATAATTCTTATATGCTAGGGTCTGCTTTTGGTGCACGAGAATTTGATACAATGGATACAGAACCAGATTATTTTGAGGAAAATAATGGTGTTTTTGATGTGGCTAAGGGTCATAAATTGTGATTAATAATATGGGAGTTGATATAAAATGTCAAAATTTGAAGAGAATGTAATGAAGCTGTTAGCTGAAATAAATCAGCGTCAATTAGATTTTCAAAAAGAGGTAAATAATCGTTTTGATAATGTAAACAAGCAATTTGGTGATGTAAACAAGCAATTTGGTAATGTAAACAGGCAATTTGGTGATGTAAACAAGCAATTTGGTGATGTAAACAAGCAATTTGATGATGTAAACAAGCAATTTGATGATGTAAACAAGCAATTTGATGATGTAAACAAGCAATTTGGTAATGTAAACAGGCAATTTGATGATGTAAACAAGCAATTTGATAATATAAGCAAGCAATTTGATAATGTAAACAAGCAATTTGATAATGTAAACAAGCAATTTGATGATATAAACAAAAGATTTGATAAGATTGAATCAGATATAGAGAAAGTAAAAGAGGAGAATCATCTTATTAAACGTGCTGTAATGGAAACGAATGAAAGTGTTAAAATTATTCTGGAAGATCAAAAGTCAATATATGAGATGTTAGGAGAACATGAAATTTCAATTAGAACATTACGTAGAAAACCAGTTTAAATAACAGAAAATCCTAACTATTTTACCTTAGAATATAGATGAACGAGTAGACAAAAATGTCTGCTTTTTTTTATAACTATTTTAGAAAAAAGAGGAGGATGTCAAATGTCAGAGGTACTAAATCCGAAAGATATTATGAAAATTTTAGGTATAGGTATATAAATTATTGGAAAAACCACCGTTTCATACCGTAAAAGTTGGCCGTTTAATTAAAATTGCAAAGAAATCGTTTTATTTATGGCTGGACGGTGAACAAGAGCAAGCAAATTAACAAGCTTGCTTTTTATTTTTGTTACTGATATTATCTAGATAATCACAAAAGAAAAAATAAGTGGTAGGATTTCTTAGGATATTAAGAGTTTAGTGGATTTCTTGTAAATCCTTATATGAAGGTATGTTAGAGTTAGAGTATCACTGCAAACTAAAACTAAATATAAATTTCCTTCGGGGCAGGGTGAAATTCCCGACCGACGGTAAGAAGCAAGCTAATTGCTTTAAGTCCGTGACCCGTTTGATATAACAAACGGTGGATCCGGTGTAAGTCCGGAACCGACAGTGAAAGTCTGGATGGGAGAAGGAATGATATATGCAGCAACGGCAATATTTTTGTGTATATTGACTAGTATTATATTTTTCTATGTACTAGCTAAATGGAAGAGCATTTGTCTAGCCGTTTGCAAGCTAAAGATCTAAGAGTCTATGCTTTTTATAGGTAAAGTGTTTTCTTTAAGTACGTATTCAAAAAGAGGTTTGCAAAGACCAAGGTCGTGCTAAAGTCTCAAGTGTTCTTGAAAAATCGTGATACATTTCTAACTGGGCATTTCTTGTCTTGTTAAAATAAGAACACTAGTACGTCCAGCAAGTCGAAATTCGAGGGAATGAGTTTTGAGGAGCGCATTGTATATAGTTAGAAACATAATCCGCCGGAAAACTAGCCAATAAAGAAATTTTGACTGAATCCAAGTCTGTGGAGCAGGAGACTAACTTATACTTAAACTATAATAGTAGACTTTATAGTACTGCATTCTTCTATAATAAAACTTTATTCCAAATTGAACTTTTTGAGTATTCTTTTTTAAATACGGGATAGTAATTCATTGTAATTAATCATGAGGAAAGTCCCGTGGGAAGCACTTCTTAGTAGACATAGCTTTATTTAGAGCAATTTTCTTTTGCACATACAGTGTAAGCTCACCAATATGCATGATTAAATCCCGAATCGTTAAGCCCCTGAAGTTAAATTTAGGGGCTTTTTGTGTGTGCAAAAGTACGATAAAGCAATAAGCCCCGTTAGCAAAAATACTACTTTTTAGAGAGGAGGGCGAGTATGTTTACTGGAATTATTGAAGAAAAAGGAAAAATATTGTCACTACAACGAGTTTCTAAAGAAGCAATCATATTGAAGATAAAGTCACACAAGATAGTAGAGGATGTTCATGTTGGTGATAGTATAGCTGTAAATGGCACATGTTTAACGGTTACGTCATTGGATAAGCGTAGTTTTTCCGTGGAGGTTATGCCGGAGACAATGAAGGCGACCTCGTTACAATTTGCTCAAGTCAGTTCGAATGTTAATTTGGAACGGGCTATGGCTGCAAATGCTAGATTTGGTGGACACTTTGTCTCTGGTCATGTAGATGGTTTAGGGAAAATTATACGTAGGCAACATGAACAAAATGCTATCTATTTTGATATTGAAATTCCTGTTGAACTAATGAAATATCTCGTAAAGAAGGGCTCCATTGCAGTTGATGGAGTTAGTCTAACTATATTTAACATCAGAGATCATGTATTTACGATTTCGTTGATTCCCCATACAGCAATGGTAACGATATTGGGAGAAAAGAAACAAGGAGATAAAGTTAATATAGAATGCGATATACTCATGAAGCATATGGAAAAACTGCTTATGAGTACGGTTGGCAACGAACCTATTACAAGGAAACTTTTATTGGATAAAGGGTTCAGCTAACTAAATTTAGTTAACGAATAAGCTACAAGTCAAAATTCCCTACAAATGGGTATAAAAAATACTTAGTTAAGGAGTGGAAACCAGTTGAACACAATCAAAGAAGCGATCCGAGAATTAAAATTGGGGAGGCCAATCATCGTTGTTGATGATGAAGATCGGGAAAATGAAGGAGATTTGGTTGCTTTATCAGATTTGATTACTCCGGAGATTATTAATTTTATGATTACTCATGGTAGAGGACTGGTATGCACATCTGTTGAAAATGAATTAGCTAAACGAATTGGGTTAACATTAATGACTTCGAATAATCATGATCCGTTTGCAACGGCATTTACAGTAAGTGTTGATTACAAGGATACAACAACAGGGATTAGTGCATATGATCGTGCGAAGACGATTCGTGCTATGGTTGACCCTTCCGCAGCGAAAGAAGATTTTAATCAGCCGGGGCATGTATTTCCTTTACTTGCTAAGGAAGGGGGGGTATTAGTAAGACCTGGACATACAGAAGCTTCTGTTGATCTTGCTAAATTGTGTGGAGCTACTCCGTCTGGGGTAATTTGTGAAATTATTAAAGCAGATGGGACAATGGCAAGATTACCAGATTTGAAAAAGATAGCTAAACAATTTGAATTAATTATCATATCTGTAGAGCAATTAATTGATCGGATAAAAATAAATGAGGGGCGTGGAATCAATGAGTCAAGTATTACAAGGTAATTTAGTAGGAACTGATTTACGGATTGGAATTGTTGTAGCTAGATTCAATGAATTTATCACGAAAAAACTGTTGGAAGGGGCTGAGGATGCATTAATTAGGCATGGAGTAGCAAATGAAGCTATAACGGTTGCTTGGGTTCCTGGGGCATATGAGATACCATTAATTGCCAAAAACATGGCGATACAAAAGGAGTATGATGCGATTATTGCATTAGGAACCGTTATTCGAGGAGCAACGCCTCACTTCGATTATGTTTGTAATGAAGCAGCAAAGGGTGTATCTCAAGTAACTTTACAAGCGAATAAACCAGTGATTTTTGGAATATTAACAACAGAAACAATTGAACAAGCAATTGAACGTGCAGGAACAAAAGCTGGAAATAAAGGAGCTGAGGCAGCAACTGCGGCCATAGAGATGGCTAATTTGCTTCGTAACATATAAGATTGTAAACTTAAAGAAAGCTGTATACATTACGGCTTTCTGTTTTTGTTGTCTATGAACCGATATCTTTGCTACAGGTGGAATTTTTATGTGTCTAGTTATGTGTTCGAGTGACTAGCAAACTTCGATCTCCTTTCTATGATAAGGAACATCTGCTCCTCATAAAGATCTCCAGTTTGTTATGTCGTTAAATGATCGGCTGCGCTTTTGTTTTATCATAACATATAAGCGGCTAGGGTTGTTTAAAGTATTAAGTGGCAATTAGCCGGATATGTCAATACGCAGTTAGTTCAACTAGTATTTAAAAGAAGAAAAAAAGCGCTCATAAATGAAGTTTCATAGTATTATAGTTACACGGGGGGATTATTTATGAAGGTATTATTAGGGCAATTACTACTTATAACTGTTGTATGGGCCGGACTAGCTTTTTTCTTTTCTGATATGACAGAAGGAAGTAAAGTGATTTTTTACTTAGTTACCTCATGGATGCTTTTGTTAATTGTATTAATTATTAAAAAGTGGTGGAAGGATAGAAAAAAATAAGGATGATGAGATATGCTGACAATAGAAAATATAACGAAGACATATGGTGATAAAACACTTTTTCATTCTATCTCTTTACATATAGCTGGACGAGAACGGATTGGACTAATTGGAGTAAATGGTACTGGAAAATCGACGCTTCTAAAAATCATTGCCGGAATAGAACCTGCTGATGAAGGGAAAATGGAGTATCCTAAAGATTATCAAATTGAATATTTAGCTCAAGATCCTGATTTGGACTCAAGTCTGACAGTGATGGAGCAAATATATTATGGTGATTCACCGACGATGCAAGTGATGCGTGCATATGAACGAGCTTTATTACGATTACAACTGGATGCAACCAACGAAAAAGCCCAAACAGACTTATTGAATATCCAGCAAAAGATGGATGAACTCGATGCTTGGGAAGCAAATACAAATGCAAAAACAATTCTAACTAAGTTGGGAATCACCAATTTTGATAAACAGATTGCACTGCTTTCTGGAGGACAAAAGAAGCGAGTAGCTCTTGCTAAGGCTTTAATCCAGCCGGCGGACTTACTAATATTAGATGAGCCAACTAACCATCTGGATCATGAATCCATTGAATGGCTGGAGAAATTCTTAAAGACGTATCGGGGATCGTTATTACTTGTTACCCATGATCGTTATTTTTTAAATCGTGTAACAAATCGGATCATCGAATTGCATGATGGTAATCTTTATACGTATGAAGGAAATTATGAAGTGTTTTTAGAGAAAAAAGCAGAACGTGAACAATTACAAAGAAACTATGAAATAAAACATCAAAATGCATTACGCCGAGAGCTTGCTTGGCTAAAACGTGGAGCAAGGGCTCGTTCTACGAAGCAAAAGGCCAGGATTGAACGTGTACATAACATGCAGGAGCAGACTTTTCAAATAAAGCAAGAAACGATTCATGTACCTGTAGGTTTTACGCGATTAGGGAAAAAAGTAATTGAATTAAAAGAAGTGAGTAAATCATTTGGAGAAAAGAAAATCTTAGCCAACATGAATCAATTGATGATTCCAGGTGATCGGCTGGGGATTGTAGGTCCAAACGGTGCAGGTAAAACAACTTTACTTCATATGATAGCTGGGCGCATATCGCCGGATCAAGGCGAGGTAATTATTGGTGATACGGTCAAAATTGGCTACTATACACAAGGTGATGAGGAGCTGGACGGAGATTTACGTGTCATTGATTACATTAAAAAAGTGGCTGAGGTGATTCATACAAAGGACGGTTCGGTAATCACCGCAGAGCAAATGCTGGAACACTTTCTGTTTTCACGAAAACAACAATGGACGTATATTCATAGATTGTCCGGCGGAGAAAAACGCCGCTTGTATTTATTGAAAATATTGATGGAAGAGCCGAATGTGCTGTTGCTTGATGAACCTACCAATGATTTAGATACTCAAACATTAAGTGTATTAGAAGAATATTTAGATGAATTTCCTGGGGTAGTAGTTTGCGTATCCCATGATCGTTATTTTCTTGATCGGGTTGTGGATCGTTTGCTTGTATTTACCAGTAACGGTTCAGTTACTTCGTATCACGGCAACTATACAGATTTTTTAAAACAACAAATACAAACAAATGATCAAGCCGCAAAACAGCCAAGTAAAGAACCAAAAAAACCTATTCTAAACAAGCAAAAGAAAAAAATGTCCTATTTAGATAAGAAAGAATGGGATGAAATAGAAGATGATATCACTGCTTTAGAAGAAAAGCTAGTAGCTATTCAAGAAGAAATTATTAATGCCGGAAGTGACTCTGAAAAAGTACAGCAATTGTATCAAGAACAGCAAGAAATAGAGAAAATATTAAATGAAAAGATGGACAGATGGGAAGAACTTTCTTTACTTGCTGAGGAATAAGTAATCTTTTTAAAAGAGGCTAACTATATAAAGTCAATAAGTTTTTAGCAATAAATTTAGCATTTTCCATTAGAAGTATTGGAGCATGGCAAATAAGCTTGATGATTTGTGAATTTCAAATGAATCATTAAGCTTATTTGTAGTGTAAAATCTGAGGTTATTGCAACGCTATTTACCATAGCTTCTCTTTTTTTACATTACACACGTACTTCTTTATATGATTCACCGGTCTGCAGTAAATGGAATATCACTCTTATTAATTTCTTCGCTACATGGCTGAGCACCACGTTATAGTGCTTACCCTCAGCTAGCTTTTTCTCATAGTATGCCTTGAACGTTGGTGAATAAATGGCTATTAATCGTGATGCATGATACATCGCCCAGCGAAGATGAGGAGATCCGCGTTTCACCATTTTTCCAGGGCCCCTATAGTTACCAGACTGATAAATGGATGGTTCCATTCCTGTAAAAGCCAATAGCTGACTCGGGTGATTGAAGTTGTGGATATCTCCTATTTCTGCTATGATTGTACTACCGAGTCGATAAGAAATTCCGGGAATGGTTACGATTGGTGAATTGAGTGTATCCATCATTTCTTGAATTTTTTTATCGACTTCTTTTATTTGCTTTTGATACAAATAGAGCTGTTCTATGGTTTGAATTAATTCAAACTCCGTAATATCAGAATAATACCCAATACTTTCTTTCGCTAGTCGTTTAAGCTCTTGAGATTGCAGACTACTGTTGTTCGCTCCCAATAATTTTGAAAGTGTTTGTTCATGAGCCTTCGCAATTCTCTTGGGGCTTGGGTATTTTTTTAATAACTCCATCATGTAGTTAGAATAACGAACCTGACCGTAAGCAGCCAATTCAGGAAAGCTTTTTTCTAAGACTCGAGTATATTGGGTTTTAAGAAGAGCTTGATGTTTTCCAAGCCGCCTTCTATATCTGGTTAGTTCTTTAAGCTCTAGGGTTACCTTATCTTGGACCTCTTCCCTTTTTTCGAAGTCACCCATTAATTTTTTTGCGATTACTAAGGCATCTGCTTTATCCGTCTTTGTCTTTCTCAAGGTGTGAATTTTGGAGAATTCCTTGATTAAGATTGGATTATAGCGAAAAACTTGGTAATTCTTTCCCCTCAAAAATTGTAGAATAGAAACATTATAATGGCCAGTATCTTCCATCGCTATCTGGCATTCTTGCGCTACTTCTGTCTGTAAACGACGAAGTGTTTCATGAAGTTTTTGAAACCCTGATTGACTATTCGATATAACTAAATCCTGTTCGTAGATTCTACCTCCATTATCCATGATTGCCACTTGGTGTTTATGCTTGGCTACGTCAATCCCCACATAAATCATTGGTTTACTCCTTTCGTATTGTCTATTACGCTGTGCTTCAAGCCACGCACTCCTTGTTCTGTATCCTTGTATGAAATCAAACGTCTAGCGTTATCTAACTGATTAACAGATAAACAAAGAGCTGTGGTTAGACTCTCTAAAAACCAGTTACTAAAAAGTACTGTAGGCAGGGTTACTAATCCACAGCGTTGCTTTCAGTATAAATTACTATACAAAAAAAGCACAAGAGGTAGCGAACCTCATGTACTTAATATACAAGGCTGGGACATAACGAAAACAGCTGATTAAAAAACGAACCATAAATCGTCCTTGTACTATAGGAAAGTATAAAATTTTAGGGTTTATCGTATAAGAAAAACTATGGCTTTCGCTAAGGACTTGGCGATAAGCCAAGTTTTTCTAAACACAAACAAACCGAACAATTATAAAATAATTGTTCGGTTTTTGTATTTAGTATTTGCTTATGTCCCAGCCCCTTTTACGATGTCAACTAAAAAATATACCACCGTAGTTGAGTTAGGTTGTGAAAATTTTTAGGCTCGTTCAATGAAGGAATTTCCTCTGGACACTGGGCAGATGGTTGATGATATTGTATATTTTTCTTTATTGGCTTGGAAACGATACATTTTCCACATATGTACTTTTGAATAAATCGACTATATTTTGGTTACAATGTACTAAAACTAGCATTTTTTATGAAGTTCTGTTAGCACTTTAAGATGTTTGTTTACGAAGCATCGGAACTAAAAAAGCTACATGCTTCGTAAAACGGAATTTTGCAAGTTTCTTCACTACAGTCGCATATGACTTTAACATAGGTGGGTACAAGATGGATGCAAATCAATTATATGGTCAAATTTATCATTTAAAAGAAAAGTTAGGTAAACTACAGTCTGAATATTGGAATATGACTTCCGGAAAAGATACATGGTATTTTTGGTTTAATGTATTGTTTTTTTTAATCCCATTAATCATTTTATATATACTTATCGATCGAAAGAGGATATTTGAAGTATCTTTTTATGGCTATTCTGTGCATATGATTGCTTCCAAATTAAATAGTGCATTAGAAGCAGGTAATTACCTTGTTCATCCTCATGATTTAACAGCTAAAGTGCCTGGAATAACGATTACAGCAGTAGTTTTGCCGGTTGCATATATGTTAATATACCAATATTGTACAAATAGAGATAAAAATTTTTATTTCTATGCTTTCCTTATTTCTTTAGCTATAGCTTATCTTATAGACGCTTTTTTTATAGCAATTGATTATTTACGATTAGATAAAGGGATGAACCTAACTTATTTATTGTTCATCAACTTTGCTGTAGCGTGCTTTGCTTATTGGTTAACCAACTTTTTTAAGTGGATGAAAAGACAAAAGAAGGGAAAATAGGCAAATGACTATTTTTATTAATCCATTTGTTTATAGTTTCGTTTCTTTTTTAGTACTATAGGAAAGTATATAGAGGGAGTATAAAACTTTTAGGCTTTATCCCTGCATGTAGGGTGCCGTAAGTTTCCCACTTCAAGTCCTGAATTGATACAAAAGAGTCAAAGTGGGAGAAAACGGCACCTAAATGCCCAATTGGTTCAAGGGCCTTTAGGTCATACCCTTGTGGTACTAACATTCCGTGTAAAAAGTATTTCACGGAATGAAGTTTCACTTTATCGTATAAGAAAAACTACAGCTTTCGCTAAAGACTTGGCGACAAGCTAAGTTTTTCTAAACAAATACAAAAATATGTTTATGTTTCTAGTTTAAACTTACCTAAAAAATAAACCAGACTAAAGAGTTAGCTTTCGTCTGGTTTCATATGTTTAAAATATAATTTTTAGCATTGAAGTAAATCACAACACAGTAGAATTTTTTCATATCCTAGTAAACAAAACTAGTCGGGCACCTACCTAGCATCAGTCAAGCTTTCTAAAATTAGATCATTCTTTAGTTGTTAACCCTTCAATGGTAATGGTCTCGACAATTGCGGTCTGATTGTCACGAATAGTTGCTTTTAATTCAACTTTGTCTCCAGGTTGTAAGAAGATTGCGCGTGGAGCTTTACCTGAGTTAACAGTATAAATGGTTCCATCATCTTGAAGTAAAAATTGGATGATTTGTTTTTTATCCTGTGTTGTAACAAGTATACGTTCTACCTTACCACTGCGCTTTTCAAGTGATCCTTCATTGGTAGATTCTACATTACTTGGATCCTGTGCCATTGCTAAGCGGTATGATTCAAGGGCTTCGCTAGCTGTATCGCCAAAAACAACAAAGTCTGAGTCAGCAGCTTTAATAAAGGCGTAATGTTTAAATAAACCGTTAGGATCAAGGACATTAACTACCCAAGTAGGGTTTCCATCGATGTTATATAAGACAGGCATGCTTCCAGTCCATTTCTTTTCCGGAAACTCTTTATTTACAATTTCTTTAGCACCTTTACTATCCATTATTCCGTTGTTTTGCTTGCCGTTATAATAAGTTAGTTCACCGGTGCGAGCATGAATTAATGTATATCCAAGTGCAGAATCGATATTCTCTTTAGGAGAGGACATATCGGTAAAATAATACATGTCTCCATTTTCATTAAAAATAGGGGTCACACTCGATTCGGTTCCTGATTCATTCGGTATTTTAACGTCTTTTTTACCAAAATATGAATTTAACCAACCATGTACATACTTACCAAAATACTCATTTTCATCAGAAGCCATTTCAGAACTGATGGATCCTTCAATAAATTCTGGGGCCTTATTAGCTTTGTAAAGCTTGACATCACTTGTAACTGGATCTACGACAGCGACATTCAGCTTGTTGAAATCTGGTTTATTCGTTAATCCGATTGGCCGATATAGGGTTTGAACATACCATGGCTTTCCATTATCATCCACTTCGATTTGGGCTTCCCCACTTTGAATATAACCAGGGTAGGCATTATAAATGGTTCGTGATACATTATGATTAAGATAGCTGGAGTTTGTGTATTTCATTTTGCTTTCTACAAACTCCGGCTGGGCGTTTATATCTGTTGCAGAAATAGTAAAATAACCTTCTGTTTCTTTTCCGCGGAAGTATTTCCAAAACCCTGTAAATTCTACGGGAGCAACAAAAACGATATCATCTTTTATTTTTTGTACTTGCAATTTTCCTAAATCATAAAATTGCGTGTTAGGTACAACACTCATTGCTTTTTGTACTTTATTTCGGGCGAATTCAGGAGATACGACTACTGGTGTAGAATCTTTATCTAAAGGTTTTGCTTCTTCCACTTCGTTGATTGTAATAGAATGATGCGTATTATCTAATGTGAATACACCTAAAATAATAAATCCAGGAATCGTAATAATTGCCAATAAAATAATTGCACCGGTAATCGTATCGAAATGTTTCGTCGATTTCGTAAATGGTTTACTTTTCGTAATCGTATATAAACCGATCATTCCTACAGCACCAGTAATAAGATTAGCAATCGTTATATTTGGTATTGTAATGGGAGGCATAACCATATATATAATAATAACGCCAATAATAAAGAGATTAATAAATATTAGACCAACTGCTTTTACCGTAGTCATCCGATATTTTTTGTTTTGAACAATAAAAAATCCGGCAATCAAAAAATACAGAATAAATGAGAGAATAGTTGTTGTTAAAATTCCTGTCATGATTTTCACTCCTATGAATAAACTCTATTCTTTATACGATTCAACTAACAAAAAAGATTCAAAATACGTATTGATTTTCAAATGGTACATAAAGAATTACAATGGTAAAAGTCATGAACCAAGATAGGGGGGAGAAAATGAAACAAGTGTATAGTGAGGTATTCCAATATCGGGGAAGACATTACGATTTTGGGTATAAACAAGGACAAGATTTAAAGTGCTCCTATATTTTGGATAACCGGAAGAAACTGTGGAAAATCAGGCGACCACGATTTACGATCAAGGAAGAAGAAGTTAGAGAAGCTATTATGCCAATTGCTCCTGGAATTTGGGATGAGCTTTGTGGCTTAATGGATGCACTAGAGTGGGAAATGGATGATGTTTTACAGGAGTTTGGCGGGTATCGTTTAGAATATAAGAAAAGTGGTTGTTCTATTTTTGCAACGTCGGATTATATGATTCGTAATTACGATTATCATCCAAAGACGTATGAAGGTCGCTATGTCGTGTATGAACCTACTGATCAGGGATATGCGACCATCGCTCCTTCCCAACGTATTACTGGAAGAATGGATGGAATGAATGAACATGGATTAGCTATAGGGTATAATTTTATCCATCGACGAAAACCTAAAGACGGGTTTGTTTGTAATATGATTGCAAGAATCGTGCTAGAAAACTGTAAAAATGTCGAGGAAGCAATAGCATTATTACGAGAAATTCCCCATCGCCATTCATTCAGCTACGTTTTATTGGATAAAAATGGGGGAACATTTATTGTAGAAGCTTCTCCTCGTGCGGTAAAAGTTCGACAAGATCAAATTTGCACCAATCACTTTGAACAGTTAACAACAGAAAATCGCCATCACTTACAAGATTCATATCGCCGGCAACAAGCGATGGAAAGAGAACGACCGGAGGTGAAAAATGCCTATCAAGCATTTAAACTAATGAATGATCCTGAGAAAGAGGTATTTTCTACGAAGTATAAACAGTGGGCAGGTACGATTCATACATCTGGTTATTTTCCTAAACAGCTTAAAGCTTGGTTTGCTCTGGGAGGGAATAGGGAGCCGGTAATATTTGATTTTAATAGTTGGCTGAAAGGCAAGGATTTTTCAGTAAAACGTATAATAGGAAATATTGATACTGAATTACCTTTTGTTCATATGGAGAAAATGTAGTGGAACTTAGTTATTCATCTTATCTAAGCTTGACATGTTTAAATCATTGAAATAAAGGAAAAATAATTTTAGATTACTTTTTTCAAAAAGAGGCTAAATAGACTCAGGTCTACTAAGATCGTAGGCGGCCTTGAAAATATGCCATGTATCAATATTGATTTTTTCCTTATTGTCTAAGAACGTATACTCGCTTTTCCCTCGTGGATATCGTCTAACTTACTTATTTATGCGCTTAAGCTTAGCAAATTTGGATCTCCTTCCTTATAGGCTAACATTGGCTCCTACTGTCGTTGTGTGTCTCCCGTTTCTCGGCAGAAATCTCCAGTTTGTATGTCGCTAACTAGAGCGCCTATGTTTATTTTTTCTATTGAAACACTGACACTGGCGCATCCCATTGAGTTAAATTAAAGTAGTAGGACAGTGTTTTTTGAGTAGTGGAGTGTATGTAGTTAGATATATGGGCAACATGCATTTTATCGGACTTTTTGAACATCATTTTAGACTTTATTTTTTTTATATAGATGTAATATACTCAAATGGAACACCATTATAGGAGGTAGTGAAATGAAGCTTTTTCAAGTAAGAAAGGGGCAGTTTGTTTTTTACAAAAATGAGTTGCACCAAGTGTATTCAGTAAAACCGATGTTTAAGAAATCTGTACATTTGTATCGTTTAAAAGATATGCAGCAGATATTAACGAAGGCAAGCGAAATTGAATTATGCCGCCCGCAGCATAATGATACTTTTATTTTCTACGGTAAGCGTTATACGATAGATAAGAATAAGATGCCGGAGCCTGGTGACTATATTTTAATTGTAAAACCAGCACCTGATTTTCTGGATCACTATTCACTGAATGCGATTGAAAAAGTTGATAGTGTAGAGGATGGAAATGTTGTTACTACTAGAGATAATGGTGTGAAGCATAACGAATATGTTGTTATGGTCCCTGGCAAGAAGGATGCAAGTAGGGAAATCGCTTATTACGATAAAAGCCTTGTACCAGAGGAACAGCAAATACAAGATGAGTCGATTAGTTATTTAGCAGAAAGCGACAGTAACTTAAAACCAGCAGTCGGTGATATTTATATTGATATAAAAAACGAAACAAAAGCGATGATCGTGGCAATGACAAAAGATGAAGTAGTATTTGGACACGGTAATCGAATACATGTGGCAGATTTATTAGATGAAGAAAAGTATAAATTAGTTTATCGGTTTGAAGAAGATTTGTAGTAAGAAGCTAACTCTAACAGAAACACGGTTTTCTGATAGGGTTAGCTAATTTTATACTATAGGAAAGTATAAAACTTTAGGCTTTATCCCGCATGTAAGGTGCCGTAAGTTTCCCACTTCAAGTCCTGAATTGATACAAAAGAATCTAAGTGGCAAAAAACGGCACCTAAATGCCCGATTGGTTCAACTAACATTCCGTGTAAAAAGCATTCCACGGAATGAAGTTTCACTTTATCCCGCATGTAAGGTGCCGTAAGACTCCTGCTTCAAGAGCCTTTAGTTGATACAAAGGGTCAAAGTGGGAGAAAACGGCACCTAAATGCCCGATTGGTTCAACTAACATTCCGTGTAAAAAGCATTCCACGGAATGAAGTTTCACTTTATCCCGCATGCAAGGTGCCGTAAGACTCCTGCTTCAAGAGCCTTTAGTTGATATAAAGGGTCAAAGTGGGAGAAAACGGCACCTAAATGCCCGATTGGTTCAAGGGCCTTAAGGTCATACCCTTGTGGTACTAACATTCAGTAGGAGAGGGAAGAAAACTCCTACTGAATGAAGTTTCACTTTATCATATAAGAAAAACGATAGCTTTCGCCGCATAAAGACTTGGCGATAAGCCGAGTCTTTCTAACGTAACGTTCACCATGTACGAAAGTGAAGGATAGAAATAACCGGAAAATTAATCATAACGATAAATAGGTAAACCAAAAACATACACGAGACAACAGCTTTTAGAAAAAAACCGGCAAGATCTATGGCAAGCATAAAATAGATATAGAGCCCCTCATCGGATTCTTGAAGGCTAATTTGCGTTTCACTTGGGTGTCTGTGAGAGGTAAAGCCTAAAGCCAAAGTAGAAAATGAAGTAGGATTTACCTTTATCGCAGAAAACTTGTGAAGTACCCATGCTATATGGAAAAACAGATTATGAAAATCCAACAAAAAAGGTTTCTGTTATCAAAGAACGATGACAGAACCTTTTTTCACGATATTTGGCTAGTTATGTCCCACTTTATTATTTTTAAAAAACAGATATATTAAATAAATGTGAAATCAGTCACGAGAAGCTTGTATATTCTTTTCAATGATTGATATACTATATATGTGCTAACCATTATAGTTGCTGTTCCATACTAACGTAACCGCAAACATCGGCTTGGTTTGGAAAGTTATCTTCTTTTCAAATCGATTAGCACAAAAGCTCTTATACTCCACGAATAAGTTGTTACAATTTTTACAGTATATTTAGCACATCAGTATTGGAATGAAGCAGCAAAAAGGAGCGATAACATGTCAGATACCATTTTTATTTCACCGAGTAAATACATCCAGGGAAAAGGTGCTTTAAAAAGTATTGGTAAGCATGTAAAAACTATTGGAAAGAAGCCATTGGTTCTGTCTGATGATATTGTTTGGAATCTTACGAAAGAAATGATTGAGGCAAGTATGAAGGACGAAAATGTTGATTATCATTATGTTCCTTTTAACGGTGAGGCCTCCTTAACAGAAATTGAACGGGTAGTAAAAGAAGGAAAAGAACATGGGGTTGATACGGTAATTGGTGTAGGAGGAGGTAAAACGCTTGATACTGCAAAGGCGATTGCCGACGGGTTAGATGTAAGCGTTATTATCGTTCCAACTACCGCTTCTACTGATGCGCCAACCAGTGCGTTATCCGTTATTTACAGTGATGAAGGTGTGTTCGAATCCTATAAGTTTTATAATAAAAATCCTGACTTAGTATTAGTTGATACAGGGGTTGTAGCAAAAGCACCAGCCCGATTATTCGCCTCTGGTATTGCAGATGCAATGGCAACATGGGTTGAAGTTAGAGCTACCTTAAAAAGCGATGGAGTTACAATGGCTGGAGGAAAGCCAAGTATTGCGGCAAAAGCCATTGCTCAAGAATGTGAAAAAACATTATTTGCTTATGGAGAAGCAGCTTATCAAGCAGTAAAAAAAGGATTAGTAACAAAGCATGTAGAAGCTGTTGTTGAAGCCAATACATTGCTTTCAGGGCTAGGTTTTGAAAGTGGTGGACTAGCAGGTGCACATGCTATTCATAATGGTTTTACTGTGTTAGAAGGTGACATTCATCATTTGACACATGGAGAAAAGGTGGCTTATGGAACATTAGTTCAACTTGTCTTAGAATTGCATCCTAAAGCTGAACTGCAAAAATACATTGATTTTTATCGCAAGCTTGGTTTACCGACTACCTTAGAAGAAATGCATCTTGATACTGCTTCCTATGAAGATTTATTGAGAGTAGGCGAGGCTGCAACACAAGAAGGAGAGACGATGGGTAATCTATCTAACGACATAACTGCAGATGATGTAGCTTCTGCTATCCTGGCTGTTGATCAATTAAGCAATTAAAGCAAAACGTCGATATAAGAGATTGCGTATGTAGAGAGAAGAGGCTGGGACAAAAGTGGTTTAGTCAAAGAAAAATCCGAACAATGATTCAAAATTCTTCATTAGAATTCGAATTAGTTCGGATTTTTCTTTTATAAAAGTTTCCTTATTCCAGTAAACATTCGCATCTAGAGTTGATCTCTTCTTTATGTGGTAACAAGAGCCCTAAAAGCCAGGAAGATGGTAGGTAAGTGTTCATAACAGGGATCAGGCAACCAGTACAAAAGATTAATATAAAAGAAAAAGCATATAAATCATCCAGTTTTACTTATTCATGAGCTTTATAGATAGAATTTTAAATCACTTGTCTTCAGCTAATAAAGTAATTGCTTTATATCCAAGGATGTTAATTGGGTCTTTAGGACTTGAATAAGGGGGTGCATAAGCGAGCTCTAACTCAGGTAAATCATAAACTGTCAGCTTGCTTTTTATCGCTGTTGAAAGGATGGCTAATCGTTTATCGGCACCCGCATACCCGACTACTTGTCCACCATAAATACGACCATTTGCGGCATCAAACAATATTTTAATCCAGAGTTTGTCTGCGCCGGGAAAATATCCTGCACTCGATAGGGTTTCTATTTTAGCTTCTTTATAGTCGATTTTTTGCGTTTCTAAACGATAGCGGTTTAAACCTGTTGCTCCAAGTGTTAAATCAAAAAGTCTGAGTATACTGGATCCAATTGTTCCGTAATAAGGGATTGATTTACCATTAATATGGTTTGCTATAATAAATGCCTGACGATGTGCTGGCCAAGCCAATGCAATATTTCTCGGCTCTCCTGTTATAAAATCCTTTGTCTCAACGGCATCACCTAGAGCATAAATAGCCGGATCGTCGGTTTGCATAAATTCATTGACAACGATAGCTTCAGTTTTGCCTATGGATAAATTTGCTTCTTTAGCTAGTTTAATATTCGGCCTAATACCAACGGCCATAATAGTTATGTCTGCTTCTACTACTTTTCCACTGTTTAAATGCAGTGTCTTTCCATCATTAGAAAATTCCTGTAATCTATCATTAAGAATAAGGTCCACGTTTTTATTATTTACATACTGATGAACTATTTTAGCCATATCATCATCAATTGGGTTCATTACTTGGTCTGAGCGATCAATTAATGTGCATTGTATTCCTCTTTCATGCAAGTTTTCTAACATTTCGAGACCAATAAAGCCGCCACCGATGATAGCAGCTGTTTTTGGTTGCTTTTCTTCTATGAATGTAGCGATGGCGTCCATATCTGGAATGGTATGCAGATTGAATGTGCGCATTTTATTCATACCTGGAATGGATGGCATTACTGCAGTAGCACCTGGGGATAAAATAAGTTGATCATACGTTTCCGTAAATTGTTTAGATTGTGAGACATAAGTAATCATTTTATTTTTGCGATCTATTGCTGTTACTTCTGCGTATGTTCGGACATGAACATTGTATTTTTCTTCAAATTTATCTTTAGGGTATAAAATATCATTTCGATTAGCTACTGTTTTTCCAAGATAGTAAGGCATGCCACAATTGGAAAAAGAAACATAACCATTCTTATCAAAAAGAATGATGGTAGTGTCTATATTGTCTCTTCGTATTTGAGCTGCGACGGTGGCACCACCACCAACTGCACCAACGATGATCATTTTTTTTGCCAACTTGAAACACTCTCCTTTGATATAGCTTGTAGTAAGACCTCCAATTTTCCATGAGGTGAAACCTAGGAGAATAGTGGAGGTCTTATTGCAAGTCGAATGCCGATTCTGTTTATCAGTGGGGGATAAAAGAAAATCCCATTGATTGAAGATTCACGTTATCTTTTAACTGAACCTCCACTTCAACAACGAGTCGCCCCTCATTCATAATGTGTTTTTATTTTCTAAGTTAACAGCTTTATTTAACTAATAAGAATGTTTTTTAGTTAATTTTCTCTATCAAATGCGTTTAAAAAAGCGGAACATGACAAAAGGTCTGCGCTGACAGCTCTTAAGCAAATGGAATATCTGCCCTTGATAAGGAATGTAAAAACAAGTAGCAAAGAAATACACTGTATCACATTATCTTGATACCTCGAGAAAGAATTCAGGTTAGTTTGGATAATAGGTACCCGTTTGTTAGTGGAATAACAGTTTATTCTGAGTCTACTTTAATTCTACCCTAAATGACGCCAATCGAACCTAAAAATACGATAATAATTGTAATCGGAGCAAGCCATCGTATTAATTGATACCAGATACTATACATCGTATCTCCTAAATTATTTCCATAGTTGAATTCTTTATAAATGAGTTGTTTATCCATGGTATAGCCAATAAATAAAGAAATAAATAAACAGCCGCCAGGCATAATAATATTGCTAACAAGAAAATCGGAAGCATCGAAAAATGTTTTTCCAAAAATGGTGACATTCGCTAAATTGCTAGATGATAAAGCGGCTGGTATTCCTGTGATAAATACAAGGATTCCTGCTATAACAGCTATTTTTTTACGGGAACGTTGTTTTTTTTCTGTAAAGGCAGCAGTAATAATCTCCAGCATGCTAAAGGATGAAGTTAAAACTGCAAATAAAAATAATAATAGGAATAGACTTAAAAATAATTCTCCAAACGGCATTTGCGCAAATGCTTCTGGTAAAACAATAAATAAAAGACCTGGACCTTCTGTTGGCTCTAGCCCAAACGCGAAAACGACTGGAAAAATAGCGAGACCAGCCAATAGAGAAACAAAAATATTCATCATCGATACATAGCCCGCTGACGCAGGTAAGCTTACATCCTTCTGTAAATAAGAGCTATAAGTAACCATAACAGAAACTCCTACAGCAAGTGAGAAAAATGATTGACCGAGGGCATATAAGATACTTTCTGCATTTAATTTGGAAAAGTCAGGTTGAAGGAAAAAACGGAGACCTTCCATCGCTCCTTCAAAGGTGACAGACCGAATAACGAGAATAATGAAAAATAGAAATAATAATGGCATTAAAATTTTACTTGATTTTTCAATTCCATCTTTAACCCCAAACGAGACAACAACGATATTGATCAGGATAAATAACAAATGACCTAATAAAGTTATCCAAGGACTTCCGGTAACTGTAGCAAATAAATCAGCATAGTTTGCTGTATCGTGTATTATTAATCCTGGAATCGATATAATGCTATAAGTGAGAACCCAGCCACCTACCACGCTATAGAAAGACATTAAGATAAATGCCCCTGCTACTCCCCAATGACCAATAAATCTCCAAGGGGTTCGTGGCGGTGCTAACTTTTGATAAGCAGAAACTGCTTCTGCTTGTGCACCCCTACCAATAATAAATTCAGCAATTAAGATCGGAAGTCCGATAATCAGTGTAAAGGCGATAAACAATAAGAAAAATGCACCTCCACCATTCATCCCAGTCATATAGGGAAACTTCCAGATAGCTCCTAACCCGATAGCTGCCCCCGCTGAGGAGAGAATAAAGCCAATTTTAGAAGCCCACTGTTCTTTCTTTTTGAGCATAAACGTTTTCTTCCTTTCTTTTTAAAAATAATAGTGCGTAATGTTTTACGTACGTAGCTTAAACTTAAGAAGACAGCCTGAGTAAAAGCAAGATATAGCAAGGTTTTCTGATAAAAAATGAAAATAGAGAGGTAGGATTCTCCTCTCTTATTACCAATAAGGGAATAAAGCAGATAATTCAAGCGAATCATTGCTTTACAGATGTAGCGGCTATCTTTGGAAAGATAAGAATAGATTTGTCAAACTTTAAGTAGAGCATTGGTAATGTAAGCAATTGAGTTTAGGATGTTGATATGCGATGTGTGCAAAATTATCTATATAAAAATAGTATTTTAAAAGGTTGTTTAAAAAGACCGGTAAAATAATTGCTCTTTATCTTTCGTATGAAAAAACGTAACTACAATTTTATTAAATGGTGTTCTGTCAACCACCTTTCAAAACTCCAGTTTATTACATCGCTAATCAAGTGCCTGTGCTTTTATGTGCTCCTTTTTGAACATGCACTTTAGATTACGTTTTACTTTAGTAACTTTTTTAAAAAAAGTCAAGTGTCATTTTTCTCAAACCCAAACCCATTTAAACATCTTATAATTCCCATGTAAGAGTAGAGAACATGTCCCAATACTTGAATAATTTAGGGCTGGCTCTTAGACTCCCGAGCTAGCATTTTAAAGGATGCTTAACGTTTTCCTGTTTAACCGCAATAATGGATGGTTGTATCTTAATAATTTAAAAATTACGAACGGAATGAAAGTATAGATTATTAAATATTATAAATAATAACACTTTATGAATAATAATAAAGCAGATGTAGAAATGGAGGTGATTCTTGCAGTATAAAATTGCTTTGATTAATCATTACTTTTCTTTCTGTCAGACGATCTCCAGTTTGTCTATCGTTAACGGGGTTTGTACTTCTGTTATTTTTTCTTACAAAAAGATGGTGTTCAAAAGTCTGGTGACTCAGAACACAAACTAAAAAGGAGGATTTGATGGAAAACACGTTCTGGTCATTAATTCCACCAATTTTAGCGATTGTCATGGTTTTATTAACGAAAAGGGTGTTATTATCGCTGGGAGTGGGAATCATTACCGCAGCTTTGTTTATTGCCAGTTTTCATATTGGAGAATCTCTTTTATTCGTTTGGGAAGCGTTTAAAGGCGTATTTGTAGAAGAAGGTCAACCAAACACATGGAATATTTTTATTTTACTGTTTGTATTAATGCTTGGAATATTGACAACGCTTGTAACGATGATGGGAGGGACGAGATCGTTTGCTGATTGGATGATTCGGAGGGTGAAAACAAGAGCGGCTGCTCAACTAATGACAATGTTACTAGGAATTATTGTATTCGTAGATGATTATTTTAATAGTCTTACAGTTGGGCAAATAGCAAAGCCGGTTACAGATAAAATGCGAATCTCTCGTGCGAAATTAGCATATATTGTTGACTCTACGTCTGCACCAGTTTGTGTTACTGCGCCGGTATCCAGCTGGGGAGCCTATATTATAGGAATTATTGGGACGGTATTATCAACTCACAGCCTTACAGATATAAGTGCATTCCATGCATTTATAAAAATGATCCCGATGAATTACTATGTTTGGGCAGCTTTAGGAGTTGTAGTTGTCATTGCTTTAAAGCAAGTTGATTTTGGTCCAATGAAAGCTCATGAGCATCGAGCTATTCAAACAGGTGAGGTATTGAACCCTGATCGCAAAAGCAAACTAGATCCTGCACGTAGTCTACCAGTTAGTGAGCTTAGCAGAATAAAAGACTTGCTCATTCCAATTATTAGCTTATTTATTGGCACAATAGCTGCAATTTTCATCCATGGTTTATTCAGCATCGAAACGGGAACAAGAACGTTAATTAATATTTTTGGAAGTGCAGATGTATCCATTTCTTTACTTATTGGTGGTAGCATTGGATTAATCACTACATTTATTTTATTTATAAGGCATATGATAAAAGGTGTTTTTTCTTTTCACCATTTACTAAAAGGTGTATTTGCAGGCGGAAAGTCAATGATGCCTGGATTTAACATCTTAATTTTCGCTTGGACAATTGCTACGTTAATACAACAGCTTGGCACCGGGAGTTATTTAGCAGAAATTGTTGAAGCTGCAAATCTTAATCTGTATTTTCTTCCATTTATCCTATTTATCATTGCTGGTTTTATTGCCTTTTCCACCGGTACTTCTTGGGGAGCTTTTGGTATTTTGCTGCCGATTGCGGGAGAGATTGCTGCAGCCACCGATGTGACATTAATTTTACCAATGTTAGCTGCGGTACTAGCGGGAGCTGTCTTTGGCGACCATTGTTCACCAATATCCGATACAACGATTCTTTCAGCTACAGGATCTGGTTGCGATCACATTGACCATGTTATAACACAAATTCCCTATGCATTTTTGGCAGCTGCTATGGCTGGCTTAGGATATATTATATTTGGTGCGACAAATAGTGTGTCACTTGGTTTAGCAGTCGTGATTGCTAGCATTATTGGGTTGTTTTTTGGCTTGAGAAAAAGAAAGGTAGATACAGATAAAGAAACAAAATTATTTTTATAAAAAGTAATTTCTGTATATTGCTAATTTAACAAACGTCTATTATACTGTTGTTAGGTAAATGAAACAACATTTCGAATAGTGGAATAATAGGAGGAAAAAAATGACCTATGTTTCCGATAAGGTTAAGCATCTGCCGCCTTATTTATTTTCTCAATTTCAAACAAAGAAAGAACAGCTAGAAAAGCGTGGTGTGGATGTAATTGATTTGGGGATCGGCTCTCCGGATTTACCAACACCTGACTTTATTTATCAAGAGTTAATCGAACAGGCAAAAAAGCCGGAAAATCATCGGTATTCGAGTTATAGTGGGTGTATGGAGTTTAAAGAAGCAGTTGCCTCGTTTTATGCGAAACGGTATCAGGTTGATCTTGATCCAGAAACAGAAGTACTCACGTTAATTGGTTCCAAAGAAGGAATTGCTAATCTCATTCAAGCAGTGATTAACCCGATGGACAAAGTAATTGTACCTGATCCTGGTTATCCGGTTTATCGTAAAGGAGTTCATCTGGCTGGGGGAATAAGTGTATCTTTGCCCTTAGATAAAAAGAATGGATATATTCCGCAGCTAGAAACTATTCATTTCACAGATGCAAAAGAAGCTAAGCTAATGTTTCTTAACTACCCGAGTAATCCAACGACAGCCGTAGCTAATTTAGATACCTATTTGGAAGCGGTTTCTTTTTGCCGTGAGCATCAGATTATACTAGCAAATGACGCGGCTTACGATTTAGTAACATTTGGCGATTATAGAGCTCCAAGCGCCCTAGAAGTTCCTGGAGCAAAGGATTGGGTTGTTGAATTAGGTTCATTATCAAAAAGTTTTAATATGGCGGGGTGGAGAATAGGATATATCGTTGGGAACCGAAAAGTAATAAAAGCACTTTCGACATTAAAGAGTAATTTGGATACGTGCCAATTTATTCCGATTCAAAAAGCAGCTGCAAAAGCTTTGCGCAGTGATTTATCAGTAGTAGCAGCTAATAATGCTATATATGAACAGCGCATGGAGAAGTTGTATGCTGCCTTATCCGAAATTGGGATTACTGCTGCGAAGCCAAAAGGAACGCTCTTTATTTGGGCACAAGTTCCATCAGGGGAAAGTTCTATGTCATTTGCAGAAAAATTGTTGGAGAAAGCTGGAATTATTGTTACTCCGGGAACGGCTTTTGGAGAAAGCGGCGAAGGATTTATTCGCATTTCCTTATCTGTCCGTTCAGATCAATTGGATAAGGCAATTCTAAGATTGGGAAAATTCGGTTTAAAGAGGTGACCTTTTATGCAAACGACGCGAGCAAAAGAAACAGCAGCGAAAGCGATTATTGAATGTTTTAAGCGGGAGCAAGTAGAACAAGTATTTTGTGTTCCCGGAGAAAGTTATTTGCCGGTACTCGATGCACTTTATGAGGAAAAGTCAATTCAAGTTATCTCTGCTCGTCATGAAGGTGGGGCAGCTTTTATGGCGGAAGCATATGCAAAGTCTGCTTTAAAACCAGGGGTGGTTATGGCGACAAGAGGAGTGGGGGCTGCTAATTTATCGATTGGGGTGCATACAGCTTATCAGGACTCTACCCCAATGGTGGTGTTTTTAGGTCAGGTTCATAGTAAATTTCGTGGTAGGGAGGGGTTCCAAGAAATTGATTTAGAACAGTATTTTCAATCTATCGCAAAATGGGCTGTTGAATTAAAAGATGCAGAACGAACACCGGAAATTGTCCAGCGAGCATTTCGAATTGCAAGTTCAGGAAGACCTGGACCTGTAATTATTTCCTTGCCGGAAGATGTGTTAAAACAGGAAGAAATAATGCACTACGCTCCGGTTATTCCAAGACCAAAGCCTGCACCGTCTGCAAGTGAACTTATTGAAGTGGAGGCACTGCTAGCTGATGCTCAAAGACCTGTGGTTATTGCCGGGGGTGGTGTAAAGCAGGCACGAGCAGAAGAGGAATTAAAAAGGTTTGCTGAAATGTTCTATATTCCTGTGTTTACAGCATTTCGACGACATGATGTATTTCCCAATGATCACTTACTTTATGGAGGACATCTAGGCTTGGGAACGCCAAAGGAAATTTTAGAAACAGTTAGGCAGGCAGATGTTGTATTAGCTTTAGGAACACGTTTATCCGAGGTCACCACACAGGACTATTCCCTTTTTTCTCCAGAACAGAAAATAATCCAAATGGATATTGATTTTTACAGTATCGGAAAAAGCGTTGCTCCTGTTATCGGAATGGTTGCGGATATGAAGGAAGCACTCTTACGATTAAACGAATTAGAAGTAAAGGAAGCTTGGTCAGAATGGGCCTTTCATTGCAATTCTGTTTATACAAAAACGAGTAGGTTAGATGTGACTGAGCATTCACCGATAAATACACAAATTATCGATTACTTAATAAAAACGTTACCAGAAGATGCAATGATTACGAATGATGCGGGAAATTTTGCTGGCTGGGTACATCAATATTATATTTTTAAACATTCACATACGTATGTCGGGCCTACTTCCGGTGCCATGGGCTATGGATTACCCGGCGCTATTGGTGCTAAATTAGCTTTTCCTGATCGTCTTGTCATAGGATTTAGCGGTGATGGTGGATTTATGATGACGTGTCAGGAATTAGAGACAGCCGTAAGGTATGATATTCCAGTCATATGTTTAGTCTTTAATAATAAAATGTATGGAACCATTCGCATGCATCAGGAAATGCATTATCCGGAAAAAGTGATTGCAACCGATTTAGGAGAAATTAATTTTATGGATTTAGCTAAAAGTGTAGGTGCCATAGGATATCGAGTTACTTCCATTCAGGAATTTAAAGTCGCTTTTATAGAAGCATCCCAAGCAAAACAACCAGCATTGATTGAAGTGATGAATGACAAAGAGCAAATAGCTGTTTCGACAACGATTACCCAACTTCGTAATCGCTAATCATATAGGGAGGTTTAACAATGACGACATTTATTGAAGTGGATACGTTAAAGAATTATATCGCCGGAAACTGGGAGGAAGCGGATAAAACAACAGCAGTTATGAACCCTGCAACGGGAGAAGAAATTGTTCAAGTGCCATTGTCGAATCAGGAACAAGTCAATAAGGCTGTTGCTGCGGCAAAACAAGCTCAGAGAAAGTGGGCTCTAGTACCAGCACCACAACGTGCGGAAGTGCTATATCGAATGGGTAATTTAATGAAAGAAAATAAAGAAAGGCTGTCACGCATTCTAACAATGGAAAACGGAAAAGTACTTGAAGAAGCTAGAGGAGAAGTTCAGGAAGGAATAGATATGGCTTTTTATATGGCTGGGGAAGGACGCCGTTTATTTGGGCAAACGACACCGGCAGAATTAAAGGATAAATTTGCTATGAGTCAGCGTTATCCTGTTGGTGTTGTTGGAATTATCACACCTTGGAATTTCCCAATTGCTATTGCTACGTGGAAGTCTTTTCCTGCCATCGTCGCCGGAAATGCTGTTATTTGGAAGCCTGCAACAGAAACGCCTTTAATGGCTTATGAATTAGCAAAAATTTTTGCTGAAGTAGGTTTGCCGGATGGAGTACTTAATGTTGTATTTGGCAGTGGATCCGTTGTTGGTGATGCGATGGTTCATCATGATGATATACGTGTTATTTCCTTTACCGGTTCCAATGACACAGGACGGCAGATTGCTGCGAAATGCGGGCAGCAATTAAAAAAGGTTTCCTTGGAAATGGGAGGAAAGAACGCTGTTATTGTGATGGACGATGCTGATTTAGAGTTAGCAGCAGAAGGCATTATTTGGAGTGCTTTTGGAACGAGTGGTCAGCGCTGCACAGCATGTAGCCGGGTCATCGTTCATGAGAACGTGAAAGCAAAGCTTGAAGAGCGATTACTGGAAAAAATGAAACACTTAACAATTGGTAATGGTTTAGATGAAACAATAAAGGTGGGGCCAATTATTAATGAAGCAGGGCTGAATAAAATTAAGCGGTATGTTGAGATTGGGAAGGAAGAGGGAGCTACCTTACTTGCTGGAGGAGAAGTTTGGCAAGGAGAATTAGGTGGAAACTTTTTTAGTCCAACTTTATTTACAGATGCAACTCCGACGATGCGAATTTCCCAGGAAGAAATATTTGGTCCTGTTGTTTCGTTGATTCCAGTAAAGAGTTTCGCAGAGGCTATTGAAGTAAATAACGGTGTTTCTTATGGCTTATCCAGTTCCATTTTTACAAAAGATGTGAATCGTGTTTTCCAAGCTCAACGTGATTTAGATACAGGAATCGTTTATGTTAATGCTGGAACTACAGGTGCAGAAATTCACTTGCCCTTTGGTGGAACGAAGGGAACAGGAAATGGTCATCGCGATTCAGGTGTGCAGGCTTTAGATGTATTTACAGAATGGAAAGCAGTTTATATCGATTACAGTGGTAAGTTACAACGAGCCCAAATTGATGTTGAGTAAATCATTCATTGATTTGTGAGATATTCGAAAACAATTTTATGTTGAAATCTTGAAGAAGGAGTGGATTTGGTGAAAATAGGAGTATTGGGTGCTGGTTTAATGGGGAAAGAAGCGGCTCGGGATTTAGTATCGAGTGAGAGTGTGTCTGCCGTTGGTTTAGCAGATATTGATAGAAATAGAGCACAGTATGTATGTGATCAGTTACAATCCACGAAACTAACAGCCTATCAAGTAAATGCAACAGATGCTATCGACTTAGCGACCTATATGAAACAATTTGATGTAATTATTAATGCACTGTTTTA
Source organism: Cerasibacillus sp. JNUCC 74 (assembly GCF_053667775.1). Next base: position 3,205,313 of record NZ_CM132207.1, on the reverse strand, counting down.
TTCATTTAATGAAATTGTTGCTAAAACGGCGATAGAAGTTGGTGTCCATGCTATTGATTTAGGGGGGCACATTGGACATATAACGGATAAGGTATTAGCAATGAAGGAGGCGGCAAAGAACGCTAACGTCACATTAATTCCAGATCTAGGTGTTGCTCCAGGGATGATCAATATTTTGTCTGGCTATGGAGTTAGTAAACTCGATCACGCAGAGGAGATAAAGCTATACGTTGGCGGAATTCCTGTTAAACCAGAGCCACCATTGGAATATAATCATGTATTCTCCATGGAAGGAGTGTTCGATCATTATACAGATCCGTCATTGATTATCCGCAATGGAATGAAACTGGAGGTCCCATCCTTATCTGAAGTAGAAACGGTTTATTTTGATCGGTTCGGACCACTAGAAGCATTTCATACTTCTGGAGGGACTTCAACACTATCTATTTCCTATCCACATTTAAAAACACTGGAATATAAAACCATTCGTTATCCTGGTCATGCTGAAAAATTTAAGCTGCTTGTTGATCTGAATTTAACAAAATTAGACTATCAGGTAGAGATTAATGGACAAAAAGTATGTCCAAGAGATGTATTTTTAAAGGTTCTGGATCCGATTGTGGAATTAGAAGATAAGAAAGACGTTGTATTATTACGTGTCATCGTTGCTGGTGAAAAGTCGGGTACGACTACCGACCATATTTATGAAATGATCACATATAAGGACGAACAAACGAACGTTACAGCGATGGCAAGGGCTACTGCAAATACCATCTCTGTCGTAGCGCAAATGATTGCTGGTGGAACGATTACGAAAAGAGGTGTCTATCCACCAGAACAAATTGTTCCCGGCGAAGAATATATTCAAGAGATGAAACGACGTGGTGTTTATATTGCAGAATATGATGAGGTAAAAGAAGAGCGTGTAACTTTATAAGGGGAGAGCGAGTGAAGTTATTTTTAATGTTGTAAATGTAAAGAATGCTTTTACCTTTACTATGCTGTAAAGGATGCAGGGAATGATCCGGCTGGGTGTTACTATGTAATGTAATATTGACATAGATCCCCAGCTTCTCTTTACAGTACGGTTTAAAAGAGGATAAACCGTGGTCGGCTAGGTTGAGGTTACCTTTTGAAAAAGAAGAACATATTGTCTAAGTGGAATGTAGTACCACTGTTTTAACCTCTGGCAACCTAACGTTCTGTACGTAGGATTTGGACAATCCTTTACATTTATGATTGCCGTCAGCTTTACACAAATACGGAACAGATAAATGATAGCTTATTAAGGAGCCTGGATATGAATCAGAGTGTGCTAAAAGCTTTAAAGCTGTTAGAGTTATTTAACGAGGATGTTGAGGAGTTATCCTTAAAAGAAATTGCTGATGAGGGCAACGTACCAAAGCCGACAGCGTATCGATTATTGAGCTCCTTGGAATATAGTGGTTATATAGCAAGGACAAACGAGGTTCAAGGAGGGAAATATCAATTAGGATTAAAATTATTGGAACTGGGTAATTTAGTAGCAAATCGATTGGAAGTAAGGGAAGTTGCTTTACCACTGATGCAACAATTAGCAAAAGAAATTAATGAGGTTATTCATCTAGTTATTGTAAATCAAAATAAAGCAACTTATATTGAAAAAGTAGAAAGCTCCCGGGCACTTAGACTGTATACGAAAATAGGAAAAAGTGTGCCATTATATATTGGATCAGGGCCAAAGTTATTGCTGGCATTTTTACCGGAGGAAAAACAACAGCAAATCATTCATCAATCGCGACTTATCTCTATCCAGCGACCGATTAATAAAGAAGAATTGGTAAAGGAATTACAGCAAATTAAGGCTGATGGCTTTGCATATAGTATTGCAGAACAGGACGAGGATACAACTGGAATCTCGTATCCTATTTATAACTATAAGCGTAAGGTTATTGCTGCTTTGGCAGTAAGTGGTCTATCAAGCCGTTTTACAGGTGATAATTTACAAAGGATTAAACATAAATCAAGCATTAGTGCTGAAAATATATCGAAGCAGCTTGGATACAAATAGACCACTTATGTATATACGATGAATTCTAATCATAAAGTTATAAAGGGGGAAAACTTGTACTACGATAGCGATGATCATATCTTAGATATTCTACGGCCTTTTTAACACTATAGGAAAGTATAAAACATTAGGCTTTATCCCGCATGTAAGGTGCCGTAATACTACCACATTCAAAATTATGGAGAATAAGGAGAAGTCTAAGTGGTAGAAAACGGCACCTAAATGCCCGATTGGTTCAAGGGCCTTTAGGTCATACCCTTGTGGTACTAACATTCCGTGTAAAAAGCATTCCACGGAATGAAGTTTCACTTTATCGTATAAGAAAAACGGTAGCTTGCGCCATAAAGACTTGCGACAAGCCAAGTATTTTTAAGTTTTTTTAAAAAGAAAAATGGGGGAAGAACAATGAAAAACATTGGGGGAAAGAAACCATGAAAACAGTTTTTATAGCTGGACATGCACGACTACCATCAGGAATGGCAGCTCAAAGCATTTATGAAACGTTAACGATAACAGCAGAAATTGACAAGAAGTATGGAGTAATTGTAGCAGCTGGATGCACGTTAGCCACAAATCACGGCAAGGAATTTGTTCAGCAATTATTACGCGGTCATAGTTTGCAAGATGGTATTGATGAGCCCGTAGCAATTTTGAAATCCCACTACTTAGGAAAAGCTGGAAATGCATTAGCCTCAGCGCTTAAAGATTTATATAGACAATATGAAGTACATCATCCATCCGTTATTGCGAAATAAAAAAATCTATTGCACATAGAAAAACGATTGCTAAGGGTAAGCTGTCGCTTGTTTTTTCAAAAAAAGTAAGTACTCATCTCTTGCATCGATTGGTGAAAAACTTTTTGTACGTATTGTTTGTCTAGCAAGCGCTCGTGCTACTAGCGAACTTCAATCTCTTTCCTAATATAAATCAACATCGCCTGAATCTAAAGGAAGACCGACTAAAAGCCGGCTTGCTACTTAGGCGTTGGCATACTCCTATTTAAGAGGCATGTTTCCTTTCTCTCGAATGTAAGAAGCCGTATTCTCTCATTAAAAATGTAAGGTGCCGTAAGTTTCCCGCTTCAAGACCTGATTTCATGCAAAGGGTCAAAGCGGGAGAAAACGGCACTTAAATGCCCGATTCGTTCAACGGCCTTTGGGTCACACCTTTGCAATACGAACATTTCGTGTAAAAAAAATTCACGGAATGAAGTTTCACTTTATCCCGCATCTAAGGTGCCGTAAGACTCCTGCTTCAAGACTTGAGTTCGTGCAAAGGGTCAAAGCGGGGGAAAACGGCACCTAAATGCCCTATTGGTTCAACTAACATTCCGTGTAAAAAGCATTCCACGGAATGAAGTTTCACTTTATCGTATAAAAAAAACGATAGCTTTCTCCTTAAAGTCTTGGCGACAAGCCAAGTTTTTCTAATTTAAAAACGATTTTTAAGTATCAATGCCTATGGAAATAAACTTTTTCTCTAAAAATTCATCCATTCCATGATGCCCACCTTCTTTTCCTAAGCCGGATTGCTTTATTCCACCAAACGGAGCTTCTGGTGTCGCAGGAAACACATCATTAATCCCAACAATCCCATAATCTAGCTGTTCGGAAACACGAATAGCCCTGCTAGTGTTTTCTGTAAAAACATATGCTGCTAACCCATAGTCACTATTATTTGCCTTATCTACAGCTTCTGTTTCTTCAGAAAAGACTTGGAGTGGCAGGACCGGTCCGAATGTTTCTTCATGCATGATTTTCATTTCATTGGAGACATTAGATAGAATAGTAGGCTCAAAATAGTAACCCGATAGTTCTTCTGTATTCCAAGGCTTACCTCCATGCTCAATGATGGCACCTTGTTTGGCCGCATCTTCAACATGAAATTGAACTTTTTTACATGCTTGCTTATTAATCAATGGGCCGATATCTGTATTTGCTGCTAACCCATCTCCTAATTTTAGTTTTTGCACCTTTTCTTTCAACAGGTTAGCAAAATCATTCATGACAGACTCATGTACGAACAACCGATTTGTACAAATACATGTTTGCCCATTATTTCTAAATTTACTCGCGAGTACTAGTTTCGCTGCTTTTTCCAAATCTGCATCTGCAAAAACGATACTAGGAGCATGACCTCCTAATTCTAAAGATAGTTTTTTGATGTGATTGGCACTTTCTTTCATTAGATATTTTCCTACCTCTGTTGATCCAGTAAATGTAATTAAACGAACATCTTTACTAGTAAGTAATTCCTTGCCAATGGCTGTTGCATCACCAGTAACGAGGTTTACCACACCACTTGGCAATCCAACCCGTTCAAAAATCTTCACAATTTCAATGGCAGAAAGAGGTGTATCAGGTGCCGGTTTTAATACAACCGTACATCCAGCAGCAAGAGCAGGTGCAAGTTTTCTAGTTATCATGGAGGATGGAAAATTCCAAGGTGTAATTGCTCCTACCACGCCAATAGGCTGTGGTATAACAATTAACCGTTTAGAGGTAACCGAGGTTGGCAACCATTCTCCGTAACTTCTGCTCGCTTCCTCGGCATACCATAGTAAAAAGTGGGCAGCCCCTTTGATTTCTCCGATTGCTTCCTTTAATGGCTTTCCTTGCTCCATTGTTAAAATTTTTCCAAGTCTTTCAGCATCTTCGTACATCATTTGATAAGCCTTATACAAAATTTTTGAACGTTCTCTTCCTGTTTTCTTGCTCCATGCAGGAAAGGCTTTTAATGCTGCAGCAATCGCTTGCTTAGCTTCTTTCGTACCGGCGTGAGAAACTTGTGTGATTGGCCTTAAGGTAGCGGGGTTATAAACGATTTCAGTAGCACTTTCCTTTACTTCATGCCAAATCCCATTAATAAAAACACTTTTTGTATATGCTTCAAACATGAGAAGACCTCCTTTTATTATTTTTGTGTCTAAGCTGATAACGTAACTAGACTAGCATTTCGCCAAAGGCTGGACGCTAGTCTCGTTTTCCTTAACTATTCGTATGCATGGTTTGCTTCCATGCCGGTAACATCTTGTTTAACGGTTTATCTTGGCGATATCCTAGAGCATATTCTGCTTGCATGATCGTATGGATTTCTCTTGTTCCTTCGTAAATAACCGGTGCTTTTGAATTACGTAAGTATCGTTCAACAGGATATTCATCTGAGAAACCGTACGCTCCATGAATTTGCACGGCATCATCAGCAGCTTTATTAGCAAGGTCACAAGCTTGCCACTTTGCTAATGAGGTTTCTCTTGTATTTCGTTTTCCTTCATTTTTTAATTCACCTGCACGATAAACAAGCAAGCGGCTCATTTGCAGTCCAGCTTCCATATTAGCGATCATTTGTTGTACAAGCTGATGTTTCCCAATTTTTTTACCAAAGGTTTCCCGTTCATGACAGTATTTGATGCTAGCTTCTAAGCAAGCCATAATTTGTCCAACTGCCCCGGCTGCTACCGTGAATCGGCCATTATCTAAAGCAGACATAGCGATTTTAAAGCCTTCACCTTCTTCACCGAGCAAATTCTCCTTTGGAACCTTGATATGGTCAAAGAAAATTTCTCCTGTATTTCCCGAGCGAATCCCGAGTTTCCCTTTAATTGCTTTTGAGGAGAAGCCTTCCCACTCCCTTTCAATAATAAAAGCGGAAATTCCTTTATGTTTTTCTGAGCGGTCTTTTGTGTAGGCAAAGACGATAAAATGGTCAGCAATATCACATAATGATATCCACGTTTTTTGCCCATTTAAAATATAATAATCTCCTTGTTTATAAGCAGTGGCCTCCATTGCTGCCACATCAGACCCAGCGCTAGGTTCTGTTAAGCCGAAAGCGCCAATTTTTTCTCCTTTTGCTTGGGGAACGAGATACTTTTGCTTTTGTGTTTCTGTTCCCCATTGCAGTAGAGTCATACAATTCAACCCAGTATGAACGGAAACTGCTGTTCGAAAGGCTGTATCTCCTCTTTCAAGCTCTTCACAGACAATTGCAAGTGAATTATAATCCATGCCACTGCCGCCGTATTCTTCGGGAATACATACCCCCATTAAACCGAGTGTTGCTAGTTTATCAATAATTACCGGATCGAATTTACCCTCTCGATCCCATTGGGCAATATAAGGCATGATTTCCTTATCAGTGAAGTTACGCACTGTATTTCTTAATATCATTTGTTCTTCTGTAAAATGAAAGTTCATAAACTAACAACTCCTTTTATTCACTTGCATAGTTTTTTTGATTTAAGATAATGTCATTATGTTCTCCTGGATTTGGAGGATGGTATCGATAGGAGACAGGTGTACGTGACATTTTTAACGGACTGCCAATCATGTTAATTGTTCCAATAGTAGGATGAGGCATTTCGACAAACATCTCTCGTGTTAATAGCTGTGGATCATTTACTACTTCAGCAATATGTTGGATTGGTCCAATTGGCACCCCCATTTCTCTGCATTTCTCTAACCAATAGGAGGTTGGCTTTTGCAAGAAATAGTCTTGGAGAATTTCAACTAATTCATTTCGATGAGCAACTCGGTCGGGATTCGATTGGAACCTTGGATCATGCTTGAGTGTGGAACTGCCAACTATTTCGCATAGTGCCTGAAATTGCCTATCATTTCCAGTAGCAATAACCATTTCACCATCTTTTGTGTGAAAAGTCTGATAAGGAACGATATTTGCATGTTGGTTACCAAGTTGCTTTGGAATTTCTCCCGACATTAAATAATTACTGCCCATATTGATAAGGGCGCTCACTGCCGCATCATATAAAGCAATGTCGAGCTTTTGTCCTTTTTGTGATTGCGTTCTCTCTAACAAAGCTGCTTGAATTCCAATACATGCATACATGCCAGTCAATATATCAGTTATCGCGACCCCCATTTTTTGTGGACCTGTATCTTCGTCGCCAGTTATACTCATCAGGCCACTCATCGCTTGAATGATAAAATCATAACCCGGCATATCTTTATAAGGTCCCGTTTCACCAAAGCCTGTAATGGAACAATAGATTAACTGTGGATTAATTTGAGAAAGAACATGGTAATCTAATCCAAAGCGTTCCATCGTGCCGGTGCGGAAGTTATTAATAATAACATCGCAATCTTTGACAAGCTCTTTGATCTGATCCGTTCCTTCTTTTGTTTTTAAATTTATTGTAATACTCTTTTTATTTCGGTTAGCACAAAGATAATACGCACTTACTCCGTTTTGGAAAGGCGGCCCCCATTTTCGTGTTTCATCACTGCCTCCGGGAGCCTCCACTTTAATCACTTCAGCTCCAAGATCCCCTAAAATCATTGTGCAGTAGGGCCCGGCTAGTACACGTGATAAATCAAGGATTTTAATATGTTCTAAGGCACCCGCCATGTCTTCACTCCTTCATTCTAAATGGAATTAACTATTTTGCCTGACAAACGTGATGTATCCGGCTTTCTTTGTATTACAACCATTAAAAATCGCCAGTAAATCCCCCCCATATGATTAACATATTAAGCTGGTATGAATTTTTTTCTGAAGTCAATGCAAATCCCATAGTTGTGCAAGAAAAGAAATTCTTCCTATCTAGTAGATCATAGGCTCTCTGAGAAAATAAAAAGCCAATTCAACGTTAAATTACAATACCTGTAATTTAAGATGAACTGGCTTTTATCTGTTGGAACAACTCTGGAATGGAGCTGTGAACAGATTAGGCAGTGATTGATAGGTTATTTCCAAAGTAGGAATAATGATTTCTTATTCTTCAGTATACTATGATTATATGAAAATGTAAACGGTTACTAAATAGTTTTTTAGAAAAAGATACCTTAAGAATAGGTGAATATCTTGGTTTAGAACATGACTTTCAAGAGTATTCAGTAACAAACTTACATCCGCGGAGAGTTTCCCCACGGATGCTGGAATGAATTTGTAACCCTTAACGGTTTGTTTGACTTATTAATATAGTAAACTATTTTATTGCCTTTTGTAGCTTGCTAATCATTTTTAAAGAACGTCCTGTTCCAATTGCTACAGATTCTAAAGGATTCGGAGCAAGGTGTACTGGAACGATCAATTCGGTAGATAACCACTCCTTCATACCATGTAAGAGTGCTCCGCCACCTGTTAATACAATCCCGTGATCGACTATATCTCCACTGAGCTCTGGAGGACAATTTTCTAATGTAGATCGAATGGTTTCAAGCACCTGCCCTAATGATTCTTTTAAAGCAAGATGTATTTCTTTAGACGTAATCGTAACGGTTTTTGGTAAACCAGTTACCATATCACGACCGCGAATTTCCATTGTTTCTTCTTTATGATTAGGATGAGCATACCCAATTTCCATTTTAATATTTTCAGCTGTCCGTTCACCGATAAGGATATTATAAGTTTTTCGTATATGATGAATAATTTCTTCATCCATTTTGTCTCCACCAATACGAACAGAATTGCAAGATACAACTCCGCCAAAGGAAATAATGCCTACCTCTGACGTACCTCCACCGATATCCACCACTACACTAGCGATTGGTTCATCAACTGGTAAGTCAGCACCAATTGCAGCCGCAATCGGTTCTTCAATTAAATGCACCTGCTTTGCACCATAGCTTGTTACGGCATTATGGATAGCCCTCCGTTCCACAGTCGTGCTACCTGAAGGAGTGCACACGACTACGACTGGTTTACGCATCGACATACCAATCTTTTTACTTACTTTTTTCAAAAAAGCCCTTAGCATTTGTGTGGTTACATCATAATCAGCAATAACTCCGTCTTTTAATGGTCGGATTGGAATAATATTTTGCGGAGTTTTTCCAACCATTTCCTTTGCCTCTGTTCCAACAGCAACTACTTGCTTCGTATTGACATCAATAGCGACAACTGACGGCTCATTTAAAACGATTCCTTTTGATTTTGTGTATATTAAAATATTTGCAGTACCAAGGTCGATTCCAATTTCAGCAGTAGAAAACATAGTTTAATCCTCCATTGATAAAATATTCCTTATATAGCATTCTCTTAATAATAATCATTTTAGGGGGTACATAGACAAGTGTTAGTTATTGGTAATTATTATTTAATTAAATAGATTTATCTGTATTTTTGCCTTCAAATGATGCAAACGCTATGTAATCTATTGTTTTTTCCAATTCCTTAATCAAACCTAACTTTTCAAAAGCTTCCCTCACTTTATTTTGCATGGTCCTTACCTTATACGGTGTATTAAAAAGTAAGTTTCTCAGTATGAAATAAAATATAAATTGTCCAAACATTAATTATATAATACTTTTTTGTCGAAAGGAAATAGAATACGTAACATTTGTATTACAAATTAACGTATTTTGTAATAAATTTGAGTTTGCTAGTGTTTGTCAACCCCGTTTTTTTTGAAATTTCTACCTCTAAATTGAAATTTTACCTATTCTTTTGTTTTTAATATGTTGTGAATTCTAATAAACATAGGGCTTATGGAAAAGTGATGCTTGGCATTTTCCTGTTGGCAAGGCTTGCCATAATTATTACAAAAATTCCATGCTATGATTAGTTTGCACAAAACAAAACAAAAGGAGTGTGTAAGCAACATGTTTAAAAAGATAGGTGTAGCAGTAGCATTATCAACAGCCTTATTATTCGGGGGTGCTTTTTCTTCTTCCGCAAATGCTCAAGCCAAAGCGCCAGAACAAAATCAGACGTTCAAAGCCTTCTATTCTATTAATGGAAATTGGCAAAACCTTTCTAAAGACGAAGTAAATAACTTGTTTAATAAATATATGAAAAATGTACAGTCAAAACATAATAAACGTAACTGTACAAATCAAGCGAAAGCTCCTGAACAAAATCAGGAACAACCAATAGAGAAGCCAACTTCCCAAAATCCAGAAAAGGCAAATCAAGCTAACCCTAATCAAGAAAAAGCAGAACAACAGCCAAATACGAACACAGCAGAACAAGGTAAAACAGAAGAAAAGCAAGAACAGGCAAAAACAGGTGAATTAAGTCAGTTTGAACAAGAAGTTGTTGACTTAACGAATAAAGAAAGAGCAAAACAAGGCTTGCCAGCACTTAAAATAGATGCGGAGTTGAGTAAAGTAGCGCGTGAAAAGTCCAGAGATATGGCAGCTAACGGTTACTTTTCTCACAACAGCCCAACTTATGGTTCACCATTTGATATGATGAAACAATTCGGTATTCGTTATTCTACAGCCGGAGAAAATATTGCCAAAGGTCAACGTAGTCCACAAGAAGTTGTAAATGCTTGGATGAATAGTGAAGGCCACCGTGCGAATATTATGAACGCAAAATATACTCATATCGGAGTTGGCTATGTAGAGCAAGGCAATCATTGGACACAACAATTTATAGGTAAATAATATAGAATACTAGTTTTATCCTTGATGTAAGGTGCCGTAAGATTCCCACTTCAAGACCTGAGTTGATCCAAAAGGGTCTAAGTGTGAGAAAACGGCACCTAAAAGCTTGATTGGTAACTAAACATTCCGTGTTCCACGGAATAAGTTTCACTTTATATGACCTTTACTTGCAACAATGTGAGTAAAGGTTTTTTGTTCCACTATAGGAAAGCATAAGATTTTGGGTTTATCGTATAAGAAAGACGACAGCTTTTCTTATAGAAAATTATAAATCTTGTACATTGTAGATAATTTTTGTGACCAAATCATCCTGAAACTAAGATGCCGTAAGATTCCCGCTTTAAAAGTTAAAGGAACAAGGAGAAGTCCAATTTGGAGATAAAGGCACCTCCTTTATTACCGATTACTTAATCAATTCACTTTTTTCCAATAAATTAGAGATTACTCTTTTGCACTTGCTGTTTTTAGCTACACAAATGTATAATATGCTATGGTGAAAGGAGTTATTAAAGATGATTCGAACATTAGCAATATACATATATGCTGGGCTGCTTGTACTTGGTACAATTTTTCAATTACAGAGGGCAAAGAAATTGAAAAAGAAGCTCAGTCATGAACAATTGTTTATTCAACCAAGTCGTGTCTCAAGAAAAGTATTTGAACGGACAGGCAGTACTGTTGAAGTTCATGGTCAAGAAAAGCTTCCGGAAGGGGCGGTTCTGTTTGTAGCTAATCATCAAGGCTTATTTGATATATTGACCATTCTTGGCTATTTAGGCAAACCAGTTGGATTTATCGCAAAAAAAGAAATAAAAAGATTACCTATTATTGCCCCGTGGATGGAGCTAATACGTTGTGTCTTTATTGACAGAAAAGATCGCAGGCAATCAGTTAGATCAATTAATCAAGGAATAAAGAATTTGCGAAATGGTTATTCCATGGTGATTTTTCCGGAAGGTACCAGAAGTAGAGGAAATCAAGTTTACTCGTTTAAATCAGGCAGCTTTCGTTTAGCACTAAAGGCAAAGGTTCCGATTGTTCCAATTGCTATTGATGGTACCTATCGAATGCTTGAAGAACAGAATGGGAGAGTTAGCCCTGCTAGAGTTTCCTTAACAATTAAGGATCCAATCCATCCAGAAGAATATGCAGGGATGAAAAGTACAGAAATTGCCAAAAAGGTAGAACAAATCATTAGGAAACAGATAACACAGCATCAAGTTCAGAAAGAAAACCATTCAGTTAAACCTCCCCACCCACCTGTTAATGTGCAATTGTAATCGACCTACTATGATTAAACCGTACTTAATAGAAAAAACGAGTGAATTAATAGTTGCTGTTTTAAAGGGAAATAGCAGTTAGCAGTCAAGTATAGATGTTTCAAGGGCTTGGTAACAATGGTAAGTCTGCGAAACGTTAAAATACATAAAGGTTTTAGTCTGGAGTTAAGAGGGTACCCGAAAGCCTTTATCCTCTGTTTGCACTTGCGCTTTTAAGGTAAATATGAATGATTTACCTGCGTTTAGGTAAGAATAAATGAGAGATAAAGATGGAGAAAAAAGATTATTGGTTTTATAATACACGTAGAGTTTTGCTTTATTATCAATTTAACCCCCTTTTTACCCTGCATGTAAATGGCAGTAAGATCTGCTCTTTCATGCTACGAGGTGAAACATAAGGATCAATGGACGATCCAATTATAAATCAAATGTCTTTTAGGTCATCCCCTTGCGGTACGACAATGGGGATAAAAGAAAACCCCTACTGAATTAAAGATTTGCTTTATATGTTTAGGGTGGGGTAGGAATCGATTCGTCCATTCCATCTACGTATAAGTTAATGGCAGTTGCCAAGCTGACACACTGCTGGTCAGGACTCTTATTATCTATAGAAACCGTGGGAGTATGTAGCAAAGCGCTCACGGTTTAAAGTTTTGCTTTTTTGCGTCTCAAGAAAGGCTGAAATATCCGTTAAGAGGTTGAGGCTATTGCTAAAGAATTGCTTGCAGCGGGCATATTGCCGGTTGAGTTTTTCTTTAAGTGAGACATACAAATAATGAGGTGATCGCATGGTTCAAGGAACAGTGAACTGGAATACAGAAATTACGCAAGAGTGGCTGCAATCCTATGTCGACGACTGGGTCAAATTTTATAAAAAAGAAACAAAACAAGGGGAGGTTGCATCCTACATCCCCATTTTAAAAAAAGCCAATCCAAACCATTTAGGAATCACGATCGTAGGTAAAAATGGGATGACGATTCGTTCAGGAGATGTTGACATTCCTTTTACGATTCAAAGTATTTCTAAGGTTTTCAGTTTTATTGTTGCTTGTATGGAAAGAGGAGTGTCCTATGTACTAGATCGAGTTGATGTAGAACCGGCGGGAGAAGCGTTTAATTCAATTATGCATTTAGAAATGCGTAAATTAAAAAAACCATTTAATCCATTTATAAACGCTGGTGCTATCACCGTAACATCATTACTAAAAGGTAAGACACCCGAAGAAAAGCTGGAGCCGATCTTCCAGCTGTTTGAGAAAGCTCTTGGCCATCGTCCGCGCCTAAACTATGATGTTTACGAGTCAGAAAGAGATACTTCAATAAGAAACCGCGCTATTGGATATTATTTACTTGAACTTGGTTACTTGGAATCGGATTTGGAATTAACACTAGACACATATTTTAAACAATGTTCCATTGAAGTTACGTTAGACGATTTAGCAATCCTCGGGTTATTGCTTGCGAATGATGGGATTAACTCAAAGACAGACGAAGAAGTTATTCCAAGAAATGTTGTCCGTCTTGTTAAGTCTTTAATGCTGACATGTGGAATGTATGATGCTTCTGGAAAATTTGCCGCATATGTTGGTATACCAGCTAAAAGTGGTGTATCAGGTGGAATAATCGCTTTAGCACCACCAAGAGTTAGAAGTGAGGTTTTACCGTTTATTGACGGTTGTGGAATCGGTGTATACGGTCCGGCATTAGATGAAAAAGGAAATAGTATTGCTGGAATTAAATTGCTTAAGCATATTGCAATGAAATGGGATTTGAGTATATTTTAAACCAACAGATAACTTTAGTTAAAAGAAGTAACCATTAAAACTTAAAAGGACGGGGCGTTAATCCGAATGTAAGGTTCCGTAAGACTCCCACCCAGAGTTGAGGACAATACAAAAAAGTCTAAGTGGGAGATAAACGGCACCTAAATTTCCGATTGGTTCAAGGGCCTTTAGGTCATCCCCTTGTGGTACCAACCATGAGTAGGGAATGAAAGAAAACCCCTACTCATGGAGTTTCAGTTTATCGTCCTTTTGCCGCTCGTTCTTCTTCCTTAGCAACTTTCAAAAATTTCTTCGTTTCATAAACGACTACACCTGATAATCCCAACAGTCCAATTAAGTTAGGGACAGCCATTAATGCGTTCATAATGTCTGAAACACCCCATACGATATCAAGCTTTTCCATCGAACCATATAAAAGCGCAAGTACAAATACAATTCGATAATAAGGAATGGCTTTATCGGTAAAGAGATAGGAAAAGCATTTTTCTCCATAATAAGACCAGCCAACAATCGTAGAAAATGCAAATAAAATAATTGCGATGGTAACGATATATTCACCTGCATCCCCAAGGAACATAGAAAAAGATGCAGTCGTTAAATCTCCACCAGACAAATCGCCTTGATACATATCGGCCATTAAGATAGTGATTGCAGTAATGGAACAAACGACAATTGTATCGAAAAACACCTGTGTCATAGAGACTAGGGCTTGACGGCCTGGGTAATCCGTTTTGGCAGCAGCTGCGGCAATCGGTGCAGAACCTAAACCGGCTTCATTAGAAAATACACCTCGTGCAACTCCATAACGAATAACTGTTCCTAAAATACCTCCCCCTAGTGCACTCCCACTAAAAGCGTCGGTAAAAATTAACCCGATAACACCCGGGACAACCTCAAGGTTTAAGAATACGATAACCAATCCGCCAATAACGTAAAATAAAGCCATAATCGGAACTAAAAAAGCGGTGACTCGACCAATCCCTTTAATTCCCCCAAGAATAACCAATCCAACTAATAAGGTTAAAATAATACCTGTGGCTATAGGTGGGACTTGAAATGAATTATCCAATGCATCAGAAACAGCTTTTGATTGTACCATATTACCAATACCAAATGCTGCAATTGATCCGAAGATTGCGAAAATAACGCCAAGCCATTTTACATTTAATCCTCTTTCTAAGTAGTACATTGGTCCACCAGACATTTGTCCTTTACTGTTCTCCACTCTATATTTAACTGCTAGTACAGCTTCTGCGTATTTCGTTGCCATACCGAATAAAGCGGAAACCCACATCCAAAATACGGCACCAGGCCCGCCGAGAACGACAGCTGTTGCTACACCAACGATATTACCAGTTCCTATCGTAGCAGCCATGGCAGTAGTCAATGCTTGATAATGACTAATATCTCCTTTAGACTTTTTGTCTTGTTTACTAGGGCTGAAGGTTAATTTAAGTGCATAAGGCAAAGTGCGAAATTGAAAAAAGCCTAAACGAAGGGTTAAATATAAACCAGTCCCTAGAATTAAGATTAATGTAGGTGGTCCCCAAACAAAGCTACTTATCTTGTTAACTACATCCATCATTTTTATTACCCCCTTTTTTTCTTTTAATAAAATATTCCGAAAAATAAGTATAGATGTCAAGAACTTTTTTTATTGTAGGAAAGCATAAGGCTTCGGGTTTATTGTATAAGAAAAACTATAGCTTTCGCGATAAAGACTTGGCGAAGTTTTTCTAAGAATAGTTTAGAAAACTGACATCAGGATTATTCGAAAACAGCTGTCGGCAAATGTTAAAGACAAGAGAGGCAGGATAAATAAATTTTATTTAATTTAGGGACAAAAAACAACATATTATTACAATAAAATTGAATTTTAAATAGAAACCTTTGCCGTTAAATGAGAAGTTGCTTATAATAGAGTAGAATATTTACTTAAAAGCAGGTGGTAAGATGATACGCGTCATGTTTGTTTGTCTGGGGAACATTTGCCGCTCGCCAATGGCAGAAGCGATTTTTTGTGATTTAATAAAAAAAGAACAATTAAACGATAAAATAAAAGTAGATTCTGCCGGCACCGGGGGATGGCATATAGGAAATCCACCACATCCTAAGACGATTGCTATTTTAAAAAAACACAACATTTCTACAGAGGGTCTAGTAGCTCAGCAAATTAGTAAACAGGATAAGGACAAGATTGATTATATTATTGCGATGGATGAGCAAAATAAACAAGACTTGCTACAGCTTTTTGGCGAGGACGATTCTATAGAATTTGCCAAGCTAATGGACTTTGTTGATGAAACTGCGGAAAAAGATGTTCCTGATCCTTATTTTACAGGGAATTTTACATATACATATGAATTAATTTCCAAAGGTTGTCATCAATTATTACAGTATTTAAAAGATAAACATGCGATTTCATAAGGAGCGATAATGATGGGAAAAAGAAAATTTGTAATCGGGGTATTTCTTGGAGCTACAGTAGGCGGACTGCTTAGTTTACTTGATAAGGATACAAGAACCTATACAAAAGATAAACTAACACGAGTGAAAGTTGGGACAAGCTATGTAATCAAAAATCCATCTGACGCTGTGCATAGTGTACGAACCGCCTTTACTTCATTTAATCAAGCATTTTCAAAAGGTGCAGAAAATGCCATAAATACATTGGAGCAAGTAGAGACAACGTTAGAAAAAATGACGAATAAAAATAAGCTAGATCGAATAGAGTAGATTAATTGATTAATTCTCATCTGTACTAACCGTTGTTTAACGCTTATTGTTAAACGTTAGGGAACATATTTAGGAGTAAGATGATGTTAAAAAAAGTTGTATGGTTTGGAAAACAGCTATATCAACGGATGTTGGAAATAGATGTCTTTGGCTTAGCTGCTCAATTAGCGTATTTTTTGCTCTTGTCGCTATTTCCTTTTCTACTATTTTTAGTGACGCTTATTGGTTATCTACCTGTGGATGAGCTGACTGTATTGGATACTATTTCTGCATATGTACCACCGCAAATTTATGATCTGATTTCTACAAATGTGGAACAGTTAGTGCGTAAACAAAATGGCGGTATGCTTTCCTTTGGAATAATTGCCACGTTATGGGCAGCATCTAACGGTGTAAATGCTCTGATGAGGGGATTTAACCATGCTTATGAAGTGGATGAAAACCGGTCTTTCATTGTATCAAGACTTATCGCTATTGTATTAACTGTAGCGATGGTAGCAATTATTATTATCGCTTTGCTTTTACCAATATTTGGCAAGTTGGTCGGTATCTATTTATTTTCCTTTGTTGGATTATCTGAAGGATTCATTCAAGTGTGGGAAACGCTTCGTTGGGTTGTTTCTTCCGTTGTTTTCTTTATTGTTTTTCTAGCTTTGTACACGTTAGCACCAAATAAACAAATTTATATAAGAAATGCGATTCCTGGTGCTTTATTTGCAACGGTTACTTGGCAATTAGTGTCACTTGGATTTTCTTATTATGTAAGTAATATTGGTAACTATTCCGCAACATATGGCAGCCTTGGGACAGTTATTGCTTTAATGATTTGGTTTTATCTATCCGGGTTAATTATTTTAACAGGTGGCTTAGTTAATTCCATAATCAGAAAAAATAAGTTGGAAAAATAAAAGATTGTTTTCCACTATCATTTTTTGCTAAAATAAAAGCTTCACAAGGCAGATGTGAACTGCCCCCTGTCAAGTAGACAGTAGGAAATAATAAAAAAGATTTAAGTGGCTTTAGCTCTATATTCCATAGGGCTAAGGCCGTTTAATCGCTTTTGATACCTTTCATAATTATAAAAATGAATATACTCATCTATCGCAGTAGTAAGTTCCTCAAATGTCTTATATTTATGTAAATAATACTTCTCACATTTCAGTGTCCCAAAGAAGGCATTCTCTGCACGTAAACGTTCGTTCTCCTTTGCGATTCGATGCATTTC
Source organism: Cerasibacillus sp. JNUCC 74 (assembly GCF_053667775.1). The sequence goes on along the minus strand of NZ_CM132207.1, from coordinate 3,187,887 downwards.
TAACTTCATTTTTTCTTCGGAAGTTAACTCATTTTCACTTTTAGAACGTCCTCTTCTATCCTGTAACGCATCCCATCCACCATCTTCATATTTACGTACCCATTGATATACTTGTTGGTAAGACACTTGATGATTATCCGCAGTTTGTTGATAATTCTTCCCGTTCGCTAAGGCATCTTGTACCATCTCAATTCGTTCTTTCCAAGTTGTTTTTCTCCCTTTAGTCATCGAGCTCGTTCTTCCTTTCGACGTATCCTTTAATTCTCTATGACTATTATACTGCTTTATCCATTTTCGAAGTACGGATGTGCTAGATATTTTATACTTGCGAATGACCTCCCGTTGAGAATACTCCCCTGATATATAATCTTCTACAGCTGCTTGTTTTAAATCTTTAGAATATGACTTCCATGTCCTTGAGTCCTCTAATCCATTTAGACCGTATTTCTCATATTTATTAGCCCAATCATACAGAGTTACCTCCGAAATTCCGTATTTTGAACATAATTCTATTAGGGTATAATCTTCATGCTTATATGCCTTTAACACTTCATACTTAAACTTTCTAGAGTAGAATTTATATTTATTGGACATAAAAAACTCCCCTTAAGGTAATAACAGATTTTTATTTTTTAATCTGTCTACCTTAAGGGGAGCATATCAATGTCCTATGAGGCTTTTATTTGTTATTTAGGAAACGATGTCTGTTTGTATATGGTAGAACTTTTTGAAAAATATCTTCGTCATCTCGCTTATATACTCGTACTGCTAAGCATACTTCGATCTGCTTCCTACGATAAGTTAATATCAGCTCGAATCTAAAGGAAGGTTACGAAAATGGGCTTGCTATCCAACATCGGCATACCATTGTTGAGGGGTGTGTTTCTCACCCGGAATGTAAGGAGTCTTATTTCTCTGGAAAAATCCGCTTATTTTTTTCAAACTTTATGAAAGAAACAACTTCGAAATTCCCGACTTTTAGGGGACAGGACAAGAAACACTACGCCAGCGTTACATCGCACGCAGAAAAAGTGTTTTTCTTTTTCAAGGAGAAAAGTACTCCTTGAATGAAGTTTCGCTGTATCTCGTCAGGAGATCCGCCAGTTTGTACGCCGCTAACCGAATATATGCGTTTTGTTCTACTATAAGGAAGTATAAAATTTTAGGCTTTATCGTATAAGAAAAACGATTGCTTTCGCCATAAAGACTTGGCGACAAGTCAAGTTTTTTTAATTATTTTAATAATCGTAATCCATTTAGTATAACTAAAATGGTGCTTCCTTCATGTCCGATCACACCTAATGGTAAATCGAGAATTTGTAGGAAGTTGGACGCAATAAGAACGGCTATCACTCCAAGGGAGAAGAAAATATTCTGCTTCACAATTCGATTCATTTTTTTGGATGTTTGGATAGCATTGGTAATTTTAGTAAGGTCATTTTTCATTAACACAACATCAGCCGTTTCTAAGGCAACATCGGTTCCCTCTCCCATCGCTATTCCGATATTCGCCGTAGCTAAAGCTGGGCCGTCATTAATGCCGTCTCCAACCATGGAGACATGTTCATACGCTTCTTTTAGTTTTTTAATATGAACTACCTTTTCATTAGGTAAACAATTAGCTATATAATGTTCAATTCCTGCTTCATCAGCGATCGCTTTTGCGGTAAGCTCATGATCGCCGGTAAGCATAATCGTATGGATTCCTTCCTTTTTTAATAATTGTATTGCTTCAATACTGTCTTTTCTTACAGTATCCTTGAGTGCAAATAAAGCTATTACATGGTCTGCCTTTTTAATGTAAACAATCGTTTTTCCTTCAGAGGCTAGTAATCTTTTAGTCTCGTCAAAGTACTGCTCTTCACCAATATAATCCGGTTTTCCCATTTTCCAAGTTTCGCCATTTACTGTGGTGGTAATTCCATTTCCTGCGATAGTAGAAACTTGTAAGTCCAAATCATCTGTAGCAGTTCCTTCATTTGTACAATAGTTAACAATTGCCTGTGCAAGCGGGTGGGTAGATTCTTGTTCCATGGCCATAGACATCTGTAAAACTTGTTCTTTTTGGTAATCCGGATGAACATGGAAGTCCGTTACTTCCGGTTTTCCTTTTGTTAATGTTCCAGTTTTATCAAATGCTATTGCTTGGATGTGTCCAATATTTTCTACATGAACGCCACCTTTAAATAAAATACCAGATCTTGCACTTTTAGAAATAGCCGATAATGTAGCTGGCATGATCGATGCAACAAGAGCACACGGAGAGGCGACAACGAGCAAAATCATTGCACGATAAATACTTTCTTGCAAACTCCAACTAAAAATTAAATATGGAATAAACATCATCAGCACAACAACGACTAAAACTATTTTTACATAGGCATCTTCAAATCGTTCAATAAAAAGCTGGGCAGGTGATTTTTCTTCTTTGGCCGATTGAATCATTTGAATAATTTGCTGGAATAATGTTTGATTAGCTGGTTTTGTTATTTTTATAGAAATGGACCCGTCCAATGCTACTGTTCCGGCAAATACTTCATTGCTTATCTCTTTTCTCACTGGAATCGATTCACCAGTTATTGCACTTTCGTCAATAGAAGTTGTTCCTTGAACAATTTCACCATCTGCAGGAATCCGTTCACCGGCTCGAACGTAAATAATATCGTTAATCTCCAAGCTGGAAACAGGTACAATTTCTCGTTTATCATTGTTTATTAGCAGTGCTTCTTCAGGCTGTAACTTCATAAGTGAAGATATTTCTTTATTGCTTTTGTTCATGGTATATGTTTCCAATGCACCGGATAGAGCGAAAATAAAGATTAAAACAGCGCCTTCAGTCCAATAACCGATAGCAGCCGAGCCTATCGCTGCAAAAATCATCAACATTTCCACATTCAGTTCTTTATTGCGTATCGTTTCTGTTATTCCTTCTTTAGCTTTCGCATAGCCTCCGATGACAAAGGCGATAAGATGGAGGATGATCCAAAGCGTTTCCGAAAGATAATCTGCTAGTGACCAGGTGATTAAGATAAGTAATCCACTTAATAATGCAGCAATTAGTTCTCTGTGTTCAACAACTTTTTTGATGAAAATAGAATTACGTTGACTACTCGTATTTTCTGACATACATTGCATCTCCTATCAATAATACTATTATCTCAATTAAGGTACCGTAGTTCACCGTGTAGCATTCTATGCTATATAAAGCAGGAAACGAACCTTAAATATCTGCATAATTAGGTCAACATCAACAGATAAGCTTGTTGAATTACATCCACGTAATAAAAGATTTTTCTTTTTTAGACAAGAAAAACTTCGACAACGACATATTGCAATTTTTCAAGGATACTCGAGATTTTATTTTTTGTTCTATTTCTTATCAGTAGGGGATGAAGGAAAAGCCCTCGCTGAATGTAGTTCCGCAATATTCTTTGTCTTGCTTCTTATACATGCTATGATAAAATCTTCTTTACTATAATTTATAATAGTTATTATTTAATATATATTATTATGTTATCATTATAACGAATAAAGTCAAGGAAATTTATATATCTATTTTAATTTTAATTATTAAAAGCAATCTGTTACAATCCTTAATGTACTTATTATTATAACAGGAAGAGTGATGAATATGAATTTCTTAAAGCAGGTGTCATTATTTATTATTATTTTGGTTTTATTGGCTGCATGTTCTAACACTAAGAATAATGAGAATAGCCAAAAAGACAAAGGGGGAACAGATAGTAAATGGGCGGAAATACAAAAAAAGGGGGAGCTCGTTGTTGGTACTTCAGGAACACTAATCGCAGCTTCCTATTATGATAATGAAGAAAAAAAAGAACAATTAACTGGCTATGATGTTGAAGTGATGAAGGAAATAGCGCAGCGTCTTGATTTAAAAATTTCCTTTGAAATCATGGGAATTGACAGCATGCTCCCAGCTGTGAAAAGCGGAAGAATAGATGTAGCTGCTAATGATATTGAAGCTACAGATAAACGAAAAGAATCCTTTAATTTTAGTGAACCGTATAAATATTCATATTCCACAATGGTTGTACGGAAAAAAGATAATTCAGGAATTAAATCACTGGAAGATTTAAAAGGTAAAAAAGCTGGTGGAGGTGCAACTACTATTTATAGTCAAATTGCTGAGCATTTTGGTGCTAAAGTTATAACTTATGGTAATGCACCTAATGAAGCATATTTACGTGATGTGCATAATGGACGAACGGACGTTGTTGTTAATGACTATTATTTATCCAAATTTGGTGTAGCAGGATTTCCTGAATTTGATATTCACTTGCACCCAAACTTAAAATTCCATCCGACGGAACAAGCTATCGTCATTCCTAAAGGTGCAGACAAGCTAACTGAAGAAATTAACAAAGCATTAACAAAAATGCGTAAAGATGGTACGCTATCCAAGCTTGCTAAAAAGTTTTATCAAGAGGATGCGTCACAAAAGCCTAAAGGTGAAATTCAAGAAATAGAAGGAATCGATTTATAAAAAATTTATCCCGCATGTAAGGTGCCGTAATACTCCCACTTTAAGAGTGTAGGCAATACGAAGAAGTCAAAGTGAGAAAACGGCACCTAAATGCCCGATTCGTTCATCTAACATTTCTTGGTAAAAGCCCCAAGAAATGAAGTTTCACTTTATCCCGCATGTAAGGTGCCGTAATACTCCCACTTTAAGAGTGTAGGCAATACGAAGAAGTCAAAGTGAGAAAACGGCACCTAAATGCCCGATTCGTTTAACTAACATTCCGTGTAAAAAGCGTTTCACGGAATGAAGTTTCACTTTATCCTTAAAAGCCGTTTCAATTGGCTATAAAGAATCTTTGCAAGCCGTCGTCACTTAAAAAAATCGAGATGTTAAACCGGTGATAAAGCATTAGTAAACCTAGGGGAGATATGATGGCTATTAAGAATATTGATTTAAGTAATTTGTTTAGTGTACAATTAGCAATTGAAAATTTTCCATTTGTAATAAGTGGTTTACCGATGACATTGCTTATTTCCGTTGTTGGTATGTTAATGGGTTTAATACTGGGATTAGTTCTAGCTTTAGCTAGAAGCTCAAGATGGATTATTTTACGGTGGCCAGCACGAGTGTACATTTCATTTATGCGTGGAACACCGATGCTCGTTTTTCTGTTTATCCTTTATTTCGGACTGCCGGTTATTCGGGTTGAATTGACAGCGATAACCGCTGCTTGCTTAGGGTTTGGGTTAAATAGTGCAGCTTATATTGCAGAGATTAATCGTGCTTCTTTAAACAGTATTGATAAAGGACAATGGGAGTCTGCCAAAGCATTAAATTTAACTTATTGGCAAACATTGCGAAAAGTGATATTACCTCAAGCAACGAGAATTGCTATTCCTCCATTAACGAATGTATTTATGGATCTGGTCAAGGCTACTTCGTTAGCAGCTGTAATTACTGTTCCAGAGCTTTTTCAGAAAGCGCAAATTGTTGGTGGAAGAGAATTTGATGTCATGACGATGTATATACTTGTAGCTTTAATCTATTGGCCCATTTGTATACTTATTTCGTTTGTTCAAGACCGCCTAGAAGCTCATTATAGTAAGTTCGTTACAGCTAGTGGCATTTAAATTTGCTTTAGTATCTATTAAGTGCAATATATTCCTTCCAAGCAAATGAGTAGTTATAAACTCAGTTTGCTTATGGTTACTTTTTTCATTAGACAGACCTTCTTTGTTTTTATCCCGCATGTAAGGTGCCGTAATACTCCCACTTCAAGAGCCTTGAGTTGATACAAAAGGGTCTAAGTGGTAGAAAACGGCACCTAAATGCCCGATTCGTTCAAGCTAACATTCAGTAGGAGATGGAAGAAAACTCCTACTGAATGAAGTTTCACTTTATCTCACATTAAAAGATTTCTACTTCAATTGTTATCGAAGGATGCAGAGACAAGCCCCACTGAATGAGGTTTTAGGCTTTTATGGAGTAAAGGTAACAAATGATCCCAATTTTTAAAAAGCATTTTAACAGGCTAATTACTGGGAAGGGTGCGGTAAAATCGTTTATGATAGTACAAAGATAAGCATGCTTTAATGAATGGAGGAATAGATAATGGAGTTCGACTTAAGGGAGCACGGTTTTAAAACGGATTTAGAGTATGGGCAACTTGATATTTCTGGGAATGCCCAATTTGGTTTCCGCCCTTATCAACTAATGGTAGCATCGATTGCCAGCTGCAGTGGATCTGTGTTTCGAAAAATCCTCGATAAACAGCGTATTCAAATAGAGGATATGCGAATAAAAGCAAATATTGTTAGGAATGAAGATGAAGCAAATAGAATTGAAAAAATAACCTTGCTTTTTACGATAAAAGGTCATCAATTAGATGAAGGAAAGTTATCTAAAAGTTTAAAGATTGCACGAAAAAATTGTTCTATGATTCGCTCAGTAGAAAATAGTATTCAAATTGAAGAGAAAATAGAGGTAATAGAGTAAAACAGCTAATATTTTCAAGGTATAAAATTCATATGTCAGAAAGAAACTAAAGAAAAAAGAAAGGGTTTGACATATGAATAAACGAAGTCAATTATACTTCTTCATCATGGTAATCTTGCTTGCTTCCGTTTTTTCAATGAATAGTATAAGCGCAGCAAAGAATAAAAAGGAGTCCTTTGAGATTCCCAATCATGTGTTGAATATCTCGAAAGATAATACATTCCCTAATTCGACAGAGGATGAAGAGGTTATTGAGCCTAGTGAACTTACAAAAGAATTAATGGACGATCTAAAAATTAAAATTGAAAATCCCGTACTAATTAAGATGTTAAATGAGACTAGTTTAAATCCTTCACCTATCGCTATTGGATATCGAGGAATGGTCTATTTAGGACGGTGGCCATTAAATTATGAGTCGTTAGAAACAACAATTAATTGGGAATATCAAGAGATCAATAAAAATGAGCTTAATAATATAAGTGGGGATGAACAGCAAGAGTTGAATTATGTACAGCAAGAGCAAAAAGAGGTGAAGGGTGCGTTAACCAATAAAATTAACGATCCCTCTGATGTGAAAAAGATGATGCTGTTAAAATCGAAAGAAAAAACAAAACTGCCTCTTTCCTATGAGACCGTTATTGGTAAAAATACGAAAAAAGATAATACGTATAAAGTACCTGTTGATAAAACTGCTGTACTATCTTCCTATGCGCCGGCAGTGAACGAAAAAGGTCAGGTTACTTTTGGGGAAGTCTATTTGCAGCTGAAGGGATCGAAAAAATCTATCGTCATTAAAAATGTTACGAAGCAAGGTATAGGAGCATGGATACCTATTCAAGATCATGTGTCATTTTCCTATCGTTTGAAATAATTTTTTCTGGCGGTAGCAACAACATTGACTTTATCCCACATGTAAGGCGTCGTAATACTCCCTCTTCAAGAGTTAAAGGGACACAGAGAAGTCAAAGTGGTAGAAAACGGCACCTAAATGCCCGATTGGTTTAAGGGCCTTTAGGTCATACCCTTGTAATACTAACATTTCGTGTAAAAAGCGTTCCACGGAATGAAGTTTTACTTTATTTAATTCGCATCTAAGATTGCATTAGGATTTTTCTTCGAGAGAAAAGCACTTTTTGAATGAAGTTACACTGTATTTACTTCTCATTTATTTGTATACATTCGATGATCAAGGCGATGTTTAAGCTACCGATAACTTCGGTAGCTTAATTAAATATGAATATTTTCTTGTAACAAAAAATAATCTGAAGTAAAAGAAAATGAAAATAAAGGTTGATTTTTTCTCTTTAATACTTTATCATGATAAAGTATTAAAGAGAAGGAAAGTGGGGAACAAGCATGGAATGGGTTGTTGTTATATCTGTTCTTATGATGACAATATTAAGTTTATTACGTGTTAACGTTATTATTGCAATTATTGCTGCAGCAATAACAGCGGGTTTATTATCAGGTTTAAATTTAGTAGAGTCTGTCGACTTATTAGTTAGTGGAATGGGCGGTGGAGCGAATACAGCCCTTAGTTATATCCTATTAGGAGCTTTTGCTGTAGCCATTAGTTATACAGGAATCACATCTTTATTAGTAAATTTTTTAATCCGAGTTTTAACTGGTAAAAAGACGATGATGGTATTAGTAATTGCTGGTGTAGCCTCCTTGTCTCAAAATTTAATCCCTGTGCATATTGCATTTATCCCAATATTAATTCCACCATTATTAACCTTATTTGATAAAATGCGATTAGATCGTCGGGCAGTTGCAGCTGCACTAACTTTTGGAGTAAAGGCGCCTTATATTCTCATTCCAGCGGGCTTTGGTTTAATTTTTCATGAAACTATTGTAGAAGGGATGAATCAAAATGGTGCGAGTGTTACGGTTAGTGAATCAGCTTTATCTATGCTCATCCCTGGATCAGGAATGATTGTAGGTTTATTAATAGCAGTTTTATTCACGTATCGAAAAGATCGACTCTATCCAGGAAGTACGGAAAATGTTCAAGATATAGCAGCTGAAGAGATAGAACAAAGCACAGTGTTTACCAAACAGCACTTTTTTACGCTTGTAGCGATAACCGCTGCCTTAGTAATTCAAATTATCACGCAAAATTTAGTTGTCGGCGCATTAACAGGCCTTGTTTTAATGTTTGCTTTTTCGACGGTTCCGTTCAGTAAAGGTGATAAGGTTGTAACCGAAGGCATCGGAATGATGGGTACGATCGCTTTTGTTATGTTGATTGCTTCAGGGTATGGACATATTTTGACAGAAACTGGTGCGGTAAATGCTTTAGTAGAAGCAACATCGGGCTTTTTGGGCGAAAACAAGCCATTGATTGCATTTATTCTATTGTTAGTTGGTTTAATCGTAACAATTGGTATCGGTTCTTCTTTTGGAACGATTCCAATTCTAGCATCATTATATGTACCTATTTGCTTGGCAGCAGGATTTTCTCCAATAGCTACAGCAGCTTTAATAGGAACAGCTGGTGCATTAGGTGATGCAGGTTCTCCTGCGTCTGATAGCACCCTTGGACCGACTTCAGGGCTAAATGCAGATGGAAACCATCACCATATTTGGGATACGGTAGTTCCAACGTTTATTCATTATAATATACCATTATTTTTATTTGGTTGGGTTGCAGCAATTATTTTGTAGGAATAAAAATCAAGCAAACGGAACATAGTAAAACCAAAAAACAGGTGATCAATTGTGAAAAAAATTAATGTTTGTTTCGTACTTGTTTGGTTTACTATTTCCGTTATTCTTATTCCGTCTGTAGCTGCCAGTGGCTATGGTTGGGGATATAGCAGAAATAACAATCACGAGATTCCGGATATAGGAAAATATAAAACGATGTTAGACGCTTATGGTTCTTATTATGTAGATGATTCAGGTGAAAAAAATGTATATTTAACATTTGATAATGGTTATGAACAAGGATATACAGCCGATATTCTTCATGTATTAAAAAAACATGGTGTTCCTGCAACTTTTTTCGTTACTGGACATTATGTGAAAAGTGAACCAGATTTAGTTAAGCGAATGGTAGATGAAGGACATATTATCGGGAATCACTCTTATCATCATCCGGATTTTTCAATAATGACAAGAGCAAGTATTAAACAGGAATTAGAAGATTTACAAGCTGCAGTTGCTGAGGTTTCTGATCAAAAAGATATGAAATATTTGCGTCCACCAAGAGGAATGTTCAGTAAAAAAACACTAAAGTGGGCTAATGAATTAGGGTACATTCATGTATTTTGGTCTTTAGCGTTTAAGGATTGGGAGACAAATAAACAAAAAGGATGGAAGTATGCTTATGAACAGACAATGAAGCAAATTCATCCAGGAGCGATTATTTTACTGCACACTGTTTCGTCTGATAATGCTCAAGCTTTAGATAAAATCATTAAAGAATTGAAAAAGCAAGGTTATACCTTTAAAAGTTTAGATGATCTTGTTTTAAAAGACCAATTACCTGAACCGATTTACGGCTACTAGAGGAAGGTAAGGCACTTTCTTGTCTTATAAAAGGTTGAAAATACAACTCGAGTCTTTAATCTTCTAGGGGTATCTTGTTAAGCTTTCCATTTGCAACAAATAGTTGCCACTTAAACTTATCAAATACTTCGATTGGAACTTACGCTCTTAAGGAAAATAAAGTTTTTTCTTTAAGGGCGTTTTAATTATTAAGTTATTTAAAATTTTCCCAACTTTTGATATAATTTTAAAAAAGGAGTGGATGAGATTGAATAGAGAGGCATTAATTGCTCCGGATCATTATAATATCGCGATGGAAATGGAGCGCCATGCACAAGATCCAGAAAAACTAGCCTTAATTATGGAAGATCATTCAGGAGATACTCACACACTTACATATAGGGAACTTATAAAAAGGGCAAATCAAATTGGAAACGTTTTCCTTGATGGCGGATTGAAAAAAGGAGATAAAATTTTAGTCATGTTACCGCGCTTATTAGCAGCTTATGAAGTATATTTAGCAGCACTGAAAACCGGTATTATTATTATTCCAAGTTCTGAGATGTTACGGACAAAGGACTTACAATATCGTATTACACATGGCGGAGTTAGCGGGGTTGTCAGCTATTATCCTTATGTTGATCAATTTACTGGTATTCAAGAATACAGTCAGCTGATTAAATTTGTGATTGGAAAGCCTGAAGATGACTGGTTTTATTTGGATGGACTAATAGACGATGCTAGTAATCGTTTAGAAATTGTTTCTACTAGTAAAGATGATATTGCTTTTTTGCCATACACATCCGGAACAACTGGTAATCCAAAAGGTGTTGTACATACTCATGGCTGGGGATATGCCCATTTTAAAATTGCAGCTCATCATTGGTTGGCGATTAACGAGGGAGATCGAGTTTGGGCGACAGCCAGCCCGGGCTGGCAAAAATGGGTGTGGAGCCCATTTCTTTCTGTCCTTGGTTCTGGAGCAACCGGGTTTGTCTATAACGGAAAATTTAGTGCCAATAGACACTTACAATTACTAGCTGATTACCAGATTAATGTACTCTGTAGTACACCTACAGAATATCGGATGATGGCAAAAGCTGATAACCTTGATAAGTATCAATTACCCGCATTGCATAGCGCTGTTTCAGCTGGCGAACCATTAAATGTTGAAGTCATTAATACATTTAAACGGTATTTTAATATAACGGTTCGTGATGGTTATGGCCAGACAGAAAATACATTATTACTTGGATTTTTAAAAGATATGGAAGTGAAACCTGGATCTATGGGAAAACCAACACCAGGTAATGAGGTCGATATTATTGACGAAGATGGCAAGCTCGTTGCTTTGGGTGAAGTAGGTGACATTGCTGTAAAACTTGATTGTCCTGCCCTTTTTAAAGAATATTATAAGGATACCGAACGTACTAAGAGATCAAGGAGAGGAGACTATTATATTACTGGTGACCAAGCTTATAAGGATAAAGACGGTTACTTTTGGTTTGAAGGAAGAAGGGATGATATTATCATTAGCTCCGGTTATACAATAGGTCCATTTGAAGTGGAAGATGCGCTTGTAAAGCATCCGGTGGTTCAAGAATGTGCAGTAATTGCGACTCCAGATGAAATACGTGGAAATATTGTGAAGGCTTTCATTGTTCTAAAAGAAGGAGTTCAACCAACGGATGACTTAATAACCGAGCTGCAAAATCATGTAAAAGCAATGACAGGCCCCTATAAATATCCAAGAAAAATTGAGTTCATTCATGAACTGCCGAAAACGCCCTCGGGAAAAACGCGTAGAGTCATATTACGACAACAAGAACAATTAAAAAGGAAGTAGATTAGAAACAGAAAGTCAGTTCAGACTTTCTGTTTTAACTTTTAAAAAGAGGGAAACATGAATAATAAAGAGGTATAAATTGGTTTATAAGCATAAAGTTAACGTGTTATCTTTCGTTCGCTTCAAGTCGAAAAGTTTCTTGGAATGATGAAGTTCACTTTATTGCAAATAGGTATTTATCATAAAAATTTTTAAAAAAATTGTGCATCCCTCTTGAAAGTCAAATAAGGTCAGAGTATAATAAGAATCGAAAGGTCAAATATAGTCAAAGTCAAATATTGAGATAAATAAAAGAAAAAATAAAGGAGGAAAGAAAATGCTTTGTCAAAACTGTAAAAAGAACGAAGCGAATATTAATGTAGCTATGCAAATTAACAACCAACAAATGCAAATGCATTTGTGTAGAGAGTGCTTCCGTAAACTTCAAGGGCAAATGATGAATTCAAATGATTTCTTTTCCTATTCGCCATTCAATAATGCATTCGGAGCATTTTCTGCATCTGGAAACGAAAATGGCTCTCCCAAAATGGGAACACGGACAAAACAACAAAACGGGTATCAAGGTAATGGGCTTCTTGATCAGCTAGGTAAAAACTTATCCCACGAAGCAAGATCTGGAGCAATTGATCCTGTAATTGGTCGAGATAATGAAGTAAAACGTGTTATTGAAACATTGAACCGCAGAAATAAAAATAACCCGGTATTAATTGGTGAACCTGGTGTAGGTAAAACAGCAATAGCGGAAGGACTAGCCTTGAAAATTGCTGAAGGTGATGTTCCTACTAAACTGCTTAATAAAGAAATTTACACACTTGATGTAGCATCACTAGTAGCGAATACTGGAATTCGCGGACAATTTGAAGAACGGATGAAACAATTAATTCAGGAATTACAAGAACGCCAAGATGTTATTTTATTTGTTGACGAAATTCATTTAATTGTAGGAGCTGGAACAGCAGAAAGTTCACAAATGGATGCTGGAAACATACTTAAACCAGCGCTTGCAAGAGGAGACATTCAATTAATTGGAGCGACGACCCTAAAAGAATACCGTCAAATTGAAAAAGATGCTGCTCTTGAACGACGACTACAACCAATCATTGTTGAAGAACCAACACCTGAAGAAGCCGTTCAGATTCTACAAGGAATAAAAGACCGTTATGAGAAATTTCATGAGGTGCGTTATTCTGATGAAGCTATTGAAGCTTGTGTGAACTTGTCAAAACGATATATCCAAGATCGTTATTTACCAGATAAAGCGATTGATTTAATGGATGAAGTTGGTTCCCGGTTAAACCTAGCTAATTCATCTAAGGATTCTGAGTCTATTCGTCAACGCTTAGAGGAAATTACGAAAGAAAAAGAAGCAGCAGCAGAGCGTGAAGATTATGAACGCGCTGCTCACTTACGTTATCAAGAAATACAATTACAAAAACAATTGGAAAAAGCAAAAGGAGAAGAGCAAGTTATTGATGTAGATATTTCAGATATTCAATTAATTGTAGAAGAAAAAACAGGAATTCCTGTAACGAAACTACAAGCCGATGAACAAGAAAAAATGAAAAATCTTGCTAAAAACCTAGGAGCTAAAGTAATTGGGCAAAAAGAAGCAGTAGATAAGGTGGCAAAAGCGATTCGCCGTAGCAGAGCAGGCTTAAAGTCGAAAGAACGTCCAATTGGATCATTTCTATTTGTTGGTCCAACAGGGGTTGGAAAAACAGAATTGACAAAAGTGCTTGCTGAAGAACTATTTGGTTCAAGAGATTCACTCATCCGACTTGATATGAGTGAATATATGGAAAAACATGCCGTTTCTAAAATTATTGGTTCCCCTCCAGGCTATGTAGGACATGAGGAAGCTGGTCAATTAACAGAAAAAGTGCGTAGAAATCCTTACTCCATCATCTTGCTTGATGAAATTGAAAAGGCACACCCAGATGTTCAAAACATGTTTCTACAAATTATGGAGGACGGTCATTTAACAGATTCACAAGGAAGAACTGTCAGCTTCAAAGACACAGTAATCATCATGACAAGTAACGCTGGAACAGGGGTTAAATCAGTAAATGTAGGATTTAATCAAGATGCACATGAATCTGTTTCCACATTAGAGAACTTAAGTGATTACTTCAAACCAGAATTCTTAAACCGCTTTGATGCGATTATTGAATTTAATGAGTTGACGAAAGAAAACTTGTTGGAAATTGTTGATCTAATGCTCCATGAACTACAGGAGACAATTGCAGAACATGAAATTTCTATCACTATAACAGATGAAGCAAAGCAAAAATTGGTAGAGCTAGGTTATGATCCACGTTTTGGTGCACGACCTTTGCGTAGGGTAATACAAGATAAAATTGAAGATCAATTAACAGATCTTATTTTAGAAAATGAGGACGTGAAAAATGTTCACGTAGACGTTGTAGATAATGAAATTGTCGTAAAACAAGCATAAAATATGATGATAGAAATAGCATGAGTTCGGTTTAGAAGCGGGCTCATGCTTTTTTTATGCTTGGGAAAAAATTTGAACAAATAAAAAGCATAGAAGTGATTCGACATTGTAAAATTGAAACTTTACATAAAACCGAAGCCTAGAACAGAGTTTTTTTATTTGCACTGTGATACAAGAGAATTTGCCATCTACTAAAGAGTTCAATGTTTGGCGGGTGTCAACTTTAGTTTTTACATTGATATTATTTATCCCGCATTAAGGTGCCGTAATACTCCCAAAAACTTACTACTTCATTATTTCATAATTTCATGCGATTAGATAGAAAATAATTGTATCTTTAGCATGGAAAAAGGATGTATGGATGATGAACAAGATTCGGATGTTCTTAGGTTTAACGGTACTTGTGTTTTACTTTTGTATAAATGATTATCCTATACATAGTGATGAAATTTCAGATATGCAAGTGCATTTTATTGATGTTGGGCAAGGGGACAGCATATTGATTAAAACGCCGCATAATAAGCATATTTTAATTGATGGGGGACCACCAGGTGCTGGAAAAAAAGTAGTTGCTTATTTACGTAAACATCGGGTTGAGACCATTGAATTGTTAATTGCGACACATCCGGATATTGATCATATTGGCGGACTTGTTACAGTTTTGAAGCAAGTGAATGTGGAAAGAATATTAGACTCTGGGAAGCTGCATACAACAAGACATTATGCAAAATATATTCAGCAAATCCAGAAACAAAAAATACCGGTGAAAATCGCTGAACAAGATAAAAAAATTAATATAGATCCACTGCTTGATATTGAAGTACTTAACACGTACAAGAAATTTAGGACTAATAACCAATCCTCGATTGCTTTAAAAGTGACCTATAAAGAAGTTGATTTTTTGTTCATGGCAGATGTAGAAATTCAACAAGAAAGACAAATAATGAAGAAAATTAAGGCTGATACAGAAATACTCAAGGTGGCGCACCACGGTTCCAACACAAGTACGTCTTTAGCTTTTTTACGAGAAATTAAACCGGATGAAGCGATTTTAACGTATAGCAAAAATAATCATTATGGTCATCCTGTAAAACGTGTCGTAAAAAATTTATACAAAGTGAAGGCAAATATTTATTCTACTGCTGCTTTAGGAAATATTGTTATTCGTACAAATGGGGAAACATATCTAGTTATTCCAGAAAAAGAGCCACTTGATTCCTTATATGCTAATTGATATTTACAAATATATACAAAAATGATATCATTATAATATAAAAATGATAGAAAGGTGTGGGGATTAATGAAGGAAAAATCGGCATGGACATTAAATGGATATGTTGGGATTTTGATTATTGTGGCATTATTGGCAGGTACTGCGTTTAGCTTTATTAAAGGGCAGTTTATTCTAGGTATCATTTGTTTGATTGTAGCTATTACATTAGCCAGTGGGATTACATTAGTACAACCAAATCAATCCGCTGTCGTAATTTTTCTTGGGAAATATATGGGAAGCATTCGTAACGAAGGAATTGTTATTACCGTTCCATTTTCAATTAGAAAAATGGTTTCTTTACGAGTTAGAAACTTTAACAGTAATCGGCTAAAGGTAAACGATGTAAATGGAAACCCAATTGAGATTGCTGCTGTGATCGTATTTAAAGTTGTTGATAGTGCAAAAGCAGTATTTGATGTTGACCGCTATGAGCAGTTTGTAGAAATCCAAAGTGAGACAGCCATTCGCGCTGTTGCAACCAAGTACCCTTATGATACTTTCTCAGATGAAGAATTATCACTAAGAGGAAATGCTGAAGAGGTATCGAATGAGTTAAAAGTAGAGTTACAGGAGCGACTAAAGGTGGCTGGTGTAGAAGTGATCGAAACGCGTTTAACTCATCTTGCCTATTCAACAGAAATTGCCCAAGCTATGCTGCAACGTCAGCAGGCTAGTGCAATTATTGCTGCTAGGAAATTAATTGTTGAAGGAGCGGTGGGGATGGTGCAGGATGCTATTGCACAGTTAGAAAAAGATGGTGCTGTAGAATTAGATGATGAACGTCGTGTAGCAATGGCAAATAATTTACTCGTATCGATCGTTTCAGATCATGGTACACAACCTGTTATTAACACAGGATCCCTATACCAATAATTAAAAGAGGGGTTATATGTCTAAAAAGAAAAGCTTTCCGTTACGGATTGATCCAAAGTTGTATGAAATTTTGCAAATTTGGGCCAAAGATGAATTTCGCAGTGTAAATAGTCATTTGGAATTCTTGTTACGAGAAGCAGCAAAAAAAGCGGGGAGATTACCAAAGAGCCAAGATAAAAAAATAGGGGAAGACTAAAACTGCATCCATGGATGCAGTTTTTTATCTTGTACTAATGGGAAGGATAAAACTTTAGACTTTATCGTATAAGAAAAACTACAGCTTTCGCTAAAGACTTGGCGACAAGCCAAGTTTTTCTAATACCTCTTTTCTTGATTGTTTATCCCGCATGTAAGGTGCCGTAACTCCCACTTCAAAATTGAGTTGATACAAAGACCTAAGTGGGAGAAAACGGCACCTAAATGCCCGATTCGTTCAAGGGCCTTAGGTCATACCTTTAAGGTACTAACATTCCGTGTAAAAAGCGTTCCACGGAAATGAAGTTTTACTTTATCTAATGTTAACTTGTGACTGTAGTTAGGAACCCTTTTTCTGTTTTTGAGTAAATCCATAAATTGCGGCAAATAATAGGGTGAGGATAAGCAATATACTAACGATTGCAGTAGAAATTAAATCAGAAGTAACGTCTCCTGTTATTAACATCTCCTCAATATGATCTGTTAATTTAGCAGGACTCCATACCATATGTTTTCCAAGCAATTTCGTTACTACACTAATGATAATAGCTGTAAGTATCGTGAAAAAGGCAACTAGTCCAGGTGAGTTGACAATGGCATTGTAAAAAATAGAAAGGGCGCAAACAAGGCTGAAGTAAAGTCCATAATAGAAAATAACAAGTAGAACCGTGGTGAATGCTATTTCACCGTATAAAATATTAATATAATACCAGCTTGTTAGCATTCCAATAATGAAAGAAAGCCATATTAATAGTAATAATGAAAACCATTTGGCAATAATGAATTTTGAATAGGAGACAGGTTTAACCAGAATCAGTTCTAAAACACCGCTTTTTCTTTCCCCAGCAATTGTTCCCATAGATAACAGAATAATAACCAATACTCCTAAACTGGAATATTGTCCTAGGCTCATCATAATTGCATCTTCTGGTGTGAAATCGGGTAATTCAATGACAGTTCCATCAGCTAAGCCACCGACAGATTCTATAATTTCCGGGAGATAATAATTCGTAATCGGATCCATAATAGCTAAAAGAATAAAGACAAGTGGTACCCATATCCATTTTTTATTTCGCCAATTTTCTAAGCCTTCTTTTCTGAGTAAAACTGTAGTCATTTATTGTTCACCGCCTTCATAAACATTTCTTCGAGTGAGACTTGCTGGATTTGAAAATTTATTAATGGCCAATTTTCCTTACCTGCTAATTGCAAAATTTCTTTCCGAGCTTTCGTTATGTTATTAGTCAAAACCTGAAGAGAGTCCTTATCTGTCAATGTGTCACGTACTGCAGGAAGTGCTGCTACTTTTTCTTGATAAAAAGCTTGACGTTCTGTAAATTGCAGCGATATTTTTGTTGTTTGATATTTGTGGCGTAACTCTTTCATCGATCCGGATTCAATGACTTCTCCATTCCGAAGCAGAAGCAATTCATCACTAATTTCATCAGCATCACTTAAAATATGCGTTGAAAATAAGACTGTCATCTCTGTTTTTAATTTTTCCATTAAAGAAAGAATTTCTCGACGACCGATTGGGTCAAGGGCGGAGACGGGTTCATCAAGCATGACTAACTTGGGCTTATGAATAATTGCTTGAGCAATCCCAAGTCGCTGCTTCATTCCACCAGAATAATTTCCAATTCGCTTATCTTTTGCATCGGCAATCCCTACTATTTCAAGAAGTTCTTCACATCTTTTCGTTGCTTCTCCTTTAGATAACCCACCCAATTGTCCACTAAATTTCAAGAATTCATTGCCTGTCATCCACGGGTAGAATACAGGATGCTGCGGTAAATAACCAATTAATTTACGCCTGTCAATCTCCTTTCTTTGTTCAAATTCGATGTTTCCGGATGTAGGAGTAAGTAAGCCGGCAATCATTTGTAATGTAGTTGTTTTACCAGCACCATTAGGACCAATTAAAGCGATGCATTTATGAGGAGTAAACTGATAATTTACGTTTTTAACTGCAAATGTAGCATTGAACTTTTTAGATAAATTTGAGATCGAAAGTAATGTCATTTATTGTTGTCTCCTTCCGAATATAAAGTACAGAATCGGTCCAATTATATTAAGTAATATTATGATGAATAGCCACATTATCCTTGGCCCATTAGTATACTTGTTTTTTGCCCAATCGACTAAAGCAACAATCATTAAAATACATTGAATAACAATAAACGGAGCAATCACTGACCAGTTTACCGATTCGAATACTTCTTGCATATGTCACATCTCCTTTAGTGAGTTAATAGGACTAAACCAAGTATAACTAGTAAAAATATAAACATAATGATCCATGAGAGCGGCTTTCCCAAGTTTATAGTCCAACCAATCCCAAATCGTTTTTCTAAAAAGATAGCTGGATCATTTTTATTAACATAAAATTGTCCAAGTTTCCAATAACGATCATCATCACGATCAATAACTGCTTCATTTCGCTCATCGGGAAGCTTGATTCGACTGCCACTTTGACCAGTTGAAAAAACTAAAAAAACAGCACCAATGAACAAAAAAAGGTTGATAGCGATCGTTGATATAGTATATACCGGCTGTATATTGGGAAATATGGCTGCTAATCTTCCTAAGAATAACAATAAAGTTAGTAATACCCCGCTTAATACAATAAAGGCTGACCATCTTTTACGAAACATCACATTTTGTTGCAGCGATTTTTTCGGATTTTCTGCACTAATTTGTTGTTTCACCTTGCCGATTAGAATGTTTACCCCTAAGAACAAGCTTAATAAAAATAGCTGAGTTATCGGTAAAGCAAGAGCAGAAAGATAAGACTTCGTAACAAAGTTTGTGCCGTTTCCCAGTAAATCATAATTAATAGCGAGTTCTTGAGGAAGCTTATCATAGAAATAGTAGGTAATGGTAATGGTTATCAGAAAAGCACCAAATGGTATAATAAACCATTTATTCGAATACCTTAATTGCTGATTATGAAATTTCATATGAATAAATATTTTTTCTGTTCTGTCATTTTTCCAATCTGAAGCTTGCTTTTTTCGTTTCATTATTCGGTGAAAAATATAATAAATAAGGAAGTGCATCATGATTGTGCCAACAATGATGATAATGATAAGTAGATTAGCTAGATTGTCATTGAATGTAAATAGACTTAATGCAATGATGGAGCCCAAAATAAAGATACTCATAGCACCTGTAACCATTGCATATTGCTTTCGCATCCTTTTCATTTCAGTTGTATAGTAAATTTTTTCTGGAATCGATACACCAAAACTTTCGGTTTTTCTTGTCAAATAAGGTGTAAAAATGAAAAAGAGACAGAGTGGTATGAAAATAATAGCTAAAAGCATTGTGCTCATTGATGATCACTTCCTTTATTAAAGTCTGCATAAATTTCTTCACAGAGGATATAAAATTCTTCCTTTGTTAAATCACGACATATACTCTCGGCAATGAAGGGACGCAGCTCTTTTTGTAAAGAAGCTTTATATGCTTTATTGGCCCTTGGTATACCATCTGGATTAACGACAACCCCTTTTTGACGATGAATTTGTAAAAAACCATCCTGTTTTAATTGTTGATAGGCTTTATTTACCGTATGTAAGTTGATTCCGATATCAGCTGCAAGCGATCGTACAGACGGTAATGTATCACCTGGAAGTAATTCTTGTTTTGCAATTCCTTCTACAATTTGTCTACATAACTGTAAATAAATTGGATCTTTTCCTTCAAAATCTAAAGAAATAAACAAATTATATGGCACCCCTTACAGTTATAACTGTTATATTAAATGTATAACAGTTATAACATAATGTCAATCATAAAGAAGAAAAACTCCTACGGAATGAAGTTTCCCTTTATCCCGCATGTAAGGTGCCGTAATCTCCCACTCCAAGAGTGTAGGCAATACGAAGAAGCCAAAGTGCTAGAAAACGGCATCTAAATGCCCGATTGGTTCAACTAACATTCCGTGTTAAAAGCGTTCCACGGAATGAAGTTTCCCTTTATCCCGCATGTAAGGTGCCGTAATCTCCCACTCCAAGAGTGTAGGTAATACGAAGAAGCCAAAGTGTTAGAAAACGGCATCTAAATGCCCGATTGGTTCAACTAACATTCCGTGTTAAAAGCGTTCCACGGAATGAAGTTTCACTTTATATCCTCATTAATAAAAAAGAGAGCTGTTTATCAGCTCTTAAGAGATGTTTATATACGAATGTATTAACAAGAATAAAACCGCAAATGTTCGGCATAAGCTAGACGAAGCTAAAAAAGTATCTCTCGTGTAGAAACGGATGTAGATTTCTAGACAATCAAAAACCCGTCTTAGGGCAAGCCATAAGGCGGGTTATTGGAGATAGTTAAGCAAGGGGCAATTCACACAATCGGTGGTATTTTTTGTTCAAACCCTCACTATTAAAATTTCGCTAACTATGTAAAAACAATAAATAAATTATAATTGCTTGTATTGATAAATGATGTCTCCTAAAAGTCTGTGAATGGAGCGTTGCTTCTTAATGGAAAGCTGTTTAAGTTGAAAGATTCTTTCTTTAAATTCTGGGTAGGTCATTATATATTCAACTAATTCCACTACTTCTTTATCGAAGGCGGCAGGAGAAGAGCCATAGATACGTTTAAATTCTCTCATCAAATCTTCTTGAAATGAATAATTTCCTACTAAATGGTCAAGTGATATTTTAAAGATATCAGAAAGCTTGATAAGCGAAGTAATGTCAGGGGTAACGGTGTGATTCTCCCATTTTGCAATCACAGATCGGGAGAGAAGCAGTTTCTCAGCTAGTTCTTTTTGTGTCCACCCATGTTGTTCTCGTAAAAATTTGATGTTGTATGCAATTTTTTCACTCATTCTATCACACTCAATTGGTTAAAATTAGAAAAATATCGATAGTCCATTTTATCCTACCATGATTTAAGAAATAAATTGATAACACCGTTGTTCTTAATATGCACATATAGTAGAATGTTCTTATAAAGACCGTTTGTAGGAGGGAAATAATGATTAGTTGCATGAAACTTTATCATCCAACCATAACAACATTAACGAAATGCAAAATATTACGCTTTATCTTTAAAGATTATGAGTTTGAAATTGAAGTGATATCCAATCATACTGTAATCATTTTTATATGGAATGTTACGAAAAGTGAAGTGTGGCAAGCCTTTGCGATGTTTGAAAATACGAAAATTATTGCTGGTTATGGATTTGGTACTGACAAGGCGGAGGCAAGACTGCAGGCGGAAGGGATGGTAATGAAATTATTACAAGCTTTACACACAAAAGAAATACACCCGCAAGTTTTTTAATGGATTTATTAAAAGTGGGTGTTTAGTAAGAAGATAAAAAGGAGCAGGTTGACTAATAAACGGCTAGAAAAAAGCAAGCAATGAATTGTGCTTTGTCATTTTTACTGGAACATCCGACTTTTTAAAAGAAGAAAAAATTATTGTAAATGAAGAAAACAAGTTACTGGCAGTAAAATGATCGATACTGCCAGTAAACGAATGTAGTATTAAACGGTAAGATGCAAAGGACGAAAGACTACTTGGACTTGGAAGCACGTACTATTTGCCGCAGTGCTTCTTCTAAATAGGGAAAGGAGAAAGAAAACTGGTAGTCTAATGCTTTTTGCGGGATAACATACTGCCCCTTCGTGATTAACTGTGCCATTTCTCCTAAGATGGAAAATACGAAAAGAGACGGAACGGGTAGCCAATAAGGACGATGTAATACATTAGCTAAAGTACGTATATATGCTTTATTTTGTTTTGGATGGGGAGCAGTTATATTTACTGGTCCAGTTATTCTTTCGTTATCTATACAATATGCAATAAGCCTAACTGCATCCTCTATATGAATCCAAGAGATCCACTGCTCTCCGTTACCAATTTTTCCTCCAACAAATAACTTCACGGGAAGACTCATGAAAGGTAATGCTCCTTCATTTCCCAATACAATTCCAAATCGAGTAAATACGGTACGAATTCCAAGTGTTTCCGCCTCCTTTGCTGTATTTTCCCATTGCACAGTAACCTTTGCGAGAAAGTCATCTCCTGGTTTAGTAGTGTTTTCTGAGAACATCAGATCTTCTGATGTACCGTAATAGCCTACTGCTGAACCACTAATAAAAACATTAGGAAGTTCGGGAAGTTCCTGTATAAATGCAATTAGTTTTTTAGTAGTTGTGATGCGACTATTTATAATTCTCTCTTTTTTTGCTTTTGTCCAATATCCAAATAATGATTCTCCAGCTAAGTTGATAACTACTTGCATTGCAGGTAATTCTCTTGGAGGGTGATCGTATCCAATAAACGTCGTCTTTTCTAAATTGGCATGCTTTTGCGGTGAACGTGTTAGTATGTACACGTGATCATTTCGCTTCTGAAAATAGCTGGTAAGCGCATTTCCTACAAAACCGGTTCCTCCAGTAATTAAAATGTTCATGTTTCCCTGTCCTCCTTGTGTAAATTATTTCGTACCTGTTTCAAAAATGATACACTCAAAGTACAAGTGTGAGCCAGCAGTCCCTAAGTTGCTATTAGCTATTATCACATGACGGTGCTCACAGTCCCCGTTTAGTGGGAGGCACCCGCTATATTATAGAGGATGTACAAAAAACAGGCTAAACATCCATAGCAAATTTATCCCGCATGTAAGGTGCCGTAAGACTCTCACTTCAAAGTGCAGGCAATACGAAGGAGTTAGAGTGAGAGAAAACGGCCCCTAAATGCCCGATTTGTTCAAGGGCCTTTAGGTCATACCCTTGTGGTACTAACATTCCGTGTAAAAAGCGTTTCACGGAATGAAGTTTCACTTTATCCCGCATGTAAGGTGCCGTAAGACTCTCACTTCAAAGTGTAGGCAATACGAAGGAGTTAGAGTGAGAGAAAACGACCCCTAAATGCCCGATTGGTTCAAGGGCCTTTAGGTCATACCTTTAAGGCACTAACATTCCGTGTAAAAAGCATTCCACGGAATGAAGTTTCACTTTATCACTAGCTTGTCTTAATTTAATGATGGTTGCACTCCATCTAGCTCAATAAATAAAATACATTCCCATTTTTCTTTGGCGCTTCTATAAAGTTGATTAGATGGAGGTTATTTTTCTAATATTATATCGTTGAGTACATCTTCTATCTATTACATGTGTATTCAAAATTACTAATAAGCTTGTGGCGACGAAATATGGACGTGTTTGTTAGAATGGATTAAGAAACAAAAGAAAATGCGCCGTGTCATTTTTGACGGACGTTTTTAGAAAGACTTGGCATGTCACCAAGTCTTTATGACGAAAGCTATCGTTTTTCTTATACGATAAAGCCTAAAGTTTTATACTTTCCTATAGTGTAAAAAAGACATCGATCTTTCATTTTGGTATGATAAACGAAAGAGGTGTGGTGTAATGACGAAAATTAGCCGTATTACAACGCAACAAAAAGCAAAGCAAAGATATAATATTTATCTAACAGATGATAAGTCAAGTGAATATTACGGGTTTAGTGTAGATCAATCTGTTCTAGTTGAATTCCAACTGCGTAAGGGCATGGAACTGTCAAGTTCTATGATAGCGACTATTGAGCAAAAAGATTCGGTTTATAAATCTTATACCCTTGCAATCCAATATTTAAGCTATCGAATGCGGACAAAAAAAGAAATTCATAATTATTTATTGAAAAAAGAAGTCGATCCCAATCATATTGCTATCATTGTTGATAAATTAATAAAAGAAAACTTAATCGATGATTTTCAGTTTGCCGAGATGTTTGTTCGAACAAGAATAAATACATCGACAAAAGGACCTACGATTATTAAACGGGAATTACTGGAAAAAGGAGTGCCTGAATACTTAATAGACAAGGCCTTACAACCGTATTCCCTTGAATTACAATACGAGAAAGTGCGAAAATTGGCTAAAAAAAAGCTGCAGCAAAAGAAAAAAGATTCGTTTCAAAAACAACTGCAAAATCTCCAAGTTTTTTTACAACAAAAAGGTTTTTCCAGTGACGTCATTCAAACAGTGATTGACGAATATAAGGATACTAAAAATGACTATGCAGAATGGGAAGCTATTGTATATCATGGGAAAAAATTAATAAAGAGACATACTAGTAAACAGACGGGTTTTGAATTAAAGCAGAAAGTAAAGGAAGGTTTATTTCGCAAGGGGTTCTCTTTTGACCTGATCTGTCAATTTGTAGACGATTATATGGAAAAGTAAAGTAAATGTTTTAGTAAGGAATGGTTTTTCTATCTGTGTTACAATTGGACAAGTAGAGGATACTAATGGGAAAGTTAGAATGAAACAAATGAGTGACGTCATTCTCAAATACCATCTTACGAGAACTGTGAAAGAAAACAAAGAGGAGAATGCCTATGGTTAACAACAATTATCGGTATAGTGATTATTCTGTTGAACAGCTGCGTCAAGAAGTAGGAAAATTAAAGGAAAAAGCGCAAAAAGCAGAACAACTTGGTAATATATCGGAAGTTGCTATCAATCAGCGGAAAATGCAGGTTGCTTTAGCTTATACAATGAATCCGGATGATTTTATTCCTAATGAAGTATATGAACTGACGATAGATCCAGGTCATTGTTTTGAAGTGAATTATATCGAAGGAATATTTGCTTGGGGCCATAGGGTAAATTTATTAGGAGAAGTTGTTGAAAAAGAAGAAGCTGTCCCTATTTCGCTATTGGGAAAGCGAGTACGGGAGAAATAATAAGCATGCATTTTTCTATGAAAAACAAAAAACAGCAGAGCGAGCTGCCTGCTGTTTTAAATTGGGCTTTCTTCCACATATAATTTATTTTTTAATTTCTGTTCTGAAAAGATCCAGCCAGTGTAGGAACTGTGAATATGCATATTATCATCGATTTGTACGACAGCAATAAAAGGATAATGCCCTTTAGAGCGGTAGCGTAAATCGATAAAGCGAACCTCAGTATAGTCATCATAATCGTTTATCTCCCAGCGATATACCGGAGAAAAGGATAAAAACGCAGAAATATTTTTGTCCGTTTTGGCAAGTTCTATAATTGGTGTTTCAGGTAATGGTTTTCTAGCAAATTCGTCGATAATTTCAATATGGTTATTATCAACGATACCTACATAAAATTTATCAGTTGTCGTAATCGCTACCCGCCAGTAATTTTGTTTAATCGTAGGTGAAGTCGCGATTTTCTCTACATCAGGATAAAAACCATTAATTTTTTTAACTATCGCTCTCTTATCAAAATAACGTTTTACATAATAAAGCAGAATAACGCTATAAATAATTATCCATGTATACGCTGGATTTGCACCTAATGCCCAAGCTGTTATTCCTGCGATATGGAGAAAAAAGATATACGGATCGAATGTGTTAATAAAGCCAAGGGCCACCCATTTATTTGAAAAAGGGCGATATGCTTGTGTTCCATAGGCATTGAAAATATCTGTTAAAACGTGGATAATTACTGCAATACCTGTCCATAACCAAATTTGATAGAAATTTGCTTGGGGAACAAAGAAGTGGATAATACTTGCTATTAAGATTCCCCATATTAAAACAGCGGGAATGGAATGCGTAATACCCCGATGATGACGTATATATGTTGCATTATTTTTTAACTTGAGTATGGTATCGAAATCTGGTGCATGAGAACCTACAATTGTTCCAACCAATACCGCGTTAAATAAAACAGGATCGCTTTGAATAACTGGATCTACTGTAGCTAATCCTCCTAGTGCAACACCCATGACAATATGGGTACCAGTATCCATAGAAAAGGTCCTCCTTAAGCTGCGTTTAAAACTTGTGTGTTCCTGCGTTCATTGTTGCAGGAAATATTATTTTTTCTATTTTTATTGTACCATATAGGAAGTGATTTTATGAATAATGAAAAACTACAATATATTGACAGTGCTGCATTTCAGCAGGATTTAATAGCGTGGTATCAACGGAATAAACGTGATTTGCCATGGCGGAAGGACCAAGATCCGTATAAAATATGGGTATCTGAAGTCATGCTGCAACAAACTAAAGTGGATACAGTGATTCCTTATTTTAATCGCTTCATCAAAAAATATCCAACACCCGAAGCACTAGCAGAAGCAAATGAAGAAGAGGTGCTTAAGGAATGGGAAGGACTTGGTTATTATTCCCGTGCTCGCAACTTACATCATGCTGTAAGAGAAGTGGTTGCTTCATATGGTGGAAAAGTGCCGGATACCCCGGATGAATTAGGTGATCTTAAAGGTGTAGGCCCCTATACCAAAGGTGCCATTTTATCAATTGCTTTTAATCAACCGGAGCCTGCGGTAGATGGCAATGTGATGCGTGTTTTTTCGAGAATATTAAAAATTGAAGACGATATTAGTCAGCAACGTACAAAAAAACTATTTGAACATTATGTTCGTAAGTTAATTGATCCATCTGATCCATCTTCGTTTAATCAAGCCGTTATGGAGTTAGGTGCATTAATTTGTACACCAAAATCACCAGCATGTTTGCTATGCCCGGTACAAACGCATTGTCAAGCTTTTGCAGCAGGTATTGAAGAAACATTGCCTGTAAAAAAGAAAGCCAAAAAGCAAAAAACGATTGCTTATGTTGTTATCCTAGCAAAGAATAAAAATGATGAATATATAATTGAGAAACGGCCAGATAATGGATTACTCGCTAATCTTTGGCAATTCCCAATGGTACCAATTGAAGAGATTGGCTGGGATCATCTTGAAAACTGGGTTTATGGAGAATACGGCTTACAGATAACATTAGGAGATAAGGTAGGAAAGCTAAAACATGTCTTCTCTCATATCATTTGGCAGCTTGAAATATATCAAGCTAAAACGATGGAAGAAACAGTAAAAGACCGCAGACTCAAATTTGTAAATCGCCAAGAATTGACTAATTATCCATTTCCTGTATCACATCAAAAGATAATGGCTCATATTGAAGAAGAGGCTGGAAAGGAAAATACTAAAGTAGAACTACAAAATAATAAAGTGAAACGTCATACAAGAAGCACTTCCTTGAAGTGAAAACAAAGGCTAACATCCCCGAGATCTTTGAAAAAAGACATACTTGCATACGGTGTATTCCTGCATCTTCTTTGTTTTGGTGTTCGTATTTACGATAACTTTTGCAGTGTAGTTTTACGGCATCTTAGATATGGGATAAAAAATAATTCAAATTAGTTTCGTCGAGTTTAAATACGCTCCCGTAATAATTAATTGTTACGGGAACGTTTGTAAGTTTATACTATAGGAAAGTATAAAATTTTAGGGCTTATCGTATAAGAAAACTACAGCTTTGCTAAAGTCTTGGCGAGAAGCCAAGTTTTTCTAATCATAGTGCTTTTTGGAAAAAGCTATAGTAGTTTTGGCTAGGCTCTATTTTCTTCTGTACATTTCTCGATTAATTTCATGCAAAATGGTTAACCCTTCCGGATTTACATATGGTAACAGTTGTGACAATGCATGTTGAAAATAAGCTAATTCGTCTTCATTCCACTTTGATTTACTCATCATCGATAGTTCCGTTAAATCCCGTTTTGGTGTTTCCATTGGACAACCTCCAAAAAGTATTGCGCTTCATTAGTGTGTGTAATATCTTCGTAACTATTCATTATAGGAAATATTATCCAGTATATGTTTATTTTACTAATTAAAACTAGCATAACATCTAATTCATATGGACAAATTAAATATTGCGGAGGTGATATTGATGGCTAAAAAACCGAACCAAACTACTTCAGGTACAAACATTCAAAAGGTTAGGCAGCAGAACCAACAAGCCGCTCAAGGGCAAGGTCAGTACGGTACAGAGTATGGTGCTGAACAAACAAATGCTCAGGAAGTAAAACGACAAAATCAACAATCTGAACAAAATAAGAGGTAACTGCATACCCTCAAATGCGAGAGAGCTCCCTATAAATCCTGGGAGCTCTTTTTCTTTGGTCAAGCTGCTATAAAAACAGGAATTTAATAATTTACCATAGATTAAAAAAGGATTATTATTAAGACGTTTGGTATTAAATGAATTTTAATGGATTTCATTGATGATGGAGTTAGTATTTTCTCCATTCATAATACTTTATATTTCAAATCATTACCTTTATAATGAATGCAGGATAAGATCCGGAGGTATAACCAAAGGAAAGGGAGATTAAATGGTTGCTCCGAGAGAAGGAACCACTATACAAATACACAGTTATAAACATAATGGACAACTTCACCGCATTTGGGAGGATAGTCTGGTTTTAAAAGGTACAGAGAAAATTATCATAGGAGCAAATGATAAAACGGAGGTTAGTGAAAGCGATGGAAGAATGTGGACAACAAGAGAACCAGCTATTTGTTATTTCCATGCTGATCACTGGTTTAATGTAATCGGTATGCTCCGAACGGATGGAATATATTATTACTGTAACATTAGCTCCCCTTTTATTTATGAAAACAATGCAATTAAATGTATTGATTATGATTTGGATGTAAAAGTATATCCTGACATGACATTTGTCTTACTAGATGAAGATGAATATGAAGAGCATCGAAAACAAATGAACTATCCTAAAGAGCTTGATCGTATTCTAAAACAACAACTTCAAATTTTATTGCGATGGATAAGACAAAAGCAAGGACCATTTTCACCAGGGGTTATAGATGAATGGTATGAACGCTATTTAACATATCGTTAACGTTATATCGATATGAAGTGTGATCCATCAGGCGATTTGAAAACAAACGCTAAGCAAGCATCTACACAACTTCTGAGGTTGAACCAACCACTAAGTTTACCACGACTCCTTACTTCATATACATAAAGGGGAAATACGTGGAATCCATAGTTAAAATGTTGAAAGTAAATATCTCAAAACACGTAACAAACCTTGTTACTTTTTTGTAGCAAGGCTTTTCTTTGCTTGTTAGAGCTGCTTACAATTTTTTATACTATAGGATAAGTATAAAACTTTAGGCTTTATCCCGAATGTAAGGTGCCGTAAGTTTCCCACTTCAAGTCCTAAATTGATACAAAGAGTCTAAGTGGCAGAAAACGGTACCTAAATGCCCGATTGGTTCAAGAGCCTTTAGGTCATACCCTTGTGGTACTAACTTTCAGTAGGAGAGGGAAGCAAATTCCTACGGAATAAAGTTTCACTTTATCATATAAGAAAAACGATAGCTTTCGCCGCATAAAGACTTGGCGACAAGCCAAGTTTTTCTAATAAAGGACGTTTTAAATGAACTCAATTAGACAGTATATGTATTTTGTAAAACCGTACAAATGGAAAATTTTCTGGACAGTAATTGTTGGAATTATAAAATTTGGTATCCCTCTATTAATGCCACTTATTTTAAAATATGTGATTGATAATATTATTGGAAATGAAGCACTTGGTCAGACAGAAAAAATCACTCAATTAGTTTGGTTGATGGGGATATCTTTCGTAATCTTTCTTATTTTACGACCACCGATTGAATATATTCGACAATACTTGGCACAATGGGTTGGGAACAAGATTTTATTTGATATCCGTGCTCGCCTATTTGATCACTTACAAAAGTTGAGTTTAAAATTTTATGCAAAAACGAAGACTGGCGAAATTATTTCCCGGGTAATACATGATGTCGAACAAACAAAAATATTTGTCATTACAGGTCTTATGAATATTTGGTTAGACCTCATTACGATACTAATAGCCATTGCTATTATGTTATCTATGAATATGGAATTAACAGTGGTAGCGATTATCTTATTTCCACTATTTGGTTTCTCCATTAAGTATTTTTATGGAAGACTAAGAAGGCTTACACGCCATCGTTCACAAGCATTGGCAGAAGTACAAGGTCATTTACATGAGCGGGTTCAAGGGATACCTGTCACGAGAAGTTTTGCTCTTGAAGCATACGAACAGGAGCAATTTGCTGATCGTAATCACAATTTTTTACAAAAAGCGCTTGATCATACGAACTGGAATGCCAAAACATTTGCGGTTACCAATACAATTACTGATTTGGCGCCTCTATTGGTGATTGCCTATGCCAGTTATCAAGTTATTCAAGGAAATTTGACAATGGGAACGATGGTAGCTTTTGTCGGTTATATGGAGCGTGTCTACAGTCCGTTGCGCAGGCTGGTTAATTCATCAACAACACTTGTTCAATCGATTGCTTCGATTGATCGCGTATTTGAACTAATGAATGAGAAATATGATATAAAAGATAAGCCTGATGCGATTAAGCTTGAACATTTGCAAGGAGAAGTCTTATTTGAAAATGTTTCTTTTCAATACGATGATGAAGAGGTACCTGTTTTGCGGAATGTTCATTTACATGTGAAAGAAGGAGAGACAATCGCTCTAGTCGGGATGAGCGGCGGTGGAAAATCGACATTGGTTAGCCTTATTCCTCGATTTTATGATGTGACAAGCGGTTCCATTAAAATGGATGGTATCGATGTACGTGATATTCAGGCACGTTCATTGCGGGATCGTATAGGTATGGTGCTACAAGATAATACATTATTCAGTGAATCGATAGCAATGAATATTCGAATGGGAAACCCCGATGCAACTGATGATGAAGTGGTAGAAGCTGCAAAAGCAGCAAACGCGCATGACTTTATACAAAGCTTGCCATATGGCTACGATACATTGGTCGGTGAGCGTGGTGTTAAATTATCAGGTGGACAAAAACAGCGAATAGCGATTGCCAGAGTATTCTTGAAAAATCCGCCATTGCTTATCTTTGATGAAGCTACCTCCGCATTAGATTTAGAAAGTGAACATACGATTCAAGAGGCATTAGAAAAACTTGCTTCTGACCGAACAACATTTATCGTTGCTCATCGATTAGCAACAATTACCCATGCTGATAGAATTGTCGTCATTGATGGGGGACAGATTAAAGAAGTAGGTTCACATAATGAGCTGATGAAAGCTAAAGGTATTTATTATGATCTTTATCAAGTCCAACATCTTGACGATGGAGTAAAAAATAGATAGGTCACGGGGGATGTATGTCGTGACCTTCTTAACGTCTCACAAATTATACATTTAGTTCATGTGATATCCCAACCTGTATTACTGATATTGGGCAAAATGAATGAACGTCTTTTCATCTTCAATTACTCCACAGGCCGCACATTGAATTTTAAATTTAGGACCCTGATATATATGATGGTACGGTTCAACATTACCATCTTGATACGTTTTTATAATTTCTCCAGTTGAAGCATCAAGTTTTATGGGATGGGCTATCTGTTCAATTTTATTAAAACGAGTTTTATTTGTCTTACAGTTGGGACAGCGATAAGGACTAGTCATGGCTATCTCCTCCAATTTTACTTTTATAAATAGTATTCTATGAAATAGGTAGTATTATTCGTTTTTTTACCTTAGAGGGTTGTTCAAAAAGTTCTGTAAAATGACATATCGAGCCCTGATTTAAATGTAACCACTCTTAAATACCTAATCTATTTCCACCTTTTTATCCGCAGTTTACAGGCAAAATGAGAAAGAGGGTGGGACATCATTAAAAAGATCAACTCTAAACGCAAATATTTACTGGAATAAGGAAGCTTATAAAAAGAAAAATCCGAACTAATTCAAATTCTAATTAAAGAATTTTAAATCATCGTTCGGATTTCTCTTTGACTACACCACTTTTACTTTACTTCATCTTTCATTGCTTGCCATTTTTTTGAACGCTACATCTACGGCAGCAATTGTCTGATCAATATCTTTTTCCGTATGCGCTATGGTTAAGAACCATGCTTCGTATTTGGATGGAGCTAAATTAATGCCTTGTTCTAGCATGAAACGGAAAAACTGTGCAAAGCGTTCCCCGTCGCTAGCTTCGGCTTCATCATAATTGGTGATTTGTCCATCTCCGAAATAAACGGTCAAAGCTCCGCAAAGGCGATTGATCGAAATTGCAATTCTGTGTTCATGGGCTTTTTCTAGAATACCTTTTTCTAGCTTAGCGCCAAGCTGATCCAATTTTTCATATAAGCCATCTTCTTGCAAGACTTCTAAACATGCGATACCAGCTGCCATTGATGCTGGATTACCTGCCATCGTTCCCGCCTGATAAGCAGGTCCAAGAGGGGCAACTTGTTCCATAATATCTTTTTTACCACCATACGCACCGATTGGAAGTCCACCACCAATAATTTTACCCATTGCTGTCATATCAGGTTGGATCCCATATAATTGCTGGGCACTTCCATATGTAAAGCGAAATGCGGTAATTACTTCATCATAAATTACAAGTGCTCCAACACCATGGGTAAGCTCATTCACAGCTTTTAAAAATCCTTCGTTGGGTTCAACAATTCCAAAATTACCAACGATCGGTTCAACTAATACAGCCGCAACCTGATCTCCCCAAACGTCTAAAGCTTGTTTTAATGCGGCGATATCATTAAATGGAACGGTAATGACATCTTGTGCTACGGATTCAGGAATACCAGCAGAATCAGGGGTGCCAAGTGTTGCAGGGCCTGAACCAGCTTCTACAAGTACGGCATCAAAATGGCCATGGTAACAACCGGCAAATTTGATTACTTTGGTACGATTCGTATAAGCACGTGCAACCCTTATTGTAGTCATAACTGCCTCAGTTCCGGAATTTACAAAACGCACTTTTTCCAATGATGGAATGGCTTCCTTTAACATTTTGGCAAATTGATTTTCTAGTGGAGTTGGTGTCCCATATAATACCCCATTTGTAGCTGCATGAGAGATTGCTTTAGCTATATGCGGGTGAGCGTGTCCAGTAATAATCGGACCGTAAGCACCTAAATAATCAATATACTTATTGCCATCGACATCCCAAAAATAAGCGCCTTGAGCACGCTTCATATAGACTGGTGCACCCCCGCCAACTGCTTTATAAGCGCGTGATGGTGAGTTTACGCCTCCAACAATATGTTCTAATGCTTCACGGTGAAGTGCTTCTGATGTTGAAAAATCCACAATAATTGCCTCCTTAAATTTTACGTTCGGATTCTTTTTATTCTAAACCTTTTTACATGACTCTTTTTAACTTGGAAATATAAATATTTCGGATAAAGATAAAGTTGATAAAATGAACAATGAAATAAAACAAAATGATATATATACTTGGTAAAAGAACCGAAGAAACAAGTATATTTTGTAATGTTTTAAATGCAAAACCAGCATGAACAACAGCTATCAAAAAGGGCAAGAAAAATAAAAAAGCGAGTTGTCTTGTAGCTATTTGTCTCATTTCTTGGTTCGTTAACCCGATTCGGTAAAGGGAATAATAATATTTAATATCTTTATCAATTTCCTGATACATTCGAAAGTAAAGAATGGATCCAGCAGCTAAAAAGAACAGGACACTAATAAATATACCAAAAAAGAAAAGATAAGACACACCCTCTTTCATACCAGTATAGGTACTCGCTCTTGAATCTGTATAAATATGCTCTTGGTCTAAGGCAGCTTGTACCTTTTCCACTGTTTTAATATGCTTCTCCCAGTTCGGTATTTTGGCTGTGTAGTATAATAGCTGCTCCCCTTTTTGTTGATACTTTTTAAATGTAGCATCAGGTAGAACAAGTGTATACATCCCATAAATAGTGGAATTCATTGTTTTATTTTTAAATACAGTTACATGTTGTTCTATTTGTTCATTTCCAATCCGAAATGTTAGCCTTTTGGGAACAGGATCTATACTTGGGCGAATAATATCATCTACAAGTACAAGGGCATAGCCGTTGCCTGGTGGATTTGGTACAGCTAGATTGTTTAATTGCAGCATTTTTTTATAATCCGCATACGAAAAAACAGTAAACGAAATATCATTCCAATAACCAATTTTATGTTGTGACTTGGCTTGTATTGGAAGAGTTATAACTGACTCGAAAGGAGTAAAACTTTCTGTGAAAATTTTTTCTGCCTTTGCAATACTTTCTTCAAACAGTTCCTTATTCTCAGTGCCCTTAGTGATTATGGAGAAGTCCTGAGGCACGAAACGCTCTGTCTCTTCCTCCATACTTTGAAACAAACCATATAAAACTCCGGACGATGTGAAGGCTACAGCACTTAAAATAGCGACCATTGAAAGTAAGCGCGCATTGTCTTTTAATTTATAGGTTAAATCGGAAATAATAAGTAAATTCAAATTCTGATAGAGAAATCTTTTGTTCTTACGTAAAAGACTCGTAAAGGCAATACTAAACTGCGTAAATAAAAAGTAGGTACCTGGAATAATTAAAACTAAAATAATAAACATACGATATAAAATAGAAAACATATCAGCTGTATACGCTAAATAATAGGCATAGAAAACAGCAGCAATCGCCAAAATGCTTATTATCCATGAAAAGCGAGGTGTTTTTCGCGGGGCCTTAGCACCTCGAAATACTTCCATAATTGATTTTGTACGCAATGTAAAGACGACGAGTAAAGAATTTATTTCAAACATTATAAAAAACAATGCAACGGTAATGCCAATCGCTTTCCATGATAAATAAAAAGGCAGAATTTCCCCGGTATTTAAAATGGCAGAAAATATCATTAAGAATAATTTTGTTAGCAAAGCACCGACTAAAATACCAGCAATAATAGAAGCAAGACCGATAATTGTATTTTCTGTAATGAGCATCCGGTTTAATTGAGATTTACTAATGCCTAATGTTGTTAGGATTCCATACTCTTTCTTACGTGATTTAATAAATGTAGCAGTAGAATAGAGTACAAATAAAGAAGAAAAAAGATAAATAATTACTTCCGATACAAGGATTCCTCTTCTAACAACTTCCACAAAATCATATTTTTCTATTTGGGGATGAAAGATAACGACAGCATACATAAAAAAGACGATTACCGCAAACATACAGCTTAAAAAGTAGCTGAGATAGGCACGTGTGTTGCGCTTTACATTATTAAAAGCGAATTGTTTGAAGGTCATTCAAATTTCCTCCCAACAAGGATTGCATATTTAAAATGTCTTGAAAAAAGTTTTGTCGGTTATTTCCTCGATGAATTTCATTATACAATCTCCCATCTTTAATAAAGATGACTCGTTGACAGAAACTAGCTGCAAATGGATCGTGAGTTACCATTAATGTAGCTGTTTGTTGCTCACTTTGCAGTCTACTCAATGCTTCCATCACTTGTAAGGAAGCTTTGGAATCCAAATTTCCGGTAGGTTCATCAGCAAATATGATAGAAGGCTTATGAATTAGTGCTCTAGCAATCGCTGCTCGTTGCATTTGTCCACCGGAGACCTCCATGATTCGTTTGTCAATAATATCATCAATACCCAGTTGCTTTGTTATGGAGGTGAGTTTCTTGTTCATTTCCTTCACAGGTACTTTATTCAATGTTAAAGGGAGCAAAATATTTTCACCAATGGTTAAGGTTTCCAGCAAATTAAAATTCTGAAAAATAAATCCCATTTCCTGTCTCCTAAACTTAGCCAATTTATAATGAGGAAGAGATGTAACTGTTTTTTCATTAATCATCACTTTTCCAGAAGTAGGTGTATCGAGAGTCGATAGTAAGTTTAATAATGTAGTTTTGCCACTGCCTGAAGGTCCCATGATTCCTATAAATTCACATTGACTAACAGTGAGATTGAATTGGTGTAGTGCTTCATATGAAATCCCCCGTTTGCTGCCATATGTTTTGGATAAGTTTTCTGCTTTTAGTACGTACATGTCTAATCTCTCCTTGTAGTGTTTTCTAAAAAGTAGACATTGGATATGTTTTAACACCTTAATAACGGATGAAATACGTGAAAGTTGATTGATATAAGGTGAAACTTCCATGAGTGGGGGTTCTCTCATCACCTCATGGTTAGATGAGCTAATCGGACATTTACTGGCAGCTTCCTCCACCATTCTCTTCCCCCTCTAAGTGGAGGTGTTACTGCCAGTTTAGATGCGGGATAAATGATTGGTCATGATTTTATACTATTAGGAAAGTATAAAACTTTAGGCTTTATCGTAAAAGAAAAACGATAGCTTTATCTAAAGACTTAGCGACAAGCAAGTTTTTCTAATGTTAATTATTTTCATTATAACTAATTCCGTTATGTATCCCTATCGTCCTTTCTTTCATATTTAAAAACTAACCTTACAACATTGTAAGGTTAGTTTAGGTGAAAATGAATAGAAATAGTCGTTCCCTTTCCTTCCTCTGAAGAAATAGTTAAGTCATGACCAAGCTCTGTACAAATTTGTTTGGATAAATAAAGTCCCATCCCTGTTGATTCACGGAACTTCCTGCCATTCAATCCCGTGAAAAAAGGATCAAAAACCCGATCAAGGTCCTGACTTGGTATTCCGTGACCGGTGTCTGTTATTTGTAACACAATTTGTTTATCCGCTGCTTTTGCTCTGAAATAAACATGCGAGGAATCCGGCTTTGAATATTTAATTGCATTCGAAACTGCCTGGCTTATTACAAAGCGTAACCACTTGGAATCGGTTGTCACGATAAAATCTTCATCAATTGATAAATCTGGAAAAACTTGATTGCGAATAAAGCTTGATTTAAAGTCTTGAATTACCTCTTTAATAAGTTCCTTTAAGACGATTTGCTGTGCCTGGAAATCACGATCAAATTTTTGCAATCGTGATTGATATAACGCTAAGTTTAACCCTTGCTGCATTCGTTCTAATTCCTCATGCATACTGTGTAAAAACTCTTGCGACATTCGAAATTTTTCTTTTTGCAAAGTTAAATGCATCACGGAGACGGGAGTTTTCATTTGATGCACCCATTGTTGAATGAAATTAAACTCCATTTGCTTTTGCTGTTTTAAGCGTTCTATTTCTTCTGCATATTTGTTTGTTTGCCTATCATGCTGTTTTTTTATAGTTGCCAATAATTTAGTTGGTGGGTCTGGTAACCATGTGGCATTTTCTTCATCTTCCTTAATGGTCACGTAATAATCACGAAGTTTATAATATCGGTATACTAAAAATAAAGATAAACAGAATGTTAGTAGGATGATTAAATAGGTAATCAAATCCCAACTCATTGGTACTGAAGTAATGCCATAAAACAGTTGAACGATTGCGATGATAATGAAAAGCTGGATATAAAAGAAAAAAATAACTGGCAGGCTATCTTTTAGAAAGTCTTTCATATACTTTCACTCCATGTATCAATCATTTTATAACCTGCCCCTCGTACGGTTTGAATGCTTTGGTTTACACCGATGTCTTCAAGTTTTTTCCTAACTCTGGTAATATTCACAGATAGCGTGTTGTCATCGACAAAATGCTCATCATCCCATAGCATTTCCAATAAATAGGTTCGTGATAATACTTGATTAAGGTGATCCATAAAAGCTTTTAGCAAAATAAATTCATTTTTTGTAAGCAGTACTTTTTCCGTGTTTAGGCTGATTTCCATTGTCGTTAAATGTAGGGTAAGTCCGTTAATTTCCAGTATATCAGCCTGTTTACTAATTGCATATTCTCCGTAGATTCTACGCATAATTCCTTTTATTTTTGCCTGAACAACATCAAAATTGAATGGTTTCGTAATGTAATCATCACCGCCATTTTCAATTGCCAAAACCTGATCCATTCCCGAATCCCGTGCGGAAATAAAAATGATGGGACAATTCGATACACTGCGGATTTTACGACACCAGTAGAAGCCATCAAAGCTAGGTAGATTAATATCGAGTAAGACAAGGTGAGGGTCAAATGCTTGGAATTCCTCTAAAATTTTATCAAACTCTTTTACTAATTGAATATCATACTCATATTTTTCCAAATAATCCTTCAACAAATCAGCTATTTTTTTATCATCTTCAACAAGAAATACTTTTTTCATTACTGTCCCGTCCTTTCTAGTTTATGAATGAACAGCAGATG
Source organism: Cerasibacillus sp. JNUCC 74 (assembly GCF_053667775.1). The sequence continues at coordinate 3,149,428 of NZ_CM132207.1, read as the reverse complement.
TTTAAATCTATTATAGACGATATTTAAAAAGTCCAGTAATCGTAACGGATCGAATTTCATATAAGTTAGTTTCTTATACTATATTAACTGGTATAGTTACCGTATTCGAATCTACAGACGACCTCGAACTTTTTATTGCTTTGAACACGCACTTGTTGGATATCAGGAGTTATAACTGAATTCTATATTTTATCAGAATGTAAGGTGCCATAAGACTCCCACTTTAAGAGTTATAAAGAATATGAAGAAATCTAAGTGGGAGACACTACTACCTAAGTCCCTGATTCGTTTGAGTAGACAGGACAGACTTGCTTCGGCAGCGGCACATCACGTTTTTTAAAGGGATGTGCGAGATGTTAGCGTTTGTTTACTTCTATCCGTAGAGGATGAAGTAAAAGTTCACACTGTAACAATTCCATTTCTTCTATATTTTATCATAGAACAGAAAATAAATGACAAGCATCTTAGCTATTTGCATAAGCATAAAGTAAATAGGAATTGGACCAAAAAAGAAGGGGATTAAATGGAATATGTAGTATGGTTTCTCATTGGGGCAATTGTATTTATTTTAGGAAAAAGCTTATTTGATTTTATTCACGGTGAACAACTGCAACATTATATGAGGCGACGCGGTTTTTCTTTGGAATTATTTTATGTGTTAATAACGATTTACTGTATAGTTATTATCGGGTTCGGGCTTATTTATTTTGTATTGTCCATGCAAGCTCCAATTCTTGTAGAACATGGTGAACTGAAACAGGTAAGTGTCTTTGGTTCTTTAATGCATTCCCTTTATTTTAGTGGTGTAACGATATTAACGATTGGCTATGGGGATATCACCCCAATTGGAGTTGGCAGATTAATTGCAATTGTTCAAGCACTAATTGGCTATATATTACCTACTGCATTTGTTTTGCGTCTAGTACAACGCCATGATCAAAGTAGAGATCAATGAATATTATTTAAGAGTTATGCTATAGTAGAATGGAACATAGGATGGAGGGATGTAATATGTCAGTAGAAATTGGTAAAAAAGTAGAAGATTTCACATTGCCAAATCAAGATGGTGAAAAGGTCAGTCTGTCTGATTTTCAAGGAAAGCATGTTGTCCTGTATTTTTACCCAAAGGATATGACCCCTGGCTGTACGACCGAGGCATGTGATTTTCGCGATGCTCATGAGAGTTTTAAAGAGCTTGATGCAGTAATTATTGGTGTTAGTCCGGACCCAGCAGCTTCACACCAAAAGTTTATTGATAAATATGATTTACCGTTTATACTTTTAGCAGATGAAGACCATCAAGTAGCTGAACAATTTGGTGTTTGGAAGCTAAAGAAAAACTTTGGCAGAGAATATTATGGTATTGAACGCTCTACTTTTATTCTTGATAAGAACGGCGTATTACAAAAAGAATTTCGCAAGGTGAAAGTAAAGGGACATGTAGAAACTGCGTTAGATTTTATTCGTGAGCAGTTGCAATAATTGGAAAAAAGGAGATAGTCATATGTACTGTACCCTAATAGTTAACTTGAAATTTGACTTTAGAGGGTCACTTCCATATGGCTATCTTTTTTCATTTCTACATAATAGATAACTTTTTGAAATGTAGCTTCGTTGTATAGCTTCAGCACCCAAGCTGTAGCAAACTTCACTCTTCTTCCAACGATAAGTTAACATCGTCTCCTATGCTCCGTGCTAACTCGAGTATTTCTAGCTTTTGTTTTTGTGAAATTTATCGCTCATTATCGAGGGTGCTGTATCTCTTCCACGTTAAGATAATAAAGCGTTAGAACCCTGGAAATTAAAGGAGGAGCATATTCAACAACTAGAAAAGCTAATAGATAAATGGGATGAACAGCTTGAACCATTACAAAACTTCATTTTACCATCTGGTATAGAAGCAGCCTCAGCACTACATATTGCAAGAACAGTAACTAGAAGAGCGGAACGATTGGCTGTTGCAATTGATCAAGTTAATCCTTTAGTAGTTGCTTATCTTAATCGGCTATCAGATTATTTATTTGTAGCTGCTCGCTATGTTAATCAATTGCTTGGGGGAAAGGAACGCTTATTACGTATATAAATTATAGTACATGTTTAAAAAGAGGATAGAAAAGCTAGGTTCGGCTAAGATTACAACATATCGAAAAATTTTGCTGTATTGCTCAACGTTCGTTGCTCTTGAAGAAAATCACTCTTTTTTCTCGTCTTAATGTATGTTGAAGTTCAATTTATGAGTTTTACTTAGCTTTTTAAACATCCATTTATAGAGAAAATTTTATATTAAAACATGTATTTATGTATATAGTGTGCTAATATTGACAGAATACACGTAAAGGGCGTAAACTATTTATAAAGATTATAATGTAATAATAACGTTATCATTAGATAAACTACTGAAAGAGAGGTGGATGAGGGTGTCTGAAAATCGATTACAGGAAGCGATTAATACACTAAAAGAATCAGGCGTCCGTATCACTCCACAACGACATGCGGTACTTGAGTATTTGCTCAATTCAACGATTCATCCAACAGCTGATGATATTTACAAGGCCTTAGAAGGAAAGTTTCCGAATATGAGTGTTGCAACCGTTTATAATAACTTGCGTGTATTGCGTGAAGTTGGCTTAGTCAGAGAGTTGACTTATGGCGATTCTTCAAGCAGATTTGATTGTAATACTTCAGATCATTATCATATTATTTGTAACTCATGTGGGAAAATTGTTGACTTTCACTATCCATCACTTGATGAGGTGGAGGCATTGGCTGAGCAGGTAACCGGTTTTAAAGTCAGTCATCACCGCATGGAATTGTATGGTGTTTGCGAAGAATGTCAGAAAACAACTGAAAAGAAACACATTAATTGATGGTACGCCAAAAACCCTAATGTCAACTAAGCATTAGGGTTTTTGAAGGTTTTAATAATGGCTAATTATGAGTCTAGCGTGTGGATTATTAAACTTATTTAAAGATATGTTAGTGCATATTATTTTCTTTTTTTGCTTTTATCTCTTTCCGATAACGTTTAGAATTGTACCTTTCATCAAACTCTTTACCTTCTAAATTTTTATCCATTGTTAGCGGTTGTTTGCAGTGCATACAAGCATCTACTCGTCCAAGCATTTTTGTAGGCTTCTCGCAACTGGGACAAATAATCGGCACTGCTTTTAAAGATAATGTCCCGATCCATAGGTAAACAACGCAGCTTAATACAACTGCTAATACACCAAGGATAAAGAAGATAATCATTAACCAATCAATCCGTTTGACTAATATTCCTATATACATAAGTATAATACCTGCAAAAATAAGAATTAAGGCAAATGATCTGATTTTATTTATTTTACTAGAATAGACGATTTGCGACATGTAAACTTACCTCCTTACTCCCCTTAAAGGTAGTATAACATACAGTCAGTTAATTGATGAATCAAAAAACGTGCATGTCTAAAGCTCATCTAGTTCCTCATCTATAAGTAATGTTCAAAAATTTGGAAACATGACGAGTTGAATTTATTTGTACATTAGAATGTATAAAATGTTAGTCTTTAAGTTAAAGCGACGCGATAGAAATTTATTCAACATATAAGTTGTCGTATTTATTCCTCTTCTAACGTCTTTATTATCTTAACGACTTGTAGGGAACCGGCACTAAATTGCTCGATTTGTTCGGATGGCAGAACAGAGTATGCTTCGACAGCAATATCTCGCAATTTCTCAAGGAAAAGAAAGCTTCGATAACTACACATCGCGTTTTTTAGGACAAAAAAACTTGGGTGCGTTACATTGGGATTTTTTACGTATGTTGCATTTTGTCTTTGTTCTACTTCAAGGAAAAAGAGTTCCTTGAGTGAAGTATATGCAAAGTAGAAGTAAAACTATACTAACGGCAAGCACAGTGACAGAGGATAACATCGTTTTTTGTGAGGGTGTTTTTTGGGAGATGGATGATCTATATTTAATTGCATACACTCGGCTTTTTGAAAATGAAGCGACGACGAACTATATATTTTTGTTTTATCCTCCTTTTTCTAAACATATTAAAGAAAAGATTTATTAAAAAATTTAATAAAAAGACAGGAATTGCTAAGATTATAACGAATGTTAGTATAATGAAAAATAAAACCTGTTTTACGGAATAAATAAACTCTTGTTTATTTCCTATGAAGTCTGAAATGTTTAATAAGAAATGGAGAAATAAATAATGGAAAATTTTCTGAGATCAATTTACCAGCAACATGCTAGCGATTTGAAAACCCTTGGTATATTAGTGTTAGAAAGAACGAAACCAAATAGCCACATTACTGATAATTTTGATGTGATTTTATTAATAATTGTTCAAGATGCTGACCCCAAATGGTGCGCTAAACATTATGAATTTGCCAATAAAACTTGTGCACTTCATATTGTTGATGAACGACTTTTAATGAAGTGGATTGATACAAGTGGTTATCGAAGTGCGGTTGAATGGATCATATATGGAAAGATTTTATTTGATAGAAATGAATTTGTTTTTAATTTAAAAGATCAATTACATGATTTTCCTGATAAAAAGAGAGATTTGCGAAAAGCGATTGAATTTGGAAAGCTGGTAAAAAGTTATAATGAAGCAAAAGAGCTTTTTGAAATGCAACAATATATGGATGCGAATAGTAAAATACTCTACTCCCTGCATTATTTAGCTAGACTGGCTGTAATTGAAAAAGGTCATTATCCTGAAGTAACTGTTTGGAGCCAAATAAAACAAATTGATGTTGAAATTTATAAATTGTATGAAGAGTTTATTGAAAGTAAGGAAGCATTGAAAAAACGAATACAACTCATGTTGCTGGCAATGGATTATATCATAAAAAAGCGAGCGAAGGTATCTGTTAAGCATTTATTAGACGTGATGGGCAAAGAGTATGCTTGGTCTTATGCTGAATTAAAAGCACGGCCGGAAATTCAGCCATATTCTTTAGATCTATCAGCAATTATTGCTTATTTAGTAGAAAAGAGGATTGTTTATTCTGTAAAAGAAGCGACAAAGGGAGAAGGGGTTTACCATAGGAAATATAAATTAAAGAAGTAAGAGACACAATTTTTTCGTTTTCCACATATAGTATATAGGCAAACTTTACATTGCTATTCTAATTTATAACAATATAACGTTGCTCTTTTGCGATTTTTCTTCCATATTGTAGTAAAGTCCCTCCTTTAATGATCAAAACCCTAGAAGGAATGTACATGGAAGAGATGAATTAGCTTGCAGTTTTTACTTGAATCAGCATCTCAAAGCTTAAGTGAACACTAGGATATCTTATTCGTAAAGATATTGCAATCGTATCAATGATATAATACCGCATAGAGAGGCAACGTCTACGAATCTTTAATTTTATCCATTTATTCTATGGTATTACTCATATAAGTTGAAAGAGAAGTTTTACTGAAATAAAGTTGGACTTTTGGTTATGGTAGGTTTGATATATTTGTTTTATCCCGAATGTAAGGTGCTGTAAGACCCCGACTTCAAGAGTTATAGCGGATACGAAGAAGTTTAAGTGGGAGATAACGGCACCTAAATTACCGATTCGCTCGGGTCGACAAGACAAGGAAAGCTACGTTAGTGATACATCGCGATTTTTTAAGGATGTTGATCACAAGGAGTTGCAACAAGACAAGGGGAGCTACGTAGCCGATGCGTCGCACGACGAAAAAGTGTATTTCTTTTCAATGATAAGAAAAAAACTTCGCAAGCGACACATCGCAGTTTTTCAAAGACGCCCAAGATTCTAACCTTTGTTCTATCTGAATGAAGTTTCACTTTATATTTTAGCGCTAATTATTACATCATAGGTTTCAACCGATTTGTTAATGGACTTTTAAGAATTACTGGTGTTCAACTTTAAGAAGTTGTTAAAATTACAATAATGAAGCCTGAAATGAAGCTAGTAACAATTGAATTAGTGAATTTTTTAGTATTTATTATTAAGAGGTTGTTCAAAAAGTACGGGTAAAATGACGCCTTGAATTTCTTTGTACCTTAGAACGTATAAAATTTCAGCGTTGAAATTCATTCAATGTAGTTTGAAATTTTTAAGTTCTACGTGTACATGTAACTAGGCCTATCGTCTACGCTTCGCTTGCCGCTAGCTAAGTTTTCTTTATTGGGTTTGTTTCTCCGTTGCTTGGAAAGGAAAAACTTTTTTCCAGCGCGAGAATGAGTTTCAAGGAAGCTAGACTAATGCTCATATATCTATGTTTCTACTAAAGGACCTTTTTAAAAAAAACACGCCTTGTGGGTAACGTAGAAGTCAGTACATCCTGTACAAGTGCGCTAGCTGAAACATCACTGCCCGAATTTTTCGATCCTTTTTTGAACATGCACTATAAAAAATTAAAAATAACGTTGACTTTATGATAGAAGCGTGATAGAGTAATAAGCGTCGCAAAAATTTTGGTGATTTTATAATAAATATATCAATAAAAAGTGTTGACATGAAAGTTGGAAATATGATATATTAATAAGGTCGCTGAAATGAGAAAAGCGATTCAAATTAAAAAAGTTATTGACAGCTACTTCTTAAAATGTTATGTTATAAAAGTTGCTGTCGCAAAAGACAGCTAACAACATTTGCTCTTTGAAAACTGAACAAAACAACCAGTATGTCAAGAAAAGCAATCTCTGTTTTTCTAAGAAATAACTCAAGAGAGATCTTGAGAGAAGCTAAGAAATAATGAAGAACGGTGTTTTTCATTACAAACTTTTTTGGCAAATAAGAAACCAGTTTCTTATTTGCACAAGTGCAACTTTACTTTTGCAAATACCAAAAGTGAGTTTTCTATGGAGAGTTTGATCTTGGCTCAGGACGAACGCTGGCGGCGTGCCTAATACATGCAAGTCGAGCGCGGGAAGCAAGTAGAACCCCTTCGGAGGTGACGCATGTGGAACGAGCGGCGGACGGGTGAGTAACACGTGGGCAACCTGCCTGTAAGACTGGGATAACTCCGGGAAACCGGGGCTAATACCGGATAATACGTTTTCTTGCATAAGGAGACGTTAAAAGGCGGCGCAAGCTGTCACTTACAGATGGGCCCGCGGCGCATTAGCTAGTTGGTGGGGTAAAAGCCTACCAAGGCGACGATGCGTAGCCGACCTGAGAGGGTGATCGGCCACACTGGGACTGAGACACGGCCCAGACTCCTACGGGAGGCAGCAGTAGGGAATCTTCCGCAATGGACGAAAGTCTGACGGAGCAACGCCGCGTGAGTGAAGAAGGTTTTCGGATCGTAAAACTCTGTTGTTAGGGAAGAACAAGTGCCGTTCAAATAGGGCGGCACCTTGACGGTACCTAACCAGAAAGCCCCGGCTAACTACGTGCCAGCAGCCGCGGTAATACGTAGGGGGCAAGCGTTGTCCGGAATTATTGGGCGTAAAGCGCGCGCAGGCGGTCTTTTAAGTCTGATGTGAAAGCCCACGGCTTAACCGTGGAGGGCCATTGGAAACTGGAGGACTTGAGTACAGAAGAGGAGAGTGGAATTCCACGTGTAGCGGTGAAATGCGTAGAGATGTGGAGGAACACCAGTGGCGAAGGCGACTCTCTGGTCTGTAACTGACGCTGAGGTGCGAAAGCGTGGGTAGCGAACAGGATTAGATACCCTGGTAGTCCACGCCGTAAACGATGAGTGCTAGGTGTTAGGGGGTTTCCGCCCCTTAGTGCTGCAGTTAACGCATTAAGCACTCCGCCTGGGGAGTACGGCCGCAAGGCTGAAACTCAAAAGAATTGACGGGGACCCGCACAAGCGGTGGAGCATGTGGTTTAATTCGAAGCAACGCGAAGAACCTTACCAGGTCTTGACATCCTCTGACGGCCCTAGAGATAGGGAGTTCCCTTCGGGGACAGAGTGACAGGTGGTGCATGGTTGTCGTCAGCTCGTGTCGTGAGATGTTGGGTTAAGTCCCGCAACGAGCGCAACCCTTGATCTTAGTTGCCAGCATTCAGTTGGGCACTCTAAGGTGACTGCCGGTGACAAACCGGAGGAAGGTGGGGATGACGTCAAATCATCATGCCCCTTATGACCTGGGCTACACACGTGCTACAATGGATGGAACAAAGGGCAGCGAAGCCGTGAGGCCAAGCAAATCCCACAAAACCATTCTCAGTTCGGATTGCAGGCTGCAACTCGCCTGCATGAAGCCGGAATCGCTAGTAATCGCGGATCAGCATGCCGCGGTGAATACGTTCCCGGGTCTTGTACACACCGCCCGTCACACCACGAGAGTTGGTAACACCCGAAGTCGGTGAGGTAACCGTAAGGAGCCAGCCGCCGAAGGTGGGACCAATGATTGGGGTGAAGTCGTAACAAGGTAGCCGTATCGGAAGGTGCGGCTGGATCACCTCCTTTCTAAGGAATAAGATAAAGCGTAAGCGTTCGTTTAGCGACGTATGAACTGGACGGAACCGAAGGAGATAAAGGAAACACGAAGAGCCGAGAGGCGAATCGATGTTGACTTATCGTACGGAGGGGAAGGAAGTTTCACTAGTCGCTGAACGCTGGAGCTGGAATAATAAAAAGCGAAAACGACGATAGACGTTTGAGCTGACTATACGGAAGACATACTAGGTTGTTTGGTTCAGTTTTGAGAGAGTAAATATTCTCTCTTTAAAGATGGTACCTTGAAAACTAAATAAGAGTAACAACGACATCAAACCAAAAGCTGAAGCGAATGCTTAGCGACATACGGGCTGGACTGAACCGTAGGAGATAAAGGAAACGCGAAGAGCCGAAAGGCGAATCGATGTTGACTTATCGTACGAAGGGGAAGGAAGTCAGGCAAGTCGCTATGAGCGGAAGCTAGATTAACCAAAAGCAATAAAGGCGAAAAAGCGTCTAGCTTATTTCACATAAAGCGAGTTAGTTAAGTGAATAAGGGCGCACGGTGGATGCCTTGGCACTAGGAGCCGAAGAAGGACGGGACTAACACCGATATGTCTCGGGGAGTCGTAAGTAGACGTTGATCCGGGAATTTCCGAATGGGGGAACCCACTGTTCGTAATGGAACAGTACCTCTATCTGAATACATAGGGTAGAGGAGGCAGACCCGGGGAACTGAAACATCTCAGTACCCGGAGGAAAGGAAAGCAAATGCGATTTCCCAAGTAGCGGCGAGCGAAACGGAACGAGCCCAAACCAGAAGGCTTGCCTTCTGGGGTTGTAGGACACTCCATAGGAGTTACCAAGAAGTTCTTTAGATGAAGCGATCTGGAAAGATCCGCCAAAGGAGGTAACAGCCCTGTAATCAAAAAGGAACTTCCTCCGGAGTGGATCCTGAGTACGGCGGAACACGAGAAATTCCGTCGGAATCCGGGAGGACCATCTCCCAAGGCTAAATACTCCCTAGTGACCGATAGTGAACCAGTACCGTGAGGGAAAGGTGAAAAGCACCCCGGGAGGGGAGTGAAAGAGAACCTGAAACCGTGTGCCTACAAGTAGTCGAAGCCCGTTAATGGGTGACGGCGTACCTTTTGTAGAATGGACCGGCGAGTTACGATCGTATGCAAGGTTAAGTGGAAGACACGGAGCCGCAGCGAAAGCGAGTCTGAATAGGGCGAACAGAGTATGCGGTCGTAGACCCGAAACCGTGTGATCTACCCATGTCCAGGGTGAAGGTCAGGTAACACTGACTGGAGGCCCGAACCCACGTATGTTGAAAAATGCGGGGATGAGGTGTGGGTAGGGGTGAAATGCCAATCGAACACGGAGATAGCTGGTTCTCTCCGAAATAGCTTTAGGGCTAGCCTCAAGGAAAGAGTACTGGAGGTAGAGCACTGATTGAACTAGGGGCCCTCATCGGGTTACCGAATTCAGTCAAACTCCGAATGCCAACTACTTATCCTTGGGAGTCAGACTATGGGTGATAAGGTTCATAGTCGAAAGGGAAACAGCCCAGACCGCCAGCTAAGGTCCCAAAGTATACGTTAAGTGGAAAAGGATGTGGAGTTGCATAGACAACCAGGATGTTGGCTTAGAAGCAGCCACCATTTAAAGAGTGCGTAATAGCTCACTGGTCGAGTGACTCTGCGCCGAAAATGTACCGGGGCTAAACGTATCACCGAAGCTGCGGATTGTTCTTCGGAACAATGGTAGGAGAGCGTTCAATGTGCAGTGAAGTCAGACCGTGAGGACTGGTGGAGCGCTTTGAAGTGAGAATGCCGGTATGAGTAGCGAAAAAAGAGTGAGAATCTCTTTCACCGAAAGCCTAAGGTTTCCTGAGGAAGGCTCGTCCTCTCAGGGTTAGTCGGGACCTAAGCCGAGGCCGAAAGGCGTAGGCGATGGACAACAGGTAGATATTCCTGTACCACCTCATGAGTGTTTGAGCGATGGGGGGACGCAGTAGGATAAGGAAAGCGCACGGATGGAAGCGTGCGCCCAAGCAGCAAGGGAGTCGGATAGGAAAATCCGTCCGATCATTCTAAGCTGTGACGGGGAGGGAAAATGAGTACCGAAGTTCCGGATTTCACACTGCCAAGAAAAGCCTCTAGTGAGCTCATAGGTGCCCGTACCGCAAACCGACACAGGTAGGCGAGGAGAGAATCCTAAGGTGAGCGGGAGAACTCTCGTTAAGGAACTCGGCAAAATGACCCCGTAACTTCGGGAGAAGGGGTGCTCCTTGTAGGAGGAGCCGCAGTGAATAGGCCCAAGCGACTGTTTAGCAAAAACACAGGTCTCTGCGAAGCCGAAAGGCGAAGTATAGGGGCTGACACCTGCCCGGTGCTGGAAGGTAAAGGGGAAGCGTTAGTACTTCGGTACGAAGCGTAGAACTGAAGCCCCAGTGAACGGCGGCCGTAACTATAACGGTCCTAAGGTAGCGAAATTCCTTGTCGGGTAAGTTCCGACCCGCACGAAAGGTGCAACGACTTGGGCACTGTCTCAACGAGAGACCCGGTGAAATTATACGATGCGTGAAGATGCGCATTACCCGCGACAGGACGGAAAGACCCCGTGGAGCTTTACTGTAGCCTGATATTGAATGTTTGTACAGCTTGTACAGGATAGGTGGGAGCCATCGAAGCGTGAGCGCCAGCTTACGTGGAGGCACCCGTGGGATACCACCCTGGCTGTATGAACCTTCTAACCCAGGGCCGTGATCCGGTCCGGAGACAGTGTCAGGCGGGCAGTTTGACTGGGGCGGTCGCCTCCCAAAAGGTAACGGAGGCGCCCAAAGGTTCCCTCAGAATGGTTGGAAATCATTCGTAGAGTGTAAAGGCAGAAGGGAGCTTGACTGCGAGACCTACAAGTCGAGCAGGGACGAAAGTCGGGCTTAGTGATCCGGTGGTTCCGCATGGAAGGGCCATCGCTCAACGGATAAAAGCTACCCCGGGGATAACAGGCTTATCTCCCCCAAGAGTTCACATCGACGGGGAGGTTTGGCACCTCGATGTCGGCTCATCGCATCCTGGGGCTGTAGTCGGTCCCAAGGGTTGGGCTGTTCGCCCATTAAAGCGGTACGCGAGCTGGGTTCAGAACGTCGTGAGACAGTTCGGTCCCTATCCGTCGTGGGCGTTGGAGGTTTGAGAGGAGCTGTCCTTAGTACGAGAGGACCGGGATGGACACACCGCTGGTGTACCAGTTGTTCCGCCAGGAGCACAGCTGGGTAGCTACGTGTGGCAGGGATAAGTGCTGAAAGCATCTAAGCATGAAGCCCCCCTCAAGATGAGACCTCCCATCACGTCAAGTGAGTAAGATCCCTCAAAGATGATGAGGTAGATAGGTTCGAGGTAGAAGCGTGGTGACACGTGAAGCTGACGAATACTAATCGATCGAGGACTTAACTAAATCTAATGGAAAGATAGTCGTTGAATGATCTCTTATTTAGTTTTTAAGGTATGATCCATATTTTTTGATAAAAAGTACTTGCTTTTTTTACGAAAACAATTATAATAAGGCTTGTGCCTATTTTTTAGAAGCTCACAAAGACAGTAAAATCATAAGTATGTCTGGTAGCAATAGCGGAGAGGTCACACCTGTTTCCATACCGAACACAGAAGTTAAGCTCTCCAGCGCTGATGGTAGTTGGGGCTTTGCCCCTGCAAGAGTAGGACGTTGCCAGGCATTGTGATTCATATTGGAATATTCCACAGTAGCTCAGTGGTAGAGCAATCGGCTGTTAACCGATCGGTCGTAGGTTCGAATCCTACCTGTGGAGCCAATGGAGAGCTGTCCGAGTTGGCCGAAGGAGCACGATTGGAAATCGTGTAGGCCGTTAATGCGGCCTCGAGGGTTCGAATCCCTCGCTCTCCGCCACTTGAAAAATATTTTCTCTGGCCCGTTGGTCAAGCGGTTAAGACACCGCCCTTTCACGGCGGTAACACGGGTTCGAATCCCGTACGGGTCACCAAATAAGGAGGATTAGCTCAGCTGGGAGAGCACTTGCCTTACAAGCAAGGGGTCGCAGGTTCGAGCCCTGCATCCTCCACCAGTAACGGTCACTTATATAACTTGAATGATAACTCATTTTTATGTAGACTGGTAGATAGAGACTTAATAAATATCTCTTTTATAACATAGCAAAGCTATTTCATATCGCGGGGTGGAGCAGTCTGGTAGCTCGTTGGGCTCATAACCCAAAGGTCGCAGGTTCAAATCCTGTCCCCGCAACCAAATAAATTAATATAAAATTATTACCACTATATTTAATTGGTCCGGTAGTTCAGTTGGTTAGAATGCCTGCCTGTCACGCAGGAGGTCGCGGGTTCGAGTCCCGTCCGGACCGCCACTATAAAGATAAATTGGTTTTCATACATAAAAGTTAATGGCTCGATAGCTCAGTCGGTAGAGCAAGGGACTGAAAATCCCTGTGTCGGCGGTTCGATTCCGTCTCGAGCCACCATTTGTATTTTATTATTTACGGAGGGGTAGCGAAGTGGCTAAACGCGGCGGACTGTAAATCCGCTCCCTCAGGGTTCGGGAGTTCGAATCTCTCCCCCTCCACCATTTTGATTTTAATATGTAGGGGTATAGTTTAATGGTAAAACGAAGGTCTCCAAAACCTTTGATGTGGGTTCGATTCCTACTACCCCTGCCATATATATGGCGGCCGTGGCGAAGTGGTTAACGCACCGGATTGTGGCTCCGGCATCCGTGGGTTCGATCCCCACCGGTCGCCCTTAGGGTATAGATTGGGCCATAGCCAAGCGGTAAGGCATCGGGTTTTGATCCCGTGTATCCTAGGTTCGAATCCTAGTGGCCCAGCCATTTTGCGGAAGTAGTTCAGTGGTAGAACACCACCTTGCCAAGGTGGGGGTCGCGGGTTCGAATCCCGTCTTCCGCTCCAATTCCAATTATAGGGCGGTATAGCCAAGTGGTAAGGCAGAGGTCTGCAAAACCTTTATCACCGGTTCAAATCCGGTTACCGCCTCCAATTCGATTTGCCGGTGTGGCGGAATTGGCAGACGCGCGGGACTCAAAATCCCGTTCCTTCACGGGAGTGTCGGTTCGACCCCGACCACCGGTATATTAAACGTTGATATGACGGCGTTCTGGCGGAAATTATTCGTTAGGACGTCGTTTTTTGTGTTGTATTTCAGGTAGAACGTGCGAGATTCAGTCCCGTGCATACTGATGGGATTCAGAGATCGTTGAGCATGAAAGGGTACCCTTATGACAATGTCGTGGCTGAAGCGATGTTTAAGTATTTAAAACAGAATTCGCTAATGGAGCTCATTCTCTTCCCCTAAACAGCTCGCTCTCGAACTTGATGATTATGTTCATTGGTTCAACAGTATTCGAATTCATGGAACATTGGGCTATTTAACGCCTGTAGAATTCAAGAAGCTGACCTTATAATTTTTGTCCAGTTTAGTGTTGACATTCCAGTAAATGTTTCGAACTCTATGGGTTACTGATATAGAGATATTAGTTACTGAGATTTTTAATAATGTTGTTAATGGTTAGAGGATGAAAAAATTAGTATAAGAAATTAGGAGATAACTTGAAATGTAATATTAGCAAAATACATATCATAGGCGGTTCAGGTAGTGGGAAAACTTATTTGGCAAATATTTTATCCACTAAACTAAAAATCCCAACATATGATTTAGACAATATATTTTGGGATAATGGCTATCATAAAAAGAAAGATAAAGAGTTGAGAGATATGGAATTGTTAAATATTATTTCTGAAGATGAGTGGATAATTCAAGGTGTTTATTATTCTTGGTTGGATGATAGCCTTAAGAAGGCGGATTTAATAATAATTTTAAATACTAACGTAGTATTAAGAGAATTGAGGATCATAAATAGATTTATTAAGAGGAAGCTTAACATGGTACCAGGTAAAGGTGAAGATCTAAAGAGCCTTACGAGATTGTTAAAGTGGAATTATAATTATAAAAGGAAAAATTTGTCAAAGGCTATTAATAAAATAGCTATTTATAAGGAGAAATTAGTATTCATTAATAACAAAAAAGAGCTTGCATATTGGATTGACTTACTTCTAAAAAAAGCTGAGCTGATTGCTTTATTAGAACAACAGATACCTGAGTACCTGGATCGAATATGTTTTTTATGGGACACAGAACGTTTCAAATTAGTAACAAATATAGCTGAAAATGGAGGGAAATTAGTTGCACCAAATTACGTACTCTCTAAATTTATCTCTTCTTTTGTATCCTTTTCTAGCATACTTATTAATTGGGTTCCGCTTACATGTAAGCATATTCCAGTTTTTATTTATATTTAGTGCATCCCTTAGATCCAGGTTATTTTTCAGAGGATCGAATACTCGTATATTTAAAAAACCATCTTCATCTATATCGATCTCTTGATGAAAATAATTGGAATCTATAATAACTTCTAGTTATCAGCAATTAGTCAATTTTCTTACCCAAAATTATGCAATAAATAAGAAGGGAGTTGATAGTATCGTAGAAGAGTGGGTCTATGCAACCAAAATTGGTGAAGGTCCAAATGATATTATATGGTACTTATCAATATATTTAGAACTTAATAGTATGAAAATAGTTGAAAAATTAATGGACAAGTTGGTTTATCTGATCCAATAACACGAGAGGATGGTTTCTTAAAGGACATACATCCATGGAGTTAATGGAACAGGAGAAAAAACAATTACAACCTTACCAATACCTAAATCCAATCATCCTGATAGAAAAAAGTTGAGAAGATAGGAAGAAATCAGCTGTGTCCATGTGGAAATGGGAAAAAGTATAAAAAATGCTGTGGTAGATAAAACAGGAAAAAGAGAATAAAAGCAGCAAAAATATACATATGAAAGTGGCAATCGTTGTCACTAATAATTAAATCTAAATTTCTTACAAATGTTGTTAAACTAATGTTTGTAAGATTTTTTAGTTACAAGGGAAATGTTAAGTGATGGATAAAATGAATAGTATATGCAGGAATAACAAATAGCATTTATGATAAGATGGAAGATGCATATTTCATAGCAATTAATGACAATTAGCATAGGAGTGAAACGAGTTTGAATAAGAAAGACATTGCAAATATTCGTAAACAATTAAAATTAAATAATGACTTATTAAAAATAAACGAAATTTCTAATGTGTATATCATGAAAGAATCGAGTGATATATATCACTATCAAAGTACACCATTTGAATTGCTGGAAGATGAACAGAAAGAGCTATTTATGGCTAACTTTAAAAAGGTACTGTCTGGGCAATTAGATGAGAAATTATTTGAATTAAAATTCAGGCGGGATGTAGAAGATAATAGCCAGCTCATTTTACATCAGGGTCTATTAAGTAACGATACGGAAGAATGGAACAGCTATATGCTTCGGCTTGTAGAAAAAATGCTGAAAGATAAGCAATACGAAATGGATATTGTTGTAACTTTTATTCGAGGAGAATATATGAAACCAATGAAACGCTGCAATGAAGAAACGGAAGAAAGTGAGCGAGATACGGTTTATTCTCATTCTTTTATTTTATGTAGTATGAATAAAACGCAAGATCCAAAAAAAGAACTGTTGTTTGATTATGTAGAAAAGGAGTTTAAATATAATATTGTTGTAGATCCAATTATCAACCTGAAAGCTCCCATATCAGGATTTCTCTTCCCTTGTTTCACGGATAATGCTGCGGATGTCAATCACGTTCTTTATTCGGCAGGTAAAGCAAATGAGTTAAATTATCATTTTATTGAAGAAGTATTGAATGCGGAAGAAATAATGACTGCGCAAGAGGATAAAATTGTTTTTGAGGAAATCGTAAAAAATGTAGCCGGCGAACGTATCAATACATCGACACTTTCAAATGTGTATGATGAAATCTATCAAGTTATCGAAGAAAATGAAGATGAAGAAGAAGTACCAAAATTAGACTACAAAGATGTAGAAAAGGTATTAAAAAGCAGTGGAGTAAAAGATGTCGATACGGAAAAGGTAGAAAATGCGTTTAAGACGGTGATTGATGATGAAAAATATGAGTTGAAAGCGAGTAACATTGTTCCAAAACCTACTTCCAAGTCAATTAAAATAAAGACAAAGGTAGCGGATATTTCCATCAGTCCACAGGATCTAAGATTTGTTCGGCAGGTTCAATTTGATGGGAAACTGAGTCTTATGATTGAAGTAGAAGAAAGTACAATCATTGAAGGTTTTGAATTAATCCCAGAAGTTTTATTTCAAAAAGCTGATGATGAAGAGGAATAATTAGAATGACAATTAACTTGAAAATGGGCGAAAGATAATATAGTAGCTTTTTACATGATTAAAAGAGCTTTAGTTATTAGATAGAGTATGGGAGGATCATTTATTTAACATAAATGATTAGAGAATATTAATAGCTGCTAATATAGGCAAAGATCATACAATTATGCAAGATAACGGCATAAATGCAATCAAGATATCAAGCATGTCCATTTTAATTCCCAAAACAATTTAAGAAAATGGAATGTTTCATTTAACAACTAATCGACCTTGCATTAGAAAATATACATAACTTGTTAAAAAATACACCATAAATAATTGAACTAGGAAACCACAATAATCATCTTTTTTCACCAAACTATTCTTAATTTTGCTAGAAAAATTTCTTCTGATTTGAATAACGTGAAGTAGTCAGATTAGTAGACATATGCATAAAATCTATTTACGATGGAAGTAACTAAGAAATAAAAAAAGTGAAAGGGTGGAAATATTGAAAATTCTTGTTGTAGGAGCAAATGGACAAATTGGAAAACATCTCGTTAAGCTGATTCAAGATAGTGGCAACCATATGGCAAGAGCGATGATTCGTAAACCAGAGCAAGCGGCTTATTTTAAAAAGTTAGGTGCAGAGAATGCAGTGGTCGATTTAGAAGGAGAAATTGCGGATATTGCCAAAGCAGCAGAAGGAGTTGACGCCATTGTATTTACTGCAGGGTCTGGTTCACATACGGGAAAAGATAAGACGCTTATGGTTGATTTAGATGGTGCTGTTAAAACAATTGAAGCAGCTAAGATGGCTGGTGTAGACCGTTTTGTAATGGTTAGTTCGTTTGATACAAGACGTGAAGCAATACAGGCAGCATCTTCCTCATTTGCCCCATATGTGGTAGCAAAGCACTATGCTGATGAGTGGTTGAGACGAACAAATTTAAACTATACAATTGTTCATCCCGGAGTATTAACGAACGAAGCGGGAACAGGACGTATAAAAGCTGCATCTGAAGTCGAACGAGGAGAGATTCCACGAGAGGATGTCGCTGGAGTCATTTTTGGCTGTTTAGAGGATAGTTCGACAATTGGTAAAGAATTTCAAATCGTATCAGGTACAACACCGATTGAAGAGGCTTTAAAAAAGTTATGAGGTCGAAAACTAGTAGTATGTGCTCCAAAAGGGGGAAAAGGATCGCGGTCAGCTAATTTCGCAACATCCTTGGTTGCAGGCGCCGAACTAGCACAGCCTATGCATCGAAATTCGAGCAGCTAGAGTATATGAGTGTAAATACATGAGCACTGCTTCCTTGAGATCCATATTCCCGCGGGAAAATTGTTTTTTCCAAGGAACGGATAAACAAGCTAATAAAGAAAACGAGGCTAGCGTACAATTTCCTCGTTGCACGTATACTTAGAACTTGAAAATATTCTACGAGAATAGAAAGTAAGAAATTAAAAGTTCGTTGGGAACCTTGTTATTACAGTGACTGCCCTTTCTGTAATAATAAGGTTCCCAGTTTTTTTAAAAGCGTTGCTTCCTTCATTACTGATAATATTACGAGGGAAAAAATTTAAAGACGACCATTTATGCAAAGAGGGAAGCTAGTTCTATTAATCATTTTTATGAAACATTTATGAAATAAATGCAATGTATTTGTAATGTATTTGTAATATAAGGGGTATTTGTATATAATAAAAAAGTGTTCGCTACTTTTTTTATACTATAGGAAAGTATAAAATTTTATGGTTTATAGTATAGGAAAAACTACAGCTTTCGCTAAAGACTTGGCGACAAGCCAAGTTTTTCTAATACTATGGGAAGGAAGAATTGAAGTGATTAAACGTATTAAGCTACCAGGATGGATTCTGTTGGTTTTATTAATTCTGCTACTTAGTTCAGGAATTAATAAATTAATAACATCTCCTAATAAACTAGTAAATAAGAAAGATAATATACAAGCTGAGAAAGTTGAAGAGAACGAAAGCAATAGTAAATACCCAGATATTCAGCTAAAAACTTTTTCAAAAGAAACAGATACATATACTTATTCAATTAGCAATCCAGAGACAAAAAGTAAAAAAATTAACGCTTCTATTAATAAATGGATAAAAAGACAAAAAGAATTATTTTTAAAAACCATTAACATAAATGAAAAAACACAAGGAGTGGCTCATTTAAACATTCAATTAGAAACCAATCGTATTACGAATGACTTTTATAGTTTAGTTTTTCGAACATATGCCATTCATGGAGATAAAAATGAACAGGAAATGGTAAAAGTTTTTAATTTTGATGTAAAAAAAGAACAATTTCTAACCATTAATGACGTATTGCATCTTGATAAGAAAAATCTTGACAAAATAAAAGAAATTATCTGGGAAGAATTGCAGGAGAATAAAGAATTGCAGCCATATCTGAATAAAAAGCAAACATATAAAACGCTGCAAGAACCGGATGATTGGCAATGGTTTATTGATCGAAAGGGTTTAACATTATACTGGGATAAGTATGCAATAACAGAAGGGTTTGCTGAAACGGTTGAAGTCAACATTCCAATTAAAAAATTATATGTTTTTTTGCAAGATCATATGGATTCTTATTTACAAATGTCGAAAGAACAACAGGTAGAAAAGAAAAAAATCATTCAAAAAGAGCATAGAAAATTGCTTACGAATGGAAAATATGTTGCATTGACATTCGATGATGGGCCAAGTCCACAAGGAACTCCAAAAATCTTGAAAACTTTGGAAGAATACGATGCAAAGGCAACCTTTTTCATGTTAGGAAATCAAGTAGATTATTACCCTGACCTTGCAAGAAAGGTAGTAGAAGAAGGACATGAAATTGGAAATCATACTAAAAGTCATCCTAATTTATCCAAAATGAGCGATGTTAACATAAAAAAAGAGCTGGTTTATACGAATGAAAAGATAAAAGAGGTGACTGGTGTTAGCCCGAATCTTATCCGCCCACCTTATGGAATTTATAATGATAATGTGATAAAGTATGCAAAAGAAAACAATCAATCTATTATACTTTGGTCTGTTGATTCACTAGATTGGAAGAATAGGAATGGATCGGCTATCCAAAAAATTGTACAAAATGAAATAACTCCTGGAGCAATTGTACTTTTGCATGATATCCACTCCACAACAGCAGATGCATTACCAAAACTGTTAAAAACATTAAAACAAGCAGGTTATCAATTTATCACCGTTTCACAGTTGCTTGATTGGAAAGGGAAAAATGGTATATCTCTGTATTATGGAAGCACGAAATAAAAGTAACAGATAGTTAATTCCAGTATAGGGTGGATGGTAGAAGCTGTGATTTTAACACGTTTTTAGAAGTTAAAGAACATTATTGAGTGAAATAAATTCCTTTCTGTTTTAATAGAACGAAACAGCAGGCGAATAGCTCAAGATAGTGACAAGCGTAGCTCGGGAAGGAGGGTGAAACAATCTTGTCAAATCTACAACAAATGAAAGAAAACCAACTATCTAATAGACGCTATATAACAAAGAAAAAGTTGATGATTACTTTTGCTATCCTATTCATCCTTTCTCTATGTATTAAAACATTTATGGATACAAATATGTTTAAAGTAAATAAAGTCCAGTTTCATAGCGGAAAGATACCGGAGGGTTCGGCAATCAGCATTTTACAGATCAGTGATGTACATAATAAAGTATTTGGGGATAACAATGAAAAGTTAATGAAAACGATTGAAAAATTAAATGCGGACATCATCGTAATTACAGGTGACTTGGTAGATAGAAGTACAGATAATTTGAAGCATATGTTTTCTCTTATCGATAAAATTACCTCGATTCATGAGCATGTCTTTTTTGTCACAGGTAACCATGAATGGGATAACCCAAAGAGGGAAGAACTTTTAGTAGGTCTTAAAGAACGAAAGGTAACGGTTTTAAATAACAAGAACAGCCAACTGACAGTGGATGGGGTTACACTTAATCTTGTTGGGATTGATGATGCTTCCACAAATCATGAAAATGTGAATGAAGCATTTAATGGGATAAATGATAAGCGATATACGATGCTGCTATCCCATACACCCGACATAATAGAAAATGATAGCGAGGTTTCGGCAGACTTGATTTTAAGTGGTCATACACATGGCGGCCAAGTTAGACTCCCGTTTATTGGCGCATTAGTAGCTCCGGATCAAGGCCTTTTTCCTAAATTTGAAAAAGGAACTTACAAAATTGATAATAGCCAATATCTTTATATAGATAGCGGTCTTGGTACAAGTGTTGCTCCAATACGATTTATGAATCAAAGTCAAATTAGTTATATTAAGATTTCTAATCCAGAAAGGTAAAGAGGGTATTTAATGATTAAAAAGTTTGTTTATGGAATAACAAACTGTCTAATTTTTGGATTACTTTTCTGATATGAGACTTAGATTTAACGCAGCTTGCTGTTCATCATTAGAAAAACTTGGCTTGTCGCCAAGTCTTTATGGCGAAAGCTATCGTTTTTCGTATACGATAAAGTGAAACTTCATTCCGTAGAATGCTTTTTACACGGAATGTTAGTACACAAGGGTATGACCTAAAGGTCCTTGAACCAATCGGGGCATTTAGATGCCCGTTTTCTACCTCTTACACTTGCTCCATATCTCTACCCCTTGAGGGTAGACTTACGGTACCTTACATGCGGGATAAAGCCTAAAGTTTTATACTTTCTTATAGTGCAAATAAAAACCCTCAGTCACTTCACTTGACTGAAGGTTTTTACTACATATGCACCATTTTCCGTATCGATGGCGGCACATCTAAATAATATAAATCCCGATATCGTTGTGACGTGTTTAATAACTCTTGATGCGAGCCTTGTAGCTCAATTTTT
The DNA here is from genome assembly GCF_053667775.1 of Cerasibacillus sp. JNUCC 74. Next base: position 3,127,892 of record NZ_CM132207.1, on the reverse strand, counting down.
CCATTTTCTAAGAAGATCACTTCATCCATATGCTTTATTCCTGCTAGATGATGTGTGATCCAGATTAATGTTTTGTCTTCAAGTGTGGAGAAAATTGTTTTTAATAGATCCGATTCTGTTTTAGGATCTAAACCTACAGTCGGTTCGTCCAGAATAATTACTGGGGAACCTTTTAACAAAATTCTTGCTAAAGCAATTCGTTGTTGTTGTCCACCGCTGAAAATTTGTCCCGATTCCTCCATTTGTGTATTGTAGCCGTTAGGTAAACTCATAATATAGTCATGTAACTGGACTTTTTTTGCAACTTCAATAATTTCCTGATCGGTTGCTTGTTGATTCCCTAAACGAAGATTATTGGCAATCGTTGTGTTAAATAGATGTGGACGTTGATTTAAAATCGAAACAAATTCAAATAAGGAATCTCCAAATAGAGTGGCGTCACTTCCATTAACCGTGACCGTTCCTTTCGTTGGGGAATAAGAACCACAAATTAATTGAGCAATGCTCGATTTACCAGCGCCGCTCTTTCCTAATAAGGCTATTCTTCTTCCTTGTGGTATATCCATGGAGATTTGTTCTAAAACCCAGTCATCAACGCCTGGATATTTAAAGAAAACATTGCTTAGTTTAATCTCTGCGGTTGATGGAATAAAGAGATGATTCAAATCTTCTTTGTCCGTTTTCTCATCTTCATTAATACTATCTAATCTGGCAATGGATTCATGGTATTCTGGTATTTGTTCCACGGCACCTGCTACTGGCAAAAAAGCTTCGGAAACAGATAACGTAACAAGTACAAAAGCAGCGATTAGTGTAACATGCATTCCTCCTTCATGTACCATGGAACTAGACCAGTAAACCATGGAAATAACCATTGCTCCAATGATCAGTTGGTTAATAAAATCTCGGTAGCTACGTTGATTTCTGATTGATTGTTCCATATTCGCTACCATTTGGTCTTTATTATTATCATCCTTCATAAAATCTGTTGGTTTGCCGGCAATCATCCAATCTTTAATACCTAGTAAGCTGTCTGTTAGCATTTGATATTGAGCATGCCGACCATTTTTTATTTTTTTCGTCTTCTTTCGGCTAAACCACAGGGATATAATTGGGATGAAAATGACGATAAAAAAGAGATATACTGCCATCATAGCCGCAAATACCCAGTCAAACCAACCTAAACAAAGAATAGCAACGCCATACATTCCTAAAGCTGTAACACTTGGCAGGATGGTTCTTAAAAATACATCTTGTAAATGATCGATATCGTCAGACAACACACCAAGTATTTTTCCTGTTTGAAATCGAGATTGAATAAACGCAGCTTGTGGCTCAAGTAATCGATAGAGACGACTTCGCATACTGGATAATACACGAAGAATCGTATCATGACTCGTTAGCCGGGAAAGATAGTGTAATACGGCTCGAGCGATACCAAATGTTCGGACTGCCACAACTGGAATATAAACCATAAGAATATTTTCGGGTCTTAAAGCAGACTTTGAAATAAGATACCCAGATGTAAACATCAAGGCTGCTCCCGAGGCTAGAGCTAATAGTCCTAATAATATACTGATTAATAATCCTTTGTAATGTAATTTGACATAAGGGATCAACCACGTCTTCATTGTACTCCCTCCAATTGTGACCGAACGAGTGCATAGTATTCGCCTTTATGCACCATCAGTTGCTGTGGTGTACCGGCTTCCACAATGACACCATCTTTTAAAACGATGATCTGATCCATCTGCTCCATCCAATGTAAACGATGCGTTGCAAAAAAGACCAATTTACCGGTAAATAATTTCGACATCGTCTTTTTCAATTCATACTCGGTTTCAATATCTAAGTGTGCTGTAGGTTCATCAAGCAAAAGAATAGGACGGTTTCCTAAAAAGGCTCGGGCTAATGCCACTCTTTGCTCTTGTCCGCCACTTATAGAACGGCCCCCATTACCTATTTTCTGGTTAAGCCCAAGTGGAAATAAATGTAATAATTCTTCTAAACCAGCAGCCTTTGCTGCAGTTTTTACCTCTTCATCTGAAGCCTCTGGCTGATAAAAGCGGATATTATCTGCAATTGAACGATTAAAAATATACGGGCGCTGAGGAATATACGTAATTTGATTTTGCCAAGCATCGACGTTTAATGAATTTAGAATTTGATTATGAATTCGAAACGTTCCTTGATCTGGAGTTAAAAATCCTCCTAAAATATCAATGAGTGTAGATTTTCCTGCCCCGCTGGCACCAACAATACCGATTTTTTCAAACCCTTTAACCTGAAAAGAAACATTTGTCAGGGCATTAAAAGAGTCCTTATCATGACAATAATTAACCGACGATAGTTTTAATGTACTATCAGATGACCATGTGATGGAGCCTTTCGCTACTGGAATCTTTACAGGAGACGGTTCAGCTAAAATGGCTTCCATTGCCTTAGCGGCTTCTTGCCCATTTAATGTAGCATGATAGTCAGCTCCGACTTCTTTAATTGGCAGAAAGAACTCTGGTGCTAGAATTAATACGATTAAAGCGACATCTAGTAAAATATTTCCATCAATTAAACGTAAACCTAAGCCGACGGCAACGGATGCTACGGAGAGCATAGTGAAAAAATCAAGAGCGAATGAAGATAAAAACGCAATCCGTAATGTTCCAAGTGTTGTTTTTCGGTATTCATTACTTACCTTATCAATGGTATAACCGTGCTCTTTACTTCTACCAAGGTATTTTAATGTTTCCAAGCCGCGCAGGGAATCAACAAAATGATTCGATAACAGATGATAGGATTGCCATTGTCTTTCCATTTTCTTATTTGCAGCTAATCCTAATAAAATCATAAAAGCGATGGTGATAGGTACTGTTAAAAATAAAATAACGCTTGATATTTTATCTTGAAAAAAAACGAAAATAAGTATCATTGGCGGAATAAGACAAGCAGCTACCATTTTAGGGATGATTAATTCTAAATAAGTGCGTAATTGGCTCCCACCTTCCATTGCCAAGTTAACTAATTTCGCCGTACCTTCTTTATTGGTGTAGCTTGGGCCAAGCTCAAATAGCTTGGCCAGTAATTGCTTTCTTTTGGCTACACGTGTTTTTTCTGCAAATTGATAGGTGACTTTTTCCTTGATCATTACCACCAAATATCTAGTAAGAAAAGCAACAAGAAATAGAATACCGATCTCCCATGTTTGAGAAACTAATTGACCATTAAATAATCGGTACAGCCATTCTCCTAACCATTTTGCTTGAAAGATAATAGCTGTTGCCTCCAGCAGGGTGAGTATAATGACAATTCCCAATGTCAGCTTAATCCCTTTATATGCTAACAAATTATTTCTCATCATTTTATTCATTAATACTCTAAATGCTCCTCTTCACTAATGCGTTTACGGAATACATAGTAACTCCAAATTTGATAGCCTAGTACAAAAGGTATTAAGGTAACTGCAACAATTGTCATTACTTTTAACGAATATGGTCCAGAGGCAGCATTATAAATAGTAAGGTTGAACGCAGAATCGATGCTACTTACCATAACTCTTGGAAATAGACCGACAAATACGGATACAACGGTTAAGGCAATTGTAATTCCAGTCATTGTAAAGGCCCAGCCGTCACGCTGTTTTCTTGTAAACATGCCAGCTAACACAACGGCAACAACGACAAGTGCATAAATAGGTACTAAAATAGTTCCTCTAACGGTAAAGATATCTGTATGAAAATAAGAAGCTATTACAAAAACAATTAAGCTGATACCAACAGCAACAACAATTTTCTTTGCCAGTTCGCGAGCTCTTGATTGTAAATCACCAGTAGTTTTAAGCGTGATAAAATATAATCCATGTAAAAAACAAAGTAGGGTAATAGCAACTCCGCCTATTAATGTATAAGGCGTAATATAATGAGAAATAGAAGCATAAATATTCATTTCACTATCAATTGGCAATCCCATGAGAAATGCTGCAAAAACAACTCCCCATAAAAACGGGTTTAATAAACTGCTTATAAAGATTGTCCAATCCCATGTGTTTCTCCATTTCTGGTTTTTCAGCTTACTTCTGAATTCAAAGGCGACACCACGCCCTATCAATAGTAATAGCATGATTACTAAGGGTAAGTATAAGCCGCTAAATAGTGTTGCGTACCAATTTGGAAAGGCAGCAAACATCGCTCCGCCTGCAGTGATTAACCATACCTCATTACCGTCCCAGACCGGTCCAATGGTGTTAATTAATACTCGTCGTTCACCAGGAGTTTTAGCGACAAATCGCATTGCCATACCAACACCAAAATCAAATCCTTCTAGGAATAAAAATCCGACAAATAATACTGCAATTAAGATAAACCATACCTCATTTAACATATGAACCATACCCTTTCTCTCCAAAAGGATCTGTGGTTAATTTAACATCTTTTTGTTTTTCAACAGGTCCTTTCTTAGCTACCCTAATAAATAAGTAAGCCATCACAATCGCGAGGATTAAATAGATCGTACTAAAGGCTATTAAGGAAAATAGTACTTGTCCTGCAGTGACATTCGGTGAAACAGCATCTTGTGTTTGCATAAATCCAAATACAACCCAAGGCTGACGTCCAATTTCTGTCATTATCCAGCCGGCAGTGCTACCAATAAAAGGTAAGGAAATGGCTGCCATCATAACTTTTAAATACTTGCTGCTTTGTTCTAACTTTTTCCGTTTAGCAAGGATGGCACCGCATAGACCTAATAAGATCATAATACCACCGGTAAATACCATAATTCGGAAGCTCCAAAATGTTGTTTTTACAGGAGGAATATAATTACCTTCTCCATATAATTCTTCGTATTTAGCTTGAATGGATTTCATTCCTTCCACACTTCCGCTAAATTCGCTATAGGATAGATAACTTAGGATATATGGAATATTAACTTCAAATGAATTTTCCTTATTATCCGTATCAATATTAGCGAATAACGTCCATGCTGCCGGATCCCCGCTGTCTTCCCAAAGACCTTCAGCAGCAGCCATTTTCATTGGCTGTGTTTTAACAAGAAACTGTGATTGTGCATGTCCGGTAAAGGCAACACCAAGTCCGGAAATAATGGCAATGACTAAAGCAATATGAAACGACTTTTTAAAAAATGCAGTATCCTGTTTTTTCAAAAGTTTCCATGCACTAATTCCAGTAATTAGAAATGCTCCAGTTGCAAATGAACCGAAAACAGTATGTGGAAATTCTACCCAAACTTGACCGCTTGTTATCAACTCAAAAAAATCATTCATTTCAGCACGGCCGCCATTTATTTCAAAGCCGACTGGATATTGCATAAATGAGTTTGCTACTAATATCCAAAATGCGGAAATAATCGTTCCGATCGAAACAAGCCATATACATAAAAGATGAACTTTTTTAGATAAGCGATTCCAGCCAAAAATCCAAAGCCCAATAAAAGTTGATTCCATAAAAAAGGCTAGTAAAGCTTCTACTGCAAGTGGTGCTCCAAATACGTCACCAACAAATCTGGAATAATTTGACCAGTTCATACCAAATTGGAATTCTTGCAATATCCCGGTTACAACACCAACGGCAAAGTTAATTAAGAAAAAATGTCCCCAGAACTTCGCCATTTTTCTGTATTGTTCTTTCCCTTTTACTACATATAAAGTCTCCATAATCGCAATGATAAAAGCTAAACCAATAGATAAAGGAACAAAAATAAAGTGAAAAATAGTTGTAGATGCGAATTGAAGCCGCGATAATATTACAACGTCCATATGCTTCTTTTCCTCCCATTTTGTGTTTTTGGTTTCAGTATTTTTTGGTAAATGTCATCTACATATGAAAAATAATAAGTTCGTTCAAATATATAGATAGATGGTAGAAAGGCTTTGTTTTCAACTTCACTTGATAAATTATGGGAATAGAATATTGAATTGTTCATTTTCGAGCAAGTTAAATTCTCAAAAATTTTCTTCCCTGCTTTCCATTAAAAGCTTTATCATGAAAATCGGTAAGCTTTTATCATTACTTATTAAGATAGTACTAAAGTGCTAAAGAGAGTGAAAAAATTTTTGGAAAGTTATCATGTAAGTGAATAAGCCCAGAAGATTTAACAAACCCCCTTTTATCTTTTTTAAACACCCTCCTTCTATTAATATACAATTAAAACCATGGTTTGGACGCACTAAATCATGAAGGTTTTGTAACTTTCTTTTGACAATTGTGTTAATAAATATAATGAATCATGTTAAGATATGGGTTATTCTGTTGTTTTTTGTATAGGATGTTTGTAGGATATTTTTTGTACAGGACGTATGCAGGGAAGAACTACCTTGGTTTTTAAATGATCGTTTTAGTAAGCCAAAGCAAATGAAAAGTCATATATATAAATTAAAATATTATTAAAATTTTTAGTGATATAATTCACAAACTATCATTGTGTAAACAATTTATAAATAAGATATTTAAAGACTTAAAATCCCAAGATAAACCTAGCTGCTCTTATAGGTGAACAAAATTACTTTATGGAACGGGTGCAAAAGGGGGATAAAAAGGGCTAAGATCCAGGATCTTTGTTCAATGCTAACACTGGCAAATACAATGCGTTGAAGTTCGAGAGGCGAAGTTAAACTTTAAGATTTTCGTTTTTGTGATAAGTTTTATAATATTTATAATCATTTTATCTAAAAACATAGAATAAATAACAGTAGTAATAGTCAGTATAATTGGATAGGAATTGGTAAAAAGACGTTGTAAAATCCAATAAAAACGCATTTTTTAGAAAATGAAGTATATTACTATAATTATTGGTTTTTCTAATTTATGAGTTGTGAAGTATAGGAAATATTTGGTTGCCGCTTATAGCTAAAAAATGGTATTATCTATTTAATGTGCAGTGCAAGTGGTAATTATTTTTAGCTATAAAGTCCTGCTTCATTTTTACTGAAATTCACCGTGCTCTTTTTCGTATGTTAAGAAAGTATAAAATTTTCCCACAAGGGTTGATTTGATGTCGTGAAAATCCTATGTTTTTAAGTGTAGGGGTGTTCAGGAAAACATCTTCGCAAATAAAGTTTCCTTTTTAAATGAAACAAGTAGAGATAAATGAAATGTATTCAGTAGTTTGCTTGTCTAACATCCTGAATACATTCATCACGCATGTAAGGTGCCGTAAGACTCCCACTTCAAAATCTTGAGTTGATACAAAAGGTCTAAGTGGGAGAAAACGGCCCCTAAATGCCCGATTCGTTTTAAGGGCCTTTAGGTCATACCCTTGTGGTTCTAACATTCAGTAGGAGATGGAATAAAATTCCTACTGAATGAAGTTTCACTTTATTTTTATAAGGGGGGGTTCAGTGGTCAAAAAATCAAAAAAAGAAAACAGGGAGAAGCTGCCATTTCGTTTAAATCTGTTGTTTTTTATCATGTTTATCATGTTCTCTCTATTAGTACTTCAATTAGGGGTTGTTCAAATTCTTAAAGGGGAAGCTTTTCAAAAAGAAATTGATCGAACGATAAGAGAAACAACGAAAGTCCCAGTTCCTCGAGGTAAAATTTATGATCGTGATCATAAGCTTGTAGTTGGTAATACTCCTTTATATGCAATTACATATACTCCTGCAAAAGGGATACAAGCTGAAGATCGATTAAAAGTTGCTAAAAAATTAGCACCTTTTATTTCGATGAAAACGAATAAGATTTCTGAACGGGATAAGAAAGAGTATTTTTACTTAAAAAACAAGAAGAAAGTAGTAGAAAGACTATCTAAAAAGGAAAAAGAAAAACTGGATGATACCGAAGAATACAACCTTGCCTTAGAAAGGATTACAGATAAAGAAATCAGCAATTTTTCAGATCAGAAAAAAAAGATCATTGCCATTAAAAAAGAACTGGATAAGGCTTATGCGCTAACACCCCATATTATTAAAAATGAAGATGTATCTCCAGAAGAATATGCAACAGTTTCAGAAAACTTAAATGATTTACCTGGTATTAATGCGATAGCCGATTGGGACCGTGAATATCCATTTAAACAAACATTTCAAAATTTAGTCGGTACTATAACTTCAGAAAACCAAGGTATACCGAAAGATAAACAGGAACACTTTATGACCAGAGGCTATAGCCGTAATGATCGTGTTGGTATTAGTGGATTAGAGGAATACTATGAAGATGTACTACGCGGAAGAAAAGAAGTAATTCAATATACAACAACAAAAGACGGCACAACAGTGGGCTCTGAAATAGCTGTTGAAGGAGAGGCAGGAAAAGACCTTGTTTTAACAATTAATATGGAATTTCAAAAAAAGGTCGATAACGTTTTAAGAAATGAATTAAAGAAAACGATTCAAAAACATCCTTATCAACATCGCTATTTGACAGATGCGATTGCAGTGGTCATGAATCCAAAGACAGGCGAACTATTAGCAGTAAGCGGGCAAACCTATGACAGGAAAAAAAATAAATTTATCGATACAGGGTATAAAGCATTTCACGATGCTCATTTGCCGGGGTCAGCAATTAAAGGAGCGACTGTACTAGCCGGGTATGAATCGGGAGTGATTGTACCAGGACAAGTTTTTAATGACCAAACCATTACTATTAAGGGAAGTCCACCAAAAGGTTCCTATAGTAATCTAGGACCTGTCAATGATTATCTGGCATTAAGACGGTCTTCCAACGTCTACATGTTTTACATTGCGCTCAAAATGGGAGGAGAAAATAGATACCCTTTCCCTAATGGAAGTGGTGCTCGATTTGATTTGGCTGCTTGGGATAAAATGCGTAGTTATTTTCAACAATTTGGTCTTGGAGCAAAGACAAGAATTGATTATCCATATGAATCCATTGGAGTTATTGGTAAAAAACCATTTAACCCCGGTCTGTTAATGGACTATGCGATTGGTCAGTTTGATAATTACACGACATTGCAATTAGTTCAATATGTTTCGACGATTGCTAATGATGGCTATCGGGTTCGACCGCAGTTGGTGAAAGAGATACGAAATCCATCCATGACAGATGACAGATTGGGATCTGTTTATCGCAGCCAAGGGACAGAAGTGTTGAACCGAGTAGATATGGATTTATCCCATATAAAGCGGGTACAGGAAGGATTCAGACAAGTTTACAACGAGCCTCGGGGTACCGCAGTGAACTATTTTGGGACAGCGAAGTATCGCAAATATAAAGCCGCAGGGAAAACGGGGACGGCTGAAAATGCCTATTATGTAGATGGGGAAATGAAAGCTAATACAGAGAATTTATCATTAGTTGGGTATGCTCCTTATGATGATCCAGAAATGGCGTTTGCAATTATTGTACCTCATACAGGGATTGCTACTGGAAAACACCCAATTAACTTTACCATCGGGCAAGGTATTTTGGATGCTTATTTTGAAACATTTAAACAGGAAAAAAAGCAGTAATAGTTTTAGGTGAGACTCTGGATAAATAGGAGTCTCTTTATCTTTTACCCTGAACGTGCCATAACTTCAAGAGTTTTAAAGAATACAAAGAAGTTTAAATGGAGATAACGTCACCTATGATAGAATCGAGGAGACTGCTTGATAGGCGCCCGACGGAAGAAAAAGTGCTTTTCTTTTTCAAAGACAAGGAAAGCTTCGGCAGCGATACATCGGATTTTTCAAGGACGCCCGAGATGTTAGCTTTTGTTCTATTTCTAGCAGTAGGGGAAGAAGGAAAAGCACTACTTCATGAAGTTTCATTTTCTGGCAAACCAGTTAGAGAGAGGAGACAGAAAACATGCGGAAGGTAATCGTTACTCCCTTTCAAACAGAGTGGAAGAAAACATTTTTGCAAGAAGCGGAACGGGTACAAGAAGTTTTTAAGGAGGAATTGATTACAATCCACCATATTGGTAGTACAGCAGTTCCAGGATTAGCTGCTAAACCGACGATAGATATGATGCTAGTCGTAATCTCAATTTGGCAAGTTGATCTCTTTATAAAAGATATGGAAACTCTGGGATACATTTTTTTAGGAGAGTATGGGCTTAAAGGTAGAAGATACTTTTATAAAGGTGAAGATGAACATACGCATCATGTTCATATATTTCAAAAAGACAGTGATGAGGTTAAGCGGCATCTTGCATTTAGAGATTATTTAATCACTCATCCCGAAACAGCTGAAAAATATGGCAAATTAAAGCTCAAGCTAGCAGCTCAATATCCAAATGATATAGCAGCATATATTCAAGGGAAAAACAATTTTGTTAAGGAAGTGGAGCAGCAAGCATTAAAGTGGTACAATTTACAAGCAGATGTCTAAGCTGTCTAAGTCTCGAAGTTATGCCATTTACCTCAATGAAAAAGCAGTGAGAAGCAGAATATGTTTCATATTTAAAGGCTTCTATTTGTCAGAAAAGTTATTCTTTTAGTGTAATAATTCTAATTTTCTTTGTATTAAGGCGTAATCCCCTACCGACAAGGAATAGATAGTTTGTTTTTATCATATTTAGAAAGAAGGAATAGCTGTGATGTTGGTAATGCGCTGGCTAATATTTTTATTTGGAATTATGGGATTTAGTCTTGGCGTAAGTATGTCTATCAACATGCAACATCTTGGTATCCATCCTTGGGACGTACTCAATGTTGCATTGTATGAAAAGCTGGGATTATCCATCGGGTCATGGGCAATTATTATTTCTATTTTATTAATTGGTGTGTCCTGGATACTTGATAAAAGGTATATTAAGCTAGGCACTTTTTTCAATGCGATTTTAGTTGGTATTTTTGTCGATATTTATTTGTTCCTTGATTTTTTACCAACCGCTTCCCATACATGGATGGATTATGTGTGGATGATTATCGGTATTATGATTATGGGAGTAGGCGGGGGAGTTTATAATGCTGCCAATGTTGGTTCTGGACCGAGAGATGGTTTTATGCTGTCTATTTCAGATAAATTATCGGCGTCCGTCGGTAAAGTGCGGATCATTACAGAGACCTTTGTGTTACTGCTTGGTTTAATATTAGGCGGACCTGTTTTTTTATTTACGTTTGTTTTTACATTTATTCAAAGTCCCATCTTCCAATTTACCTATGGAAGACTTCGTGTTAAAGTTATGGAATTAGAAGCTGGATATAACGAGAATAAAGCACGTGCATAACTACAAAAGCCTTTCCATCCTGTAACGTAGACTCGCCAATGAGCAATAGGTACCTTTATCTCACTAAGATCTCTTGTGTTTGCTTAACTCTTAAAGCGAGAGTCTTATGCCCTTGGATAAGGGATAAATTAATGGGGTTCGAAGATAGTTAATTATGCTTAGCACTGTTTTTTCCTAAGTATATCTTTTTAGAAGAAGTTCAAAAAGTCTGATGAAATGACATAGCCAGCGCTCTGTGACGCTGGCTATAGCTTCGTTTTTATACAACTTTCTCTTGTAATAGGTCCTTATGATTTTTCTACGCCTAATCCATTGCTTTTTGCACATCATAAGCTTGCAGATCGATATCTGTCTGCTGATTCATTGCCAGTTTAGCTAACTGCAAGCCGATAAATGGTCCCATCGTTAAACCAGTTGAACCAAGACCGTTTGTTAAAAGCAGACCATTAAAACCCGGTGGACGGCCAATGACAGGAAGATACCCAGGTGTAACTGGACGAAATCCCATTCTAGCTTCAATAATTGCAGCTTCTTCCAAAGCCGGAGCGATTTCCATTGCTTTTGTCATAATTTCGTGCATACCACCAACGGTAATTCGATAATCAAGATTTACATTGTTTTCGTAAGTAGCTCCAAGTACAACACGCTTGTCAGGAAAGGTAAGCATGTATTGGTTATTTGGGGGCTTTACGACAGGCCATAATGACGTATCTCCTATATTATCTGGAAGTTGTACATGTAAAATTTGTGCGCGCTGAGGTTCTATTCGAAAGGTAATCCCCAATGGTGTTAATAGCTCTCTCATCCAAGCACCGGTTGTGGCAATGACAGTATCTGCTGTTATTTCTTGCCTATTATCAACGACCACACCAGTGATTGTTTTACCGGATACCTTTAATGTTGCTGCTCCCTTCATTCGTTGTGCATGATGCTTTTGTGTACCTTTAATTAATGCATCGCGAAGTTTCCGACCATTTACTCTAGCTGCTCCGCTTACATAAATAGAACTGTATTTATCCTCTAAAATTGGGAATTTATTCTTTGTCTCCTGTGGAGTCAGTATGCCAATATCACCTATTTCAGGAGCATCTAATCTTCGTTTTTCAGCTCGTACCTTCATTGCTTGTAATTTTTCCTGATCTTGATGCAGATGCAGTGCGCCGACCTGATGATAACCGATGTCTGTCAACCCGTCTCGGGCAAGTGATTTTACTAACTTAGGATACATGCGCGCGCCAGCCTTCACAAGCTGGTACCAGTCTTTATTTCTTCGCTGAGAGAGCCAAGGACAAACAATGCCTGCTGCAGCATTTGTAGCTTGTCCAGGGTCATCACGATCGATAATGGTAACATCCTGTTTATTTTTAGCGAGAAAATAAGCAGTTGAAGCTCCTGCGATTCCACTTCCAATGATAATTATCTTTTTTTTCATCTTCCATTCACTACCCATAAATTCATGGATGTCATGATGCATTTTTTAAAAATCATTGATCCTTTTCCTCCAATCGAGACACTAATACCATGATAAAAATAATCTAAAAAAAAGTAAATGATTTACCAATTTACATGATGTTAAATTCATTAAAACGCTACTCAATTGGCATGAATTTTGATAAGCTTATAGTTATAAAAGCTAATAAAAGGAGAAATGATCATGGCAAAAACAGTGATTTTTGGACATAAAAATCCAGATACGGATGCAATCTGTTCAGCAATAGCCTATGCAGATTTAAAGCAAAAATTAGGTGTGGATGCTGAAGCGGTTAGATTAGGCAACGTTAACAAAGAAACACAGTATGCGCTTGACTATTTTGAAGTAGAGGCGCCACCATATATGGAGAAAGTAGAGGAAGGTACAGATGTTATTCTTGTGGATCATAATGAGTTCCAGCAAAGTGTAGCAAATATTAAAGATGTTCACATTAAGGAAGTTGTCGATCACCACAGAATTTCTAATTTTGAAACAAGTGATCCGCTATACTTTCGCGCAGAACCTGTAGGATGTACCGCAACGATTATAAATAAAATCTATAAAGAAAACGGCATAGAAGTTCCGAAAAAAATTGCAGGATTATTAGTATCTGCAATTATTTCCGATTCTCTATTATTCAAATCGCCAACTTGTACAAAAGAAGATATTGATGCAGCTCATGAATTAGGGAAAATTGCTGGAATTGATGTGGAGAAATATGGTCTTGAAATGCTAAAGGCTGGGGCGGATTTAAGTGATAAGCCTGTATCAGAATTAATCACAATGGATGCGAAAGAATTTTCCATGGGAAATGCAAAAGTAGAAATTGCGCAAGTAAATGCTGTTGATACGGAAAAAATTTATCAACAACAAGCTGAGATTGAAAAGGAAATTACTAATCATATTCAGAAAAAGGATCTCGACTTATTCTTGTTTGTTGTGACAGATATTTTAAATAATGATTCTGAGGTACTAGCTTTAGGAAATGGTAAATCAAAGATGGAGAATGCCTTTGGGATAAACCTTGACGAGCGTAGTCGCGCATTACTAAAAGGCGTTGTTTCACGAAAAAAGCAAATCGTCACTGCATTAACCGATGCTTATGAAAAATAAGAAAAATCCAGATAAGGGTAGAGCCTTTATCTGGATTTTTTCATACAAAAAGAGTGTGTCACTTGTTTACTTGCTAAATTAATTTCCTTCTAGAAAGAATGCTCCTGATTAAAGCTATGTTGAGTCAATTTTACAACCTGGCTATAGAACGAATAAATGGGATAATAATTACAAAAACTGATACAAATGCATGATAGGAGGGATTTTTTTGGGTAAACCGAAAGGACCTAAGCAGCAGGAGCATCCGAACTTGCCGGAAAGCCCTAACCAACCATATGGTGAACCGTTAAGTGGTTCTAAAAAAGTAAAAACAGCCAATCATGCTGGACAAAAGCATAATCCACATCATGGGCTTTAGACAAAAGGCAAATAATGGAAATTGTAGTGGAACAAGTCTTCATAAATTCTCCCGTACCGTATGGATGTGGGAGAATTTGCTTTTAGAGGTATATCTTTGTTAATGCAAGCAATTTTTTATAAACCAGATATGTAAATTGTTTTTAAATGCATGTTAAGAGGATGTTCAAAAAGTCGGGTAAAATGACACAGGGAATTTCATCATAGAATAGACAACTTAGTATAGAAGATGTTTCTGTAAAATTTTCCCGCTATTTCTCAAATTCAACCATTTTTTACTGACGATCTTGAGAGAAAAACGGCTCTAAATAATTGTTTTTACCACCGATCAAGGAGAAAAACACTCCTAAAATGAATTTTATGTATCTTCTTTTTGCACACACTTGTTAATGTAATTTTGTTATTATTTAATATATACCATTTTAATAAGGGGTTGCTTTGTATGTGGAAAGACTTTAAAGAATTTGCGTTTAAAGGAAATGTAGTTGACTTAGCTGTTGCAGTTGTAATTGGTACAGCTTTTAGTGCAATTGTTACATCGCTAGTTGAAAATATAATTACACCACTCATGGGAATTTTAATGAATGGGATTGATTTTAGTCATTTGTCTCATAACGTTGGGGAAGCCGAGATAAATTATGGACTGTTTATTCAGTCGATTATTGATTTCTTTATTATTTCCGGGTCTATTTTCTTATTTATTCGTTTACTAATGAAGTTTAAACGGGAGAAAAAGGAGGAAACTGTAGAACAAGAGCCAGAGGTCAATCCACAAGAGGAATTGCTCAGAGAAATTAGAGATTTGCTAAAAGAGCAGAATCAAGCAAATTAAGACCGAATGACAAAGGGGAAACGTATGAAAATAAAAGCGTACACATCTGCTTATGAAAAAAGTTGGCTGGAGTGCCGAGTTTTAGCATATTTAGACACTGCTTACTATGACAATGTTTTTCAAAAAAAAGAGCAGTATGATAGTCTTGCTATTGAGTTGGTGGCTATAAAAAATGATAGAGTAATTGGTTTAATTGATGTTGAATATGAATAAGAGCCAAATTCGGTCTGTACTGGAAATAATAATAAGTGTGGCGGAATGATTTGGCATCTTGCTGTCCATCCCGATTATCAACGAAAGGAATTGCTTGGCGATTATTAAAAAAAGTAGAGACAATTGCTTTGGAAAAAGGTTTAGCTTATTTAGAAGCATGGACCAGAGATGATCCTTGGGTATTAAATTGGTATAGAAGAAATAGTTTTACCCCTTTTCTTTCTTATTTACACGTTTTTCTTGAAGGTAGTCAAGAAGTTATGAATGTAACAAGTAAACTGCCAGATCTTCAGCCTGTTCAGGCATGGGCGCATTACACTAGAGAGAATGAAGAAATGGTTCGCTTAGCATTTCAACGTGTACATAGATGTACAGGTTCTATCAAGAAGGTGATAGAAAATGATTCATTCTATTGAGCGTTTGCGAACAGGAGACATTAGACAGCAAGAAGCATATAAAACAATTCTTCAGTTACATATTTTAAACGATTTACAACATTATCATCCCGTTTTATGTGGTACTTATCCACTAGCTATCTATCCCGAATGTAAGGTGCCGTAAGACTCCACTTCAAGAATTGTGGAAAACACGAAGAAGTCCAAGTGGGAGATAACGGCACCTAAATTCCCGATTCGTTCAACTAACATTCAGTAGGGGAAGAAGGAAAATCCCTACTGAATGAAGTTTCACTTTATTTAGAGGATTCCGACTTAGATATTATTTTACAAGCGTTTCATTTAGATAATTTAGAATCAGATATAAGACGTTTTTACAGCCGATTTCCGGATTTTACCATAAAGAGAATCAGAGATCAAGAAGTAATAAAAGCAAATTTTAAGTTTCATACATTTATGTTTGAACTGTTTGGACAAAAACAGGCCGTTGATCAACAGAATGCTTATCTCCATATGGTAATTGAAGACCATATATTAAAACAAAACCCGGCATTAAAGAAAGAAGTTATCCCTTAAAGCAGGAAGGAATGAACACAGAGGCTTGTTTTTGTAAGCTATTAGGTCTAAAAGGAGATCCATTTGAACAGTTGCTTCTTTATGGTAAAAAGACAGGAATCATTGGCTAAAGGAAGTGAACAATTTTCATGTTTGCTTGGATGATTAGAAAGGTTATAAAATTTTGGATAGAAGTTGTTACCGTTGAAAACATTTATGAATGTAATTAGAGAAGTATATGCATAGGAGCTTCTTTTTATCGTCAAAAAAACTGTGGTACAACATTTCAAGATGATAGTGCACTTGTTTCTTTTTGTGAATAATGAAGTAGAAAGAGACAGAAAAAAAGAATTTTCCCGTTTCATAGGTGATTGCCATATACAAAAATTAGTTACTTGCCATAGGTTATTAGTGTACCAATCACAGGAAAGGGGAATTTTTTATGAGACATCATCACGGATATTGTGGTTATCCACCGAAAGTTGTTCATCCTACAAAATATAATTGTGTTAAACAATGTAGCGAAGATGTAGTAGAGCATATTCATCCATCACACACAGCCGTTCACAATCATCATACTACGATAAATAAGCATGTATTTCCACATTCGACCTCTGTACAAAATACGAACAGCTGTGTAGACGTGTATGGAGGTTCTTACAATGTTCCTCCACAAGTAGGAGGAGCAATGGCACCGGGTTACGGTCCGGGGCAAGTAGCAGGAGCAATGGCGCCAGGATACGGACCAGGGCAGGTAGCGGGAGCAATGGCACCAGGATACGGACCAGGACAGGTAGCGGGAGCAATGGCACCAGGAATGGGATACGACTGTCATAAGCCAAAACATTGTAAACATCCACATAAATGGTGATAAGCTAGAGATAGAAGCTGGCATATGATATGTCAGCTTCTTATTTTCATGAAGGAAACTGTTTTGCTACTTTAATGTTTAAGGGAACGATTGTATTCTATAATATAAATGAAGGTCTAGAAAGGGTGAGCCAATATGAAAATATTAACTGTAACAGGCTATAAACCGATGGAGATCAATATTTTCAATGAAGAGGATGAACGGATTACATATATTAAAGCTGCTCTTGAAAAAAGACTTATTCCATTAATTGAAGCAGGAGTAGAATGGGTGCTGATTTCTGGACAGATGGGTGTTGAGTTGTGGGCTGCGGAAGCAGTATTTAAATTACAAGAGACATATGAAGTTAAATTAGGGGTTTTTCCACCGTTTGAGAATCAGAATAGTCGCTGGCCGGAGCAACTTCAGGAGAAATATCAAGCAATTATAGCTACCGCAGATTTCTATAAACCAATCTATCAAGGTGAATATAGAGGAGCCTATCAATTTAAAACAAAAAATATGTGGTTAACTGATAAAAGTGATGCGTGTTTAATATTAATGGATCAAGAATACCCTGGTAGTACGCGTTTTTTTTATGAAGCTGCCAAGCAAATGATGAATGAAAACGATATTTATATCATTACACCCTCTGATTTAGATGATGTTGTGGAAGAAATAAGGATGTCGGACCCCGATTACTGGTTATAGATGAAAACTTAATATTTATGAGTACATGACCAAATTCACTGTGAAAAAGAAAGCAGAAGTTTTTCCAAGGCTAAACTTGATAAGAAAGTGAGCCTAATTGTTTTTAGTAATTAAAATAAAGGAATTGAAATTATTAGTAACATAAATTTTTACTAAAGTTAAAACAGCTTAGGCTGTAATTCTGGATGGATATCACTAGGAAAGTTATTATATCATTATGTGTCGTCGTGCATATACTCTAAAGAGGAGTGATGTACCTATGTCATATATGCAATCTGATAAGCAACCGTCTACTTCCGTTAGTTTGCCGGATGCTAGAACGATGAAAGTGTATGGAAATGGAAAGGTAGCTGTAAAGCCTAATGTTGCCATTGTCCAATTAGGAGTGGTAACAGAAAATAAATCCCTTCACAAAGCTCAACAGGAAAATACAGAAAAAATGAATAAGGTGCTTCAAACTTTAGTGAATTTAGGTATCCCTAATAAAGATATTCAAACCTCAGCCTTTATAATTAATCCAAAGTATGATTATCAAAATGGTAAGCAGTTTAATCAAAGGTATCAAGTTATGCATATGTTGCAAGTTAGGTTAACACATATCGATCAGGTCGGTATTGTTATTGATACTGTTGTCAACCAAGGAGTAAATCGTATAACCGATATTCGTTTTACAACAGATCAAACAGATATATTGTATGAAAATGCGCTTCAGTCCGCTTTACAAGATGCTAAGCGTAAATCATATATTATTGCTAACACATTAAAGCTTCCCTTATCCCCAATGCCAATTCGAATTGTTGAAAGAACCATTAATCCACCAGCTATCTATAAAACAGCCGCCGCAACTACAGAAGGCTTTGCAACCCATATTCAGCCAGGACAGATTGAAATAGAAGCAGCAGTTGAGTTGGTATACAGTTACTGAGTTTCAGATGATGATAGGTACGATTTTAAAACTATTTGGTGAAATGGGAAGGTAAAGAAAACTATTTGTCGAATGGTAAACGAAGAACAAAAATATATGAGGAGGCGAAAGGTTGGATAAAAAAGATGCAAAAATTGAATATGAGCTTGATGAACGCCTTCAATATGTGGATCCAATTAGTGAGATAGTAAAAAGAGCAGAAAAAGAGGGACATTTCGATCACTTACCTGGAAAAGGAAAACCATTGAAACTAAGAAATGATTATATGAATCCAGAAGATAAGCAGCTTTATAAAACGATGAAAGATAATCATATTCTTCCAAAATGGATTGAACTGGCAAATGAAATTGATGCATTGAAGAAGGGTTTGTCTAAATCAGAAAGTAAAGAGAGAAAGAAAAAAGTGAAACGTATCAACAAAAAAATTAAAGAATACAATTATATTTGTCCTCCATCCTTACAACGGAATAAAATTCAAAATTAAGCTATTCATACGTATTCAATAGAGAAGATAAATAAACCCGAGTAGTTCGAGAGTGACTTGTTTTCCAGTAGTACATTGTATGCAGTGAAATACTTGCTAGCTAAGAAAATAAGCTAGTGCTATGGCAAGCCCCGACAAGCTTAAATTTTGGTCCGTACGAAGGAGAAATAAAACGATCTCGAGGGACGAACGCATAAGCTGGCCGAAGCTACTTGTAAAAAAGATATTCGCCATGTTGAAACAGATATTGTTTCCCAGATAATAAGAAAACTTGGTAAACACCAACCCTAGAGCGCAGATAATCGCTAAAAATTCGCTGTGTAGTCTAAACTTTAGCGCTAAAATGGTAACATTCTAAACACACAATGTACGATCAAATTCGCTACATCATTTTTATGAAATTTTAACATCCTCTTATGATTCGTGCAGAAAGGGGAATAGTAATGAATTATGTAATCCGCCAGATGACCGAGAAGGATATAGAGGCCGTACAACAAGTAGCAAGAAAAAGCTGGCATACTACGTATCAAGGGATTATACCTATGTCTATTCAAGAAGAATTTTCGGCTCGTGCATATAGTAAGGAAATGTTGGCGAAAAGGTTAATGTTTTCGCATCTGTTTGTTGCCGAACTTGATGGGAAAGTTGTTGGCTTTGCAAACTATTCCCCATTGACAGAACAAGGAGTTTCTGAGTTAAATGCAATCTACTTACTACCGGGTTATCAAGCGATGGGTATAGGAACAGCCTTGTTAAAAGCTGGATTAGAATACCTAAAAGAAGTTAATATAATGTATTTAAATGTAGAACAGGATAATGAAATTGGTAAGCGGTTTTATGAGCGAAAAGGCTTTAAAATAGTGGAGGAATTTACAGAGGATTTTGCCGGACATAAGTTAAATACGATCCGGATGGCGCTGTATCTTTAAGGGGTTAAGAAGTTCTTTAAACGATCACCTTGTTGCTTTAACTTAATTTTAATACTAAAACTTAAAATCTTTACGAGTCTTTAATGTTTTAAAACAGCTAATAATAAAGGGCTTTTTGTACGACTTGCAGCAAAATATAGATGAAGAGGAAGATCGACTAAAAGCGGGCTTCTTGCTCAGGTGTCTGTATACCCTTGTTGTAGGAACATATTTTTCTTATCTCGAATATTTTTGGGAAAATCTGCTTATTTTTTAGAGAAACGACTCCTAAATTCCTCCATTTGCTTGGATTGACAGGACAAGGAAAGCTTCTAGAATAATCATCGCGGTTTTTAAGTACAGAGTTGCTGCAACAGCAATACACGGCGATTTTTTAAGAACAAGGAACCTACGTTAACGACATATCGCAGTTTTTCAAGGAAAAAGCTACACCAGCGCGACACATCACGGTTTTTCAAGGACGCCTGTGAACTTAGCCTTTGATCTATTATTTTAGGAAGAAAAGCACTCTTTGAATGAAGTTTCCCTGTATCTTTTAGAAAATGTCCAGTTTGTACATTGCTAATCTGAGCGTCTCTAGCTTTTGCACTTGTGAAGTTTCGTCTGTTTAGTACCAATTTAAAATTTAGCATTTTATAATATATACCTAGGGAAGCCTGTTGAAATCTATTCAGCAGGCTATACTAATTTATTTTACCAGTATCGTCTAGGCTTGGAAGTCTCTTATACATGTTTGAACCAGTGTTACTCCTTGACTCAAAGAAGCTCCACCGCCGAAGGCAGATGTAACTGCAATTGTTTCCAGTATTTCCTGTTCAGTACAACCTTGGTCAAGACAACCTTTGGTATGATAGATAATACAATATTCATCTTGGGCATGGATGCTGATCCCGAGAGCAATTAATTGTTTAACTTTTGCTGAAATCCTCCCTTCTGCAAAGCAAGCTTCGGTAAAATCATTGTATTTTTGAGTGAATGCAGGCATTTTTTCAGAAAATGTTCCAATACCTTGTTTATATTCGAGTAATGCTTCCTTTGAAGAGATTTTTGACGATTCCATATTAACCATTCCTTTTCTAACTATTCGATATAGCCTTAGTATGAGCAGAATAATTGGGCTTAAACATAATATTGTGGATAATGCAATTAAAGAATAACCGGTAGGGCATAATAAGGTATAAACGAATATAAGGAAATGGTTTGACTGATATCATAATAAGGTATGATAGAAATAGAATTGTACAAGGAGGCGTATTTATGAAAAAGTTAATTCGGAAACTTATTAAATATGGACCAATTATTTATCCTGTTATCAAAAACTATTTGAATAAGCGAAAAGCGAAAAATAGTTATGATAAAGAATAAGTCAACTCTCTTATAAATAGGAGACCTTATGATGAATAATGAAGCATTCCCGTATAGAATGGAACTTTTGATTTACAGTTTTTTATGTTTTATTTGCCTGATTTTTGAAAAAAACAGTACTGTAACAGGCTAATTTTACAAAATACAAAAGGGATGTATAAAGATTACCGAAAACTGTATTTGTTAAATATCAACTTATTGATAGTAAAAAATGTACGTAAGGAGAAATTCATTATTTCACATCAAAATGGACTAATACTTATGAGAAACAATCAACTTGATGAACGCAATTGGCACCGACGCTTCTTATACATAGTTTGTTTATTTTTTTATGTTTTTATCATAAGCTTTTTCATATACGTATTTACAGAGGGAGGAAAAAATGAATATTCAGGGGATTAATCATTTATTATTTTCCGTTTCTGACTTAGAAAGATCCATTAAATTTTATCAGCAAGTCTTTGATGCTACGCTACTAGTTCAGGGAAGGCGAACAGCCTATTTTGATTTTAATGGACTTTGGCTTGCTTTAAACGAGGAAAAAGACATTCCACGTCAGGAAATTCACCAGTCTTATACACATATTGCATTTACAATTGATGAAGATGATTTTCAAGCGATGTATGACAAACTAAAAGCGTTACGTGTAAATATTTTGGAGGGGAGAAAAAGAGATGAGCGGGATAAGCAATCCATTTATTTTACAGATCCAGATGGACATAAATTTGAATTCCATACGGGATTCTTAGCTGATCGATTAGCCTATTATAGAGAAGAAAAGAAACATATGAAGTTTTTTGAATAGGAAGTATAGGTAGGAGATAACAACATGCCAAAATTCGTTCGACATGAACTCTTAAGGCATGTAGTACCCTGTATACTATAATTCAAACTGTTCAATTTGTACTTTAAGAGATATGATATTTTCTATTGTTTGGTAAATCTCTGTTTCTTGTAGTTGTTCAACGGTAATCTCACCTTGATTGATAATATTATTAATTATTTCCAACAATGCTTCACTTTTATAGGCCAGCTCCTGATGTATATTCTCTGCGATAGTTGGCGGTTCAATATTAGTAAAATTTTCTATTGTACCTGTTAAGTCTTCCAAACGTGCAACCGATTGATCTGTTTCTAACGATGATGATTCTTCAGCAAACTCACTTAAGTTATTGATATATTCGGTTGCTTCCGTGGCATAATCGAATGAATCCGTTGCTTCTTCTAACAGAGAACAACCGCTTAGCAACAGAAGAATAGTCATAAGTAAAGCAGCCATGCTCTTTTTCATCGATAAAATCAATCCTTTCGCCAAATGAAATTTACATGTATGGCATAATACGAACACCGTTTCTTTTTCTATCGTTTGTATGGTTTTTTCTATAAATGTGTAATAATTCGCTACAATATGGCTTAAATGAGGAGCTAACTTCAATGCAATTGGTTAAAATATTATAATTTTAACGCAGAAGTCCATTTAGTGGTGTATATAATTAATTTTTAGTGTGTTACAGAGTTCTGCAATAGCTTCTCGTTCCTTAATCCTAACAAATTTTTTATTTATCATAATGAAGCTTTCTATACCATACGATATAGTCCTGTATAAAGTTTCAAGTAATTGGTACTAATTATCTAACAGAATAAGGGAAAACTACTTGCCTAAAGAGCAGTTGCAGAAAGGGATGGTTTTATGAAAAGAACACTATTTCTTGTGGCTGTTATGATTAGTTCCCTGTTTGGTCTGTTAAAAAATACAGTGTCAGCGGAGTTTGTTGATTTGTATTTATTGGAAAGTAAACAACAAGAGGACAAAGAGTATCAACGTTATCAGAAAGCAATTATTATGTATAAAGCGAGGGAGTTGGGAATAGATGTTGAAGGAAGATCAGCAAGTGAGTTAAAGCGTCAAGTTGAGCAAGAGTTTTTAATGCAAGCAGCGAAAAGGTTTAATCTAAAGACAAAAGGGAAAAAAATAGATGAATTAAAAAAAGAAGTACATGACGCCATTATCGTTGAAAAAGCTATCCAATTAGGTATTGAGACAGAGAATAAAAAGCCAAATGAATTGGCAAAAGAGGTTCACGAAAAAAATATTAAGCAAAAAGCAGAGCAATTAGGACTAAATATAAGTGGAAAATCTATAGTTACATTGGAAGATGAACTGATTACCATGGAAGTGGAAAAAGAAGCAGAGCAACTGGGAATAAAACGACAGGGAAAGAGTATTAAACAATTAATTGAAGCTGTGCATGAAGCTAAATTGTATCATACTGCAGAAAAATTAGGGATACTTATTATAAATAAAAACGCTAATGAAATATTAGAGGAAATTATTGTGAATCATGCTACAGAGGCAAAAAAATTAAACCTTTATCCATTTAATAATGGTAAATTTTATAGTATTTTTCATTATAAATTTGAATAAACGGTTTATAAGCTAATTATCCACCATCATCCACTTTCAGGCTCTAATGGTGGATTTTTTTACTTTAATACAGAGAGGCTAAATGCCACTAGTTAAATGCTATTGTTTAAGTATCTTGGCGCTACAACGTTTTCTCTCGCAAAAAATAAAGCTGAACAATTAGCAGAGAAGTCCAATCAACACAGAACAGATTTTCATGACGTTCTGTTTCGTGACACTTTGTTTCAACCTTACAATAATTTGTTCCGATTTTGTGGTGCTCCATTCTAAGTTTAGGCTATTCCGCTTCGAGTTTGTGTCTTCTGTTAAACTTTATGGATCTCTTTCCAAGGTATTTCAGTTACAACTTTTCCGGAGAAATAACTTAATAATTATATCAAAGCGAAATAGTTTGTTCAATAATTTCTATATGATATTATGTTAGTTATCTCACTTTGTAAAGAGGGTATGTTCGGACATAAAAAATGATTTAGTTTGCTCAATCAACGATACAGCTATAAAATAACCAGAGAGGAGAGAAAAGATGAATACTACAAATACACAAGCAAATGATCCAACACAGATAAATAAACTACCATTAATCATCGTACTTATTTCGGGAGCTTTCGTCGCTATTTTAAACCAGACGTTATTAGCTACAGCATTGCCTAAAATTATGGCCGATTTACAGTTGGATGCTAATACCGTTCAATGGTTGCAATCCATTTTTATGTTGGTTAACGGGATAATGATACCTATTACTGCATTTTTAATTGAACGTTTTACGACAAGGGGATTGTTTTTAACTGCACTAAGTATGTTTGCTATTGGGACACTTATATGTGCGGTAGCTCCTAATTTCTCTACACTATTGGTTGGACGCGTGGCTCAGGCTGCTGCTGCGGGAATAATGATGCCACTAATGCAAACCATTTTATTTCTTATCTTTCCAGTGGAAAAACGTGGAACAGCGATGGGAATGTTTGGCTTAGTTATTGCCTTTGCCCCAGCCATTGGCCCGACTTTATCTGGATGGCTAGTTGAACACTTTCCATGGAGAAGTGTGTTTTATGTCATATTACCAATAGTAATCCTTGATATCATTGTGGCTTATTTTATTTTGAAAAACATTACCAAACAAACCTATCCAAAGGTGGATGTTCTATCTATTATTCTTTCAACACTAGGCTTTGGTGGACTATTATATGGGTTTAGTGTTGCTGGTAATAGTGGTTGGGGAAGCATACAAGTGACCCTTTCGTTAATTATTGGAGCTATTACGTTGACATTATTTATTCTTAGACAGTTGAAGCTAGAACAACCAATTCTTGAGTTCCGCGTGTTTCGTTATTCGATATTTTCGCTTACGACTGCGCTAGGTATGGTTACCTTCATGGCTATGATCGGAGCTGCAGTTATTCTCCCGTTACTTGCACAAAATATGCTTGGTTTTTCTGCTTTGGAATCGGGCTTAATGCTTTTACCAGGAGCAGTTGTAATGGGAATTATGAATCCAATTACCGGCAGATTATTTGATCAATTTGGTGCACGCTGGCTTTCCATTATCGGGTTAACCATTGTAACAATAACAACGTTTCTGTTTACGAATCTATCTATAACAACAACATTTACGTATTTAGCTACCGTAAACGCAATACGTATGTTGGGGATAGCTATGGTTATGATGCCTGTAACAACAGCTGGTTTAAATCAGTTACCTTTTCATTTGATTCCTCATGGAACGGCAATGAATAATACAATGAGACAAGTAGCTGGTGCAGTTGGGACAGCCTTATTAGTAACTGTTATGACCAGTACAGCACTTCCTGATAAAGGAGTAGAAGGCTTGATCCACGGGGTAAATATTTCTTTTATTGTCGCTGGTTTATTTGCGATTATTGCACTAGTTTTATCGCTTTTTATAAAACGATCAGGATCGAAAAATGTACAAATTGGCAGATAAACAAAGGCAATAAAATGCTAATTGGTTAAAAGGTTGTTTAAAGAAAAACTTGTAGAAACAGTTGACATTCCTCGTTTTTCTATCCATAATATCTATAAAACATAGTTGAACGGTAAGAAAGGAATAGTATGTGGTTTGTTCGGTGCCAGAGAGAGGAAGTTAACAGCTGGAAGCTTCCTACACTTGAAGCCACAGAACCTGCCTTTCGAGTCTCACAAAAGTGGGCGCTTATTTCGGCGTTATTGAATGAAAGCGGGATGTGTTTGGACACATTCAAAATAGGTGGTACCGCGGAAGAAGCTCTTTCGTCCTTATTTCTAAGGATGATTGGGCTTTTTTTACAATAAAGTGAAACTTCATTCAGTAGGAGTTTTCTCCCATCTCCTACTGAATGTTAGTTGAACGAATCGGGCATTTAGGTGCCGTTTTCCCCCACTTAGCCCCTTTTGTATGAACTCAGGGATCTTGAAGTGGGAGTCTTACGGCACCTTACATGCGGGATAAATAAATCACTATAAAATTTGAAAAGATATTGGGAATAGGAGTATGTAAAGTGAAACAGAGAATTGTTGTCAAAATTGGAAGTAGCTCTTTAACAAATGTACATGGAGAGATGGACGAAGAAAAACTGACAGAGCATGTTCAAGCTATTGCCAAGCTTCGCGAACACAAGCATGATGTTATCTTAGTTTCATCGGGAGCGGTTGCTGCAGGTTTTCCACAAATTGGTTATGCGTCCAGACCGGTCACTTTAAAAGGAAAACAAGCGGCTGCAGCAGCCGGTCAAGGATTATTGATTCAGACATATATGGAAAAATTCTCGGAGTTCGATTTAAGAGCCGCACAGTTATTATTAACACGAGATGATTTTAAAGATCGAGAAAGGTATAAAAATGCGTTTAATACGCTAATGGAGCTTTTAGAGCGTCGTGTCATTCCGATTATTAATGAAAATGATACGGTATCGATTAAGGAGCTTACTTTTGGTGATAATGATATGCTTTCTGCTTTAGTAAGTGGGATCGTGCACGCCGATCAATTAATTATGTTAACCGATATAAATGGTTTATATAATGGAAATCCTCGTCACAATCCAAATGCAGTAAAATATGATTATTTGGATAATGTTACAGAGGAGATGATTGCTCAAGCAGATGTTGATGGCTCCGCTGTCGGAACAGGAGGAATGAAATCAAAGCTGGAAGCTGCTAAAATGGCACTTTCATTAGGTGTTAGTGTGTTTATTGGTACAGGACAAGGTAGCGCTAAGCTGTTAAACATAATCGAAGGAAACGGAGACGGTACGTATATCTCTAATCCTGCAAAAGGATCGATTACCACAAATAAACAATGGATTGCGCTGCATTCAGAGCCAACTGGGCAAATCTATATTGATGATGGGGCAGAGGAAGCCCTCTTACATCAAGGTGCAAGCCTTCTTGCTGCCGGGGTTCGTAAAGTAACCGGTGCTTTTAAAGAAGGAGATGTCGTAGAAGTTTATGGAGGCAAAGGACTAATCGGAAAAGGCGAAGTCAGTTGTTCAAGAGATGTTGTCATGAAAGAAATAGCATTAAGGAATAGCAACACGCCTGGTCTATCTTCAAGGGTGATTCATCGTGACCGTTGGGTAAGGCTAACATAAAGGATGATTGTAAAGGATAGCAACTAGTGTCATTACTAGCTATTTATAAATAGGAGGAGGAGTATCATGTCAGAAATACAAAAAAAAGGAAAACTTGCGAAGGCTTCTAGTTATCAATTAAATGGGGTAACTACGGAGGAGAAAAATGAAGCCCTTCGATTAATTGCTGATCAACTTTTACAGGATGAGGAGAACATTTTGCAAGAAAATCAAAAGGATTTAGAGGATGGTAAACAGAAAGGTTTATCTGAATCGGTCTTAGATAGGATTATGTTAAATGCGGACCGAGTTAAGGGAATGCATGATGCGATATATCAATTAATCGATTTACAAGATCCTATTGGTGAAGTACTTGAGACGATTACAAAGGATAATGGCTTACGGGTTGAAAGAAAACGCGTTCCAATCGGAGTTATCGGCATGATTTATGAAGCAAGACCAAATGTAACGATTGATGCTGCAACACTCTCTTTAAAAACAGGGAATGCTGTTATACTAAGGGGAAGCTCTTCAGCTAAATATTCAAACCGTGCATTAGTAGCTTCTATTCATCAGGCTTTGTCCAAGAGTAAATTGCCTTTGGATGCAGTGCAGTTAATCGAAGATACGAGCAGAGATTCGGCAAAAGAACTGTTTACATTAAATGAGTATTTAGATGTATTGATTCCTCGAGGAGGTAAAAATTTAATAGAGACAGTGATTCGTTCTTCTACGGTTCCAGTTATTGAAACTGGCGCAGGAAATTGTCATATCTTTATTGATGCATCTGCTGATGAAAATTTAGCGGAAAAAATTGTACTAAATGCTAAATTACAACGACCATCCGTTTGTAACGCGATTGAATCTTTATTAATTCATAATGAATGGTTCCATGAACATGGGGATCATTTGTTAGATCAATTACAGCAGAATCAAGTGGTTATTTATGGAGATGAAACAGTTGTTCAAGCTTTCCCAAAAGCAAGCAGGGCAATGGAAGAAGATTGGCAAACGGAATACCTTGATTTAGCAATTAGTGTAAAAGTGGTTGATTCTTGTAAAGAGGCAGTTGACCATATCAATACGTATGGTACAAAGCATTCAGAAGCAATTATTACAAGTGATAGAGCAAATGCGGAGTTCTTCCAGCAACATGTTGATGCAGCAGCAGTTTATCATAATGCCTCAACTCGGTTTACAGATGGATTTGAATTTGGTTATGGTGCAGAAATTGGTATTAGTACACAAAAACTACATGCAAGAGGGCCAATGGGGTTGCCTGCACTTACATCTAGTAAATTCTATATATATGGAGAAGGACAAATACGGGAATAATACAAAGGCAGATCCTATAAGTGCATAAACAGACAAATGAGCACATGTTTGGATTAACAATGTACAAACTGGAGAACTTCTGACGAGATAAGGTTAGACTTCATTCAAGGAATGCGTTGCTCTTTGAAACAATAGATCAAAGGCTAAGGTCGCAGGAGTTCTCGGAAAACAATAATGTGTACTGTCAAAATTTTCTTTTTTAAAAAAACGTGATGTATCGCTGTCTTAATCCTTTTTGCCCTTGAAAAACCTGCCGCAGCAACTCAGTTCTTGAAAACATTATTCAAGAAGCTTTCCTTGTCCTGTCAATCCAAGCAAATGGAGGAATTTAGGAGTCGTTTCTCTAAATAATAAGCAATTTTTTTCAAAAATGAGAGGTGCGGCTCCTGACGTTCGAGATGAGAAAAACATGCTCCTGCAACAGGGGTATACCGACACCTGAGTAAGAAGCCCGCTTTTAGTCGATCTTTTATGATTTGAGCTGATATTGACCAACATAAGAAGATCGGAGTTTGCTAGGGACACGAGCATGAAGTTAGAGAAGCTAGAAGCTACGTTTAAAAACGATATCCACCATGTAGAAATGGATAGCGTTTTCTAGTCAATATAAAAGATGCATCTTAAAATTTTCACATTGGAAGTATAGTATTGAGTTTAAACCTACAAGAATTTTTTGATGATTTTATCCCGCATGTAAGGTGCCGTAAGTTTCCCACTTCAAGACCTGAGTTCGTGCAAAGGGTCAAAGTGGGAAGAAACGGCAACCTAAATGCCCGATTTGTTCAGCTAACATTTCTTGGGAAAGGCATTCCAAGAAATGAAGTTTCACTTTATCCCGCATGTAAGGTGCCGTAAGACTCCCACTTCAAGACCTGAGTTGATATAACAGGGTGTAAGTAGAAGGAACGGCACCTAAATGCCCGATTTGTTCAGCTAACATTTCTTGGGAAAAGGCATTCCAAGAAATGAAGTTTCACTTTATAAAACGCATCAAATTGAAAGGATGTTTATTTATGGCAAGTATAGAGGATTTTCAAAAATTAGACATACGAATTGGGACGGTAACGAAGGCAGAGCCTTTTACCGAAGCAAAGAAACCGGCAATTAAGCTGTATATTGATTTTGGTGATTTAGGGATAAAACAATCATCTGCTCAAATTACCAAACGTTATCAACCCACAGATTTAGTCGGTCGACAGGTGACAGCAGTGGTTAATTTTCCATCTCTGCGAATTGCCGGGTTTAAATCGGAAGTACTTGTTCTAGGCGGCATACCAAAAGCAGGTGATGTTGTATTATTAGCACCAGATCAAAAAGTGAAAAATGGTACACCAGTATCTTAATTGTCATTGCAATCAAGGTGCAAAAGAAGCAGGTTTTAATTACATGTAATTCTTTACGATAAATGGGAATAAAATTTTATAACGAAAATTATTTGTTTACTAATGGTACAACATTTTGTAATAATAAAAAAATCTATCGTTGCGAATTAAATTTTTATACTATTCCCATTGTTTGAAAATTAAATAGCTATACATTCTTAAGCACAAAGGGAGAGATAGCATTGTCCATATTAGAGGCATTAGCGCAAGTCTTACCGTCTGAACAAATAAGTACGAACGAGACAATCCTAAAACAGCATAGCTCAGATGAATCGTACCATACACCGGAATTCCCGGATGTTGTTGTTTATCCAAAATCAGCGAAGGAAGTCAGTGAAGTGATAAAGGTGGCGGCTATAAATCAGATACCGATCGTCCCTTTTGGATTAGGTTCTAGTTTAGAAGGTAGTGTCATTCCATATCAAAAAGGAATTACGATTGATTTTTCATGGATGAATCAAATTTTAGAAGTGCTTCCTGATGATTTTCTAGTAAAGGTACAACCTGGAGTGACAAGGAAACAGCTGGAAAAAGAACTGAAAAAATATGGATTATTTTTTTCCGTTGATCCTGGAGCAGATGCAACATTAGGGGGAATGGCTGCAACAAACGCAAGTGGAACTACATCTGTAAAATATGGTGTTATGCGGGATCAGGTTCGTGATTTAGAAGTAGTATTGGCAGATGGTACAATCATTCATACAGGGAGCATGGCAGCAAAATCATCTTCTGGAATACATTTAAATGGTTTATTTGTTGGCTCGGAAGGAGTATTAGGTTGTTTTACAGAGCTTACGTTAAAAATCCACGGTATCCCAGAGGAAATGATGGCAGGACGAGCGACCTTTTCAACATTGGATGATGCTGTTGGAGCTGTCATTCATATGTTGCAAGCGGGAATCCCTGTAGCAAGGATTGAATTAGTGGATGAACAATCCATGAAGCAGATTAATCAATTTAATGATACCACTTATTTTGAAGCTCCAACTATTTTTTTAGAATTTCACGGTAATGAAGCTGGTCTAAAGCAGGATATTGCTTTTGCAAAGGAAATATTACAAGACCATGAATGTCAGGATTTAGCATTTGAATCAGATACCGCTTTGAGAAATCAGTTATGGGAAGCAAGACACAATACAGCTTATGCATATTTGCACCATTATCCTGGAAAAAAACAAATGGTAACAGATGTTTGTGTACCCATTTCTAAATTAGCGGATGCAATCAAACATGGCAGGAAAGCTGTCGATGCTTCCGGACTTCCAGGAGGAATTGTCGGTCATGTTGGTGATGGAAATTATCATATTTTAATGATGATCGATGTTAATAATCCCCATGATCTGGCTAAAGCGAATAAGGTAAATGAAGAAATTGTTTCGTTTGCATTAGCTTGCGGTGGAACATGTACTGGTGAGCATGGTGTTGGTATTGGTAAAACTAAATATCAGAAAAAAGAGCATGGGGAAGCACTTGAAGTGATGCGTAAGCTAAAAACAGCATTGGATCCTGAACATATTTTAAACCCGGGAAAAATCCTCTAAGGGTTTTGGTTTTAAGAAAAGAGAATTTTTCAAATAAGGCGTTCCGAAAGAATTCCCCGTATCTTTTTAGCAATACGGGTGTTCTTTGGTATAAAAACTATAAAAATTTTGGGTTTCGTTATTACTTTTTCGAGGCTTGTTGCTAGCTGAATTTTATTTACGTTAAAGGCTTTCTTAACGAATGATTATGCTCAAGAAGTAACGAAAGGTTGTTCATATTAACCCAAGTCCTATATACATAAAATTGGTATAAAAAGACAACCTATAAAAGTGAATAAATAAACTTATTGGAGGTCGTTTAATGG
This sequence comes from Cerasibacillus sp. JNUCC 74, assembly GCF_053667775.1. The sequence continues at coordinate 3,096,017 of NZ_CM132207.1, read as the reverse complement.
AAAGTCAGCATCCCCACCAGCAAATCGAATTAGCGACAGAACAATTCTCGGAAGCATATCAGCTACTGCAAGAAGCTAAGACGAATGGAGATGAAGAACAGCTCCTGCAAGCGCAACAGCAATTGTTACAAGTAGATAGCTTATTAAAAGCTACACAGTATCATGCAGGTGAACAGGCATTAGAAAATCCACAATTTCAGCAAACATTTGAAAAGCTTCATAATGCAAGACAAGAAATTGAAGAATATAGACAGAACAATCATTAAGGGCTCAGTCTGTTAGAGCCCTTTTTTCTATGTTAAAAGATATCATCATATCTATGCTTTGGGATTTTTTTGTACGTGTAGCATAGATTGGCAAGTCATGTACCAGCAAATTTTAATCAAGTTGTAGGGACTTTTTTCATACTCTTTTTCTGTTTCTACAATAGCAACCAATTTTAAAAGGATGTCCATAGACGAATTAAAAACTCCTCTTTGGTTAAGGGTGTTTATCAAACTGTATACACGATGCTCTCTCGAACTTCAACTCGACAGGATCTATGAGTATCGCGTTGGGAGCGGGACAAGAAAAACATCGACAGCGATACGTCGCGATTTTTCAAGGACAGAAAAAAAGACTTCGATAGCAGTACAGCCGAACAAGGAAAAAAATTTCTTTTTCACACTATAGGAAAGTATAAAATTTTACGGTTTATAGTATGAGAAAAACGATAGTATTCGCTATAAAGACTTGGCGACAAGCCAAGTTTTTCTAAAGAACAAAGAAAGCTTTAAGAACATGAAAACGTCAATCGCGATATATTGCGATCTCACCCGACCTCATCTCGGTCTATTTATTTCTCTTTTTGAACATGCACTTAACGTGTCATCATCTTCTCATATCATTTGTAATGGCAGGTAAAACCTGAGACAATATTACTTATCAATGCGATAGAAATATATGGTGAGGGGGCTTTTGGACAAGCATGAAGAAGAAAGTCTATTTAAATCATGATGGTGGTGTAGACGATTTAATTTCTTTATTTTTATTGTTACAAATGGAAGACATTGACTTAGTTGGTGTGGGAGTCATACCCGCAGATTGTTATCTTGAGCCTGCCGTTTATGCGAGCCGTAAAATCATTGATCGGTTTGGCAAAGGGAAGTGTATAGAAGTAGCGGCATCTACATCACGCGGAAAAAATCCTTTTCCAAAAGAATGGCGTATGCATGCCTTTTATGTAGATGCATTGCCGATTTTAAATGAGCATTTACCAATTCAAACCGAGACAATTACATTGCCAAGTCATAAGCATCTGGTGGAAATACTACGTAAGAGTGATGAGCCTGTTACACTCGTATTTATTGGACCATTAACAGATTTGGCAAGAGCACTGGAGGAAGCGCCGGATATTGAAAGAAAAATAGACAAATTAGCTTGGATGGGTGGAACCTTCCTAGAAACAGGCAATGTGGAAGAACCTGAGCATGACGGGACAGCGGAATGGAATGCTTTTTGGGATCCAGAAGCTGTACATAAAGTATGGGAGAGCAATATCGAGATAGATTTAGTAGCCTTAGAGAGTACGAATATGGTTCCTTTAACTGTTGATGTCAGAAATAGATGGGCAAGAGAAAGAGCAGATATAGGTATCGATTTCTTAGGACAATGTTATGCAATGGTACCTCCGCTTGTTCATTTTCAAACCAATTCAACATACTTTTTATGGGATGTACTAACGACTGCAACAATAGGAAATAGTGATGTCGTAAAAAAGAAACAGGTACGTTGTATCATCCATCCTGATGGAAAAAGCCAGGGGAGAACAGAACTTTGCGACACGGGGAGACCAGTGAATCTTGTCTATGAAGTAGATCGAGATTTATTTTTTGATTATATTACAGAATTAGCCCGACAGCATAAAAATAGTAATTAGACGGGCGAGTCTCGTATATTGACAGAAAGTAGAGTTTATGATATTAAAACATATGAGTTCATTGGAAGGAGAGGGTTGTATGGCTAAGCAAGAGTTTAAAGCAGAATCAAAACGATTGCTCGAACTAATGATTAACTCCATTTATTCACAACGTGAGGTATTTTTGCGTGAACTAATTTCCAACTCAAGTGATGCGATGGATAAAATGTATTATCGCAGTTTAACAGATGAAAGCCTAACCTTTAATAAGGAAGATTATTATATTAAAATCATCCCGAATAAAGAAGAACGCACATTGAAGATTATCGATACAGGAATTGGTATGACCAAGGAAGAACTGGAAACGAATCTAGGAACAATTGCTAAAAGCGGATCGTTTGCTTTTAAAAATGATACAGAAATAAAAGATGGTTTTGATATTATCGGTCAATTTGGTGTTGGTTTTTATGCTGCGTTTATGGTAGCTGATAAGGTAACTGTTATCAGTAAATCGATTGATAGTGAACAAGCCTATCAATGGGAATCTTCTGGTACAGATGGATTTACGATTACCCCTAGTGAAAAACAACAAGTAGGAACAGAAATTATCTTAAAAATAAAGGAAAATACCGAAGAAGATTCGTTTGATCAATTTCTTGAGGAACATCGTTTACAAGAAATTATTAAGAAATATTCTGATTTCATCCGTTATCCAATTAAAATGGATATAACCAAGAAAAAGCCGAAAGATGAAGATAGCGATGAATATGTCGACTATGTAGAAGAAGAAACGATTAACAGTATGATTCCGATCTGGAAAAAGAATAAAAGTGAGTTAACGGAAGAGGACTATATTAACTTTTATCAAGAGAAACGATATGGATTTGATAAACCATTGAAATCGATGCATGTCAAAGTAGATGGAACCATCCGTTATAACGCAATTTTATTCATACCGGAAAATGCTCCGTTTGACTATTATTCAAAGGAATTCGAAAAAGGACTTGAGCTTTACTCAAACGGTGTTTTGATTATGGATAAATGTGCTGATTTACTTCCTGATTATTTTAGCTTTGTTAAAGGATTGGTAGATTCAGAGGATTTATCGTTAAATATCTCTCGTGAAATGTTGCAACATAACCGGCAATTAAAGGTCATTGCTAAAAATATCACGAAAAAAATAAAAACACAATTACTGCAGTTGCAACGCGATGACCGTGAAAATTATGTGAAGTTTTATGAGGCTTTTGGTAGACAGTTGAAATTTGGCGTCTACAATGACTTTGGTGCAAACAAAGAAACGTTGCAAGATTTATTAATGTTCTATTCTTCTACTGAAGAAAAATTAGTGACATTAGAAGAATATGTAAACCGTATGCCGGAAGATCAGAAGTATATCTACTATGCTGCAGGTGAATCGATAGATCGAATTAAGAAGTTACCACAAACAGAATTAGTAGCTGATAAAGGATATGAAATTTTGTACTTTACGGAAGAAGTCGATGAATTTGCGATAAAGATGTTATTGAAGTATAAAGATAAAGAGTTTAAGTCTGTTTCAAGCGGCGATCTCGGCTTGGAAGAAGAGACAACCGATTCAGCAGATGAGAAAGAAAAAGAGGAAAACAAAGAACTGTTTAAATATATGAAAGATCAATTAGCTGGAAAGGTAACCGATGTTCGTTCTTCCAAACGTTTAAAGTCACATCCGGTATGTCTGACTGCGGATGGTGAAATATCATTGGAAATGGAAAAAGTACTTAATACGATGCCAAATAACCAGCAAATAAAAGCAGATAAAGTATTGGAAATAAACGTAAATCATGAAGTGTTCCAGGCATTAAAAGATGCCTTTCTCAACGATAAGAACAAACTCAACTTATACACAAACTTATTGTATAATCAGGCACTGCTTATCGAAGGCTTACCTGTTAATGATCCAGTTGAATTTACCAATGATATTTGCAAAGTAATGATTTCATAGTGAAAACACCTGATTATGTGATATTTCTAGAGCTAAGGATCTAGTTAGATAATGACGCTTTCTTCAACTTGAGCTTATACTTTTGGCTAGCAAGGAAGAAGAAAAGCGTCTATTTTTTGCTTATTTTAATTTGCGAAGTAGTAGTTGTAAATCACCTATTATAAGATTTGATGGAAGATTTTGAAATATTCCGCTAAATAAAAACAGAGCACTAAATAATAGTACTCTGTTAAAATTCAATGTTTAAATGAAATAAGTGCAATCAGTGTTTAACAGTGTGCGACTCACTAACTTTCTCAATCCAATCAAATGGATCTGTTTCTTTTCCATATTGAATGTTAGTTAAAGTCGTATATAATGATTTTGATAGTTCACCAGTCTTGCCGTCATTAATTAATAAGTCTTTACCTTCCCAGCGTAGTTGACCGATTGGTGAAATGACTGCTGCTGTACCCGTACCGAACGCTTCTTCTAACTTACCATCCATATAGGCTTGATACAAATCCTCCATGGAGATTCTGTCTTCAATAACCGGGATATTCCAATGGTTAAGTAATTGAATAACAGAGTTCCGGGTTACACCTTCTAGAATACTCCCGTTTAAAGCAGGAGTATATACTTTTCCATTAATTTTAAAAAATACGTTCATGCTTCCTACTTCTTCAATATACTTTTTCTCTAATCCATCCAGCCACAACACTTGTGTAAACCCTTCTTTAGCACAAAGCTCTTGGGCTTTTAAACTGGCTGCATAGTTTCCTCCGGTTTTTGCCTCTCCAGTTCCGCCTTTTACCGCCCGAACATATTGATTTTCAACCGCGATTTTTACTGGGTTTATCCCTTCTTTGTAATAAGCTCCAACTGGTGACAGAATAATTACAAATTTGTATTGATGTGATGGTGCTACTCCGATATAAGGCTCTGTTGAAATAATGAATGGACGAATATAAAGCGAAGTTCCTTCTGCAGTTGGAATCCATTCTTTATCTAAATATACAAGCTGCTTCATGGCTTCCAGAATAAACGCTTCATCAATCGTCGGAATACATAAGCGGTCATTTGACTTGTTCAAACGTTGAAGATTTTTTTTCGGTCGAAATAGTTGAATATCTCTTTCCGGTGTTTGATATGCTTTTAATCCTTCAAAAACGGATTGTCCATAATGAAATATCATCGCGGATGGATCAATAGATAGCGGTTGGTATGGAATGATACGCGGATCATGCCAACCCAAAGGCTCAGAATAATCCATAATAAACATATGATCCGTAAACACGCTGCCAAATTCCAATTGATCGGTATTGGGTTTTTCTTTCTTCACTGTACAACGATTAACCTTAACTGTCCATTCTTCCATTGCTAATATCCCCTTAGCTGTAAAAATTTTAATAACTATATTAGTCTATATTTTCAATAAAATCAACCCTAAATTAATTAGTTTTTTTATTTTTCGTAAAATGTTGTATACTTTTAGTAAGATATGCAACAGAAAAAGGAGTTGTATGGATGCGTAAAGCAATTATTTTTGATTTAGATGATACACTACTTTGGGATAAGAAGAGTGTAGCAGAATCGTTCAAAGAAGCCTGTAACAAGGCAAATAAAATCAATCCTAAGATAGACCCAATCGATTTAGAAGAAAGTGTGCGAGAGAAAGCTCGGTCGTTATACGCATCCTATTCTACTTACCCATTTACACAAATGATTGGTATTAACCCTTTCGAAGGACTTTGGGGAGAGTTTGATGATGAAGGAAAGGCGTTTCAACAGTTAAAAGAAATCGCGCCTATTTATCGAAAGGAAGCTTGGGAAAAGGGGTTAGAAGGAGTAGGTGTTGAAGACCGACAATTAGCAATTGAATTAGCGGAAACATTTCCCAAGGTAAGAAAGAAGAAACCATTTGTTTTTGAAGATACGTTTGATGTCTTAGATGCTTTAGCAAATGATTTTAAGCTGGCTTTACTAACGAACGGTTCACCGGATTTACAACAAACGAAACTGGAAATGACTCCAAAACTAAAAGGTTATTTTGAAGAGATTGTTGTGTCAGGCGACTTTGGCAGCGGGAAGCCTGATCCTGCTATATTTCAATACACATTGGAAAAATTGGACGTAAAAGAAGAAGAAGCGATTATGGTAGGGGATAATCTGCATACAGACATATTAGGTGCATCACGAAGCGGAATAGATTCGGTATGGATTAATCGACAGGATCTTCAAACAAATGGGTTGCCAACGTTTGAGGTTGAGAGTTTAACTGAACTTCTCTCACTTATTAACCAACATGTATAAAATAGAAAGTACATCTAGGCAAGTGCCCGTTCGTAGAAACATGGCATTGCCTAGTTTTATGCATGAGAAACTATATTTCTTTTTACTTTGTGGATATCTTTTTGGGAAAGTATTATGGTCTAGCTTAACCACTCAAGCTGTAGCTTACTTTGATCTCTTTCTATCATAAATAACATTGGCTTGAATCTAAAGGAAGGCCGACTAAAAGAGGCTTACCGCTCAGGCCGGCATCCCCTATTTTACGTAGGTTACATCATAATTGCCGTTCCTTTTTTGTATTGCGATTCCACAATAGCCTGCTTCAAGCAAGTTTTTTTGCAGGTTAATATCCTGCATGTTTACGATTTGCGTTGTTGTATAGTTATTGTAATCTGGAGGTATATGCAAGTCACGAATTAAAATATATCGTAATTTTCCATTATATTTCGCTTTTAACGCAGATATTTTCATCCCCAAAGCAAGTTTATCTTTAATACTTGGAATATTAAATGGTGCAACTGTAGCTGCTATATAATGAAATATACGTTTATCTACTTGTTTAAATAATTGTTTTCCCATATAATTTTGTAGGCGATTTCCTCGATATGTTGGATGGACGATTGAAATTTCGGAATAGATTATTTTCGACCATTCTGTTTCTAAAAGTCCAAGGTCTCTTCCTAAATGCTCAGGATCTTTTGAATTTGGGATGAGCATGGCACGAAAAGCGACTAACTGATCATGAATAAATATACCGATCATTGATCCGTTTCCAGATAAAATATAGTTGTATTCTTCGGTGGTAAGAGGTTGTAAAAAAGAAGCGCCCTCTACTGTTTGTTCGACTATTTGTTGCAATTTTAAAATATCGTGAAGATAGTTTACAGTTAACTTTTTTAGGTAAAAAGATTGTCCAGAACGAAGTCTCCCACGGTCTATAATTTGTCTATTCATTTAATCCCCTCTTTGCATAATAACGTGTTTATTTGCTTGAATCTATCATCCCAGTACTGAATTCATTCGTATACCATTCATGATAGCGTTCATATTGTAGATTAAATAACAGATTAATTAATCATATAGGAAACGATATCTGTTATTATATGATGGATATTTGAAAGTAGTTTCGTATAGCATACGCGTTCTAGTGACTAGCAATCTTCGAGCTTCTTTCTACGATAGGGAACCATCTGCTCTTCCCACTGTTTGAATTAAAAAAGTACTCTATGAATAAGTTACCTCCATCTCATCAGGAAGTTCTCTTGTTTGGTGAGCGTTATTTCCCCCTCCGTCATACCACCACATTTTTCTAAGTCTTATTGTGCTTCACTGATATAATCGTTTTGCTTTGCTTTAGCTGTTTTGGCAATTGTAAATCCGCTGAATGCATAGAGGATTGCAATCATTGGTACAGTATAATTTAAAATGGCGTATGGAGCATAACTAAAGGCATGAACGTCTAAGGTAGCATAGATAAATACACCACATGTATTCCAAGGAATAAATACGGAGGTTAACGTCCCCCCATCTTCCAAAGAACGGGAGAGGTTTTTAGAGTGTAACCCCTTTTCTTTATATACATTCATAAACATACGTGAAGGTACAACAATTGAAATGTATTGTTCTGAGCAGGTAGCATTTGTTAAAAAAGCAGCACTGATTGTTGAGGCAATGAGTGATCCGGTCGTTTTAACTATTTTTAATAATTGGTCCATTATTGCTTTTAGCATTCCTGAGTATTCCATAATACCGCCAAAGGTCATAGCAACAATTGTCATAGACACCGTATACATCATTGACATTAAACCGCCACGGTTAAATAGTTCAGCAATCATTTCATTGGATGTCTCGATGGAGTAACCCTTTTGTAATACATGTAATCCAGAGGCAATAGAATCGCCTTGAATAAAAATCTGTGCTAAAAATCCCATCACAATTCCAACAGCTATTGCTGGAATAGCCGGCACTTTAAAGATGACAAGGATAATGACTAGCAATGGGATAAGCAAAAGGTAAGGTGATATAGTAAAATTCGCCTCCAAATCGGCTATTGTTTGGGCAATACTTGCATTTTCAATGGAAGCTTTTCCGACATCTTTACCTATGTAAGCAAAAACAATAAGTGCAATAATTAAACCCGGGATCGTCGTAAACAGCATATGTTTAATATGAATGAACAAATCTGTATTTGTCAAACCTGCTGCTAAATTTGTCGTATCAGATAGTGGTGACATTTTATCGCCAAAATAGGACCCGGAAATAACAGCACCAGCGACGATAGGTGCTGGAATCCCCATGCTGATACCAATTCCCATCCCTGCAACACCAATCGTTCCCATCGTAGCCCAAGAGCTCCCGACAGTCAAAGCAACGATACTGCAGATAATTGTAATCGTTACCAAAAAAATGGAGGGAGAAATAATTTTTAGACCGTAATAGATCATTGTTGCTACAATCCCGCCACCAATCCATGCACCAATCGTTAGTCCAACTAACATAATAATAATTACAGCTGGAAGTGCTAGTCTTATTCCTTGAAACATCATTTCTTCAATTTCCTTCCATTTATAGTTGTGTTTCCAAGCAATCAAAGCAGCAGCTCCAGTACCTATAATCAATGGTATATGTGGTTCACCTTTAAAAACAACAATGGTTAACAGCATGGAGATAATCATGATGATAAGTGGAAAAATTGCCCACCAAAAGTATATGTCTTTTTGGGGAATATTCGTGTGCATTTAAAAAAGCAGCTCCTTCCGTAATTGTAATTTTCAACAAAATAATAAAATTAATTTTAATTAGAAATGATAAAATTGTCAATATATTATAGTTGGCTAGAGGGGGAAGAGAATTACAAAATCTAACGTTTGAAAGAGATAGGGGATCATCTTGTTATTGTGTTAAAGAAAAAGGTTAGAAGAATTACAGATTGACTTGAGGTTGGAGTGACAGAAGAGGGATACGGGGATGGGAGAATTAGAAAAACTATTCGTTAGAGGGAATGGAAAAATAAAGAGGCTGGGACAAAACGAAAACAGCTGATTAAAAAACGAACCATAAATCGTCCTTGTACTATAGTAAAGTATAAAATTTTAGGCTTTATCCCGCATGTAAGGTGCCGTAAGACTCCCACTTCAAAATCTTGAGTTGATACAAAAGGTCTAAGCGGGAGAAAACGGCACCTAAATGCCCGATTCGTTTAACTAACATTTCTTGGGAAAGGCATTCCAAGAAATGAAGTTTCACTTTATCCCGCATGTAAGGTGCCGTAAGACTCCCACTTCAAAATCTTGAGTTGATACAAAAGGTCTAAGCGGGAGAAAACGGCACCTAAATGCCCGATTCGTTTAACTAACATTTCTTGGGAAAGGCATTCCAAGAAATGAAGTTTCACTTTATCCCGCATGTAAGGTGCCGTAAGACTCCCACTTCAAAATCTTGAGTTGATACAAAAGGTCTAAGCGGGAGAAAACGGCACCTAAATGCCCGATTCGTTTAACTAACATTTCTTGGGAAAGGCATTCCAAGAAATGAAGTTTCACTTTATCCCGCATGTAAGGTGCCGTAAGACTCCCACTTCAAAATCTTGAGTTGATACAAAAGGTCTAAGCGGGAGAAAACGGCACCTAAATGCCCGATTCGTTTAACTAACATTTCTTGGGAAAGGCATTCCAAGAAATGAAGTTTCACTTTATCCCGCATGTAAGGTGCTGTAAGACTCCCACTTCAAAATCTTGAGTTGACACAAAAGGTCTAAGTGGGAGAAAACGGCACCTAAATGCCCGATTCGTTTAAGGGCCTTTAGGTCATCCCTGAGGTACTAACATTCAGTAGGAGATGGAAGAAAACTCCTACTGAATGAAGTTTTACTTTATCGTATAAGAAAAACTACGGATTTCGCTAAAGACTTGGCGACAAGCCAAGTTTTTCTAAACACAAACAAACCGAACAATTATAAATGAATTATTCGGTTTTTGCTATTTCGTATTTGCTTATGTCCCAGCCTTGTATATTAAGTACATGAGGTTCGCTACCTCTTGTGCTTTTTTTGTATAGTAATTTATACTGAAAGCAACGCTGTGGATTAGTAACCCTGCCTACAGTACTTTTTAGTAACTGGTTTTTAGAGAGTCTAACCACAGCTCTTTGTTTATCTGTTAATCAGTTAGATAACGCTAGACGTTTGATTTCATACAAGGATACAGAACAAGGAGTGCGTGGCTTGAAGCACAGCGTAATAGACAATACGAAAGGAGTAAACCAATGATTTATGTGGGGATTGACGTAGCCAAGCATAAACACCAAGTGGCAATCATGGATAATGGAGGTAGAATCTACGAACAGGATTTAGTTATATCGAATAGTCAATCAGGGTTTCAAAAACTTCATGAAACACTTCGTCGTTTACAGACAGAAGTAGCGCAAGAATGCCAGATAGCGATGGAAGATACTGGCCATTATAATGTTTCTATTCTACAATTTTTGAGGGGAAAGAATTACCAAGTTTTTCGCTATAATCCAATCTTAATCAAGGAATTCTCCAAAATTCACACCTTGAGAAAGACAAAGACGGATAAAGCAGATGCCTTAGTAATCGCAAAAAAATTAATGGGTGACTTCGAAAAAAGGGAAGAGGTCCAAGATAAGGTAACCCTAGAGCTTAAAGAACTAACCAGATATAGAAGGCGGCTTGGAAAACATCAAGCTCTTCTTAAAACCCAATATACTCGAGTCTTAGAAAAAAGCTTTCCTGAATTGGCTGCTTACGGTCAGGTTCGTTATTCTAACTACATGATGGAGTTATTAAAAAAATACCCAAGCCCCAAGAGAATTGCGAAGGCTCATGAACAAACACTTTCAAAATTATTGGGAGCGAACAACAGTAGTCTGCAATCTCAAGAGCTTAAACGACTAGCGAAAGAAAGTATTGGGTATTATTCTGATATTACGGAGTTTGAATTAATTCAAACCATAGAACAGCTCTATTTGTATCAAAAGCAAATAAAAGAAGTCGATAAAAAAATTCAAGAAATGATGGATACACTCAATTCACCAATCGTAACCATTCCCGGAATTTCTTATCGACTCGGTAGTACAATCATAGCAGAAATAGGAGATATCCACAACTTCAATCACCCGAGTCAGCTATTGGCTTTTACAGGAATGGAACCATCCATTTATCAGTCTGGTAACTATAGGGGCCCTGGAAAAATGGTGAAACGCGGATCTCCTCATCTTCGCTGGGCGATGTATCATGCATCACGATTAATAGCCATTTATTCACCAACGTTCAAGGCATACTATGAGAAAAAGCTAGCTGAGGGTAAGCACTATAACGTGGTGCTCAGCCATGTAGCGAAGAAATTAATAAGAGTGATATTCCATTTACTGCAGACCGGTGAATCATATAAAGAAGTACGTGTGTAATGTAAAAAAAGAGAAGCTATGGTAAATAGCGTTGCAATAACCTCAGATTTTACACTACAAATAAGCTTAATGATTCATTTGAAATTCACAAATCATCAAGCTTATTTGCCATGCTCCAATACTTCTAATGGAAAATGCTAAATTTATTGCTAAAAACTTATTGACTTTATATAGTTAGCCTCTTTATTCCGTAATCAAAGATCGATGGCAATAGCAGCATGGATTTCTTCGAGTTTTTCTAATGCTTCCAGCGCCTTCTTTTCAATGTGGCGATCTACAGTCATAACCATAATTGCACTACCGCCAACCTTTGCCCGATCCACCTGCATTGTTGCAATATTGATATGCATTGTAGCAAGCAAACTCCCCATTTTACCGATGACCCCGGGCTGGTCGATATGGTGAATAACTAATAGATGACCTTTTGGTGTAACGTCGACACTATAGTCATCTACTTTTACAATCCGTGGACCTAAACCGTTAAGTAATGTGCCAGCAACACTTCGCTTGTCTGATTTGGTACTTACTTCGACGCGAATTAAGTTGGTAAACCCTTGAGAGGTAGAAGTTTTATTTTCATGAATTGTTATTCCTCTTTTTTCTGCTAAATAAAGTGCATTGACATCATTAACATGGTCGCCCAGATGACGGGTTAATAGCCCTTTCACTGTATTGCGAGTAATTGGTTCAACTTTAGTCTTGGCGACATCGCCAGAATAATAGAGATTGATTTCTTCAATGGGTTCCTTAGCCAAATGGATAAGAAACTGACCGAGTTTTTCTGCCAAATGGAAGTATGGTTCAATTTCACTTAATACTTCTTTAGTTACAGATGGTAAATTAACAGGATTACGCACTGCATCCCCATTTTTAAAGCGAATGACATCCTCACTTACGTCAATAGCGACAATTTCTTGAGCTTCTACGGTACTTGCACCTAAATGTGGTGTAGCGATGACTTCTGGTAAATTCAATAATTTATTTTCGAAAAATGGTTCTTCTTCAAAGACGTCAAGTGCGGCTCCAGCTACTTTCTTTTCCTCAATAGCATCATACAGTGCTTCTTCATCAATGATTCCACCACGTGCACAGTTAATGATATAGACTCCGGTTTTCATTAAGGCAAACGCTTCTTTATTTAACAGATGTCTTGTTTCTTTCAGCAATGGAGTATGAATGGTGATGAAATCGGCTTTTTTCAATACTTCTTCCAAGCTGCCTATTTCAATTCCAAATTTCTTAGCTTGGTCTTCAGTAAGAAATGGATCGTATGCAACAATGTTCATACGTTGTCCTCTGGCTCTATACGCTACTTCCGAACCAATTCTTCCCAGTCCGATAATTCCTAACGTTTTATTTTTTAACTCGGTTCCAATATATTTTTTTCTATCCCATAGTTTATTTTTTAGTGACAAATAAGCTTGCGGTATTTTTCGAGACAGAGCCATCATCATGGCTACCGTGTGCTCTGCTGCTGAATTTGTATTTCCATTTGGAGCGTTTACAATAATAATACCGTGTTCTGTTGCAGCTTCTAAATCAATATTATCTACACCAACACCGGCACGCCCAATGATTTTTAAGTTTTTGGCTTTCGTAATAAAATTACGTGTCACTTGAGTTTGACTACGAACTAATAGCGCATCATACTCTGAAATACGCTTATCGAGTTCTTCTTTGGACCAGTCTGTTCCAATATCAACTGTTATTTTATCTGCTTGTTTTAACGGAGCAATTCCATCATCACTTAAAGGATCTGCGATTAATACTTTAAATGTCATTATCGTTCCTCCTCGATTATTTTTTATCGTTTAGGAAACTATATTTGTTCCTACATGTGGATAATTATTTTGAAAAGTATCTTTGTCTAGTTTAAGCGTTCAGTAGCAACTAGCAAACTTCGAACTTCTTCCTACAAAAGTCAGCATCGGCGGAAGGTCGACTAAAAGTGGGTTTGCCGCTCAGGCATCGGCATATCCCAGTTGCAGGGCCCTTTTTCTTTTATCTTAAATGTAAGAATTCGTATTTTTCTTATATCTATGATTATGCAAATATAATGAGAAAAACGGCACCTAAATGCCCGATTGGTTCATCTAAAAAAACATTCCACGGAATGAAGTTTCACTGTATCTCGTCAGGAGATCTTAAGTTGTACGTCGCTATCGCTTGCGTTTCAGTTTTTTAATTTGCATCTAAAATGCCCGCAAGCCCCACTTTAAGAGTTATAGTTTATACGAAGTGGGGAACGGTATCTAAATGCCTAATTGGTTGGGACAACAGAACAAAAAACTACGATAGCGATAACTGCACGCGGAAAAAACGTATTCTTTGAATGAGTTTTCACTTTATAAAAACAAAAGCTTAAACGATGTCTTAGATGGAAAAAATAGTGTGATATGGAAGCTTTCGTTACCTATTAACCTATGTCAGTAGGAATGAATAATTTCAAAAAAGGTTTAACTATTAGACTGCTGACTCGTTTCCTTCCTATTTTTCAATTTGTATGACAGAATAAGAAGGAAATAATGGTAATTATAAAAAAGTCAAACCAAGCTTAACTCAGCCAGATAATTAGCTTGAGCTGCTTTAACACCCGTACCGAGTTCAATGGTTTTGCCGATTTGTTGTAAGCCCAATTCAATTAAACTGATTGTTTGCAAAACATCTGCTGGTGAACAATAACCCATATGCCCAATGCGGAAAATAGCCCCTTTTAAATGTTGCTGTCCCCCTGCAATAGTTATGCCAAAGTTATTTCGAAGCACTTTGCGCAAATCCTCTGAAGAGAAATCATTCGGTTTTATTGCTGTTACAGTAGGGGAAGCATCGGCATCCTTTGTCAGTAAAGGAATATTTAATGCATGAAATGCTGCTCTTGTCATAGCTGCCATTGTGTTATGACGCTTATAAATGGCTGCTAATCCTTCTTCTTCCATTAATGCTAAAGCTTGTTTCAAACCTTGCAGTAAAGAAACAGCTGGGGTGAAAGGCGTAGAATCCTCTCTAAGTTTGGCACGATATTTTCGCATGTCTAAATAGAATCTTGAATGTGGATTTTGTTCTATCACTTTCCATGCACGTTCACTTGCAGCAATAAATGCAAGTCCCGCTGGCAGCATCATTGCTTTTTGTGATCCAGTAACAACAATATCTAGTCCCCACTCATCCATTTTTGTTTCCGTTCCTCCGACACATGAAACACCATCAACAATGAATAATGCATTGGACTCGCGGTGAACAATCTCTGCTAGTTCCTTTACAGGATTTAAGACAGCAGTAGAAGTTTCACAAAAAGTCGCAAATACAGCCTTTACATTTGGATGTGCTTTTAATAGTTCAGCTAAACGATCTGGATCAGCAGCTTCACCCCATGTTACGTCGTATTTATGAACTTTAATGTGATATTCATCACAAATTTTTGTAAACCGGTCTCCAAAGGCGCCAGTTACAATAATTACCACTTCTTCACCAGGTTGGACAGCATTTACTACGGCTGTCTCAAGCGCTGCAGTTCCACTAGCTGTATAAATTAAAATATCTTCCTTCGTACCAAAGATTGGTTTTAGTTTTTCTTTAACCGTTTGTAATAATTCTTTCATTTCTTGCCCGCGATGACCAATCATCGGTTGCGCCATTGCATGTGTGACGCTAGGAGGGATTGGTGTTGGACCTGGAATTCTAAGTATATGTTGATCAGGTAACATCGGTTTAAGTTTCTCCTTTCTTCCTTTTCGTTTCATCGTGTATTTTTTTCTGAATAATAGTTTACAGCATAGCAGAACTTTAAATATTGTCAATAAATTTTGTGATTTTTTACGATGTAAACATTTTTTATGATTTAGGAAGCTAGTACAATATTTTTAGGATGATTGGCAGAATTAAGCGTTTTTGTCGAGTTTTAGTGCTTGTCGAGGCTGACAAGACATTTGTACTTTGATTCCAATTTTGAAGTAATTCTATTTTATAGTTTGATTCTTTTAGAAAGCAGCTTTTTTATACTATAGGAAAGTGTAAAACTTTAGAATTTATCCCGCATGTAAGGTGCCGTACTTTCCTCAATTCTAAAATCTATTATGCATTGTGAACATAAAAGAAAAACGGCACCTAAATGCCCGATTGGTTCAAGGGCCTTTAGGTCATACCCTTGTGGTACTAACATTCCGTGTAAAAAGCATTCCACGGAATGAAATTTCACTTTATCGTATAAGAAAAACGATAGCTTTCTAATCCTAAGCGGAGTCTCCAAGCTAACTTCGATCTTCTTAGAATAAGTCAACATCTACACTTTTATGTTTTTTTATCCTTGAAAAACCTCGATGTGTCGCTGTCGTAGCATATTCTGTCCTCATAAGTGAAAAACACGTTTCTGTACACGATGCTACCCTGGGGAAGGTTTGCTCTATGTGGCGTTTCGCTATACAATAGTTTAAACGTTAATCGAATGAAAGGCTATATTTAGAGACTTCTTGTACACAAGGTCTTTGTACAATTAAGAAAAATGTTGGTGAAAAGCGCCTGTTTTAACAAGTTAAGTTGAAAGTAAATAGCTATATTTTCGCATTAATCTTAATCATAAACATTTAAAATTATGATACGAATAAATTATCAAAGGGATGAAAAACATGAACTTTGTCTTTGACCTTGATGGAACTATTTGCTTTCAAGGCAATCCAGTGTCCAGCAACATTCTTAATTGCCTACATGCTTTAGAGCAGGATGTGATTTTTGCATCTGCTAGACCAATAAGAGATATGCTTCCTGTTTTACATAAACGGTTCCATACGTATACGTTAATTGGAGGAAATGGTTCGCTCATTTATAAAAATAGGAAATTAGTCCATGCACATACGTTTACAAATGAGCAGCTGGGTATTATTTTAAAATTGATTCACAAACATCAAGCAACATTTCTTATCGATAGTGATTGGGATTATGCTTATACTGGCCCCGATGATCATCCAATCGTTAAAAATATAGATCGTGGGAACTTGGCAAAAAATTTGACAGTCAATCAATTAACGCAAGTAGTGAAAATATTGATTGTTACAATGAATGATTACACAGTTCTATTAAAGGAATTAGAAGTGCTGGATGTAACGATTCATAAGCATCATAATGAGCAAACAATTGATATAAGCCCAAGAGGGATTAATAAATGGAGTGCGCTAAAAAAGCTAGGAATCGCGAAAAACAATTACATTGCATTTGGTAATGACGCAAATGATATCTCCATGTTTAAGCATGCGGCTCACTCGGTAATGATTGGTAATCATAAAGAATTAGCATATTTTGCAGATGAAAAGATCGACTGTGAAGAGCAAGTGATCATTCATAAGATTCGAACACTTGCAAAAAGGGACTTTATTTTCTGAATTGAGATTGGTTAGTAATGAATGCCGAACACTTTTAATCTTTACATAAAATGTATAAAATGGAACATAGAATGGTTTAGTTTTATCCCACATCTAACTGGGAGTAAGAGGGATCGAAGAAGTTTAGGTGGGGAATAACTAAAAGTCAAATGTCCGATTGGTTCAAGGGCCTTTAGGTCATACCCTTTTGGTACTAACCATGAGTTGGGGATGAAACAAAACCCCGTTTCACTTTATAACAAAAAGAAATGTAAGGTAGGGAGCACGGGAATATGTACAAAAACTCAGACCGATTTTTAACTTCGTTTAACCGCATTGAGAAAATGCTGAGAGATTTGCTCATCAACAAAAAAGATGCAAGCTTTTCTAAAGCAGTTAAGATCCTAAAAAACTCCAATGCATTAATCAAGCAATACAGTGATGATCTGTTGGAATTTGCGGAACTGCGAAATGCAATTGTTCATAATAAGATTGATATGACATATGCAATAGCGGAACCACATGATGAAATAGTTGAAAAAATCGAAACGATAGAAAAGGAACTAAGTGAACCAAAGTATGTTATCCCTACCTTTCAAAAGTATGTCTACTGTTTTCAAAATACGGATGAATTAAGCAAGCCATTAAAAGTAATTCACGAAAAAAAGCTATCTAAATTTCCAATTTATGAGGGAAAAACTTATCAAGGATTATTAACGCAAAAAGGTATTACAAACTGGCTTGCAAGTATGGAGCAACGCGAAGAACAGCTCAAAAGCAGCTATCAAATCAAAGATGTTCTGCCATTTGAAAACGAGGAAAATTCCCGTTTTATAGCTGAGGATACAGCAATATATGAAGCTGTAGATTTATTTAAAGAGCACACAAGTAAAGGAAGGCGATTAGAAGCATTACTGATAACGAAACATGGGAATCCTTCAGAAAGACTACTTGGAATTATTACAGCATGGGATATTCTTGAAATATCTTAAAAACTAGATTTAACGAAAGAAGCGGATAAAAGATGAATTTTGTGTCGATTGATTTTGAAACAGCTAACGAAAAACGATCTAGTCCCTGTGCAGTAGGTATTGTTGTAGCTAACGAAACGGATATTATTGATGAATATTATAGTTTGATAAATCCACTTGCTGAATTTCGCTCGATGAATATAAATATACATGGAATTACACCTAAGCAGGTAGAGAATGCTCCTACATTTGCGGAACTTTGGCCAAAGCTTTATCAATATTTATCTAAAGGAACGGTTATTGCCCACAATGCAAGTTTCGATATGAGTGTAATGAGGCATACATTGGATTATTTTCACCTGCCTTATCCGGAACTGGATTATTTGTGTACCGTTGCTATTTCTAAACAAATGTGGCCTAAATTACATAATTATAAATTAAATACATTGGCAAATTATCATCGAATCCACTTTGCTCACCACCATGCCTTAGAGGATGCCAGAGTGGCTGCCAAGATTTTCATCAAAGCATTGAATGCCAGCAAACCTGGTACTTTGGAGGGATTGCTAAGCGCATGTCATTTACAAAGTGGAAAGATTTATCAGCACGGGTATATTGCTCCAAAGAAAAGACAGAAGCGTCAGCGTAAACGAATGTGTTTGTTCTAAAAGCTAGATTTTTAGTAAGGCATGGTTAGCGAAGACAGAGCGGGTGGCTTTGTTACAATATGCTTTTCGTCTTTTGTGTTTTGGTCAGTACGGTAAAGAAAAGTGAGTCATACTGTCTTCGTAGTACTAACCATGTTGATGTGAAGTAATATGAAATTCTTTTTTACAGCTCAAGATCAACTGCGAAAACTGGGTTCAGCTGGTAACCCGCTTTAAATGTCCAAACTAAAATTGTTGATGAAATGGGTCAAGAAGTACCGCGAGGGAATGTTGGGGAAATTGTCCATCGTACTCCACATGCGATGCTCGGTTACTTGCATGAACCGGAAAAAAAACACAGGCATTCCGCAATGGATGGTTTCATAGCGGAGATTTAGGCGTGATGGATAAAGAAGGTTATGTAACCATTGTGGATTGGAAAAAGGATATGATAAACACTGGTGGAGTAAATGTGTCAAGTAGAGAAGTTGAAGAGGTAATCTATCGGCTGAATGGAGTAGAAGAATTTGCAGTAATCAGTATTCCTGATCCTTATTGGATTGAAGCAGTTACTGCAATCATTGTTCCCAAAAAACAAGTTAACCTAACAACATCTCAAGTTGAAGCTTTTTGCAAGGAACGATTATCAAAGTTCACAGTGCCAAAACATATTATCTTTACAGAAACACTTCCTAAAAATCTAAGTGGAAAAGTAGTAAAACGATCATTAAGAAGCCGATATGAGAATCTTTATGATAAAAATCCTTAAATTTTAAGCACGTATATTTAAGGTGAGTTGTGCCACCCGATATGTGGAGGGTGTCGGCATGAGTTATCAAAAGGATTCATACAGCAAACAGCAAGTTCATCGTATTGTAAATCCTCAAGGACTATCAGAAGATATAAAAGATCAACGGCCGAAGTCTAAGCTGGAAGAACGAGCGAAAAAGAAAAACACAAAAATTTAAAGGTGTAAATATAAAAAAGTAAACGTAAAAAATAGATGGTAGTAGAGATCTGAAAAATGGCCATATACATCAACCGCAAACAGTATTAGAGGATGGATAAGCCACAATTAAACGTAAGTGAAATAAACATACTATGGTAATAAGTTGTCGCACTAGTTTGCGAGCGTTGTCATTACGAAAGAATACAGAATTTCCTTTTACCATTGAAAATTTTAGTGGTAATGTTATAATGGGATCACAAGCTGCAATGTACGTATTTTATTAAGTTTTAACCTCTAATGATGAAATAGGGAGTTTTATATCGAAGCTTTAATGTCGAGCCGTCTTGAGCGGAGGACAGGACAGCTTTCTGCGAGCACCCACTTGGTGAAGTGGTGGTTTAAAACTTTTTATTACAAAATACGGCAATTGTGGCCTGTTTTTTGGCAATCTAACCCGACCAGCTTCTTATTCAGGCTTGGTCGTTTTATTTTACTATAGAAAGTATAAAACTTTAGGCTTTATCCCGCATGTAAGGTGCCGTAAGTTTCCCACTTCAAGTCCTGAGTTCGTGCAAAGGGGCAAAGTGGTAGAAAACGGCACCTAAATGCCCGATTGGTTCAACTAACATTCCGTGTAAAAAGCATTCCACGGCATGAAGTTTCACTTTATCCCGCATGTAAGGTGCCGTAAGACTCCCACTTCAAGTCCTGAGTTCGTGCAAAGGGTCAAAGTGGTAGAAAACGGCACCTAAATGCCCGATTGGTTCAACTAACATTCCGTGTAAAAAGCATTCCACGGCATGAAGTTTCACTTTATCGTATAAGAAAAACGATAGCTTTTAAAGACTTGGCGACACGCCAAGTTTTTCTAATATATTTGTTCAGAAGGAGCTAAAATCATAAATTCGATGTATTATCGTTTTGCGAGATCCAAGCTTGCACTTTAGTGGAGAGACGATAATAAACTATGAAAAATTGTAGCATTATTGTTTTCTGGTTTTATAAAATTTTAAAATAATAATATTCTACTACTGTTCAGATAAAAAATGGTAATACATATGGATTGAAAAACGATAATAGTAAGGTTTAGCCTTTATCTTATTCTATAGTTGACGGGAGGGATAATATGTCGTTTCATTATGAAAAAATTGATCATGTACAGCTTGCTGCACCAAAAAATGAGGAGCATACAGCAAGAGACTTTTACCAGAGGATATTAAAGTTTCAAGAAATTGATAAACCGATAACATTGAAAAAGAATGGCGGTGTCTGGTTTCAAGCAGGTTCTGTAAAATTGCATATTGGCGTAGAGGCTCCCTTTTTTCCAGCAAAGAAAGCACATCCTGCAATTCTTGTGAATCAGCTTAAACAGTTAAGAGAGCATCTGATAAATCAAAAAGTCGATGTTATCGATGATGATCGGCTACCAGGCGCAAATCGCTTTTATATTCATGATCCGTTCGGAAACCGGTTGGAATTTCTGGAATGGACGGAGTAGCAATAGTATTTTAAGCGAAGGAGAAACGGTTTGGATTGATTAGACGGAAGAATGACCCTGCAGAAATTTTTTATGTCAATTATCAGAATGTTAGTTTTATTAGATACAGGGTTGCTTATTCATCTTAAGATGCTATACTAGTTACATTCAAAAAAATACTGTTTTTCATATAATAGCAGGAATATGGCCTGCAAGTTTCTACCGGTTTACCGTAAATGAACCGACTATGAAAATGACTGGTAAAAAATTGTATGTTACTACTGTATACAATTACAATACTTCTTGGGCATATTGCGCTCGAAGTTCAGTTTTCCGTTCATAGTTCTCTTACGGAAACTGGGCTTCGAGTTTTTGTTTTTTATGAGGATGTTTTAAAGATTGCGGTAGAAATGACGCCTCGAATTTCATTATTATTTGCTAGAAAGGAAGCACGACATCATGGAACGATTAAAACAAAAGATTTTAGCTGAAGGAACGGTACTGTCGGACACTGTGTTGAAAGTGGATGCATTTTTAAATCACCAAATTGATCCGGAACTAATGGAGGATATTGGAAAAGAGTTTGCAAAGCGGTTTGCTGATGATGGAATAACAAAAATCTTAACTTTAGAATCCTCTGGTATTGCTCCTGCTGTGATGACGGGGTTAGTGTTGCAAACACCAGTGATTTTTGCACGAAAAAGAAAGTCTTTAACCTTAACGGATCACCTTTATTCTGCGAGCGTTTATTCCTTTACAAAAGAGGAAACCAATGAAATATCTATTTCCCAATCATTTATTTCAAGTGATGATACCGTATTAATTGTGGATGATTTTTTAGCAAATGGACAAGCTGTATTCGGTTTAATTGATATCCTCGAACAGGCAAAAGCAACGATTGCTGGAATTGGAATTGTTATTGAAAAAGGATTTCAAAATGGCGGGGAAGCAATTCGCAAGGAAGGATACCGAGTCGAGTCCCTGGCAACGATTGCTGAATTATCAGAAGGAAACGTAGCTTTTAAGGAGGAGGACAACTAACATGAAAAACGCAGCCCTAGGTTTACAACATCTTTTAGCCATGTATGCAGGAGCGATCTTAGTTCCCTTAATTGTTGGTGACGCACTAGGATTAACCACTGAACAGCTAACCTACCTTGTTGCTATTGATATTTTAATGTGCGGAGTCGCTACGATTTTACAGGTACTGCAAAACCGTTTTTTTGGTATCGGTCTTCCTGTTGTTCTCGGTTGTACTTTTACTGCTGTTGGTCCAATGATTGCAATCGGTGCGGAGTATGGAATAACAGCTATATATGGTGCAATTCTTGTATCTGGATTATTTGTTTTTCTTATTGGACGCTTTTTTGGTAAGTTAGTTCGCTTTTTTCCACCTGTTGTTACCGGATCTGTTGTTACCATCATTGGTATTACTTTAATTCCTGTAGCTATAAATAATATGGGCGGTGGAGAGGGAGCAAATGATTTTGGCTCTGTAGCTAATATCGCCTTATCATTTGGAACGCTTTTATTTATTATATTTATGTATCGATTTACAAAAGGCTTTATAAAATCTATTTCTATTTTGCTAGGTCTAATTGCAGGGACAATAGTAGCTGCTGTTATGGGAATGGTTAAATTTCAAGCTGTTACAGATGCTTCCTATTTACATTTACCTCATCCGTTTTATTTTGGTACACCAACATTTGAATGGTCTGCTATTGTTACAATGATTTTAGTAGCAATTGTTTCTTTAGTAGAATCAACAGGTGTGTATTTTGCATTAGGGGATATTACCGAGCGGAAATTAACTAGAGAAGACTTGGGAAACGGTTATCGTGCAGAGGGTTTAGCGATTATATTAGGTGGAATTTTTAATGCTTTCCCATATACTGCATTTTCACAAAATGTTGGACTAATTCAAATGACAGGTGTAAAAAAGAAACGAATTATTATGATTACAGGAGCAATGCTCATTACCTTAGGCTTTATTCCTAAAATTGCTGCTGTAACAACCATTATTCCAACACCTGTATTAGGCGGGGCTATGATTGCTATGTTCGGAATGGTTATTTCACAAGGGATAAAGATGCTAGGACCGGTCATTAAGGAATCATCAGAAAATGCAATGATTATTGCTTGTTCAGTAGGCATGGGCTTAGGTGTTACAGTTGTTCCAGAAATATTTGCTAAGCTGCCCAATAGTATACAAATTTTAACAAGCAATGGAATTGTTGCTGGTAGTGTGACAGCGATCTTTCTAAATATGCTGTTTCATATGCTTCCTCATAAAAAATCGAGTAGTGCTGTAGTTTTAAAAGAACAGGAAGTATAATTGATCGGTTCGGTTAAGTGATTATTCATTTTATCACTTCGTACAACTAAAAAAAGATTATTAAAAAACAGAAGTAAGAGGATCATACTAAACTCCTTACTTCTGTTTTTTGATTTATAGAAGCTGTTCCGAAAAGTCCGTAAAAATGATGCATTGAAATTCCTTGTACGTTAAGAACGTATAAAATTTTACTTAAAAGTTAATTCATTGCTAGAAATTTGTGCAGATACAGTATAAATGCAATTAGACATTACGCCAAAGAAGTAGAACCCTAGAACCAGCCAAGTTTTCTTTATCTCACATGTAATGTGCCGTAAGTCTCCCCCTTCAAGAATATAAGGAACACGGTGAAGTCAACGTGTAAGAAACGGCATCTAAATGTTCGATTGGTTCAAGGGCCTTTAGGTCATATCTTTGCGGTACTAACATTTCTTGGGTAAAATATTCCAAGAAATGAAGTTTCACTATATCTCGTCAGCGGTTCTCTAGTTTGTACGTTGCTAACCAGAGTACTTTTTTGTGTCTTACTCATGCAGCTCTAGCTTAGTAAAGTTCGAAAACATTGCGATTAATTCAAGGACATTATAATCTTAAGAACCTCAGGTGTCTTCCCCTTTTTTGAATACGCACTTATATGAACTCAGAATAAACTAACACTTCCAGAAAGATGAAGTTTTCTTTAATTATGTGGTAGAATATAAGGTACTTTTTCTTTAGATAAGTCATGCGAATATATAAAAGGTGGGGAATAAATGGCGCATCAAGAATTAGAAAATGTAGAACAAATAAATAAATTACCGATCATCATTGTTCTGATAACCGGAGCGTTTTTAGCTATTTTAAACCAAACTTTACTTACAACAGCTATTCCTCCAATCATGATTGACTTACATTTGACGGAGAATGCGGCACAGTGGGTAACGACCATCTTCATGCTAGTAAATGGGATTATGATACCAATTACAGCTTTTTTAATTGAAACCTTTACAACACGTAAATTGTTCATTTCTTCAATGGGTATTTTTACTATCGGTACACTAATTTGCGCTATTTCGCCAAACTTTTTTCTATTAATGGTTGGACGGATCATTCAAGCAGCAGGTGCAGGGATTATGATGCCATTAATGATGACGATATTTTTGCTGATTTTTCCGATTGAAAAAAGAGGTGCGGCAATGGGGACAGTAGGACTTGTAATTGGATTTGCCCCAGCACTTGGTCCGGTAATTTCTGGCTGGTTAGTAGAGCATTATCCTTGGAGATCTGTATTTTATGTCGTCTTACCCTTAGCTGCTATTAATGTGATTGTAGCATATTTTGTTATGAAAAATATTACGAAACGTACATTTCCAAAAGTAGATATGTTGTCTATTTTATTTTCTACAATAGGGTTTGGCGGAATTTTATATGGATTTAGTAGTGCTGGAAATACTGGATGGACAAATAAAATGGTTGTCGGTTCACTTATTATTGGTATGGTCTCCTTATATATATTTATTATTCGGCAATTTAAATTAAAAGAACCGATTTTAGAGTTTCGGGTATTTAAGAATAAGATGTTCACGATAACGATGATTATCGGTATGATTGGATTTATTGGTTTAATCGCAGCAGAAACCATTTTACCGATTTATATGCAAAATATGGCAGGTTTTTCTTCTTTTGAATCAGGGTTAATGATTCTTCCGGGAGCATTATTAATGGGGATTATGTCGCCGATAAATGGACGAATTTTTGACAGGTTTGGTGCTAGGTATCTTGTCATCATTGGATTATTTTTACTAACCATTACGTCATTGTTATATACCAATTTGACAAAAGATACGTCATTTGCGTATTTAACGGTTATTTTTGCTATTCGTATGTTTGGGATTTCTATGATAATGATGCCTTCAACAACAGCCGGATTAAATCAATTGTCATATCGGCTTATTCCCCATGGATCTGCTATGACCAATACAATGCGTCAGGTAGCCGCTTCTATTGGTACAGCATTACTAATAACAATTATGACTGCTACAGCTTTAGCAACAGGTAGTAATGAAACTGTCCTTGGACAGATACACGGTGTGAATATGGCATTTTATGCAGCTACAGTTTTGTCTTTTATCGGGCTTTTTTTGGCTTTCTTTGTTAAAGATAGTACCCCACAAGATATAAAAGAACAAATAGTAAAGCGTAAACAGGCTTAAGA
This sequence comes from Cerasibacillus sp. JNUCC 74, assembly GCF_053667775.1. Next base: position 3,070,514 of record NZ_CM132207.1, on the reverse strand, counting down.
ACCTTGTACAATAAAAATTGATAATATAAACTAGTCAACAATGAATAATAAGCGTTAGTTTTTATCTAAGATGATACGAATAAGCACTGTAATTTAACTTAAACATTGTTTTTCATTGGTTCAATGAGGGAATCGAAAAAGAAAAGAGAAATATAAGGGGTGAGACATTTGGTATCCTTACCAACGAGTGTTTGGATAATTTATGTCGTTTTTATAGCGGGGACATTGTTATTAGCAATTGTAAGTAATGCACGAGACCGCTTGATCCCATTTGCTTATTTATCAATTATATTATCCATTGCTACTCCGCTTATAGGTTTTTTATATTCTATTGGTAGACCAGAAGAGGTTAATGAGCTGACTTATCTTTTTAGCCAAATGTGGAATGGTAGTTTAACAGCAATATTCATTTTTATGAGTCATCTCTATTTACTAGTTTCTTTAGGGTTGTTTATCAAGGGCAATACTACGGTTAAACTTAGTAGTAAATTGAATACAATGATGAAAAAAATAAAATCAATCATACAACTTGTTGATAAAAGAGTTCGCCATAGAACCAAGAAGCGGGCAGAATAAATGCATTAGATAGGAGTGGATGCCACAAGTTGCTTTATAATCTCCACTTCAAGCGTAATAGAGGGTACTAAATGGAAGATAACAGCACTTTAAATATCGCCATTCATTCGTGTCGACAGAACAAAGAAGACTATCTTAAATAGGTATCGTATACAGTAAAAGCGATTTTCTTTTTAAGACGCTTGTGATTTTAGCATGGATTCCATTTCGAGAAGAAAAATGCTTACTTTATTAAATTTGAAGTAAAAACAATTTTGAATATGCATGGTTATAATAGAGAAAAAATGTAAGTGTTTAGCGTCATGCATTAGTTAACTATAAAAGTACTTTGCTAAACGGAAAGATGGTAGCTATAGGAAGAGTTTCCCATTTATCAGTTTTTTGTTTGATTTGATGAAGTAGGAGGTAGTTATTATGCAGAAGTTGACATCTTTTCCCCCTGTCCTGCCAAAAAAGCCAGCTGTTCTTATCTTAGGCTCAATGCCAGGTGTGAAATCGTTGGAAAAACAACAATATTATGGTAATCCAAGAAACCACTTTTGGAATATCCTATTTACGTTATTCAATGAGCCTTTAGTAGAAAACTATGAAAATAAGCTTTCGTTTTGCAAAAAGCATCGCATCGCTTTATGGGATACCATTGCTACTTGTTATCGTCAAGGGAGTCTTGATGCGAATATACGTGATGCAGTTCCAAATGATATTCCCAGTTTATTAAAAAAGTACCCTTCTATAAAATTGATAGCTTGTAATGGTAGCAAATCGTATCAGTTGTTTGTTAAATATTTTAAAAATGCTAAAATATCACCTGTAAACGTAGTGAAACTTCCTTCTACCAGCCCTATTCCAGGCCGATATACAAAAACGTTTCATGAAAAAGTGGAAGAATGGCGGATTATTTTACGTTATATCGATGAAAAATAGAAATTGTTTAGTAAAAAGATAATGAAAATTGCATAATTTGTCGATTTTTTTAATGAAAATAAGGTATAATGAATATGCAAGATAATGAGCATTTTTAGAGAAGCATAGAAATATTCATTTGATGCAGTGAAAAGTTTTTCTACGCAGGATCTGTAATTATCTCTCTATAAGAGAAGTTGTTCCTAAATATCCAATTTGTTCGGATTTAAGAACAAGAAAAGTTTCAATATCGGTACATTGACAAGGGTGCAGCGATTTTAGTTTTTGTTCAAAAATGGACGAATAATTGTTCAATTGGATTAATAGGATAAGATTGGTTGCTTTTAACTTTTTAACAAAGAAAATTTCCGGTAGATTTAGCGAAAGGGTAAGGCATTCCAATGAAAAGCTCACATGAATAAAGAAGATTTCCATTGCTTAAAGGTTTGATGTTGGATAGGTGGGACCGTAAAAGAGTCGCAAGCGGCAACTTGCGACTCAGACAGTTATCCGCAAAGGGGCGGCGACTTTGCTACAGGACACAACAAGCTACAGTTCGTTATCCATGGTCAACACAGTCGGCAGGGTGATTACTTGCTTTCGCGGCTATTGACAATCAACAGTACAAGTGTCGCAAACGAAAACATCAGCTCAAGCGTTTTGTCAATGGAAATCAAAAGTGTTCAGCCCCTTTCATTAGGGATTACCAGTCGCCAAGCACTAAGAAGCATCGCTACTTCCTTATACACCCTGCATAACCTGTCCCTACTATTATACTATATAGAGCTTGTCCATTGTGGAAATAATTAGGAAATGGTATAAAATTCTCATATTTCAATAAAATTAATATATAATCTTACCTAGATCATTTTTTTCAAGTAGGCTGGTCGGCTTGTATGAAAGTTATTCACATTTATCATAACAGTTGCTTTATTAAATAAAATAAGCTATATATAGATATAATACGTTTTAATACAATAAAAAGGCAATGACAGAGGAAAAGTATGGTTGATTATTTTATACAGAGAGCTTCGAAAGCTGAAAAGAAGCAAAAATATCAATCAGAAAAATGGCCTCCAGAGCCTCATGCTGAACATACTATTAGTAGGTTATGACGGAGATTGGTACCCGTTATCGTACCAAAGTATAAAACGTTTTGAAATGATTATTTAAAATTTTGGTAACAAATTCAAAAACGGGAGTACTTTTCGAGGCTGTATATGAGATATACAGTAAAATAAGGTGGTACCACGTATGTTGCATCACGTCCTTATCATTAAGATAAGGACGTGATTTTTTGTTAGGAAAGTATAAAAATTTCCAGCGCCTAGTCCCTCATGGTCGCTTCCTTTCTCCCTATGGCGTGGGCATCCTCTTATCGGGGTTTCAGCGCGCTTGTCGGGCTGACCGAGGCGAACCTAGATTTTGTACTTTGGAAATTAGTTAGCGTTAAAAAAGTTTCAAGTTTTGAATAAAAAGGCAATACTGACTTTAAAAGCTAATTTCTTATGAAAAGAGAAGCCGAACTGCATACGCTGCTCCATTCAAAACTATCCGGTATGAACTTGACTCATAGTATGTACTAGTGGTGTTGCAGCAGACAAGAAATACCACCTTTGTTCCATTTTGAGGGAATAAGCCCCGTTGAATGGAGTTTCACTTTATAAGGATTCAAGATTTTGATAGAAATATAATTTGGAGGGATAGAAATGATGAAACATTTAGTGTTGCAAACAGATTTTGGATTAAGTGATGGTGCGGTTAGTGCTATGTATGGTGTTGCCAATTCAGTGAATCCAAGCATTCGAATCTTTGACTTAACCCACGATATATCCCCGTATAATATTTGGGAAGCCTCCTATCGATTGTATCAAACAGTTCCATATTGGCCTGAGAAAACGGTATTCGTATCAGTTGTAGATCCAGGTGTTGGAACAGACAGATGGAGTGTCGTCGTAAAAACGAATGAAAATCAATATATTGTAACACCAAATAATGGAACACTTACTCATGTGAAAGCACATATTGGATTAAAAGAAGCGCGGATAATTGATGAAAAAATAAATCGTTTGCCTTGTTCAGGAGAGTCCCATACGTTTCATGGGCGTGATGTATATGCATATACCGCTGCAAGACTTGCATCTGATGTGATCTCTTATGAAGAAGTAGGGCCGAAAGTGAATGGGGATCATATCGTTTGTTTAACAAAAGAAACTGCTAGAAATAATCATGGAATAATTGAAGGATGTATTGATATTTTAGATGTACGATTTGGAAATTTGTGGACGAATATTGATCGCAGTTTATTTAAAGAAGCAGGATTCCGCTATGGAGATACATTACAAGTGACGATTGCTCACCATGATAAAGATGTGTATAAAAATAAAATGCTATTTGCACGTTCTTTCGCCCAAACTCATTTAGGAGAACCATTGATGTATGTAAACTCTTTGGATAAATTGGCTGTTGCATTAAATCAAGGGTCATTTGCTAAAGCCTACCATATTGGTACAGGGACAAGCTGGAAAATAACGATTCAAAAAGTTGATTAAGTTTTTATTTATGTATAAAAGAAAAGGGGCTATATTTATTAGCAAATCCACTCCATTTAGTATAAGTTATGTACAATTTCTTTTAATTTATTAATGGGGGTTGTAATGATTAGTGTCGGAATACACTTAATGGAAAGACGACATATTTAAGTATGTCTAAAGAATAAATGATAGAGACAGGAGAGAAAAGGGCTTATTTAAAGCTCTTTTTTCATACTATAGGAAAGTATAAAGTTTTAAGGTTTATAGTATAAGAAAAACTACAGCTTTCGCTAAAGACTTGGCGACAAGCCAATTTTTTCTAATGTTAAGGTGCAGCAAAAAAGGCTTGAGCTGGTAGAGTTTTCTCTTTCATGAAATGAATATTTTACTATATAAAAAGGGGAAAATCTTGGTAAGAATGATACATCCAAAAATTCGCCGTACTTTAGAGAATGACTAAAGGAGCGCCTAAGTTACATAATAATATCTGTATTTTTAGAATCATATTTATTAAACAATTGATGTTTAATTAGGATAATTTCTGGCTATATAACATTTGTTTGTTGCTATTCACTATTCGTATGAAAATTGTAAATTACCTTACTTTTGCTCTTGACTGGCTTTAATTGCTTAACGTTGTTATAATCCATTATATTAGTTTTTTTAAGCAAAAAAATGAACGAGTATTCATTTATGGCAGAAGGTTGAGTGACACACATGAAAAACATATGGCGAATTTTTTCTACAGATATTAAAAATCTAAGTAAAAACTGGGTTGCTGCAATTATCATCGGAGGGTTAATTGTTCTCCCATCTTTTTACGCTTGGTTTAATATTAAGGCTTCCTGGGATCCGTATGGTAAAACCGATCAACTTCCTATTGGCGTAGTGAATGAAGATAAAGGTGCGACTGTTCGTGGTGAGGAAATTCATGTTGGAGATGAATTAGTAAAGACATTGAAAGAAAATAAGTCAATGGATTGGAAGTTTACCGATCGGAAAGCAGCCTTAGACGAATTAGAGTATGGAAATTACTTTGCTGTTATCATCATTCCAGAAAATTTTTCGAAAAGACTAGGAACGGTGATAGATGATCACCCCAAAAAAGCGAATGTCGAGTATTACGTAAATGAAAAAACAAATGCAATTGCACCAAAGATTACGCAAAAAGGCGCCTCCGTCATTGTTGAAAAAATTAGTAGTAATTTTACTTCTACTGTAAACGGGGTTATTTTTGACATATTTAATGATTTAGGTATTGAATTAGAAAAAGATTTACCTGATATACAGCGATTTGAAAACTATGTGTTTGAAATGGAAAAAAATTTACCGGAAATTAATGATCTTTTGAATCAATCATTATCCGATGCCGATCGTGCACAGGGTATGATCGATAAAGCTCAAGACCTTATCCCTGATGCAAAAGAAGTTACAAATAACGGGTTAACTACAATCGACAATACTACAGAATTTTTAAATAAGGCAGAGAATCGCTTAGATAAGATGGCTCCAAAGATTGAACAGGATTTGCAACGGGTGCAGGAAATTGCTAAGAAGTCTAATTCGTTTATTAAAGATATTCAAAACTTGGATCTTGATTTTGGTAATAGTAAAGAGCTAACAGATCAAATAAATCAAGGTATTAATGAAGGAATCAACAAAATAGAGACGGTTCAGCAAGCATTAGAACAATTAAAGAAACAAACAGAGAATGCTCAGGACAAAGATTCAGACAATAATCAATCCATAAACAGTCAAGAGATAAATCAACAGAAAATAGACCAAGCGTTAGAACGGTTAACCATGATTAAAGACGAATTAGCAAGTATCAAACAGAAAAATAGTGAAGTTGTTGAGTTTATTAATAATAAAGAAACAGAAGTGTCAGCAGTAATTGGTGACCTACAACAACTATCAGAAAATACGTCGACGAATATCGATGCATTTTTAAAAGAATATAAAGAAACAATTGAGCCGACAGTGATGAATGAAATTAATCGTGCACAAGCAACATTGTCAAAAGCACGGAATATTTTAGTTGATATCCAAGGGATGATACCAGAAATTGAAAGTATTTTAGGTAATACAGAAAAGAATTTAGGAAAAGGCAAAGATGTTATTAAATATGCATTAGGTGAATTCCCTTATGTTAATAGTAAAGTAAATGAACTGGCAGATAGAATTCGCAGTATTAAAGGGGAAGTAGATATTAATGAGATTATAAAACTGCTGCAAAATGATCCGAATGCAGAAAGAAGCTTCTTTGAAGAGCCTGTTAAACTGAACGAAAATAAAATTTTTCCAATTGAAAACTATGGAACAGGGATGACGCCGTTCTATACTGTTTTAGCTATTTGGGTAGGGGGACTTCTACTAATTTCCCTCTTGGCAACAGATGTGCATGATAAAGTAGATTATACTGGAAGACAAATGTATTTTGGCCGAATGTATACATTTATGACAATTGGTATATTGCAGACTATAATTGTGACAATTGGTGATCTTATTATATTGAAGGTAAATGCAGCTCATCCATATTGGTTTCTCGTATTTGGATTATTAATTAGCATCATATTTATGTTAATTATCTATACAACTGTATCTGTGTTTGGTGATGTTGGTAAGGCAATCGTCATTGTATTCTTAGTGCTGCAAATAGCTGGTTCTGGAGGAACATATCCAGTTGTATTATTACCGGAGTTTTTCCAATTCATCAATCCTTTTCTTCCGTTTACGTATGCTATTGATTTAATGCGTGAATCGATTGGTGGAATTGTTTGGGAACGAGCGCTAAAGGATATTTTCTACCTTTCTCTGTTTGGTGGAGGCGCGATTGTTATTGGTGCATTTTTAAAACCAGTAATTTTCAGGCATATAATCAAGTTAAAGAAAAAATCGGAAGAATCCGGGTTGTTTCATTAGTCAAGTTCTATTCGCTGTAAACCCCCTATTTAAACGGTTTATATTATCGTTTAAATAGTGGGTTTTATATAAGAAGGGGATATCAAGCTATTCATTGTTATTTATGTAAAATGTCATCACTATAAGTAAACAATCTACAGTTTGGTAGAAACAAATCGACCTAAACCTATAAGGGTAAGTTTTTTTATAGTATAAAGGTTTAAATATTCTAATGTAAAGTTGTTAAAAGCTGTATGTCAATAGTATAGGATTGTCAACAAGTACCAATGGAATGCTAGTTTCATACAAGCCTTTTTACCTATATAATAAAGAGATAAGGTGAAAAAGGTGGGAAGTCGGTTTGAAGAAAAAGTGGATTCGAATAGGAATAGGTTTCATTGTGATTTTATTAGTAATTGATATAATTGTTAGTTTTTATTTTTATCGTTTAGCTATTGCCCGTAATGAAAAAGATTTCCTTCAAGGAAATAATGATCTTGAAGTTTCTGCCGAAGCGTTGGATGAAATGCTTGAAGGGGATTGGAGAGATTGGGTGCGAAATCAGAATTTTAATCGATGGGAAATAATGTCTTTTGATGGTCTCCAATTACAAGGTTATTATTTAAAGGCAAAAAAGGAAACTAACAAAACGGTTATTTTTGCGCATGGATACTTGGGAAGAGCTACGGATATGGGCATGTTTGGGCAATATTATTATGAAAATTTAGGCTATAATGTGTTTACGGCTGATTTAAGAGGACATGGCGAAAGTGAAGGAGATTATATTGGATTTGGCTGGCATGATCGTAAGGATTATGTCGATTGGATAAATAAAGTAATTAAAGAGCAGGGCGAAAATACTGAAATTGTTTTACACGGTGTTTCCATGGGAGCAGCAGCGGTTTTAATGACAAGTGGTGAGAAGCTTCCTGATAATGTAAAAGCGATTGTAGCAGATAGTCCCTACACTAGTGTATACGATATGTTCGATTATCAAATGGAACGGATGTTTCACTTGCCTGCGTTTCCTCTTTTACCAAGTACCAGCATTGTTTCTAAAATTCGTGCAGGCTATGGTTTACAGGAAGCATCAGCCGTTAAACAAGTGGAAAAAGCAAAGGTGCCAATATTGTATATTCATGGCAATGCCGATACATTTGTGCCAACACGAATGAGTAAGGAATTATATGAACATACGAACAGTCCGAAAGAAATCGTTACTTTTGACGGAGCAGGTCATGGCGAAGCTTTTGTAACACATAAAGACGAGTACATCAAGCGGTTAAATCAATTTTTAAACCAATATATATCACAATAAAGTCCAAAATTCATTTCATCCTTTCTGATACTGATAAAAATATGCAACTGCTTCGGTTTGTGACGTACAAACTGAAGAACTTCTGACAAGATAAAGAATGAGCATATTCAAAAGAATTCTTACTTGTCCTTGAAAAACCGTCGAAGTATCGCTGTCGTAGTTCCTCCTTGTCCTTGAAAAGGAAAGCACTTTTCTGCGTGCGATGTTTATTCAAGAAGCTTACCTTGTCCTGTTGTGCTGGATGAATTGGCTAACTTAGATACGGGCTAAAGACGAGTTTTTACTTTGCGTCATGATAGGAAAGAGGTAAATTAACACATGTCTTTCATGACGCATATAGATAATGTTCACGGTACATCACTATTTAGCGATGTGCCTTTTCTTAATTTAACTTAAAAATGCATATAACGAAAATTATTTTTTTACAGCATGAAGGTAATGAATTGTTTCAAATGCTGATAAATGAATAAGCTACTCAAATACAAATGATAACAAAAAATAGATGTTAAGCAATTATCATAGCCACTTGACTAATAATTACATAAAGCAGTTATAAAATGTATAAATATTAATTAAAATTTATAAATATACTTGAATATGTTGGGAAGTATTACTATAATAATGAATAATTACAATCCGAATCGAAGAGGTGGAGGAGAATGACTAAGGGGCAACTGGTGTTAGAAACAGGAGAAGTATTCACAGGAGATTGGCTAGGTTATGAAAGTGAAGTAACTGGTGAAGTTGTTTTTAATACAAGCATGACGGGTTACCAAGAAATATTTACAGACCCTTCATATGCTGGACAAATCATTACTTTGACATATCCAATTGTAGGGAACTACGGGATGAACTCCATTAATATAGAAAGTGATCGTCTGCAAATTGCAGGTGTTATTATCAATGATCTATGTGATAAACCCAGTCATTTTCAAGCAAAAACAACGTTATCTGAAGAGTTGAAGCAGAATCGTATTCCAGGTTTAAAAAATGTAGATACACGAGCACTTGTTGCTGTGATAAGAAAGCGGCGAACGGTAAAAGGGAGAATTGTATTGGAAAAAGCCTTTCCAGATTATAAATATTCATTTTCGATACCTAATACGAAACATCTAGTACAAAAAGTAAGTGTTAAGCAGCCAATTCAACTCGGAAAGGGAGATTGTCATATTGTTGTCTTAGATTTTGGTTATAAAAAATCTATTGTAGAGGCACTATTAAACCATCATTGTAAAGTAACGATTATGCCTTTTAATGAAAAATCTGCATCGATTCAAGCGCTAAATCCAGATGGAATTATCATTAGTAATGGTCCTGGCAATCCGAAAGAATTACAGCTATACTTTCCAGTTGTAAAAAAATTAACGGAAAACTATCCAACACTAGGAATTTGTTTGGGTCATCAACTAATTGCTTTAGCGTATGGAGCAGATACAGAAAAGCTGCCATTTGGACATCGCGGTTCCAATCATCCGGTAAAAGATTTACTAACGGGAAAGGTGAAAATAACATCGCAGAATCATGGCTATGTAGTAAGAAAAGACAGTATCGATCCTACGATATTTCTACCGCTTTTTCAACATGTTAATGATGGAACGATTGAAGGAATGAAGCACCATTTTTTACCGATTACCACAGTCCAATTTCACCCAGAGTCTCATCCCGGTCCGAGTGATACGGCATATATCATGACAGAGTTTATGGAACAGGTAAGACATCTGGGGAGGAATCACTTATGCGCAAAGCATTAAATAAAGTACTTGTTATTGGCTCGGGACCAATAGTAATTGGTCAAGCAGCGGAATTTGATTATGCTGGTACGCAAGCCTGTCTAGCTCTGAAAGAGGAAGGGATTGAAGTTATTTTAGTTAACAACAACCCGGCAACGATGATGACTGATAAGCATATTGCCGATAGAGTATATATGGAGCCATTGACTGTAGAAAGCGTCGAGGCAATTATAGCTCGTGAACAGCCTGATGGTTTAATTGGTACTTTGGGGGGGCAAACAGGATTAAATTTAACCATTGCTCTTTACAAGAGGGAAATACTTGAAAAACATCAAGTAAAGGTGTTGGGGTCTTCCGTAGATTCGATTCAAAAAGGAGAAAATAGAGAGCAATTTCGGCAGTTAATGCATGATATAAACGAGCCTGTTTGCCAATCAAAGGTTGTCAAAACAATAGATGCAGGACTCTCATTTGCAAAGCAAATCGGATTTCCTGTCATATTACGTCCAGCATATACATTAGGCGGAGAAGGTGGAGGGTTTGCTGATAATGTAGCAGAGCTTTTAGAGCAGCTACCATCGGCTTTAGAGTTAAGTCCTATCCATCAAGTGCTTGTGGAAAAAAGTATTAAAGGCTGGAAAGAGATAGAATATGAAGTGATGCGAGATGAGAATGATACGTGCATCATTATTTGTAATATGGAGAATATGGATCCAGTTGGAGTTCATACAGGAGATTCTATGGTGACTGCTCCTTCACAGACTTTATCTGATACACAATATCAAATGCTTCGTTCTGTATCATTAAAGGTCATTCGAGCTTTAAAAGTTGTTGGCGCATGTAATATTCAGTTTGCTTTGGATCCAAATTCGAATGATTATTATATCATTGAAGTTAATCCGCGAGTCAGCCGTTCGTCTGCGCTTGCCTCAAAAGCGACAGGTTATCCCATTGCTAGGATTGCTACGAAATGCGCTATTGGTTATCACTTAGATGAAATTGCAAATCCGATCACCGGAAATACGTATGCGTCATTTGAGCCGGCGCTTGATTATATCACTGTCAAACTGCCACGATTTGCTTTTGATAAATTTACGGAAGCAGATCGTACATTGGGAACGCAGATGAAGGCAACCGGAGAAGTAATGGCGATTGATCGCACATTTGAAGGTGCACTGCAAAAAGCAATTCGCTCCTTGGAAATGGACGTTGACAGTTTACATTTATCAAGGATAAAGAAAAAATCTGATGCGGAATTACAATGTTTGATACAAGAGCCGAATGATTTATGGCTGTTTGCCATTGCTGAAGCCATGATGCGCGGTAAAAGTATAAAAGATTTACATGCCATTACTCAAATCGATATTTGGTTTTTAACAAAAATAGAGCGAATTTTAGCTTTAGAAAATGAATTGAAAAAACATTCTATTTTACGTATATCTAAGTCTTTACTGTTACAAGCGAAGCGATTTAATTTAAGTGATCGACACCTTGCTAAGCTGATGAACACAAAGCCTGAATTGGTAAGAAAACGATTGAACGATTTGCAAATAAAACCAGCATATAAACTGGTCGATACATGTGCTGGAGAATTCAACGCGATTACCCCATACTACTATTCTACTTGGCATGGACGTGATGAAGTAAAAGTTAGAAATAATTGCAAGAAAATAGTAATACTTGGATCTGGGCCAATTCGAATCGGGCAAGGGGTAGAATTTGATTACTGCTCTGTCCATGCTGTGTTAGCGGTGAAAAAACTCGGTTATGAAGCCATTGTGATTAATAATAACCCAGAAACGGTAAGCACCGATTATTCCGTTGCAGATAAACTCTATTTTGAGCCACTTGAATTTGAGGACGTCCTGCGCGTAATTGAAAAAGAAAAAGTAGACGGTGTGCTTGTTCAGTTTGGGGGACAAACGGCGATTAATTTAGCAAACGAATTAGAAGAAGCAGGCGTTCCTATATTAGGAACAGCTCCCAAGCATATTGATCAAATGGAGGACCGGGAGCAATTTTATCAACTATTAGACGAATGCTCCATTTTGCATATGAAAGGCAGTGTTGTACAAAACGAACAGCAGTTAACGGAGTCAACAAAAGAACTCGGATTTCCTGTATTAATTCGCCCATCGTATGTGATTGGCGGACAGTCGATGTTTGTTTGCTATAATCATGCTGAATTAGAGCAGTATATTTATAGAATTAAAGAAGATACAAATGACCGCTGTTGGCCATTGTTAATCGATCCCTACCTTCCGGGAAAAGAGTGTGAAGTTGATGTTATTAGTGATGGCAAAGATATTATTATTCCAGGCATCGTAGAACATGTAGAAAGAGCAGGAGTCCATTCTGGTGACAGTTTAGCGGTATTTCCACCACTGTCACTCCTTCCATCGGAAAAACAGCAAATTACTGCTATTACTCGAAAAATTGCCCAGATGGTACCAATTATCGGTATGATGAATATTCAATTCATCCTCCATGCTGGCAAAGTTTATGTATTAGAGGTCAATCCGCGTTCTTCTCGAACCGTGCCTATCTTGAGTAAAGTAACCGATACTCCTATGGTGGAATGGGCTGTACAGGTACAGTTAGGGAAGAGGTTAACAGATCTAGCTGATCAATTAGGTTTATGTATGGAGCCGCCTTTTATAACGGTAAAATCACCAGTATTTTCAGCGGCCAAGCTAAAGGGAGTTGATCATTTATTGGGGCCGGAGATGAAATCTACAGGAGAAATTATTGCTATATCCAATAATAAACAACAGGCCTTTAGCAAATTGTTCCCGCTTTATGTTAATCAATTTCTGGATAAACAAGCACCAACTATCTTCGTATCTATAGCAGATCGAATGAAAACACATAGCCTTAAAACGATCCAGGCATGTATTCAGGCAGGCGCTTCCCTATTGGCTACAGAAGGGACTGCAGTTTATTTACAGGAACATGGGCTACCTGTTACGGTCATAAAAAAACAACGGAATGAGTTGGAAAAGTTACGAAATGGAAAGAAACCTGACCTTATTTTAAATCTTCCTAATCAGGGGAGAGCACCAAATAAGTTTGGTTTTTATCTGAGGGAGTGGGCTACTCGTCACCAGATTCCTTGTTTTACAAGTTTGGAAACATTTGAATGGCTCGTACTTCAAAATAGAAACCAAGTATCGCCAAAAACGAAAGTAGTCGCATTACAAGACTATCATGCCGCTTGTCGAAAAGAAAAGCCAACACGTTCACGGATAAAATGATTAAATCTGGTTAACACTCAAAAAGCTGATGCTAAGAAACATCAGCTTTTTGAATGTATAAAATAGTGTTTATGGTTTTAGAGTTCATACTATCCTGTTAGATACATACTAAGTAAAATAGGAAGAATCCATTTTTAACAAGAATTTTGATATAGTTTTTTATTAGAGATGTTTTTCAAACCATTTACAAATATGATTCAAACGCTCCATACGAATATCCGGTTTTCCACTGCGGCTAAGCTCATGATTAGCATTAGGGAAGCGAATAAATTCTACTTCTTTCTTTAAATGCTTTAACGTGACAAAAAGTTGTTCGCCTTGCTCAATAGGACAGCGGTAATCTAATTCACCGTGTAAAATTAGTAATGGCGTTTCTACTTTTTCTGCATATTTTAATGGAGAAAATTCCCAAAGTTTAGCAGGATCATCTAATAAATTTACTCCATGCTCCCACTCTGTAAAAAAGTAGCCAATGTCACTTACTCCATAAAAGCTGAGCCAATTAGAAATAGAACGTTGTGTAACAGCTGCTTTGAAACGATTGGTATGACCAATAATCCAATTTGTCATAAAGCCCCCGTAACTGCCACCAGTAACACCAAAACGTTGATCATCGATAAAACTATACTTTTTAATAGCATAATCTACAGTTGCCATTAAGTCCCGATAATCACCACCTCCGTAATCTTCGCGACATGCATTAACAAACTTTTGTCCATATCCGTGGCTACCTCGTGGATTTGTGTATAACACGACAAACCCTTTTGCTGCTAACAGCTGCATTTCAAAGAAAAAAGTTTGACCATACATGGCATGCGGGCCACCATGAATTTCTAAAATTGTCGGATATTTTTTTCCTTCTGTAAATCCGTAAGGGCGTAATATCCAGCCTTGAACTGTCCAATCGTCTTCTGGGTTTACATTAAATACTTCTGGCTCTTGCAATGCAACTTCATCCAGTAATGCTTTATTACTATTAGTAAGAAGAATAAGAGTTTCATCCTCTTTTAATAAATAAAAATCA